>CAZYPN010000008.1:5353-182155 GCA_964649085.1 uncultured Burkholderiales bacterium | reverse complement strand
CACATGGGGCTCGGAGAGGGGCGATGAGCCTGGTTTGCAGGCACAAAGTGCGCGCGATCCAGCACATGGGGGCTCGGAGAGGGGCGATGAGCCTGGTTTGCAGGCACAAAGTGCGCGCTGTCCAGCGAGGCGTTGCTCAGCCCGTACAGGCCATCTCTCAGACACTGCCCGGGGTGGCGAATGCGGTAATTCAGTTGATGGCCGTCGCCAAACAGGAGGGTTGACGCCCGCATAGAGCTGCGGCTCGGGCAGCGCGTCCAGCTGACCCCCTGAGGCGATTCAAGAACCGTTTTCGCTCATGGCAGTTTAACGGTCAAGTCGCCAAAGGCCACACCCAGCGTCTTCTTAAGACCGCCCGTGAATTCGACGAAGACGCGACCAATGCGGGCATCCACCCTGACCACCTTGGCAGGTTCAATCATTCCGTAGGCGTTTTTGGCCATGACCAGGGTTCCCGGCTTGAGGCCGGGTGGCCTTACCGGCAGGCCCACACAATCACTCTTGGCGGCCACCGTTACCCGTCCGGCGAAACCTAAAAGCAAAACCTGTTTCCCCTCCACCCGAATCACCTGGGCGTGTTTCCAGCGGCTGCCCTCGCGAACGGCGACCGACGTTCCCGGCTCAAAGGGCTGGTTGAGAGCATGGAAACTGTCGGGCTTCAGCGTGTCCTCCTTCTGGGCAATCTTGGCGGGATTGTCCAGGTCCATGTCCAGGTAGAGAACCCTGGGAGACTGGGGGGTGCCACCCTTGACCACAATGGCCCGGCTCAGGCCCGATCCCGACTGCCACCAGCTCAACAGCAAATCGCCAACCTTGGCCTTCTGCCCCCTCTTCAAGGGGATGATCAAGGAGTTGGGCATCAGCTGGCTTTCGCCCATCAAGCTCTTGATGCTCGATTCCACAGAGCCCGGTTTGTCCATGGTGGCCGCATAAAAAATGAAAGTCTGCTTGTCCACGCCCTTCTGAAAGGCCTCATCGAGCCACAGGCGCGGTGGGCACATGATCCAATCACCGGCCCTGGCGCTCGTTTTGACCGCCGGGAACTTGATGGGAATCTCTCCTGGTTTGGGCTTGGCCGCCAGGCCATAGCTGCACAACAGCAACCACCCGAAGACGAAAGTCAGCTTGCGCATCCGGCAATACCTCCATTGGTCAATACATACCAGAGCGTCCGTCGCCGAAAGATGAGCTATATCATCTATCCTGAAGCCCACTGTAAGAGAGGATGACCGATGTGCCCTCGCTCGGAAAAGGCGGGCGACACTCTCGGGGCCAGCGCACCTGGCCCGCATTCGCGAGCAAGGCTATTCCGAGTATCTCACATAAGTCGTCTGGGAAGGCTGATCGTGGCGGCGCTCCCAGATTTGCCAGCCCAGCCGGTCACTCAGCGCCACCGTGGTGGAACGAGTGCCATACTCGGGCAGGTCGACAAAAATCGACCCCAAGCCTTCCTCAGGGCCGCGCTGCTCGCCCCAGGCCAGCCATGCCTCGGGGTTGAAAGGCTCTGGCAGCAGGCGCTCGGCCGACTCACGGGCCAGCACCAGCTTGGGCCAGGGGGTGTCCAGCGAGGCGTTGCTCAGCGCATAGAGACCCCCATCGAGCCGTTGCCCGGGGTGGCGATTACTGCGGTAATACAGGTAATGGCCGTCGCCTAACAGGAGGTTGACGCCCGCATAGAGCCGCAGATCGGGCAGCGCGTCCAGCTGACCTCCTGAGGCGATCCAGGTCGGAATCAGGCCGCCCCTGGAAGGTGCGCCGGGCGCGGGGGAACCGCCGTAAATGTTGGTCAACCCGCCCCAGATGCCCCCCGATCCCCAGCCCATCCAGGTGCCGCCGGCCTGCAAGTCGCGGCCCGCAGCCATCGGGGGGTCGGTCCACACCGCCAGAGGTGCTGTGGGCCGCGCTCGCCACTCGTCACGATTGGCCACCACCAGAGTCCGGCCTTGCGGGCCGGGCTGGAAATGAACCACCATCAGGCACACACGAGCAGCTCCAGCACCTCTTCCACCAGGGCCTGGTAGACCGTGTCCTTGTATCGACCGCGCAGTTTCAGCAAGTCCTCACTCCAGGACTCGAGGTCAGCGGCCAACGGGTCCTCGGCCAGAGTCTGGTTGAACTCGCGAACCAGTCGTTCGACCAGGGCGCCGTGCAGCGCTCCCTGCTGCTCCAGCCAGACCCCGTGAATCAGCAGATTCACCCAGGGATAACCGGTGGGAGAGCCCGAGTAACGACGCCAAAGATGCTCCAGATCGAGACGCTGGTAGCGCGCACCCAGTTCCAAGAGGGGCTCGTCGTCGAGTTGCCCCGACTTGAGGAACTCGAAATAATCGGAGTAAAAATCCTGCAACTCGCTTTGCCATCTGTCCAATGGGTCTTGGGGCTGCCAGTCGCGACAGCGTTGTACCTCCAGGGCCAGCGCCTGATTCTGATCTTCCACCGTTAAGAGACGATTGATACCCGGATGACTGGTGGGGCCCTGCACCGACCAGCAAGCCTCCCACCAGCGCAATTCGTCCAACTGCAGCCGTTGCAGCACCAGCGGCCACTGCTGCTGCAGTTCGCTCAGGCGTTCTGCTTCGAAGTGGCGTTGGAAGTCTACAGCCAGGTTGATCCACTCCAGGGCCTCGTCAAAACTCTGCAGAACGGCCGAAGTCTCCAGTTGCAGCCATAACCGATCTTCAGGCTCAAATCCCTCTAATCTTGACAGTATTCGCTGTCGACAATCGCGGAGCCGGTCGGCCCCCTCCTGACACATTGGAAGCAAGATATCCAGGTCGTGAGGGGGCTCAAGTGCCCGCTCGAAGCTCCGCCAATCTTGGGAACTCGTTAACATTCTGGCAATCGCTTTCCGGCTCTCTTCTCGGAGCCTTCCTTAGAATGTTGGAAAGCGAGGAGGTTCTGATGATCTGCAACCACACGATGCAATTTGGCATCTACAGCCCCCCTTCCTGGGGCGGTGTCTCTCCCTTTCACGGGCCTGGTGACCCCTATCAAGCGGGCTTCTCGGCCGGACTGATGGCCTCTCAGGGCATGGCCTTTTCTCAGGCCGCTGCCGGTTGGCAAATGGGTATGCAGATGGGGTTGATGATGTCGATGCTGCAGATGATGCAGAACCAACTGTGCCTGATGGCCATGATGCAGTCGCCGCCGATGTTTCCGATGGCGCCCCTGGCCTATCCGATGCCCCCGTTCTATCAGCCCGCCCCCCCCGCCTACGGGGCCGACAGCTATGGCTCCCCTCGACCCCACAACCCGTGGCGCTCCGAGACGCCGGCCTGGCATAGCTACGCTCCCAGTCGGACCATTGAACAGCGCGGCCAGGGCTGGGGTCGCACCCAGCTCGACGCCCGCGGAGGCCAGGGCTTTACCCGTATCCACCAGCAGGGGGGGCAGGGAGAGAACTCGTTGACGGCCTCCACCCCTGCGGGTTCTTCGCAGGTAACTCAGCTGGGAGGTCAGCGCAACAACTATCTGCACGCCGACGTTCAGGGCGACGGTCATCATCAGGTGTTGCAGCGCGGTGGGCGCGGCGACGACCTGCAGCGCACCAGCATTAGCGGTGACGGAACCCACCAGGTGGTGCAACAGGCCGACCGCGGAAGCAACACCCAGCTGGCCCGAGTCGAGGGCGATGGCTCGGGCACGGTGCGCCAGGAAGCGGCTCGCGGCAACACCACCCAGCGCGCCACGGTGGTCGGCGATGGTGAGGAACGGGTGGTGCAGACCACCACCGGCGGCGAAAGCCGCCAGCACGTGAGGGTCGAAGGCGACGCCTCGACCCAGGTTCAGCAGCAGGCCGGCCCGGGCGCTACCCGTCGCCAGGAGGTCACACTGCAGGGCGACGGTCAGCATACGGTGCAACAGACCACCACGGGACGTGGCCCCAGCCAGCAGACCGTCACGGCCAGCGGCGACGGCAACCAGCAGGTGCAGCAGCAAGCCGGTGCGGGTCCCGCTACCCAGACTGTGCGCACCGAGGGAGCCGGAACCCAGAGCATCGAGGTGCGAGCGGGCTCGGGGCCGGCCCAGCAGAATGTGGAGACCGCCGGCACGGGCACGCGCTTTGTGCAGATGCAGGGTGGCTCGAGCCATGACCAGATGCGCTATCAGAGCGGTCAGGGCCAGGAGTTTGTGACCATCAACGGCGGTCGTGGCTCCGACAACCTGCACTACTCGGCCGGCGGCGCCCACGGTCTGGTGCGCATGCGCGGCGGCGGACGCCACTTCTGGCAGCGCGACGTGGCCAACATCCAGCTCAACGGCCAGAACGTGATCATCAAGGATCGCGACGGTCGGGTGCTGATGCCGGCGGCGCGTCCCAACGAGCGTGCCACGGTGGTGATGGTCGAAGACTGCGACCGCATCCAGATTGTCGACGAGCGCGGAGCGGTGGTGCGCCGCATCCGCTGAGCGCTATCGGAGAGCCTGGAGCACCTGCTCCGGGCCCAGGTCCTGCCTTGCCGGTTTCTGCGTAAACAGGCAAAGCAGGACTTGGCGTCCTTGTGAATCGGGGAACAGGGCCGCTTGCTTTTCCAGTTCGGCCCAGGCAGCCGCTCGCGATCCTTGCCTTTGCCACTTTACCGAACCCAACAGCAGGCTGGAACCATCGAGACTCTCGGCGACGACGTCGATTTCCAATGGTTTTCGGTCGAGTCCAGGCCCCCACCAGGGACGGGCACACCCCCATTCTTTCTGAAACAATCCGAGCTGGGGGATGGATGCTCTCACCAGGTCTTCCCAGATGCCGGCCACGTGATGGGGGAAGTCCGCCTGAATTGTGGCCATGACCGGGGCGAATCGACGCGACTGCAGGTGCGAACGTTGGGGGGATACGTATCGATACCAAAAGCGCAGGAAGGGGTCGGCTATACGATAGTGGGAGCGCTTGGTGTCTTTTTCCAGAGAGGCGAAGGGTTTTTGGCGATCGATGAGGTCGAGTTCGACCAGTCGCTGCAGCGGTCGATTGAGTGAGGTCGAAGGTTTTGCCAATCGGGCCGACAGTTCGCTTAGACGCTGGCAGCCTTGCCCAATCAGTTGCAGCAGAGATGAGGATTGCAGTGTGTCAGCCAGATCGTCCTGCAGCAAGCTATGGGGTTCATCGTGGAGAATGCCCAAAGGACTGAGCACCAGATCTTGGAGAGCTTCCGGCCAACGGGGGAAGTCCGCCGCCAGCTCCCAATAGCGAGGGATGCCGCCCCAAAGTGCGTAGGTTTCGACATGTTCTATCGCACTGAGCCCGGGGAAGGCTTCTGGCAGCCATCCGGCCGGCAGTGGTGAGATTCGCAAGATCTCTTGAGAGCGCCCGTAGAGCGCGGCCTTGCGATCGAGCACCAGCCCTTGCATCATCCTCTGTGAAGAGCCGCACAGAACCAGGTGGGGGCCACCCGTCTCGAGGGTATCCAGGCGTTTTTGCAACAGGCTGGGAAGCTCCCGTGACGCCTTCACCAGATTCGGGAATTCGTCCAGTGCCAGCACCCAGCCCGTCGGGGCCTCTCGATACCAGCGCTCCAAAAGCGAGTCCCAATCCGGGTAGTGAACCCGGTCAAACCCAGGAATGGCAGCGCTCAGGGCGACCGCCAGTTGGTGGCGCTGGAGCTCGGCCTCGCGCTCATCACAGAAAAAGTAGATGGACGTTTTCTCGGGCAGGCTTTCAAGCAGCAAGCGTGATTTGCCGCAACGCCGACGCCCGTAAATGACAGCCAGACGTTTGCCCGGTTGCTGATAGAGGCGCCGCAGCCTGCGCAACTCCTCAGTTCGGTTGAGAAAGGGAAAATTCAACATGATGTATCACCTGCATTATGTTTTCAGTGCATCATGTCCTTCTGGGGTCCCAGTGCTTCTTCAAACCAAGGGGGCCGGTAACACTATTCGTGAGGCAAGTGTGGGCTCACGAGTAAGATCTATGGTGAGTCAATGCGCACATGCAAACTTCTCACGCGGGGGGAGCCCCAGGCTATCGCGTCGTGAGAAATTGCTTGCTTTCCGACTTGCCGATGGCACCGGCCACCTTGGTGAGGTTTCAATTGCGACCACGCGATCGAAACGGTGTAAGACTCAGTTCGAGTTTCACAAGCGCCAAGCCCCAAACGAAAGCTTGACGGAGCACTAGCCCACCCAGTCCAGCAAGGCCCCCGGACGGTAGTCGGAGGTGACCGAAAAATACTCGAGGTTCTGGGGCAGAATCGGAGGCAGCTGGCCCACCGAGAAGCCTCCGCCCACGGGGATATTGGCCGGAGGTGGCGGGGGCGCCGGAGTGGTCGCGGGGTTGCGGCGACCGAAGCGAATGTCATCGGCAATGCGTCGGCGTTGTTCGGGGGTGAGCTGTGAAGGGTTGATCATTTGTGTTTCTCCTCTGTCCTGCTATCTTCTGTGACTTCAGGATACGGCTCGGAAAGTTAACGCTCGTTGCCGAAAAGAAGAGGATTGTCGATCATCGCTCCTGTTTGTTTAAGAGTTGTTTCCAGGGATTGCCGGCCCTGCTGGGCGAAGGCGCGCCGATGCTGAAAAGAACCCTTGCCTGCGCTCTCTTGCTGTGCCCCTTGCTGGGTGCTGAACCCCAACCCGAGGTCGAACAACGAGTTCGCGACCTGCTGCGCCAGATGACGCTGGAAGAAAAACTGGGTCAGCTGCAACAGGTGGGCCCGGCCGGCGGGGTGCTCAGCGCCCAGGACCGCGAGGCCATCAGGAACGGAGGCATGGGATCGACCCTCAGCTTCAAGGGCGTGGCTCAGGTCAACCAGGCCCAGCGTCTGGCCGAGCAGAGCCGACTGAAGATTCCACTGCTGGTGGCCCACGACGTGATTCACGGCTATAAGACCATCTTTCCCATCCCGCTGGGTGAGGCGTGCACCTGGAATCCTCAGCTGCTCGAGCAGGCCTCCGCGGTGGCGGCCTGCGAGGCCTATGCCGACGGCATTCGCTGGGTCTATGCTCCCATGGTCGACGTGTCGCGCGACCCTCGCTGGGGTCGGGTGGCCGAGGGGGCGGGTGAAGACCCTTACCTGGGAGGCGTGATGGCGGCGGCCCGGGTGCGCGGTTTTCAGGGCGAGGACATGTCGCGTCCTTTCAAGGTAGCCGCCTGCGCCAAGCATTGGGTGGCCTACGGGGCGGCGCAGGGGGGGCGCGACTACAACAGTGTGGACGTTTCCGAGCGGGCTCTGCGCGAAGTCTATTTTCCGCCTTTCCAGGCGGCCGTCGAAGAGGGCGTGGCTTCGCTGATGTCCAGCTTCAACGACGTGGCCGGAGTGCCGGCCAGCGCGAACTACTTCATTTTGAATCAGGTGCTGCGCAACGAGTGGAAGTTCGACGGCGTGGTGGTCAGCGACTACACCGCCATCGACGAATTGCAGCGCCACGGCATTGCGGCCAACGGCTCGGAAGCCGCGGCCGCGGGGCTGAACGGCGGCGTGGACGTGGAAATGGTCAGCCGCCACTACAACCAGTCGGGCTCGCAATTAGTGCGCGACAAGAAGGTCCCCCTCGAGGTGCTCGACGAGGCCGTCAAGCGGGTGCTGCGCCTCAAGTTCCGCCTGGGTCTCTTCGAAAACTCGCAGACCGACGAGAGCCTGCCCGGGCAAACCTGGCTCAAGCCCGAGCATCGCCAGCTGGCCCGCAGGGTGGCCGCCGAGTCGCTGGTGTTGCTGCAGAATCGCGGCAACCTGCTGCCGCTCTCCAAGAAGGTCAAGAAGGTGGCTCTGATCGGCCCGCTGGGCGACGCCCCCGACGACCAGTTGGGAACCTGGCGCGGCGAGGGTCAGGCCAAAGACACCGTGACGCTGCTGGCCGGGCTGCGTCAGGAATTGCCTCAGTCCCGGGTGGAGTATTTAAAGGGCTGCTCGGCCCACGGCAAAGGCAAGCCCCAGATCGAGGCGGCCGTCAAGCTGGCTCGCCAGAGCGACGTGGTCATTCTGGCTCTGGGCGAGAGTGCCGACATGTCGGGCGAGGCCAATTCGCGCTCGCGCCTCGACCTGCCCGGCCAGCAACTGCAACTGCTGCAGGCCGTGAAGGCCACCGGCAAGCCCTGCGTGGTGGTGCTGATGAACGGGCGCCCTTTGTGTCTGGACTGGGTGTGGAAGAACTGCCCGGCCGTGCTCGAGGCCTGGCATCCCGGCAGCGAAGGGGGGCCGGCCATCGCCGACGTGCTCTTTGGCGACGTGAACCCCAGCGGCAAGCTCACCATGAGCTTTCCGCGCAGCGAGGGTCAGATTCCCGTGTTCTACAACCACCGCAACACCGGCCGCCCCTATAACCCGGCCGACAAATACACCAGCCACTATCGCGACCTGCCCAACTCGCCCCAGTTTGCCTTTGGACACGGGCTGAGCTACACCCGGTTTGAGTTGAGCAACCTGCAGGTCAGCCCGTCCAAAGGGGCTTTGGGTCGCGAGTTTCAGGCTCAGGTCGAGCTGACCAACACCGGCCCGCGCGCCGGCGCGGAGGTGGTGCAACTCTACGTGCGCGACAAGGTGGCCAGCATTTCGCGGCCCGTGCGCGAGCTGAAGGGGTTCCAGAAGGTCGAATTGGCCCCCGGCGAGAGCCGCACCGTGCGCTTCCGCCTGGGCACCCGCGAGCTGGGCATGTTCGATGGCCAGATGAACTTCCGGGTGGAGCCCGGCGAGTTTGAAGTCATCGTGGGCCAGAGCAGCGAGGGCGGGCTGAGCCAGGTGGTCGAGGTCGTGCCCTGAAGGGCAGTTCATTCTGGTCGGGACTCATGCGCTTGATCGGATTTCGTAGGGCCTCCGGGCGAACGAGGCACAGCTAGGTCGGGAGTTTCAATTGATGTAAGCCGCAAGCTCTAAGAGCTGTAAGCAAGGTTTGAGCTGTGGGCGTCGCGAAAGCCCGTCTCCTTGAAAGGGTCACTTACGTTCACGCCTTTCGTGGGCCCACGATTGCATTGGCTCTCGGGACCGCTGGGTCTTGTCAAGACCGGCTCTACCACAACGAGTTTGGTCCGGGTTGGCTGGCCTCTGGCGTCTGGTTCAAAAAAGTTATCCGCGGCCCTTGCCACTGTCGGGACACGGAATCTATTGCAACAACTAGCCCTCGCAGGCCACTGCCAGCGGCGGGCTCACTGACCGTGTCTCGAGAACTGGAGGACCTGCTCTCCAAGGGGAAAGCGTTCGACTGGCTGAGGAATGCTGGGGTCAGGGCCCAGATCTGGGCGACCGAGTCACACACTTGCTCGATTTTCTCCAAACGGAATATCACAACTCTCTGGAGCCGGCGCCCTGCCGCTTGGTGTATTTCAATTTCGATGACCCCAGCGAAACAATGCGCGAGCCCGGTAATCTGACTGTTTGGGTGGAACTTCACGAAAACACGCCCACTGAAGAAGAGTTTGACGCCGCTGCCGGCGGCGGTGCCCAGTATTCCCTGCCTATCTATGACTTGAAGCAGTCCGAACTCACAGTTATCTATGGGATTCGCTTGGGTCTCCGGGTGATGAAGCAGTTGCGAAGCCGAAAACATCCACTCGGTTCCGCCGAATTCCGAGTCGGCTTACACTCCGGCGACGACTATACGTTGCTCAACAAGATTCGCGCTTTTCCGTGTCACTTTGATTTCGAATCGAGACTGCAAGAAATTCAGTCCGCTCTGGATTGTGGACACCGACAACGAGCCGGGGAGCTGTTGACCCGCATGCCTGGCAATCTTAAGAAGACTCAAAGGGAGGCCTGTCGTCGTCTAGAGAGCAGGCTCCTGGCCTACGCCGAACAAGCCTCTACACTTCCTGAAGTCGAACGGGCTCTGCTCGAAATCGGCACTCTTCGGTCCGGCCACCGATTGGTCCGCCAATTGCGCCTGAGGGCTGCTCAACTGCATCTGGCTGAAGGCCAGACTCTGAAAGCATTGCGTGAATATTATTCCATCGGTCAGGAATCACCTGCGGAGGCGTTCCTTGGCCTTGAGCTTCCCAACGTCCGCGTCGTAAAGGATCGCCCGCGCCCCACCTATTTCTTCGCTGATCAGGATGATCTTTGCACTTTCGGCCTCGCCGAAATCGTCGACGACCGCCTCGAACGCGGATTGACCGCTACCTTACCCAGGGCTGTCTACCAGATCCTCGACCAGATGTGCCAGTTCTTTAGCCCCCGCGATGCCTCGGAGGCCCTTACTCAGGCAGCCTACCACGCTTTTCAAGCAGGCTTTGGTTCCTACGCCCGCTACCTTGCCCGTAAGGCCAGCGAATTTAACCCTATGAACGCCACTGCGCAAGGCTCCTTGAATGCACTGCAAGCCAAAGGTATCGTAGAATCCGGCCAGGAACGCCATTGTCTCGAAATTCTGATGGCCTCCAGACCGATGTCTCTGTTCGCTCTCCAGGCGCATGGCCTCCACCTGGAGTAGCCTCCGGTTTTTCGTCAATTGCGGTGGATTAGCACTCTTGAAGGCCCAGCGAGAGGGGCTATCCGAGGACAAGCGACGGTAGTAGTGGGCACCAGCAAGGCCAGATGGGCCGAGGTGGTGTCATTCTTCGACATTATGTGGTTCGCGAGGGCAACCTGCAGGGTCCGGACCGGGGCCCACGAGAAACTTGTTCTCGACGGCTGCGCGAAGAACGCAGCCCAGTTGACGAGTCACCTCGACCAGCTCTTGCTCCCACTGAGTATCAATGCGCGCGTAGTCGGCCGTGGTGGGGTAGCTGCCCATATAGGGGCTTTGTGGTGGTTGAATGCCGGGGGGGCATTCGGGCGGCGCGGACTGATGACAGAGCCTGGCATGGGCCGACAGATAGCGGTCGGCCAGGGGCGACACCAGCATATGCAGCCGAATGAGCTGCAACCTGCCTTGCTTGGGCTGCGAGGGCACAAAAGGCTGATAGAGGGCCCAGTCACCCCCGAACACCCGGCTGCGAAGGCGTTCCACCGGGCTGCGCCGGAACACCCGAGGAAGGCCGCGGCCCCGGGCGGGCGCACCCAGCGAGGTTTGCGCCTGTTGCAGGTCGTCGAAGCGCGCCAGCACGACCTGCTCGCCGCGGTCGGAGTGGTTGAGCTTGACCACCAGGTTGGGCCAGCCAGGGCCCGCATCAAAGGGGAAGAGCGTTAGCTCGTCACGCGTGGGCACGGCTCGAACCAGGCCGTCGCCGCTGAGGGCCGACAGCCATTGGGAACTGCTCCACTTGTCGTGCAAATAGTAGATCAGGGGGGTCATCACGCCGGAGTGAATCCAGTAGAAGGTCTTCGGCTGTAAAGGATCCGGTAGAGAGCGAAGCGAGCGGTCGGGCTGGCCAGGCCAATAGGGGAGCCGGACGGGAACCACTTCTATGCCGGCAGCCTGCCCCGCACGTGAAAACTCTTCGAGGTCGCTGCTGGGCCAGTTCATGGCCATGGGCACGAAACGCTCGAAACCCAGTTCTGCGGCCAGTCCTACCGCGCCGGAAATAATGGGATCGAGCGCCTCGGGGTAGAGGGCCCGGCGTTGCGCCCGCATTCCGGCTCCGATGTTGATTTCGATGACGTGGTAGACGTCCTGGTAGCGCGCGATATCGAGCCCCAGGTGGAGTCCCACCATCGAGTGTCGACTTTTGTCATACCAGTAGGAACGATAGTGGGGATGCTGGGCGTAGGGCCCGCCTTCTGCCACCAGCGCCTGCTCGATGGCGCCCAGGGGAGCCGGCACCCTGGCTCCAAGCAGCGTGTCGACCGCGTCGTAGGCGATGCGAGCCAGCCTTTCTGCCAGCCTTGGTAAAGGGTTGCCACCCACCAGCGCCATCTGGGAGAGTGGCCAGAGGGAGAAGAGGTCGTCAAAGAACTTGCAGGCCTGACCGGCAAATTGCAGCCGTCGTTGGATGGCTTCGCCGGTAGTCAGGAGGCCTCGGCCCAGATGGCTTCCTGACCTAAGAGTCCGCGCACCCGATGCTGCAGCTCGTCGTTGGCCCTCACGTTGAAGGCCTCGGCCAGCTGCATCACCGTTTCGCCTTGAGGGCTGCACAGGTGCAGGTAGACTTCCTGGTCTCCTCGGTATTTGAGAAGCAGGTCGCGCAGCTCGGGCATAAAGTCGCTCTGGAACATCTGCACCCGAATGTGCACGCCGGGCAGCTTGACCTGAGGCTTGCGCTTTTGCGAGGCCAGCGATTCCAGTGAAACGATTTCCTCGGCCGTCACCTTGACCTGCTCGCGCGGGGCCTCGACCTCGTCCTCGGATTCCTGGCGAGCCTGACGCACTTCGGTGCGCCCGCGCACCAACAACAGCGCCCCGTCCTCGAGCAGGTGGCCGCACTTTTCCAGGGCGGCCGGACGCACGGTGACCTCGGTGGTGCCGCTTTCGTCTTCGAATTGCAAGAAGACCATGGGGGTTTTGAAGCGAGTCATGATTTTTCGCATGGAGGACACCAGCCCGGCCACGGCCACGTTAACGCCGCTCTCGAGGTTGGCCAGTTGGGCTACCCGGTGGGTGGCGTGCTGCTTGATGACGTCCTTGACCTCGTTGAGCGGAGAGTCGGAAAGATACACTCCGAGCATTTCGCGCTCGAATTCGAGCAACTGCCGTTTGGGAAACTCCGACAATCGCTTGGGGAACAGGTCGGCGAAGGAGGGCTGGGCCGGCTCAATTTCGTCGAACAGGCCGAACTGGCCCGACTGGGCCTCGCGCGCGGCGCGCTGGGCGGCCTCGATGCAGTTGTCGAGCCCGGCCAGCAGGCTGGCCCGATTTTCGCCAAACCCGTCCATGGCGCCGGCCTTGATCAATCCCTCCAGCACGCGCTTGTTGACCTGCTTCAAGTCGATCCGGTAGCACAGTTCGGCCAAATCTTGGAAGGGCCCGTCCTGGCGTCGCGATTCCAGAATGGCCTCGACGGCGTTCACGCCCACATTGCGCACCGCCCCCAGGCCCCAGCGAATGCCCTTGGGCGACACCGAGAAGCCAACGAACGATTCGTTGACGTCGGGCGGCAGCACGGCGATGCCAGACTGGTTGCATTCCTTGATAAAAAACGAGACCTTTTCAATGCTCGAGAGCACGCTGGTCATCAGCGCGGCCATGTATTCGGTGCGGTAGTTGGCCTTTAGGTAGGCGGTCTGGTACGAGACCACCGCGTAAGCCGCCGAGTGCGACTTGTTGAAGCCGTAAGCGGCGAATTTCTCCATGGTTTCGAAGATGTCGGCGGCCAGCTTCTTATCCACGCCGCGCTCGACGGCGCCCTCGGTGAAGATTTTGCGATGTTTCTCCATCACGTCCATCTTCTTTTTGCCCATGGCCTTACGCAGCCCATCGGCCATTGCCAGGCTGTAGCCGGCCAGCACGTTGGCGGTGAGCATCACCTGCTCCTGGTAGAGGAAGAAGCCGTAGGTGTCTTTGAGGATCGGCTCCAATTTGGGGTGGGGGTAGGTGACCTCACCCCCGCGTCCGTGTCGACGCCGAATAAAGTCGTCGACCACGCCCCCTTGCAGCGGGCCCGGCCGATACAGGGCCAGAAAGGCCACAATGTCGGAGAATTTGTCGGGCTTGAGCTGCTTGAGATAGCGCTTCATTCCGTCGGATTCGAGCTGGAACACGCCGTTGGTGTCGGCCTCGCACAGCAGCTGGAAGGTGGCCGGGTCGGTGAAGGGCTCCAGCTTGTCGATGTCGAGGTCGATGCCCCGCGACTGCTGGATGATTTTCAGGCAATCCTTGATGACGGTCAGGTTGCGCAGACCCAGGAAGTCCATTTTGACCATGCCGATTTTGGACGAATCGTTCATGTCGAACTGGACCACGATTTCGTCGCCGTTCATCTTCTGCAGCGGGGCGATGGCCGCCAGCGGCTCCGAGCACACGATGACGCCGGCGGCGTGAATACCGGCATTGCGGGCCATGCCTTCGACCCGCAGAGCCATGTCGACCATGTTGTGCACCTGTGGATCCTCGTCCATCAGTTTGCGAAACTCGGGCGAGTCGAGGGCGTCTTTCAGCACCACCGAGGGGCCCTCGGGCACGGCCTTGGCCACTTTGTCCACCACCGGCAGGGGAATGTCCAGCACCCGGCCCACGTCGCGGATGGCCGCACGCGCCTTCATGCGGCCAAAGGTGATGATTTGAGCCACCCGGTCGCGACCGAACTTGTTGCGCACGTATTCAATGACTTCGCCGCGCCGTTCCACGCAGAAGTCGGTATCGATATCGGGCAGTTCCGTGCGCTCCGGGTTGAGAAAACGCTCGAACAGCAGGTCGTGCTCCAAGGGGTTGATGTTGGTGATGCCCAGCAGGAAGGCCACCAGCGAGCCGGCCGCCGAGCCGCGGCCCGGACCTACGGGAATGTCGTGCTCGCGAGCATAGTTGATGAAGTCCCAGACCAGCAGGAAGTAGTCGGCGAAGCCCTTGGGAACGATGACGTCGAGCTCCACCTCCAGACGCTCCATGATGGCCGGGCCAGGGTTGTCGGAGTTGAATCGCCAGATCAGTCCGTCTCGGCAAAGCTTGCGCAGGTATTCTTCCGAGTTCATGCCGTCGGGGCAGGGGAACACCGGCAGGTAGACGCTTTCGTAGTCGAGCTTCAGGTCGCAGCGTTCGGCCACCAGCAGGGTGTTGGACAGGGCCTCGGGTAGCTCGCCGAAGGTGCGAGCCATTTCTTCATAGCTTTTGACGTAGAATTCGGGGGCGAAGAACTTCATGCGGTTGGTGTCGGTGAGGCTCTTGCCGGTCTGGACGCACACCAGAATGTCCTGCACGTTGGCGTCGTCGCGGGTCAGGTAGTGGGCATCGTTGGTGGCCACCAGTTTCATGTTCATGTCGCGGGCCATTTTGATCAGCTCGCGGTTGGTGGCCCGCTGTTCCTCGATGCCGTGGTCCATGAGTTCCACGAACAGATCGTCGCCAAAGATGTCGCGCAGTTCGCCCAGCCGACGGCGGGCTTCGGGCACATTGTCTTGCAACAGAGCGTCGTTGACTTCGCCACGCAGACAGCCCGAGAGGGCCACCAGGCCGCGACTGTGTTTGGCCAGCATGGCCCGGTCGACTCGGGGCTTGTAGTAGTAGCCCTCCAGATGCCCGGCGCTGACCAGCTGACACAAGTTGCTGTAGCCCTCGCGGTCTTTGGCCAGCAGGGTGAAGTGGAAGGGGCGATTGTCTTTGCCCGCTTCCTTGTCGTGCATGGTGCGTTGGGCTACATAGACCTCGCAGCCGATCAGCGGCTTCACCCCGTGCTTCTGGCAGGCGTCGTAAAACTGCACCGCCCCATACATCACGCCGTGATCGGTCATGGCCAGGGCCGGCATGTTGAGCGCCGCGGCCTGTTTGACCATGTCATTGATGCGGTTGCAGCCGTCGAGCAGGCTGTATTCCGTGTGGCAGTGGAGGTGGACGAACTGGGACATGCGTCGACCTTAGAGGGTCAGCGGCGGGTACCCTTTCGAACCTGCATGCGCTTTCCGGAGAGCAGGGCCTCGGCCGCCTCTCGGGTGAGCAGCCGCAGGCTTTCGCTGGGAGCCCTGCCCCGGCGCAGGGCGCGCCGCATGGCCGCATAGGGAATGTCGATCAGGGCAAAGGTCAGCCGTTCCAGGTCCTGGCCCAGGTTGTCGGCCACCCCTTGGAGCAACTCCTGGAGCTGCTGGCCCAGCGCTTCGGCAGCCCGCGAGACCTCTTCGGGCCATGGACCCTCGATGAGGTCCTCGCGTCGATACAGCAGCAGCAGTCGGGCCTGGGCCGGATGTTGAGCGACCCAATTCAGGCCAAAGTCGATGCTCTCCAGGGGGTCGGGCCCCCGGACGCATTGGCCCCATTGCCGTTGAAACGATTCCACGCTCTCCAGCCACAGGTGGGCCAGTAGCAGCTCGCGAGAGGCGAATCGATGATAGATCGATCCGCTCGGGGCCCCCAAGTGGCGAGCCACGCCCGACATGCTGACCGCTCGCGGACCGTTTTGCTCCAGCAGTTGGGCGGCGGCCTGCAGAATGTCGCTGCGGGAGTATTTGGCCGAACGCGCCACGGCCTAGCGCGTCCAGCTGGCCAGCTTGCGCAGTAGCTGCACCCAGGGTGACCAGCGCGCGGCCGACTTCAGCTGGCCGTGCAGCAGGCACTCGGCCCGGTCGAGGGCGTCTTCCAGCAGGGCGTCGTGCAGCCAGCGCACGGCCAGCCACCAGGTCAGTGCGCCGCGCCAGGTAAGGGAGAACTCGAGGTGATGGACCAGCCGGCAGCCGCCGGCCTCGCGGACGATCTCCAGGCGATGGTAGCCACTCCAGAGATGAGGTTGAAGCATCGAGAACTCGACCCACTGGCCGGGCTGATAGTCGGCCACCTGATAGCGGATGGGGCCGTGGCCTCCCACCGAGCCGGGGGCCAGGGGTCCGTCGAGCCGCAATCGTGGCCAGTGTTGGCCCGGCCAGAGCCTGTCCTGGGGGGAGGCGAGTGCGTCCAGTAGCGGCGCAACCTGCTGGCAGTCGACGCGAAAGTGGCGAGAGTGGGTGTTGAAGACTCGCATCGGAGGACCATCCTTTCCTGAATTAGAGGATGGTCTCTATTTGGCGACTTATTAGAGATTGTCCTCTAATTGAGAGAGCAGCTCTCGGGCTCTTGCTTCATCGAGCAGGGCCACGCTGTGTTCGCCGATTTGCGCCGGGTCGGCCAGGTGGGTGCGGCTCCAGGCTTCCACCTCATCGCTGTTCATCTCGGGATGGGCCAGGTGAGCCGCTCGCAGGGCATTGGCCACCTTGGGACAGGAGAACGAGGTGCCAAAGTGTTCGCCAAACTCGCCGCCAGCCAGGAAGTCGACCTCGGGGCCGAAGCCCGAGGGGCTGGCCAGCACCACCTGACCCTGGTCGTTGGTAGCGGTAGCTCCCACCACGGTGGCCTCGGGTACCGAGAAGATGTTGGCGTCTTCGCTGCCGTCGATGGTGAAGCCGGCGTGCTTCAGGGCCTTTTGGGCCTGGCCCGAATTGCCCGCGGCCACCACCACGGAATTGTGGTTGGATTCGAACTTCCTGATTTGCCCGCGCCAGCCCTCAAGGGCGGATTGAAACCCTGGAGATTGGCCCAGCTGCCTTTTGAGAGCCTGCAGCACGGCATTGTCAAAGTCGCGCTCGTTGTCGACCGGAGCTGAAGCCGCCCGGGCCAGGTTGCTTCGGTAGAGGGCCTGCTGTTCGGCGGGCAGCTTGGAGCTGGCTCCCAGCGGATGCTTGATCAATTGCAGCAGGGTGATGGCGTCCATGCCCTGAGAATAGTTCAGCACCGATTGCTGATAGCCCCTGGCGGTGACTTGCTCCAGCAACTGGGTGGCCCAGCTCAGGTTGCCGCCGGCGGCGTTGGAGACGAACTGTTCTAACTCGCGGTCGGCCTGCTCGGCCGAAAGCTCGCTTTGTGAAAGGGTCGATTGCAGTTGGACCAGCGCCTGAACGTGGGGCAGGCTGGCCTTGCCGTTGACCTGTTGATGCTGGTGAATGCGCTCGACGTGGCCGATGGGCCCCAGCCCAGCGGCCGCCCCCTCGACCAGGTGCCCGTGGGAAGTGCTCGACTGGAACGAGTCGATCAAAATAAGGGCTCCGCGGTTTTCCGGGCGTTGGGTCGCGGGTCTTAGCCTGGTTGAGGTTTGGTCCTGGATGCGCATTGGTTTCAGCTTAGGTTGAGGCCCTGAAAGAAGGCTCAAACGGTTTGCAGAGAATCCATGTCGCATGGCCGAGGACCTTTGTACCCAGCTCGACGACGACAGTGCGCGCCCTTACTTCCTCTGGTCGGAGGAGATGAGCCTGGGGCAGCTGCGTGAGATTCTCGCTGGCAGCCAGGGAGACTACCTGCGCTGGGTTTATTCGGGGCGCATCTTGCGCGAGGCACGCATGGCCGAGGTGTGGCAGTTTTTCACTCCCGGTTGGATCGCCCGGCACTGGGACCACCTCAGCCCGCATCTGGGGCGGCGACGCGAGTTCTGGCGGCACTGCCTGGAGGTTTGGGGAAGGCACGGTCGACTTGACTAGCCCCGATTGGAGGGGCGTTTGTCGGTGGACGGCTGCTCAACTTCGGGCTGGTACCAGCGACTCTGTTTCCAAGCCGCGCCGCCTGTGCCTTGAGACACGGGGGAGACCCATTGAATGTTGGAAGGTGACGTCAGCATGGAGCGCCGCCTCTTCCAGTCCGCGGCCTTGAATTCTGCCCTCGCGGCAGAGCCGGCCCACAAAGTTAAGACTCGCAGAGACTCCCTCGCGTCTCCAAAATCGCTGCCCATGTCGAACAAACCGTGGTCGTCCAGGAAGTGCTTCACCGTGGGATAGTCTTGATAGCGGCCCACCATTACGAGGTCAGGATGGTTCTTGCCCGTGGACAGAATGTAGAGCTGGGTGCCCTGGAGCGAGACGACGCCTGTAAATTCTTTGCCTTGGAAAGTCCCCTTGATAGTGTCGCCCCGGATGTCGACAGGGTTGGCCATGGGGTATTCCCACCAGCGACCCTGGAGGTTGGGAGGGGGGGCGCCTGTTGCCCGGGGCTGTTCACGGGGAGGCGCACAGCCTACCAGAACAAGGGCCAGGAGGAGCAGTTGCATAGGTATTCCTTCTCCATGAGGAGTCAGGTTGCCTGGAAGTGGTGGTGGGTTCTGCTTCCCCCGCAGTCCTGACCTCGTCGAGTATTGTTTCTTTTTTGACAATTATGAAGTGCTTGGTTGCCCATTTATTGCATTCGGACTGACGCTTATCCTGAGCCCAGGTTCAGGGATGGAGGTAGCTCCAAATCAGTCCCGACCTCAGGAGTTTCCAATGAGTCGTATTCCCGCCATCAGCAAGCAAGCCGCCGACGCCACCCAGGCCGAACTGTATCAGGCTATCGAGGCCAGGCTTGGGGTCGTACCCAATTTTCTCAAGGTGATGGCCAACTCGCCGGCCGCCCTCAAAGCCTTCCTGGGCCTTTACGAGATTACCCAAGCGGGTAGCCTGGAAGGGCCTACCCGCGAGCGCATCTGGACGTGGCGGTGCGCATCGGGCGACTGGCCGACTCCGCCTTGATCGCCTCGCAGGTGGGGCAGACCCGCGTGGTTCTTTGTGCCTCCCCGAGCTATCTGGCTAGGCACGGCATCCCCACTCACCCTGCCGAACTGAACCGACATCGTTTCTGCCTATCGTCTGGCCTCGGTTCCGCCGCTCACCTCGAGTTCAGCCAGGGCAGCCAGCGGTTGCGTCAGCCCGTTGCCAGCCCGCTTACGGTCCATTCCAATAGCGAGGCGATTAGCGCCGCGGTGGCCGGTTGGGGCCTGACCCGAGTGCTCTCGTATCAGATCGCCAGGGAGCTTTGGCTGGGCCAACTGCAGATTGTGCTCCCCGAATTCGAGCCCGAGCCCTGGCCTATTTACGTTCTGCATCAGGAATGCCGTAAGGTCTCGGCCAAGGTTCGAGCCTTCGTGGACTTTTTGGTTCGTCGTCTGCGGCAGAGTGAAGCCCTGGGCTAACGCACTTTCTTCCACTGTTGCTGGTCGAGCACGAACTCCTGGGTGTATTTTTCGTCGTCGGCTGGAGCCACCTGGCGTTTCACCTGCAGCCCCTTGAAGGTCCATTTCTCGTCCCACTTGTTGTCGCGGTCCAGGTCGATCTTCAGCCGGGTCACGGTGGTCGAGGGCGGGTCGGCGTAGACGTTCACTTTGTAGGGGCGCCCCTTGAAGACGTCCTTGGCCTTGCTCTTCTCCACGGTGGCCCCCTGCAGGCTAAAGGCCGCCTTGTCCACCTCGCGCATACTGTCGGGCGCTCCCTTGGCCGGCGGGGGCGGGGGCGGTTGGCTATCGCCAGGAGCCGCCTGAGTGGCCGCAGGTGGTGGTGGCGGCGGTGGTGCGTCCTCCTCGCCGCCCCTCGAGCTGTTCCAGAAGAAGATGCCGCCGGCTGCGCCCGTCACGGCTGTGGTGCCCACGATGGCCCGAAATGTTTTGTAACGCATCCCGCTGGGTTCGTTTCCCAGCCTCGGGTCCCTGGAGGTCCAGGGGATTTCTGGTCTTGCTTGATTTAGCTAACTATGAGTGATAGCTTAGTCTTGTGATTGTCGTCAATGTTCACGAAGCCAAAACCCGCCTCTCTCAGCTTCTGGCTCAAGTGGAAGCTGGCGAAGTGGTGATGATTGCTCGCGCTGGCAAGCCGGTGGCTCGGCTCTGTCCGGCGGAGCCGTTGGAAGGGCGCCGAGTCTTTGGCCGCGACCGGGGCAAATATGTGATTCCTGATGATTTCGATGAGCCGCTCCCTCCCGAACTGCTCGAGCAGTTCTTCAGTTGAAGAAGTTTCTTCTCGACACGCACGTCTGGCTCTGGCTGGGACCTTGCCCCGAGAGGATTCCCGAATCGGTCCTCTCGCTCTTGGAAGACCCGGCTCACGCCCTGTTTCTCTCGGCGGCCAGTAGTTGGGAGATTGCCATAAAGTATCGCCTGGGCAAGCTCGCTCTTCCTGGCAGACCCGATCAGTTCATTTCCGATAGACTGCTGAGGGAGGGAGTTCAGTTCCTTCCGATCGGGTTGCAGCACACCGTCCGGGTTGCCGATTTGCCCGACCATCATAGCGACCCCTTCGACCGACTTCTGGTGGCCCAGGCTCAAATCGAGAACATGATTTTGGTCACCGCTGACGAGAGATTGCTTCCTTATCAGGTCGAGAGGGTCAAAGTCTGAAGGCCACGGAGAGCGTCGTCCCGACCTCCGAGGTCCAACGAGGAGTCAAAGCTGGAGGCACATGTAGGGGGCGTCGTGAACCCAGGAGGTCCCCCCAGAACTCGGCCTGGTTTCGATTGTCGTGGAACGCGTAATCGAGGGGGCTAATAACCAGGTGGGCGACCCGCAGTCAGATGCCAGACCGTCTTGCCGATGTAGACAACGGAGAGAATTTCGGGGTGAGCAGGCACTTCATAGATGAGATACTCCTTTGCGGTGCCCTGGGACAGAGTGTCACAATATTTTTGAAGTTCCGAAAGGGGGCCGGGTGTCGAGCCTCCCGCACGAAGCGTGGCTTTAGGACGGCCCAACCGGGCAATGACCTCAGATTTCTTTGTGAGGCCTTGAATTTGGGCTTCCAGATTGGACAGATGCTCAATTGGTTTACCATTCAAGGAGTAGGTTACCTGGGTCTTGCCATTCTCCATTTTAAAGCCCTTGTTGAGACCGGGAACCTGAGCCCAGGGGAAATCCGATTGAGTGGTTTGCATCGTCTGTTGGATCTGAGTCATCTTCGCTTTGGTGGGCGTTGTCACTAAGCCTTCCATTGTGGAAGTGCGTCGGTCAAGGGTGATGTAGTAAGTTTTCTCGGTCGTCCGGTAGACCAGGGTTTCTTTTCCCTCTTTGAACATCGGACCGCTGCCCTCAGCTTCCACAAAGGCCGAGTGTTCTCTCGATGTCGTGAGAATAGCATCTGGTCGTCCGAGCTTCTGCAAGACGATTCGCTTTGGAGCGGAGAATGGTAGAGCATCGATTTTCGCTTGAAGCTCGGAAGGCCCTTGGGACCAGGTTGCGGTGCAGAGAAAGGCTGCAAGAAGAAATCCCCGATAATTCATCTGAAGAGATTCGGTGATCAGGAATATTTTCCTGGGTTCAGCGGGGCATCATGTGGCGCTCGATGGGCACCGTGCAGTTGCAATAGTGGTATTGGCAGGGCTGAGGTCCCTCGGCCAGTTGAAAATCGGGGCTGAGGAAGTTGCCCATCCGCTCAATTTTGTAGCGCCGAGCCGGATAGCAGCGAAAGGCCTGGCCCTGGTCGTCCAGGATGAAGTAGCGCGAGCCGGCCCAACAGGGCCGGCCGAAGAAGTCGAAGGCCAGCTCTCCCAGCAAGTTGTGACCGCCCAGGCCTCGCAGCAGCTCCTCTTCCTCGGGGGTGTATTGCACCAGGTCGCGGTTTTGCTTCTCGGGCTGCACCTTGAAGCGCACGCCACCTTGCTCGAATTGCTGGCGCAGCTCCGCCAGGCGAGGCAGGTTGTCGCGGGTGGCCACGCAGGTCACGCACAGGCTGCCCGGGGGCTTCAGCAGGCTCTGAAACCATTGGCAGCGTTCCAGGAACTCGTCGGGCCGGGCATATTCCAGATGCAGGCTGCAGCTGAACACCCGCAAGCGCCCCTGGCAGGCCTCGAGGAACGACTCGAGTTTGGCAGGCGAAGCCGAGAAGTTGCTGACCACCGACACCCAGCGCCCCTGCTGAGCCAGCCCCCGGGCGATGTCGTCGAGGGTGGGGTGAACGAAGGGCTCGCCCCCCGAGATTTTGATTTCCCACTCCCCGGGCAGGCGCGCGAAGGCCTCGAGAAAGCGGGGCGTATCGCGCGACCAGCGTCCGCGGTCTTCCTTGAAACGCTGGGTGCAGTAGCTGCAGCGATAGTTGCAGGCGGTGTTGATGTTCCAGCTCACCGCACCGGCAGGGGGGTTAGACACCGACGCCCACCCCCTCAATCATGCCGCGATTGGCCGGCACGGTGCAGGGACACAGCGTGTAGGGGCAGGGGCGCGGTTGCTGCCAGCGCTGCACCGTGCCCTGCAGCACATTGCCCAGAAAGCCTTCGCCGTGGCGACGGGCGGTGCGGCAGCTCCAGACCTCGCCGCTCTGCAGAATCACCAGATAGTCGACGCCGGTCCAGCATGTCCGGCCCTGATAGTTGGGGGCCAGGTTGGCTTCGCGGGGGCCCGGATCGGGGCCCACCAGCAGCTCCACTTCGCGCATCTCCTCGGGGCTGTAGGTGTGGCGGCTGTTCTTCACCTTGAGCCACTGGGGAAACAACTTCAGTCCGGCTTCGGCCAGTTGTGCCTTGACCCGATGCAGCTCTTTCAGGCGCTCGGGAACCAGCACGCTGTTGATGACCAGTCGGGCCTCGGGGTCCATCCACTGGCGCAGAGCCACGGCCTTCTCCAGAAACTCTTCCAGCGGAGTAAACTCCAGATGCAGGCTGGCGCTGACGATGCCCAGCCGCCCCCGGGTCAACTCGGCAAAGCGTCGCAGCTGGCGCAAAGGGGCCGACAGGTTGGTCAGGGTGGAAAGGGTATGGGGCGTGCGTTCCACCAGCTGGGGCAGAATGCGCCCCAGATAGTCCTTGAACGCAAAGGGCTCGCCCCCGGTCATTTTAATTTCCCAGCGGCCCGGCAGCTCGGCGAAAAAGTCCAGAAAGCGCTCCACCTCGTCGGGCGACGGATGACCCACCCGATATTTGCGGCTCTGGATGCAGTAGCTGCAGTCGTAGTTGCACACCCCACAGACCTGCCACTCGACGGTGGGGTGCCTCATCGGCCCGTGATGGCCCGCAGGCGGTCGTCGCCGAAATGACGAGCGAAGCGCTGACCAATTTTGACATTCTGGTTGAACTTGCCGCACTGCTGGCAGCTCTCGAAATATTGACCCTGGCGCAGCTGTTGGCGCAGGCGTTGCCAGGACTCTCCCAGCCACAGCTGGGAAAACCGCTGCTCGCGCAGCGACCCCACCCGCACCTCCACGTTGCAGCAGTAAAGCACGCTGCCGTCGACCAGCACCCGCGCGTAGTAGTGCCCCATGAAGCAGCCGACCTCGGCAATGGGTGCGGTTTTGCCCGGGCCGGCCGAAAGCTGCAGGGCAAAGACCTCCAGGTTGCTGCTCACCCCCAGTTCTTCGGCCCGCTGCCGGGCCTGCGGGACGCCCTCCTGCAGCAGCCATTGGCGCTGCTCGGCCGTGATCTCGACCGCTTCGGTGCCCTCTTTGAGCGAGGCCAGCTTGAAGTTGAGCTGGGTAGCGCCGTAGCGGGCCGCCAACTCCACCATGGCGGGCAGTTCGTGGGCGTTGGGGCGGCAGATCACCTGCACATGCTTGTAGCCCCGGCCGCGCGAGTGCAAGAAGTCGAGCTTCTCCAGCAGCACCTCCCAGGCTCGACCGCCAGCGAAATTGGGGTGGAAGGCCTCGTAGCTTGCCTGACTGGCGCCCTGGACGCCGATCAGCAGTTGATCGACCTCAAGCTCCACGATGCGCTCTACCGGGGCGGCGATCAGGTTGGTGATGATGGTCAGATGCAGCCCACGCCCCTTGATGTCGGCGATCATCTCCTCGGCCTGGGGATGGGTGAAGGGCTCGCCCATGCCCGAGAGCACGATGGCCTTCAATCCGCCTAGCGATTGCACGTCGTCGAGCAGGTCCTTAACGGCCTGCAGGTCGGCCCGTTGACGCTTCCAGGCCGCGCTGGGGGCCAGTCGCAGGTGGGGCGAGTGGTCCCAGCAGGTAATGCAGTTGGTATTGCAACTGTTGGTGATGTCGATGTGCACCGTTTCCGGGCCCAGCAGCACCTCGTTCTGTTGCAGCCCCAGCAGGCGCAGGTCGGGAGGCGCTTTCACAGCTGCTCCAAGAGGGCACGATTGCTGAGCCAGCGGCTCTGGGTTGCCTGTAGTTCCGACATGCGGCGCACCAGGGCATAGGGCTCGTCGCCGCGCTCAAGCACGCGCTGCAGGCTGGCGGCGGCCTCCTCGGGGGGCTGTTCCCGCTCGCGCACCAGCAGACGCAAGAAAGTCGTAATAGCCTCGGGATGGGTGTGGCCTTGCAGGCTGGGCAGCAGTTGCATGAAAGCTCGGGCCCGGGCCAGGGCGGGGAATCGCTCAAATTTTTGCGACCACAGCTGGGCCCAGCGTTCCAGCTGCGGACATTGCAACGCCTGCTGTTGAAGCTCAAGGCAAAGTTCCAGCAACCGGTCCACCCCCCGTCGGGGCAGCTCGCCCCAGGCGTGCAGCAGGTCGCACAGCCCCGAGAAGTCGCCGCTGCGGGCCAGCACGCTTTCGTCCAGGCCGCGCTGGGCCAGTTCGACCTGCCCGGCCGGCACCAGCAGCCGCAGCAGTTCCAGGGCGCAGTCGCGCGCGTAGCTGCGGGGCATCAGTTGGCGGGCTGCCTGGGAGGCTTGCTGGCGTTTTTCAACGTTGCGCCAGGGCTCAAGAGCTGCCGATAGCTCGCCCTCGAACAAGGCGCCGGCCCCGCACTGCACCGCGCGCAGGGCCCGCTGCTGCTGCTCGTCGGCCACTTTCTCCTGGGGCAGATACAGGGCCGGCACGCCGGCCTGCCAGAGTTCGTTGCAGGTGTTGTAGCCGGCCGCCACCAGGGCCAGGTCGATGGCCGGCAAAAAGACCGACGTTCCCCAGCTCTGCAGCCAGGTCAGGCGTGGCCCGTGATGGGGGGGGGCGGTGTACAGCGGACCGGCCGCCACCACCAGGTGCAGCCAGGGCAGCTCGCGGGCGGCGGCAATCCAACTTTCCAGCTGGCGCTCGGCGTCGGGGTCGCCTCCGCCGCCGGCCGACACGTAGAGGGCCAGATGATCGTCAGCAATGCCTAGTTGTCGTCGTGCCTGTTCCCTCGGCAGCAGTTCCCAACTTTCGCGGCTGACCACCGGACCGAAATAGTGCAGCCGATCCTGGCAAGCCTCGGGCACGCGCACTCGCGCTTCTTCGCAGCGTTCCGGCACTAACAGCGCGTCGTAGAGCGGCAGCATGCTTTGAAACTCGGGTCGGGCAGCGAACTCGTCTTTGCAGGGCCGGTAGATGAAGGCCCGCTGACGTGCCAGGTCGAGGGCCGAGAGCAACTCGCCAAAGGAACCGCGCGGAAAGGTATCCACCACTAACAGGTCGGGCCGCAGCAGGCCCAGGGAATGCCACACCCATTGCTTGGCCAGGGCCAGATAGCTGAGTTTGTCGATGCCGCTGCGATCGACCAGGGTCTTGGAGGGCATTTTGAACGAGGCGAACTGCTCTTTGAGCAGCAGGCCCTCGGCCTCGCTGGAAGTCAGAAAGTAGATTTCCAGGTTCAGACCTAGAAACTGGGCGTAGCGGCGCAGCCAGCGATTGATGGCCACCAGCCGGGTGAGGTGGCCCACTCCGGCTCCGTTGACGGCGTAGTTGACGACCTTCAGTCGCGCCATTCAGGAAAGGTCCAGGTCGTCTTTCCAGGCCTGACTGGTAACCTGGCTGTGAATTGCGGCCGCCTCGCTTTCGGCCTGGCCACTGTCTTTGGGGCGTTTGAAACGATAGTCTGGATGCATCTGGCGGAAGCGAGCCACTTCGGGCAGGAAGCTGCCGTCCAGACGGCCGTCGGTGAAAATGTCCCACCACAGAATGGGACCGGCCCACTGCACCAACTGGAACTGGTCAAAGGCATAGACGCGCTGCTTCAGTTGCTGGGCGTGTTGCATCCGCTGCTGCACCTTTTGCCCCCGCTGCACCAGGCTTTTTTCGGCCTTATCCAGAGGGAAGCGGGCGTTGGCGTTCTTGGGGCGTTGATACTTGTAGTATTGGCGCTCCAGCTTGCGATACTCTTCTCGCAGGCTGTTGAGCAGAGGCCGGATTTGCAGGTTCTGGATGCCGTGAAGATAGTCCCACTTGGCGCGCAGACCTGAGAACCTGGCCAGCAGGAGCTGACCGGCCGGCCAGCTGCGAGCCCGGTCGGCCAGCAGGTCAGGGGGCAGCTGGCTCAGTTGTTCGGCCAGCTGCTCGCGCGCTTTGAGCAGGTACGTACTGTGGAGCTGTTGCAAATGCGAAGTCAATCGGACATGCTCATCGACCTTCTGCTGTACGCGCATGAACTCGTCCAGCACCGCCTGCTTACGTTGCTGAAGCACCTGGCGGGCCGAGTCGGCCTCCAGGTATTGGGAGCGGATCTGCTCAAAACTCAACCCGGGAAAGCGGTCGAGGATCTCGTCTCCGGCCTTCCAATCGGAATAGTAGGAGATGCGCCACCATCCCACGCTGTAGTCGGGAGTTCCGTAGGCAGCCTGGAGCAGACGACGCCAGCGAGGGTGAGACTCGCATTTGCGCAGCAGAGGCTCCAGCGCGTCGAGATGATGGCCGACCTCCTGGCGTGCCAGAACCAGCGTGCCGTGGTCGGGGTGGATCAACTCTTCGCGGCGTTGAAACTCGTCATCGTTGTTCAGGACCGCCAGGGCCTGCTCGGAACGCTGGCGATCGCTGTTCATCTCCTGCAATAGCGTGTTGGCCAGCTGGGGCAGCCCGGCCCAGGCCCCGGCTGCCTGCAGAACCTGGCTGTCGAGGCTCGGCAGCAGGGCCTCGGTAAGCAGGCGCTGAGCCTCTTCCAGTTCTCGGGTTACGGCCGCCGTCATTGTGCCGTGTTCTTGCTCGGACTTCTGCAATTGGTCGATTTCAATGCTGAGTTCGGTTCGCCGCATCTGCAACATGCGGCTGTACCGCTGGACGTTGATGTGGGTCATCGGCGACGCTCTAGGAAGCGGCGAGCCAGTTGTTCCAGCTCTGCGGCGTCGGAAATGTCGAGTTCGTCCACCAGCAGCAACATGAAGTGGCCGGCCTCGATGCCGTCTTCCAGCTCCTCGATCACTTCGGGGGTGAGTTCCTGGCGATCGCCGGCTTCGTTGGTAATGTACTCGAAGCCGACCTTCTGCTGGGGATCGTAACCATCCAGGGATACCCGGGCCCCAGAGGGAAGTGACAACGGGTGGTGGGCCTGAAGCTGATAGCCGTGAGCCTCAAAGACCCTGGTGAGAACTTCACATCCTTCATGTTCGCTAAGCACTTGCAGGGTTTCGCAGGCCTGTGTAGTTTTCCCCCAGGCGAATCTGTAGGGCTGTTAACTTTCCTGGGCTTGGCAAGCCCGAAGGGCAAGGATACAATGCAGCCGTGCAGTTGAGGCCCGTTACCACCAACCCGGCAGTTGTGCCGTTGCGGAAAACCAGTCCTGACGGGCCCGCGCCCCTGGATCAGTTCAGCCAGGCCGAACAGAAGGCTCTGGAGGATTGGAAGAATCGTCTCCAGCCCGAACTCGGAGTGTTGCAGTCGCCGCCCGTGGGTTCGGGCAGCCTCGAGGGCGCCAAGAACTACGCCGAGAGCTTACTGTTGCAGGTGGCGGGCGAAGATTTTAAGGCCAACGATATGCAGGTGCGCCTCGAGGTGTTCTCGGGCGACGTGCCTCAGGCTGGCCTGGATGATACGACCTTTTTGCAAGACGATTGGAAAGATCAGCATCCGGACCAGGCCTGGCCGATCGGTACTTACTACGGCGTTGCGGAAGGCAAGCCGTTCTATCGGGTATTGGTCAATGCCGGGCTTCTGCGCACGCTGGCCACCCGCGATGAACTGGCCTTCGTGCTGGCCCAGGAGTCTTCCAGGCTGATCAGCCACCACAAGGGCGACCCTCAGAACGAAGATCAGTCGCAGCCCGACGGTCAGAACTGGCTCGAACCGGGAACTATGCAGGCCGGTGCCGACCGCGAGGGTGTCGAGCGCATGGTGGCGGCGGGTTTCAATCCCGAGGGGGCGCGCACGGCCCTCGAGCGACTCTACCAGGCGTTCCCCGCCAAAGCCTCCGAGGATGACAATCAGCGGGCGATCGACGCGGCCGCTGCCGGCCACGAGCAGGAGGGTCTGCGCTTCTCGCTGGTGCAAACCCGGGTGGAAGACCTCAAGAAGCGCCAGCATCCCACCACTCAACAGCCTCAGCAGCCGCTGCCGGCCAATCTGGCCCCCCCTGGCCCGTCTCTGTATGAGCCCAGCGTCAAGGATTTCCCCAAGTTTCAGAAGGCCTTCACCGAGCTGGCCGACCAGCTCACGGGCGAAAGCACGCCGTTATGGATGTTCGGCGGCCAGGACAAGCCCCCGCAGGTGCGCGAAATTCGTCGCACACCGGCTTCCTCCGAGGATTATCAGCAGGCGCTTTTGGGGCTGGCCGAGCACCTGCAGCAGCAACCCCTGACGCCTCAGCAGAAAGTCGACGGGTTTCTACGCTTGCTTTTGGCTGTGAAAGCCGATTGTCTTCCGGAGGACCGCGATTTTCGGCCCGAGGTGGTGGCTCAGCTCAGTGGTTTCCTGGCCGCTCAGGTCGGCTGGCAGCCCGAGCTTTTGCTGGCCTCGCTGCAGGGGCCAAAGAGCCTGCACCGAGAGCTGGCCACAGAGCTGCAGCTCAATCCTCACTTTCAGGCCATGCTGGCGCCGCTGGGCAGTGGTTTTCAGCGTCTGACCGATCTGGCCCCGGAAAACTACATCAAAGATCCCAAGACAGGCGAGGCTCAGCCGCGCCTGGTGGCCGATTTTTACGAGCGCAACCAGGCAGAGCTCGAATCGACCTACCCTCAGGCTCCGGCCCTGGATGCCGCCGTTTTGAAGTTTTTGAAATCCCTTGACCCTCAGCCGTTGGGCCAGGCCGTCGATGAAGCCGGGTTGCCGGTAGTGGTTGGGCTGACCAATCAGCTGCTGAGCACGCCCCGCCAGTCGCCCGACGAGCTTCAGCGCATGCGCGAGGCGCTGCAGGGTCATCTGAAAGTGGCCCACGAGGTGCGCGAAGATCACGCGCGCTTGCGCTTGCGTCCGCCGTTGAGCCAGCCCGAACTGCTCACCGATTATCAGCGCGGGCTGTTCGATTCGGAGAACTGGGGAGGTTTCACCTCGACTTTCGAGCAGCAGCTTCCCGGCTTGCTCCTCGATGTTGCACGCTGCGAGGCTCATCAGGTGGATTTGGTGTTCGACCAGGGGCGCGTGGGTGCTTTGGAGCCCGGTCAGGAGCGACGGCTCGCCGAGTTGCTCCAGCATTCACAGAACGAGCAGGATCGTCAGGCCGTCCAGCGCACGCTGCTGCGCCATTGGCAGCACGAACAGCGGGTTCCCTCCACCAGCCCCCGACGTCAATGGAGTCAGCCCCTGGCTGCTGCCCTGGCCCAACAGCCTCTGAGTCAGCTGTTGCAGCCCGACCGCAGCCAGCACGACGGAGCCATTCGGCGTACCTATCTCGAGGGCTACCAGCTGACCCCCGAGGATCTGCCCGATACTTCCAAGGGCAGTCTGGAGGCGCTGGACAAGCGTAGAGAAGCGGGCGAGTTCGAGCCCAAGCGTGAAAACTACGCCAGCGAAGAGGAGTATCTACGGGCGCTGGTCGACTACAACGAGCGCTGCGACAAGATGGCCGAAGCCATGGAGTTTCTGGCGCCCGCCGAAAGCCGGCTGACACTCTCGGCCCTGGCGATTCTGGGCCACGACGCCAAAACCAGTCAGGAAGTCGCCTCTCGCCTGAACCCCGAGGGTTTCCGCGAGCTGTTGGGCACGGCCGAGCAGGTGGTCGAGCGCTCCAAGTTGATGCAGCGACTGGCCACAGGCTTGGTGCAGGAGCCGCTCGGAGTCGATGCTGGCGCCTTCTTGTTGGACGGTCTGAAGGCGACTCAATCGCAGATTCAGGACCTCGAGGCGTATTATGATCTGGCTTCGCGCAGCCTCGACCTTGCCCCCGGCGCCCTCGAAGCCCGCTCGGGCACGCGCAAGGCCCTGGGCAATCATCTTTATGGGCTGTTGGACAAGCTGCCTCAGGCCGAGTTGCGCGGTTGGCTGGCCAAAGAGCACGTTCTAGACCTGCTGGCTCCAGCCCAATCGGCTCAGTTGATGATCAAGCACCTGGGCGACCTGTGTCGTCCCGAGGGCGATGTGGCCGCGCTTACCGAAGCCGTAGCCGGCCTGAACAAAGACTTCAAGCTGCAGGAAGAGCGCGTGGTGATCTATCACGAATTGCGCAATAGCGTGGCCGAGAAGGCCCGGCTGCAGCCCGGCAATATCGACACCGTCTTCCCCGAAGACTCGCGTGACAGCATCGAAGCCACCTCGATCTTTGGTCGACAGGTGCGGGGGCTGTCGGCGCTGCTGGCCATCAGCCGCGGACGCCCCCCTCAGGACCAGATCGATACGGTGGAGTATCTTATGGGTAGGCGCAAAGACATGCCGGCCTATCTGGAAACCGCCAGCGAGAGCCAGAATTTTGCTCCCATTGCCCAGAGCCTTCGCAACGTCAAGGAAGAGCTCAAGGAAGCCGATTCCATGGTGCGCGTGGTGGTGGCCAACAGCTTCCTGACCGGTCCTTCGGGCATTTTGCGCAACCCCGAGGGCCGCGAGGCCGTGCTGAACCATTTTCTTAAGGATATGCCCGACAACCATCGGGAACTGGCTGAAAAGGTGGGACGAGCCATTTTGGAGTCGCAGGGCGACGCCGACAGCCTTGCCGTGGCCTTCATGCTGGGGCAGAAACCCCCGCCCCCCAAAGAAGGTGACGATCCCGACCAACCGGGCAAGCTCGACCAGGCCCAGATCCTCAGTCGCCTCTTTGATTCCTATGGCGTGCCGGGGATCAAGATGAAGCAGTATCTGGCCTTTACCAGCGAGTTCGAGGCTTTCCGCGAGGCCTTTGAATCGGCCCAGGACTCGGCCATGCCACTCAACTATTTCCAGGTGCTCAAACTGATCCAGAAGCGTTTTGGCGACGAGTGGCCCCAGGATTTACAGGTGGAACGTATTCTGGGCAGCGGTTCGGTCAACGTGGCCATCCGCTATTTCAATAAGGAAACCAACCAGCGCGAGGTCGTATCGCTGGGTCGCGACGACATTATCGAATCGACCCGCTACGACTTTGGCCGCTTTGAGCGTTTCCTGCACGCGCTTACCAAAGATCCCAAGGATAAGGAGCAGTTTGGCTATATCCTGGGGTTGCTCGACATCATTCATCACTCGGTGGATCTCGAGTTCGACAAGGAAGAAGTGCTGAGCGTTCAGCGTAAGGCGTTCCAAAGCTACAACCACAAGTACGACGGCTGGAGCGTGCGCAGCATCGATGCCTATCAGGTGAAAAACCTGGGGCTATTTATGGAAGAGGCCAAGGGCAAGACCGCTCGCAAAATTCTTCAGCAGAACCCCGATCTCTACCGCCGGGCCATGCGCCCCATGGCCAAAGCCGAGATGGGCATTCTGCGAGGCCAGGATCAGACCGGCAACTGGTGGCCGAAGGCCATGTTTTCCAATCCGGATTTTCATGATGGTCAGGTGCTCATCGACGAGGCCAGCAAGACGGTTACGATTCTGGACTTCGGACAGGCGGTGCACACCGATAATGTGCAGCGGGAGACGGCCCTGGACATGCTGACCTTCATCGGCAAGGCTGACGGCCCCGGGGCTGCGGCCAAGCGCCTCAACAAGCGATTCTTCAAGGGTGAGCCGGTGCTTACTGCCGAGGATATGAAGCCGCTAGCCAAGCGTAAAGATCGCATGGATATCTTCATTCACTTGCTGTCGCTACTTTCGCAGAAAGGCGCCGACGTTCCGATCAGTTCTGTGCACTGGGTGTTGGGACTGAACCGACAACTGGCCCTGGGCACCAAGTTAGGACAGTCGGTGCAAAAAGAAGTGCGCAACATTGTGCTCAACCACAAAGTGGGACTGCCGCTGGGCTTTTACAATACCTGCCACGAGGTGAAGAACAAGGTGGTGCAGTGGGCCAGCGCTCTGGCTCATAGCCTGGTAGGTTGGGCCCTGCCCAAAGAGGATTCTCAATTGGATACTCCCGGTGGAACACCCCCCGAGAAGCCCCCCAAGCCCAAGGACGACAACTGGGCCTGGAAGCCGGAAGACACCTTCTTGCGCAAGCCCGACCGCTAAAACCGTTTGGAGCCCCCACTTTTTCGGGCCCTCCCGGACTGGCCGAGCGTTTCCAGCTTTTTTTCAGCCCGGATCGGGTCAATACTGTGGGAGCACATCAATGTCGCATAGCAAGAGATCGGGTCGGCAGAACCCGCTGACCATACTGACCGGAGCCAGGAACGAAGAGTTGCCGCAGGTGCTGTGCTCTTTCCTCGCCTTGTTGTTCCTACTGATTTCCTATTACCTGATCAAGCCACTGCGGAACTCTCAGTTTCTCAAGGAGTTTCCCGCTGACTATTTACCCCTGATCTATCTCTTCATTCCTTTGCTCTCGCTGGGCGTGACCAAAGTCTTCAACTACTTCTATGATCGCATGGACAAATACACGCTGATCATTCGAGTCTTTCTGTTAATGATGGCCTGCAAAGTGGCCTTTACCTGGTATTTGCCCCTGGGAGGCAAGCCGGCCACGGTGGTGTTTTATTTCTGGGGCTCGGTGTATTTCTTGCTCGCTCTGTCTACCCTGTGGGCCTGTTTCAACGATATGTTCGTGCCCTCGCAGAGCGAACGCTTCTATGGCTTTGTGGCGGCCGGGGCCACGGCCGGAAACATCATCGGAGCCAAGCTGTCCGATGCGCTGGTGGACAGCCCCTGGCGGTCCTATGCCACGCTGGTCTCGGCCGCAGCCATGGGGATCGCCCTGGTTTTGCTGCTCAAGGCAGCTGCCTATCGAAACGACGACTGGGTAGAGGCCGCCGCCCACAAGGAGCCGTTGGAGAGCAGCAAAGAGAAGCCCAAAGTAGATTTTTGGAGTGACATCCGGGCCCTGTGGAATTTGCCCTATGTTCGTTCCATCGGAATTATGGTCGCCTGTCTCGCCTGTTTTACAACCTCACTCGATTTTCTCAGCCAGAAGAAGATCGATTTGCGGATGTCGGAGATTCAGTATCAGAAAAGCTTCAGCGATCTGAACAGTCGCTTCGGGGACGAGGGGTTTCGCTTCATTTATGGATTGAAGTCCCTGCCCAACAGTAAAGTGGAGGACGCTGTCAACCAGTTTGCCCAGCAGCACCAACTCGACGGCGATTCCCTCTACCACCAGTACGAGGTCTACAAGGAAGACCTGGAGGGGAAAAATCGCGAGTTCTTCAGCCGGGTATTCCTAAATCAGGGACTGCTGGGCGTGTTCATGCTGACGGTGGTGGCACGCTTCGTCTTTCGTTACCTGGGGTTGCGCGTGGCCGTGCTGATTTTGCCCGCTTTTGCGCTGATCTCCACGGTGGCCTTTGCTTTCCCTCTGGAACTGCTCTCGGTGGAACTGATCCTGGTGGTCAGCGGCTCGCTGAACTATGCCCTCAACAACGCTACCAAAGAAATTCTCTATACCGCCACCAGCGAGGAAACCAAGTTCAAGCACAAGCCCCTGATCGACGGTCCGGGCATGCGTCTGGGCGATGTTAGCGCTTCGATTGTCAAGTTGCTGGTGGTCAAGGCAGCATTGCTGGCCGGACTGGGACCGGAGAACGGCGACCGCGTGTTTCTCTGTTTCACCTTCGCCATCGCCTTGCTGTGGTTGCGCTCTATCGCCTACGCGGGGCGCGTCTATGACGAAAGGAAAACGCTGTGAGACTGATCTCCGTCCTCTTTATCCTGTTGTCGATCTGGGCCGGAGCCGAGCCTTCCTATCGGTTGATTCTCTTCGGACCTCCGGGGGCAGGCAAAGGTACCCAGGCTCGGGTGCTGGCCGAGAAGTTTGGTATCAAGCATATCTCCACCGGAGACTTGCTGCGCGCTCAGGTGAAAGCCAATACGCCGCTGGGTCAACAGGCCTCGCAGTATATGAATTCTGGCCAACTGGTGCCTGACTCGCTGATTTTGGCGATGGTCGAGCAAGAGATCAAGGCTGCGCCGGGGTTTGTGCTCGACGGCTTTCCGCGCTCGCTGGAGCAGGCCCGGGCGCTACGCGAGATGCTGGAGCGACTGCAGTTACCCCTCGATCGGGTCATTTTGCTCGATGTGCCCGACCAGGTGCTGGTCGAGCGTTTGGGGATGCGGCGTTTTTGTCCCCAGTGCCAGCGCACCTATCACCTGGTCAGCAACAAACCCAGGCAGGAAGGTGTGTGCGACGTAGACCAGGCGGTGCTGAAGCAGCGCAGCGACGACCAGGAAGAGGTCATTCGCAAACGCCTCAAGGTGTACCACGACCAGACCGAGCCGATGCTGCAGTATTTTGAAACCAGCCCGGGGGTAGTGAAGCTCAGTGGTGAGGGCAGCATCGAGGAAGTGCAGCGCCGACTGTTGGAGTCGATTCAGCCCGTTACTCACTGATGTCGACCTACGCCCAGCAGCACCGAGGAGACCTGGAAGCCTACGCGCGCTATCTGGCCGCCATGGATGGTTCCATGCGGCAAAAGGTGGCTCTCACCGCGGCTCACCTGCCGGCGTCCGGCCGGGTTGCCGATATGGGGATGGGTTCGGGTGCAGGCAGCGAGGCTTTGGCCGGGCTCTATCCCGGACTCGAGGTGGTGGGCGTCGATGTGAACCCCACCATGGTGGAACTGGCCGGGCGCCAATATCAGCGGCCCAACCTGAAGTTCCAGCAAGGCGACATCGCTCGACCCTGCTTTCCCGAGCGCAGCCTGGATGGAATCGTGAATTCTTCGGTGCTGCATCACGTGACGAGTTACAATGGATACGACCGCGAACAGGCGCGCCAGGCCCTGGTCCATCAAGTTCCCCAGTTGAAAGAGGGCGGCACCCTGATCGTTCGCGATTTTTTGGCCCCGGAGCCGGGAACCGTCGAGTTGTGCCTGCCGCCCCACTGGTTCGAGTGCTGGCTGCGCTTCAGCCGAGAGTTTCGCGCTCTGTTGCCTGCTGAACAGCGAGGATTTCGCTTCGAGGATCGGGGACGCGACGAGCGGGGCTGGCAGCGCCTGCGGGTAGAGCATCGTCTGGCCGTCGAGTTTGTGCTGCGCAAGGATTACCAGGACGACTGGGCCAGCGAGATTCTCGAGGAGTACACCTACTTCACCCAGGCCGAGTTCGAGGCCGAGTTCGCCCGGCTGGGCTTGCGCGTCTTGTTGTCCACGCCGTTGAGGAACAGTTGGATCGTCGAACGTCGCTTCCGCGGGCAGTTTGAACTACGCTCGCCTGAAGGTGCGCCGCTCGACGATCCGGCGACCAATTATCTGATTGTGGGCGAACGGGTAGCCGAGGGGGAAGGGGTCCGGTTCCTGCCTTCGGTTCCCACGGCCCCCCTGGGCTTCTTGCAGCGCGCCTGTTATCGCCATCGGTCCAGCGGTCGCCTGTATGACCTCGTCTGTCGGCCCCACCCCACGGTGGACGTATTGCCCTACTGTCGTACGCAGGCCGGCAACCTGCTGGTGTTGGTGCGCCACAGCTTCCCCCGGCCGATCCAGTGCGATCTGGGCTCAACGTTGGACGGCTTTCGCGCCTGCGGCTACTCGGTCGAGCCGATCACGGCGCTGCAAAGTGACGAGCCGCTGGGGGATACCCTCGAGGCCATGCTGCAGCAGCGCGGCGGCCTCGCCTCCGGTTCGATTCTGCGCATGCAGGTGGGTTCCACCCACTATCCTTCACCCGGTGGCCTTCGCGAAGAAGTGATCGCCTGCTTTGCCGAAATGGAGTCGACTCAGTTTGATCAGGCTGGATTGCGTTTGCTCGATGCCCACCAGCTGCTGCGCAGCGCACAGGTGCACGGGCTTCCCGACCATCGACTGGAAATGCATGTCTTTTCCCTGTTGCGTCGATTGTCGATCGATCCTGGACCCTGGCTCGGCGATCAGCTCGACGCCGTGGAGTGCCCCCAGGCACCCCGGGCCGGTCGCTGGGATGTTCAACCCGGCCGGGCCTTCGAGCGGGTAGACCCGGCCCTTAGCCCCGGATTTTTGCGCATCGAGACCCGCCAATACCAGCAGGTCGACACCCAGGGTCGCCTGGTATCGGAACTGGTGTTGGAGAGCGCTCGACCGGCCCGTTTCAGTAGCCAGACGGTGGCCGTGCTGCCGATGTGCTGGCATCAGGGCCAGTGGTGGGTTGGATTCGACCTGGACGAACTCCCGGCGGCTCAGGCTTTTTCCGGCAACAGTACGCTGTGGGTAGCACCGGCATGGAGGCTGCCCACAGAGATTGGCTCCCTCTGTGAGGCCCAGCGTTGGGTGGCGGCGCGGCTGGCTGAACAGTCGGGAGAGCAGGTGGTCGAGTGGGCGCCGCTGGGCGGGCCTTACTTCCCCTCGCCCGGACTGACTCCGGAGCTGGTGTATCCCTATGCCGTTCGAGTTCAGCCCGCTCGACTGGCTTATTTTCCTCTAATCGAGGCCATCGAGCGTTGGGAATCGCTGGTGGACGGTCACCTGCGGGGGCTGCTGCTGCGCGCCTATCTGGCCCATCGGTCCTCGTGAGGGCCGGCCGGCGCTGGCTGCTGCTGGCTTTGATCAACTTGCTCTGGATGCTGGGGCTGATGGCTGTCGGCGAGCTTTTCTTGCGCATAGGCTACTCTCCACGCTACGCTCCGCGCCCACCCTTTGACATGCTGCATCCTACCCAGGTTTTCGCCAATCGCCCGGGCCTTCATCACACCTATTATGGCGCCGATTTTCAGCTGCACATCAGCACCGACGACTGGGGAAATCGCCTTGATGCACTGGGGCCGCCGGCCCCCGAACACGAGCTGGTGCTGTTGGTGGGCGACTCCTACACTTTTGGCTGGGGCGTTTCCGATGACGACACCTTTGCGGCCGCTTTGCATCGCCAGCTGCGCCCTCGAGGTGTGGCGGTGGTCAATCTGGGGGTTCCGGGCTTTTCCACGTTGGCCATGGCGCAGCGGCTGCGCGAGTATCTGGCCACCATCGACCCCCGAAGGGTGCGTGCCATCGCCGTCTTTCATTCCGACAACGATGCTGTCGACAATGTGCTCTACGTGCTCTATCAGAATCGCTTCCAGGAGCCTTTCTGCCGGCCCTGGTCGGCCCGTACTCCTTCGCACTTGCTAAACTGGGCAATGTCGCGAGTCTATCGCCCTCCAGGTGCCGGCTGGCAACTGGGCCGTTCCGGGCCCTTGCTTCATCGGGGCAGAAGCTATGGCCAGTTCGAAGCCTTAGACCTGAAAGCGGAAACCGATGTCCTGTCTTCCCGTGAGAAGTCGTCTTATACGTCTTTGCAAAGGGAGTTGTTGAGAGAGGCGTTGATAGAACTCAACCAGCTTTGCCCTGCCAGGGCCGTGATGCACCACTTCGTTCTCTACCTGGGGCCTCACTCGGGAGCTACCGAGAAAGCCTTTGGCGAATGCTATCCAGGGCCATCGCCCCGGGTGGTGGTTCACGGTCTGACCCCGCTCCACGGTTGGCCGGCCGATCGGCCGGTGCACAACGCCCACCGCGGCGGCCACTACACCCCCGAGTTCAACCGTTTTCTAGCATCTTATCTGGAAGGGAAACTTTCACACCGGCCTCTGGCTCCCTGAGGTACAATGGATGGATGGATCTCCAGGAAGCAGCGCTGAGTTTGTATCGTCAGGGCGATTGGCAGAGGGCTTTGGCGGGTTTTCAGCAGGCCCTGCAGGAGCAGCCCGAGAGTCTGGTAGCTCTGCGCGGAGTGGCTTCCTGTCATCTGCAACTGGCTTCTCCCGAACTGGCTCTGGGCGCCTACCGCGAGGCCTTCGCCCTCGATCCTGAAGATGCCGAAACCAGCTATGGCCTGGCTCTGACGATGGTCATTCTGGGTCACTATGCTCAGGCGCTGCCCTATCTGGAACATTCGCTGCAGCGACAGCCCGGCAACGTGCGTGCCTGGAGCAAGAAGGGATTGGTGCATCTGCAACTGGGTCAGTATCCAGAGGCCGAAAGCTGTCTGTGCAAGGCGCTCGAGTTAGAGCCCTATGATGCCCTCGACTGGTCGAATCTGGGCGTGGCCTACCTGGCTCAGGGCAAGCTGGACCGAGCCCGGCCTTGTTTTTATAAGACCTTGCAACTCGACCCTGAGTTCGCTCCCGCTCGGGCCTATCTGCAGCGAATTTCTGCCGCCATGCACTGGAGTTTCAATCCGAACACCGGCGTTCTTGGCTGGAACGGTCGCGAGTTGACCCCCTACCAGGCTTGTGAGCTGCCTGCCGGCCGCTACGACCTGGAAGCCGGTCTGGAAGTTGAACTGGAGAAGCAGGGGGATCAGGTCCGTTGCCTGCGCCTGATCCCTGCTGCGGGCAGCGACCTGAGCAGCCTGAGGTTGAGGTTGCTGGGCCAGGCTCACGCCTGGGATCGCCACGACGAGGTGGTGGTGAACTGGTGGGGGTCGGTTCGCAGCCAACCAGGTGCACTGGTCATTTCCTATGGCACCTTGCAACTGGAGGAGGCCGGGGCACTTGCGGAAGTTCCGACTGCTCTGGCTTTTCGGCCCGGCTCAGAGGAACTCTGGGTGCTGGTCTCGGGAGTGTTGAAGCGCTATGCCCCCGGCGTCGAAGCCGATGCACCTCTGGAAGCTACAGGCAGCCTTCGAGACTTTCAGTTCTTTGCACGCGGCGGGCAGCTCGCCGTGCTGGATGACCGGTCCTGGCAGCACTACTGCCAGGCGCCCGAAGGCTGGCAACGTCAGGGACTCTTTCCCACAGCGGCTTCGGCTCTGCTCCTGCGACCCAAGGGGGTCGCCTTGCTCTCTGGCCAGGGGGTGGACTGGCAACCCCTACCAGCCGCCGTAGGGGCCGGCGAGGTGGATGCGGAACCGGCCGAGCACACCCGTCCTCTGGTGAGCTGTGGGCTCTATGGGTCGGCCTTTGCCCGCGGCCCCCAACTGGTCTATTCCAATCGCCACGGCTCGCTCGAGGTGATGACGCCTTCGCCGATTACTTGCTTGTTGGGCGGCCCCCACCGCCTGATCAGCGGCCATCGGGACGGACGCATTCGCCATTGGGAACTTCCCCTGAAGTCCGACTCCCAGCCCGTACACGAAGAAGTGTTGAAGCACCTTCAGCCGGTGGGCATCCTGTTGCCCTCAGAGGGTCACGATCGCGGGGGTCTGGTGGCGATTACCGCCGATGGAACCTGCTATCTGCCCCGAGGACAACGCTTCCACCTGCCCCAGGGTGTGCCCAGGGCGGCTGCCCTGCAGCGCAGGGCTCGTGGGATTGAACTGGCGGTGGCCGTTGAATTGTCCCTGGGTGAGAGCCGGCTGTATCGACTGCGCCAGGAGTTTGGCTCTTGAATCCGGTCTATTTCAGGTGGCGCTCCAGGAACTCCAGCGTGCGCTGCCGGGCCAGTTGAGAGGCTGCGGCATCATAGTCTTTGCGAGCCGAGCAGTTGAAACCGTGACCGGCCGCGTAGGTGTAGAGTGGCAATTGAGGATAGGCCGCGCGGATTTTCTCGACCTCCGACAGTGGAATGTGAGCATCGCGTTCGCCGAAATGCAACATGACCGGCAGGTCCGGGGGATCGTCGAGCAGGCTCCCGATCATGCCTCCGTAGTAGCCAACACTGGCAGCCAGGCGCCCGCCCGCTGAGGGTCGATGGGCCGGGTGCAGTCGGCAGGCGGCCAACCAGGCCAGAGTGCCCCCCCAACAGTAGCCCACCACTCCGACCGGCAGGTCATCGGGAAAGGCCCGAATGCAGGCTTCGATCTCCAGCAGGGGATGCTCGAAATAGCCCACCTTCTTGGCGAGATCTCGCCCTCGTTCGATATCGGCAGGCTGATAATCGAGCTCGATGCCGTAGCGGCCCGAAGCCTCGATACGGTCGAAGAGGGCCGGGCTAAGCACGCGGAAACCGGCCCCGGCAAAGCCTTCGCAGACCTCGCGAATATGGGAATTGAGACCGAAAATCTCCTGAACCACCACCAATCCCCGAGGGGCTTGCTGGGAACCGGTGTTGTAAGCTCGAAAACGGTGCCCGTCGCGGGCAACCAGAGCGACTACGTCCACCAGAGGTGCTCGGCCGAGCCTTCGCCCAGATGAAGATGGCGTTGTTTTTCAAAGATGGCCGTCATGGCTGAGCCCCAGTCCTCGACATCGGCGCCCGGACAGGCTGCCTGGAAGGCTTCTTCGGAGCCGGAACTCAGGTCGACCACGTTGAGGTCGATGATGGGTTTACCCACCTGTCCGCTGCTCTTCGATTGCGGACAAAGGTGAATGTGGGGTTCATCTTCCGAGGTGACCACGGCCACCATGTTGGTGGTCGTGGGGTTGAACTGATAGCCTTTGAGTTCGCGCGCGCCGGGATAGATGTCGCGAGCCAGAGTCAGCAATTCTTTGGTTTTCCCCGGGGTCAGGCTATAGGCCGTCAGCCCAAGATTGCCTCCATCGATCGTGCCGAAGTCGCTGTCTTCGGTGGCGTTCTTTTGGACGTGCTCAACCGCCATGGCATCGAGCTTGGAGTTGGAAAGGGTGTTGCCGCCGGCAACCTGGAGGGGGGTGGACATGATGTGCATGCTTCTAGTGAAGCGCAGGCACCTGAAAATCTTCTCAAAAACTTTGATTGGATTTTGAGCGCTCCTTGAAGCTTTGCTGAGAAGCCCGGTGTAGGTTGGCTCTACAGAGAGACGGAGGTTCGAGAAGCAATGAGCAAGCGCAATCTTTTCAACGGTGTAATGTTGGCCCTGGCCCTGGCCGGAATGGTCAGTCAACCGGTCCTGGCTCGAGGACGCGGCGGCGCCCGCGCTTCGGCCCCGCGCAGCGGTAGCTTCGACCGTTCCGGTGGCTTCACGAATCGTAATGGCCAGTCGGGCAGTTATCAAGGCCAGGGAACCTGGAACCGCGGCCAGGGTCGGGCATCTCGTAACTACGAAGGCAACCGGACAGGTCCGCGCGGCAATACTCAGCAGGTGCAGAGAAATGAGAACCTGACCCGAACCGGAAGCAACACCTGGACCCGCAACGGCTCGCAAACGGTGACCGGTGCCAACGGCGAGTCGCGCACTCGTAGCCACTCTGGCGAGGGCAGCGTGCAGCGCACCGGCGATGGCTACGTTCGTGACTACGACGGCACCATCACCACCCAGAACGGCAAGACGGTCAATGTCGACAAACAGGTCGATGTCAGCAAGAATCCCGACGGCACCGTAAGCAAGGACCGCTCGGTAGAGTATACCAACGCTCAGGGCGAGGCACTGGGCAGTGGACAGTCCAACACCGTACGCACGCCCGGCCAGGGAACTCAGACCACCGGTAGCTTCACCAATCAGCAGAACGGCAATACCTCCACCTACGAGGGGTCGAGCGCGCCCAGCGGCGAGGGCGGCTACGACCATCAGCAGGGCTGGACGGGATCTCAGGGCCAGCAGCGCAGCTCGAACAGCCGGGTTCGTTGGCAATACGTCAACGGCCAGTGGGTACGCATGCAGGATAGCAGCAACTCTGCCGGAGGCAGCAGCCAGTCCACCACCACCCGTCCCTGATCCAGGTCAGCGTCCAAACTGGTAGTCTGGCCTATGCTGGGCCGGGCCCCCGCCTGGCGGGTGGACCCGACCTGAAAGCAGAGGGCAAAGACGATGAAGACATTTGAGGTTCCCACTCGGGTTCGCTGGACCGGCGAGCGCACTGGATTGGTGGAGTTGCAGGGCAAGTCGCCACTTCACGTATCCGCTCCGCCCGAACTGAAGGGCCGACCCGGCGAGTGGACACCCGAAGACCTCTTTGTCGAAGCACTGGAATCTTGCCTGATGTTGACCTATGCCAGCCTTTGCGAAAACAGTGCGCTGAAGCTGGTGGCCTATGAAAGTCAGGCGGTCGGATTTCTGGTCAAGGGGCCCCACGGCTTCTCGTTTGAGCGAGTGGAGATCTCGCCCCGGGTCGAGGTGGAAGGGTCTCAGGATTTGGCGCTGGAACTTCTGCAACAGGCAAAGGACCTGTGCATGGTGGGTCGCTCGGTGGCCTGTCAGGTGGTGGTTCAGGCCGAGATCGTCGCTCGCACCTGAGGGCCTTGTTGCTCATCGTTCAGTGTTTCAACCAGACCTTTTCGAGTGTTTCTCGCAGTTTGCCCCGGCTGGCAAGGCTGGGGTTTTCTCATGTGTTGATTTCGCCCCCTCAGAAGAGCCATTCCAGTCGCAGCTGGTGGGGGCGTTATCAGCCGGTCGACTTCACCCGCATCGAAGGCCCCCTGGGCAACGAAGAGCAGCTTCGTAGCCTGTGCCGCCGGTCAGCCGAGCGCGGACTTGCGGTGGTGGCCGACACCGTCATTCACCATCTGAGCAACGAATCTCCGTACCTCACCGTACGTGGGGGGCGGATTGTTGGCGCCCGCTACCCGCGGTTCGGACCGGCCGACTTGCGAGGATTGTATCGGCCCGGTCGGGGCCGGGGTTTGCCCGTGCTCAACCCCGAGGTTCCCTGGGTGCGACAACAATTGGCGGAGTTTCTGGGATCCCTATATGAGTTGGGCGTTCGCGGCTTTCGCTTCGACTCGGCCAAGCATCTCGACCCCTCGCTGTTGGCCTGGCTGCTGCGCCAGTTGCCCCCGGTTCTCAGTTTTGGCGAGTTCGTGTGCGCCCACCCCGAGGAGATTCCCTCGGCCTTTCTCGAACACATGCTGGCCTACGACTTCCCTCTGGCCCATCACCTCAAGCGGGCCTTTGCGCCGGGCGGTGACCTGGGTTCGTTGGTTCAGCCGGTCAGTCTGTGGGGGCCTCGCTCGGTGCCCTTTGTCAATCATCACGACCTGGTTCGCAATCGAGCCGCTTTCGATTTCTTCCGGGTCGGCGACCCGCGCGACCGGGAGCTGGCTCATCTTTACCTGCTGTTGCGCCCTCACGGGATCCCTCTGGTCTACGGTCCCGATCTTCGCTCCAAGCTGGTTCAGGCCGGCCTGGAGTTTCGCCGCGCCACCGAGCAGCGCCCCATGGAGTGGCTGGCGGCCAGTCGACACCAGCTGGCCTGGCGGCGGGGTTCGTCTCTGGTGGCCATCAACAAGAGCGCCCAGGACTGGTGGTGGCCGGCCCCCCTGAGGGCGGGTGCTTATCGCGACCTGGTTCAGGGTCAGGCCGTGTTCAGTTCGGGAGGCACGGTGCGCTTGCGGGTTCCGGCCCGTGGATGCCGTTTATTGCTCGACTGAGAGGCCCCGAGTCGATCAAGTATTTGAAAACTCCAGAAACACTCGGCCGGAGTTGGTTCTGTCCAGGAAGCGATGGCGATTCTGGGTACGAATCGCCGTGATGGCGGCCTCGACGTCTTGAGTGGTTTTGGGGTCGGCGTGGCTCCGACTGGCTTCCAACAGAGGCAACGCCTCTTTTCGCAGAGAGCAAGCCAGTAGCATGCGGGCTCGATATCGAACCAGACCCGACCGGTCTTTCAGTCCTGCCACACCCAGAAGATAGGCTTCCTCGTGACTTTGTGCATAACGCATCGAGGAAAAGATCAAGAACGAGCGAGTCCTGGCTTTTCTCAGATGGTGGAAAGCCCCCAAAGCTCGCGTTGAGCGTCGCTGATGGTGTCGAGAGTCACCCACTGTTCGATCGACTGGTTCTGTTCGGACTCCCTCATCGTGTCCCCCGCAGTGCTGGTTCATTAAGGGTATTCGCGAACGCGGTCAGAATCAAGCGCCATGAAGTCGCTGCAAGAAACCTATGCTCCCCACAGTTGCTGCTTCGGCTGTGGGCCGGCCAATCGCCAGGGGTTGGGTCTGCGTTCCTACGTCGAGGGCCAGGTGGTTGTCGCCGAGTGGCAGGCCAGCCCACATCATCAGGCCTTTCCGGGAATGCTCAATGGGGGCATCATCGGAGCTCTACTCGACTGCCACAGCAATTGGACCGCGGCCTGGGCGCTGATGCGCCAGCAAGGGGCCGATCGACCTGGCTGCACGGTAACGGCTGATTATGCGGTGCGCTTACGTCGACCGACGCCGCTCGATCGGCTGGTACGACTGCGGGCTCAGGTTGTTGAACTGGGCCCGGACCGAGCCGTGGTGGAGGCCGAGTTGACCTCAGAGGGCAAGGAGTGTGCCACCTGCCGGGGCACCTTCGTGCAGGTGCGTCCCGGTCATCCGGCCTACCATAACTGGTAGCCCCCTAATTGGCGCAGAGTGGAGCGAGTTCCTGACGCAGTTCGCGCGGGCTCAGGTGGGTCAAATAGCGGGCGTGCTGAGCTTTGACCTTGCACTGGAGTTCTGCCGGGATGGCCCGGCCCAGCTGATCGAGGACCTGCGGCGGAGCCGCCATGACCAGAGCGTCAAAGTGCGACTGAAGAGACTGTACTCGTGTCACCACTTCCTCGGCGAAATGTTCCACCGAGTGCTGCTGTCTTCGCCATTGTTCGATTTCATAAAAGGGGCCGTAGCTCGACTGCACCAGCAGCGAAGCCTGAGCTTCGTCGGCCATTAAGATCCAGGTTTCCATGGCTCGCAGTGTATCGAAAACCTGTACATTCGGGTTGCAATCCTGTTAACAAGGCAACGCACCGGGACTGTCGAACTCTCTCGGATGGAAACCAACCCGCTTTCGCTTCGTTCCGCCCTGACCACCCCGGCCGGCCAGCGCTCGGCGCCCGCGCCAAGGCCTGCGGAGGAGGTGCCCAAGGATCAGGTGCAACTCGACCCCCAGCCTCCCCGCACGCCCAAGCAGCTTTTCGCCGCTCTGCGCGAGTTGGGGCGAGACCCGGGACGCGATGCGGCGGCACGCATGAGCGGCTCGCTGAAGGCGGGTTACGAGAGCCTGATCAAGTTTCAGGGCGAAGAGGGAAAGCACATCTCGCTGCTGAGCCAGGCCGACCTCGAGGACTATCTGGCCTTGGTCTCGGGCGGAGCCGCTTCCTCGTCGGCTCAGCAGGCCTTTGGCTCGCTGCAGGGGCTGACCCAGGATGGCGACAGGTTCTATCTGAAGCGCGGCAAGCAGCATCTCGAGACCGACGCTGCCGGTGCGGCCGTCGTTCTGAGCCGGGGCGAGCCGGTGGTGCGCCAGCGCCAGACCGGCGAACTGGAAAGCTGGAAAGAGATTCCGGCGGAGCCCGAACGCTCCAGCCCCGAGCGCAAGAAGATGGCCGAACTGCTGGAGAAGGCCGAGAAGCTGGGATTCAGCCTGGTGGTCGAGCCCCCCGAGCGCAACGGCAAGCCGAGCCTGAAGGACCGGCTGAAAGAGGCGCTGGCCTCCAAGAAGGAGGGCGTTGAGCTGCGCGGCCAGTTGATGGAAGGCCTGGACCAGGGCAAGCGGTTGCTGGTCGAGCTTCCCGAGGACAAGCGCAAGATTCCCATGGCCCTTGCGGCCAGGCCCGAGCAGCTCGAAAAGTTGGTGTCCTACCTGGAAGCTCCCAGCGACGACCAGAAGTCTTTCAAGGCCGCCTTCGAGGCTCTGAGCAAGGATCAGGCGGTGGTCATGGGTCGCTCCAACACCGGCGAAATCAAGGGCATGCTCACCGCCGCTTGCGACCGCAGCGCCTATCTGCAACTGCTGGGTGGCGACGAAGTGGTGGTGCTCACCAAAGATGGTTTGCAGCATCGCCTGACCCGACCGGAACAGCTCGAGGAGCTGAGCAAAAACGGCAAGCTGGAAAGCACTCCCGGCACCCCGTTAGACCCCAACCAGGCCAGCGACAACCTGTTCATGGTCTACTCGGTTTCGCCGTTCGACCCGATCAATAAGGGGGTCTACGACGACCTGCTGCTGCGCCTGACCGACGTGGGTTCGTCGCCCGAGATCGACATTGTGGCCATGCACAGCGACCTGCCCGAGAAGCGCAACCTGCGGGTCGACCGGGTGCAGCCCGGAGCGCTGGAAAACCTGAAAAAGCTCGACCCGGAAACGGTGATGAGCGATCCGGCCGTTTTCGAGAACTTCATTTTCGAGACGTTGATGGCCAACCAGAGCGATTCCAAGGTGCGTCTGTTCGTGGGCGGTCACGGCGGGGCCGAGAAAGGCCTGCTGCCCGACGGCAAGCACAACAACGCCGCCGCCAATCATGCCATGAGCGTGGATGATTTTGCGGGCGCCATTCACAAGGCCCTGGATCGGGTGGAGGCCGAGACTGGCAAGCGCCCCTTCATTGATAACCTGATGCTGTGCTCGTGCCTGATGGGCAATACTTCCTTGATCCACGCGCTCTCGGAAACCGGAGACGTAGGGGTGTTGTGCGCCTCGCCGGAAGTGATGATGGGCAGCAACCCGAACTCGGTGGTGGAGTTTCTCCACGACCCCAAGACCAGCAAGTCCACCGGTGAAGAGTTCGCCCGGTTCCTGGTCGACACCATTTCCGAAGCTCCTTCGGCCCCAGGTGGCAGCAAAGAAAGTCACCACGCCGATACCTATGGTGCCTATAAGCTGGACAAAGGACTGGCCCGCGAGTTCCAGGATTCGCTGCAGGGCTTTTTCGAGGTCTGCCTGCAGAATCCGGGCGAAGCCGGCGCCATCAAGCGGGCCATTGCGGCCTGCCCCACCTATGGCATCAACCCGTTCATCAACCTGATGTTCGATGTTGACAATCGTGACGTCATTCAGGTGGCCGAGCGGGTGCTCAAGGATGCCCGTGTGACCTCTCCCGAGATCAAGCAGGCCTGCGAACGCGTCATCAAAGCCGCTGAGGCCCAGGTGATCGCTCAAAAGGTCTCGGAAAACTATGAGGGCCGTCGGGGTCCCACGATGTATTTGCCCATCGATCGCTTCGACTTTGACGAAAAGATGGCCAGCACCCAATTTCTCAAGGGAACCGACTACCAGAAATTCCTGGAAATGGTCTTCGACGCTCCGCTGCATCGAGGCGTCAAGGACACCTTCCTGACCGAGGCCAACCGAGTGATGGAAGCGGCCAAGGAACTGAGTTCGGGCAAGAAGTCGGAAGAAACGGCCAAGGATGAGGCCAAGTCTGAGGAGACGAAAAGCGAGGGCGCCGAAAAATCCAAGGAGGGCGAAGAGAAGGCCGAAACGGCCGCCGTGAAGCCTTCCAAGGAGGTGGAGCAGGTTCACGACCTGGAGCAGCTGCGCAACGAAGGAATGCTGCACAAGTTGGGGCGCAAGGTGCGCGGTCTGGTCACAACGGCGACCACCGTGGCCGGGGGACTGGCGGGGGCCGCGGTGGGCGCAGTACCCGGCGCCATTGTAGGCGCCTTGTTGGGCCTGAAGGCGGGCATCAGCGGTCACTCCCTGCTCAGCCAGAACTATGGCGTAGGCGAGGATACTTCGGCCGACACGGTAGCGGGCGTCAAGAAGGTCGCCCGACTGGTGGCGCAGGCCAGCCTCTACCCGTCGGAAGCGGTAGGCTTGAACGTTAACGAGGCGGTCGGTTTCCGCGCGGGCAGTGTGGCGGGTCGTCTGGCCGGAGGGGTAGCCGGTTTCTTCGGCGGAGCCTTGGGGGGCGCCGTGGCCGGAGCGGCGGTGGGTTCGATTCCCGGGGCCCTGGTGGGACGATTGGTGGGACGGCTGGGCACCTTCCCGCTGCCCGATGAACCGCGCAAGGACCACAGCCAGGGGCTGGATTCTAACTTGACCGTGGGCGAGTAGCGGTCGACTTTGGGCAAGCCGCTGCTATGGTTTCACAATTTCGATGCGCTCACCCTCGGACTCGCTGACCAGTTCCATTGCCAGCGCCCCCAGCACCGTCGCCGTGATGGTGTAGTCTCCATATTGGCATACGATGACCTGGTCTCCCACGATCGAGACCGAGACGTCGGGCATTGAGTTCGGGTCCTTGAGGGTGTTTGGTCCGCGAAACTCAATGCTCAGGTTCCCTTTGTACTCCGTTCTTCCACAATAGTGGGGCAGACCTCGCAGCGTTTGCTCGAGTTCCGTCTCGGAGATTGTTCCGTGGATGATGGCGTACTCGGATCCCATGATGCTTCTCCGGTGGATTCACCGGGAGACCGATCTCCGTCCTGCCGGAGGAGCGGACGGACGATACACGCTGTTTGCCTTTCCCGTGGGCTTCTCGGCGATGCCTTCCTGCCCGTAGAGTTGCTTCCGGCAAGCGTTTGGGGCTCACGTCGAGGTCGGTTGCTGACGATAGGTGTCTCTGTTTTGTCGGGTGGTGACTGAAAATGACTTGAGGAAATCACGTTTTGGCCGGGTTTTTCTGGGCACATGGGCTGCGCGACGATGAACCGAATTCCCCTCCGACGGGCTCTGTTGAGTCTGTCTGATAAGAGCCATCTGTCCACGCTGCTCTGCGGTCTGGCACACTTCTCTGTTGAGCTGTATTCGACCGGTGGCACCTACTCCTATCTGGAGCAGTGGATCCGGCAGCAGCCGGGAGGCTTGCAGTTGACCCGCCTGGAGGACTACCTGGACTATCCCGAAATGCCGGGCGGTCTGGTCAAAACGCTGCATCCGCGCGTTCACGGCGGGCTGCTGACCGACCTGGAAGACCCCGCCCAGGTGCAGCATATGCAGCAACAGGGGATGCACGCCTTCGATCTGCTCGTCGTGAACCTCTATCCGTTTCAGCAAACTGTGGCTAACGATGCCGATCTGGAGAGTTGTCGTCGCCAGATCGACATCGGAGGGGTGGCAATGCTGCGCGCGGCCGCCAAAAACTTCGCCCGCGTGGCGGTGCTCTGCGACCCGGCCGACTATGCCGATGTTTGTGCCGAGCTGGTCAATCATCAAGGGACCCTGAGTGCCGCCACCCGCTGGCACCTGGCCCGCAAAGCCTTCAGACATGTCCTGGAATACGACCAGGCCATTTCCCAGTATCTCGATTCTGTGGAGGCACCATGTTGAAGACCACCTACCGAACCGCGCGACCTGAGAACTTACCCGATCACATCGAGGTCAAGTTCGGCGAGCAACAACTGATTTTGCAGAAGTCCCGACCCCTGCGTTACGGCGAGAATCCTCATCAGGGCTCGGCGCTTTACCGCTCGCCCACAACTCCTGGGGTGGAGTGGCTGAAGGAGGCCAAGGGTGGACCTTCCTGGACCAATCTGGCCGACATCGATCAGGCCATCAAATTGCTCAGGTTTTTCGATCGACCGGCGGCGGTGGTGATGAAACACCTTAACCCTTCCGGTGTAGCCCAAGAGGGGCCGCTCCTCGACCTGTGCACGGTCTATCGAGCCGCCCGCGAGTGCGACACGCGCGCTGCTTTCGGAGGCGTGGCCGTGGTCAATCGCCGCCTGGATCTGGCCACTGCAGAAGCCATGCTGGAGGGCTTTTTGGAGGTGGTGGCCGCCACCGACTTTACTGCGGCTGCCCTGCGGGCACTGGAAGTGCGCAAGGACTTGCGCCTGGCCCGCATCGCCCCGCCGGACCAGTTTCCGCGTTTTGTGGGCGACCCGGCCGGCCTTGAGGTGCGGGTGCTCAGCGACGGCAGCTGGTTGGTTCAGGAACCTTTTCTCAGTCGGGTTCGAAGCGTCGATGACCTGCGACTGGTGGGGTCGGTGGTTCCGGAACCCTGGCAACTGCAGGACTTGCTGTTTGCCTGGTATGTGGCCACGGGAGTTCGCTCCAATGCAGTGGTCATCGCTCATCAAGGGCGCACCCTGGCCATAGGCACAGGGCAGCAGGAGCGGGTTGGGGCCGTCGAGCAGGCCGTCGAGAAAGCCCGCCAGAAGGGCCACGACCTCAACGGCGCCGTGGTGGCGAGCGACGGTTTTTTCCCCTTCCGAGACTCGATCGACTGTCTGGCTCAGGCTGGCATTCAGGCTGTAGTGCAGCCGGGCGGCTCGGTTCGGGATGAGGAGGTGCAGGCCGCCTGTGCCGAGCACGGCGTGGCGCTGGTGTATTCGGAGGAGCGCTGTTTTGGCCATTTCTGACGCCCTGAATGGTTTGCTGCTGCCGCCCGGAATGCACTAGCACCAGCACCCCCGCTGGCCGTTGCGCCGGTCAGCAAACTCTAGAGGTCGAAGACCTTGCCCGGGTTGAGCAGCCCCTGGGGGTCCAGGGCGCGCTTGAGGCTTCGCATGGCTTCGATCTCCTGGGGGCCGCGCGAAAAGGGCAGGGCTTTCTTTTTCAGCAAGCCGATGCCGTGCTCGGCGCTGACCGAACCCGACATCGACTGCAGCAGCCCATAGAGCTGCGGGTCGGCCCGGTTCACCTGTTCCCAGAAGGCCGCCGGTTCCATCGCGGGGGGCTTCATCACGTTGACATGCAGATTGCCGTCGCCCACATGGCCGAACAGATACAGCTTTCCAGGGAAAAGAGGGGCCACTTCACGTTCCAGGCGAGAGGCAAACTCGGGCAGGTCGGCCACGGCCACGGCCACGTCGGTCTTGTGCATCAGCCCCAAATGGGCCATCGATTCGGTGATGCGCTCGCGGTATTGCCACAGGGCCCGCGCGTCGGCGTGGCTTTGGGCCAGCACTCCGTCGCGAACCCCGGCCTGACCCAGCGCGGTCTCGAGCCAGCTTTCGAAGCGGGCGTCGCGGGGGCCTTCGACTTCGAAAAGGGCGTAGGCCGGGCAAGGGCTGCTGAGGGGATCGGCCAGGCTGTGCACGCGCATCACCGCTTCCAGGCAGGCTCGAGAGAAGTACTCCAGGGCTTGTAGCTGCAGCCGCGCCTGCTGGCGGGCGCTGCGCAGCAGGTCCAGGGCCACCTCCAGACGGTCCAGGCCGAGCAAGAGGACCTGGGTTTCGGCCGGCAGGGGCGTCAGCCTCAACGTGGCCGAGGTGATGACCCCAAAGATGCCTTCACTCCCAATGAGCAACTGAGCCAGATTGGGCCCGGCATTGTCTTTGTGCAGAGCCCCGCCCAGTTTGAGAACACGACCGTCCATCAGCACCGCTTCCAGGCCCGTGACCCATTGCCGGGTGGGTCCGTAGCGAATCACTCGCACGCCACCGGCATTGGTGGCCAGATTGCCGCCGATCTGTGACGAACCCTTGGCGGCCAGATCGATAGGCCAGGTCAGCCCGGCGGGGGCCAGCTGGCGATGCACCTGCTCGGTGGTAACGCCGGCCCCGACCTGCAGGGTGAGGCCGAAGGGGTCCAGGCTGCCCATGGTTTGTAGTCGCTCCAGCGACATCACGATTTCGCCGGCGCTGGCCACGGCCCCGCCCACCAGCCCGGTGCGACCCCCCGAGGGCACCACGGCCAACCCGCGCTGCGAGCAATACTCCAGCACGGCGGCCACTTCCTCGACGTGAGCGGGCCAGCATAGGCAAGCCGGGTTGGGCTGGTGGATCCGCGTCCAATCGCGCCCGTAGGCCAGCAAGTCATCCGCTTGCTGGCTGGCTCGGGTGAGCCGCTGCAAGTCGTGGAGAAGTGCCTGGTTCACCTACAGGGCGGCATAGAGGTTTTGCACATCGTCGTGGGCGTCCAGCGCCTCCAGGAAGGCCTCGACGTCGGCCTGCTCGGCCTCGCTTAACGATACCCGATTCTTGGGGCGATAGCCCAGTTGGGCCGACTCAACGCTGTAACCCTGGTCGGGGAGCGCCCGACACACCAGGTCGAGGTCGGTAGGCTGGGTATAGAAGGTCACGCTGCCTTCCTCGGAGGGCTCCAGGTCTTGAGCACCGGCTTCGATAGCCGCCACTTCGGGGTCGACTCCTGGATTGGAGGCCGTCGCTTCGATGATGCCCACGTGTTCAAATTCCCAGGCCACCGAGCCGCTGGCGCACAGCTGTCCTTTGCGAAAGAGCACGCGGATCTCGGAAACGGTGCGGTTGATATTGTCGGTGAGGCACTCGACGATCACTGGCACTCGATGAGGGGCGAAACCTTCGTAGGTCAGCGCCTCATATTGGGCGGCGTCCTTGGCCGAGCTTTTCTTCAAAGCCCGTTCCAAGGTTTCGCGTGGCATGGAGGCTTTGCGAGCCTGTTCGACCAGCAGTCGCAGTCGAGGGTTGGCCGCCGGGTCGGCGCCGCTGCGGGCGGCAATGGTGATTTCTTTAGAGAGTTTTCCAAAAAGCCGCCCCTTGGCCAGGGCGGCAGCATCGCGATGTTTGGCTTTCCACTGGGATCCCATGGGCTCAATCTACCCCCGAGAGGCCTCCAGAAACATAAAAACCCGCTCGCGAGGAGCGGGTGTGTGGCAGTTGCGGAAGTGTCTTAGATTCTGGCGTTTTCCGGCAGCGCGGCCTGAACGACCGTACGAAGGACATCCAGAATTGCGGGTGCCGATTGAACGGCAGTCTGAGCGCTCTGAGTGGAGCTCTGGGCGATTTGACTGGCCGGCGCAGAATTGGCCCAGCAGGTGCCGGCCAGGAGGAAGCAACAAAGGATGGTTCGCATAGCAGTTCCTTTCTTGGAAAAATTGGCCAAAGCCGGCTAGGAAAACTGCAGAGCTAGCGGTTGAGTTCCCATTCTTGGGGCGACATGCGTTCCAGTTGAAACCATTGTTCAGGACGGCTATACCAGCCCGATCCGTGCATACGGGCGATCAGGTCGAGCCGGGGAGTATCGATATGACCCCTTTGGGCATCGAGCACGAGGTGGTCCTCGATGAAGGCATTGGTCACTTCGGCCACCACAATGCCCTGCTGCTTGCCCACCTCGACCCACTGCTGCAGGCGACACAGGAAAGCCACCGGGCAGCCCTGCAGGCGCGGCAGAGGCTGGCCGTCGTTGATCAGCTGGAGCCCCGCCTGCTCGACCTCGTTGACGCCGGGCGCAAAGGCGATGGCCGAAACATTCATGGCCTCGCCCAGGCGGTGGGGGACAAGGTGAATTCTCATGATTTCGGTCTGTCGGATATTGGTCAGCGAGTCTTTGGGAGGGCCCTCGGGGCGGCGCCCGATGCCCAGGCAAACGATGGGTGGATCGCCGGACATCACGTTGAAAAAGGAGAACGGAGCCAGATTCAGGCGCCCCTGACTATCGGCGGTCAGCACCCAGGCAATGGGCCGGGGGACGACCGTGGCGGTCAGCAGCTTGTAGGGTAAGCTGGGGTGAAGTTCGGCAAACTCGAAGAGCACTAGAGCTTCAGCTGCTTCAGCTGTTCCACCACCTGGTCCATGGAAGCGAAGCGCTCTTCGCGCTTCTTCGACAGCATGCGCAGCACGATGCGCGAGAGCTGGTCCGGCACCTCGGGGCGCAGGGCCGAGGGGCTGCGCGGAGGCTCTTTCACCTGTTTCACCACGATTTGCACCGGCTGGTCGCCTTCGAACAGCTTCTCTCCGGTGAGCATTTCGAAGGCGACTACGCCCAGGGCATACTGGTCGCAGCGACCGTCCAGTTCGCGTTCGCCCAGGCCCTGTTCGGGTGACATGTAGTGGGGGGAGCCAATGGCGATACCCGTCTGGGTAATGGTGGTGGCCCCTTCCAGGCGGGCCAGGCCGAAGTCCATGATTTTCGGACCGTGGCTCGTCAGAATGACGTTGTCGGGTTTGATGTCGCGGTGGATGATCGATTTCTGGTGAGCGTGGCTCAAGCCGGCGGCCAGTTGGGTGAGCAATTCAACCGCCCGACCCACGGGCAGCGGCCCCTTGCGCAGCAAGCTGCTGAGCGTCTCGCCCTGGACGAATTCCATCACCAGAAAGTGACGCCCCTCTTGCTCCCCTGATTTGTGAATCTTGACGATGTTGGGATGATCCAGTGATTGGCAGGTGGCCACTTCACGCTCGACGCGATCTTTGAAGTCGTCGCTCTCCAGGGCCGCTTCCGAGAACACCTTGATGGCCACCGAGTGTTTTTCGTTCAGCGAAAGGTTGGGCACGGCCTGGTAGACGCGGGCGAAACCGCCCGAACCCAGATGGCGGATCAAGCGGTAATCATCGATTTCGGCCAGAATTAGAGGGTCGCTCGAGTCACCCTTGTAGCTTTCCATCTTGCTGGAGCGCTCGGACATCACCCGATAGCGCAGCAGGGCGCTGACCACAATGGCTCCGGCCAGGGCCGGCAGGATGGCAACACCAAAGAGCTGGGGCCCAAACTTGCCAAAGAATAGCTGTCCAACCATGGTTCCGGCTACGCCCAGGGCCGTGGCCTGAGCCCGACCGTGGGCCAGTGGGCTGGGGAAAATGCGTTCGCTGAGCATGCCGATACCAAAGCCGATCAGCACGGCCAGGCCAATGCCCACGAGATTTCCCAAGATATAGATCAGCAGCACCAGGCCGACGAGGCCGGCGCCCATGGCACCCAAGAGATAAAGCTGATCGCTGCTCACAGGGCAGATTTTCTGGGTAAGTGGGCGCCGCCCTGCTGGAATTGCTGCACAATGACTTCGGCCATCAGGGCCAGTCCTCTGGCATTTTGGTGGGGGTCGGTGGCGCTGTTCAGGTTGCCCGGCCGATAGATTTCCTCGGGAAACACTCGATATTCCAAGTGATGGGCCTGAAACAGGTCGCCATAAAGTCGCTCAAAACCCCGACCCAATGGCGAATTACGCTCGCCGTGCATGAAGTAGAGGTAGCCCAGTAGGGGGATGCGTCGTTGCTGGGCGTAGTCGACCACCAGATGAAAAGCATCGGCGGCGTCACGGGCTTCGGCAGATTCGGGCCGATACATCCAATTCAGCTGTTGTCGCAGTTCGGCAACGCCGAGCTGTCGTTGCAGGCCTCCCGCCAGATAGCTGCGGCGGGCCAGCCATTGCCAGGCACGGCGCCCTGGGGTGGTTGGCTTGATGATGGGCAGGAACTCGGCCGGATTGACCGAGTGGGCCCCGCGAATTTTGGGAGCCACATCGTTGCTGACGATAATCCAGACCATGGCGTCGGCGGCCAGATCGGACCCGTGTACCCGCAGATACTCGGACTGATTGCGGGTGTTCCAGGAGTTTACTCCAAGGCCCACCACCTCCCAGTCGGGCAGCGCCCGCTGCAGTTGAGGACACAGGGTCTGTTCCCAGGCTACTCCCCAACCCAGCACCACGCTGTCGCCCAGCAGCACCAGGCGCGGGCGGTCGGAGGTCTTGGGCATCGAGAAATCGGGGCCGCGAAATCCGTGCCGGTTGATCGCCAGGGAAACCCCCTGGTAGACTTCATGGCTATTCGGTGGTGCCGTGTAAGCGTAGAGCGGGTGGCTCGGCATGGAGAGCAGGAATCGCTCGTGCTCAAAGACGTAGGCAAGGCCCCACGGGTCCAAGGCTCGGGCGCCCAGTTCCAGCAGCAGCAAAGCTCCCAGCAGCAGGAGCAGTCGCTTTAGCCAGCTTTTCGTCGTAAGGCCTCGGCAATCGCCGCACTGGCATTGAGCACTCCGGCTCCACCGTCATTAGGGTCGACCCCGGGAAGGGCACTGGCCGTCGATTTCAGGATGCTCTGCACCTCGGCCGGAGTCAGGGCCGGGTTGGCCTCATACATCTGGGCCACCACGCCGCTGACGATGGGGGCGGCAAACGAGGTGCCGTCCACCGACATATAGGCCGGGTTGCCGTCGATGAGGAAGAACTTGGTCGGCCGCGGTTGGAGCTGCTCAATAGCCAGGCTGCGGAAGTTTTCCAGGGGCTCTTTGAGTTGTTCTTCGGTCACTGTGCCCTTTTGCAGCATTTTGGCCGTGAATCCGATCACGGTGCCATCTTGCACCTGGCGGAGTCGTTCGGCCACCTCGGGGCGAACGGCCTGGCAGAGCGCTTCTCGAAGGGCCGGAATGGCCTCTTTGAAGGTTCCCGAGAAGACCTCCTGTTTGCGAATTTTGTCGGCCACCAGCGTCAGCACGCCCGCTCCGTCGGTTTTCTCAAGAACTCTCAGGAGTTGCTCACGACCCTCGTTCTTCTTGGCCAACTGGCTGTGGGGAACGATCGGGCAAAGGATGCCCACGCCGGGAGCCAGCAGGTCGGGCTTCACCTGGCCGTCGGGGCTGGGCCCGCGGCTGGAGAAGGCCGCCACCTTGTCGTCGCTGGGGTCCTGGGGAGTGCCGTTGGTGTCCAAAGCTCCCACCGTGATCACGTTGGCTTGAACCCCGGGGGTGCGGTCGATGCTACCCGGTTTCGAGCCGTCGTTGCCCGCGGCGGCGATGACCGAGATGCCGGCATCGATGGCTCTTTGAATGGACTCTTTGAGTGGGTCCAGGAAGTATTGAAACTGGCCTTGCGCGTCGAAGCTCGGTACCAGCAGCAGCCCGGCCGAGATGTTGATGACGCGAATGTTGTATTGCTCTTTGTTCTGAATGACCCAGTCGATGCCATTGAGAACGCCGGCGTAGATTTCGTGCATCGGCGGTTCCTGGTCGGCCGGGGGCGGGAAAATTTGCACATTGATAATCTTGGCGTCGGGCGCCACGCCTTTCAGGCGCCCTTCGCTGGCCAGGCCATCACCCGAGATGACCCCGGCCACAGCCGTGCCGTGTCCGAGCCAGTCGTTGTCCTGACGGCCTTCCTTGCGCACCGTGACCGAAGCGGCCAGGTTGGCGTTGACGTCGGGGTGGGGGTAGATGCCCGAGTCGAATACCGCTACGCCCACCCCTTTGCCGGTCAGGGGTAGCTCGCCCACGAACTCGCGGGGGCTCTCGGTGCGACGGGTGCGCAGGTTGTTGGCGGCGGGGGGGCGGCTCGAGATGTTCATATCCTCAAGCTAGGGTAGGGCCCTGAAAGGGTACTGAAAATCTACATGGGGCCTGCGGTTTCCACCACACTCCAGGCCACGCTGGCCAGTTCACGGGCGCCGGGCTCATCGAGCAGGCGCTCGGCCCGGTAGCGGCGCTCGAGGGTGGGTGGCAGAAAGCGTTGAAACTTGCCCAGCTGCAGCTCGGGCAGCAGAGCCTCCAGGCCCAGCGGCGCCGGGTCTTGCAGGGCCCGCATCAAGCTGGCCAGATCGTCAAACGGCTCGGGAAACTGCAGGTAGAAGTTGTTGAAGCTCGGCAGCTGACGGTGCAGCTTCTGGGCGAGCAGGGCCAGTACCTGATTGATTTTGCCCCCGGCGAAAGTGTAGAGCCGGGGCGATCCCTGGGGGCGCAGGTGGAGGTTGACCGGGGCCTGTTGCAGCAGGGTTTGCCAGTAGTCGCGCAGGCCTTGCAGCACGCGCTGGCCCTTGTCGTCGAGAAAGGGCAGGGGGTTGTTCTCGACCAGCAGCTGGCGAATGCGCTGACACAGGCGCCGGGTCAGCAGCTGGGGAGGGCCGTGCCACTGGGGCAGCTCGCCGCCCTCGGCGCGTTCCACCCGCACCAGGGCCTGTTCGCGGTCGATGTCGAGCACCACCCAGTGGGCCCCGCCCAGGGCGAAGCTGGCCTGCTGTCGCCCCTGCAGCGAGAAGACAAACCAGCGGTCGAGTTGGCCCACCAGCTTGCCCCCGGCGGTGACAACCTGGAACTGCTGGGGGCTGGAAAACACGCTGTAGAGTTCGAGAAACTGATGACCCCCCAGCTTCTGGGCGGCGGCCGCCCCCAACACCCAGCGCCCATCCGCCCTCTCCAGCAGCTGTTGGCGGCTGAGATGCTCGAGAATGGCGGCCTGCTCTTCCAGCCGAATGTCGGCCCAGGGCCCAAACTCGTGGCTTTGCAGCAGCGCCCCTTCGGCCAGGCCGTTCTCGGCCACCACGCGAGCCAGGGCCTGCTGGGCATAGACGGCCAGCGAGCGCCTTTGCAGCTCGACGGGCTCGACCCAACCTTCCATGGCCAGGCAGAGGATGGCACAGGATTGCAGAAAGCTCCAGTTTTCGTCGGTGACGAAGGCCATCTCGGCCAGGCCGTTGCGCCGTCCGCTGCGTCCCATGCGCTGCAAGAACGAGGCCACGCTGGGGGGGCTGTGCAGCTGCACCACCCGGTCCAGGTCGCCCACGTCGAGCCCGAGTTCCATGGTCGAGGTGGCTACGATGCAGGCCCGCGAGCTGCTTTGAAAGGCCTGCTCGGCCTGTTGGCGGGCCTCGCTGCTGAGGGAGGCGTGGTGCAGAAAGCAGGGGCCTTCCAGGGCCTGGCTCAGTTCCTCTGCTTTGCGCCTGGAGTCGACGAAGACCAGCGACTTGCCTTCGCCGGTCAGTCGGGCCACCTGCAGGTGGCGGTGCAGCTCTTCAGACCAGGGAAGGATGCTGAGCCGCTTACGTCCCGGCGTCTTGCCCGGGTCCACCACCCTCGAGGGCGCTCGGTGGCTTCCCTGAAACCAGCTCAGCAAGGCCTCGGGGTTGCCCACCGTGGCCGAAAGGCCCACCCGTTGGAAGCCGGCGGGCAGGCGTTCTAGCAGGCAGAGCAGCTGGTCGCCGCGCTCTTCGCCAGCCAGGGCGTGAATCTCGTCGACCAGCACCGCCTGCAGGCCGTTCCACAGCGGTAGCGAGCTGCGAGCGGTGAGCAGCACCTCGAGCGACTCCGGGGTGGTCATCAGAATTTCGCAGGGCTGACGCAGAAAGCTCTGGCGGGCGGCGCTGCCCACGTCGCCGTGCCAGAGAAACACGTCCAGCCCCACCCAGCGCGCCCACTGTTCGAAGCGCAGCAGCTGGTTGTTGAGCAGGGCCTTGAGCGGACACACATAGAGCAGCCCCAACCCCGGGGCGCGCTGGCGCAGCAGGCGGTCGAGCAGGGGGAAGAGGGCTGCCTCGGTTTTGCCCCCGGCGGTGGGAGCCAGAATCAGGCAGTCGTCCCCCGCGGCGATAGCCTGCGCCGCCAACTCTTGCACCGGGCGCAGCTGGCGCCAGCCGGCCTTGTGGGCGATGGCTGCCTGCAGCGCGGGATGGAAGCTGAAGTAGGCCGAGGTCAAAGCTCCAGCTCGAAGAACTCGACCTTGCGGCCCAGCGCCCGCTGTTCTTCGGGATGCAGTTCGAGTTTTTCCAGCTTGCCCTGATCAAAGCTATAATCGCGGTCGGGCTGGTAGTCGGGATACTGGTCGACCAGGTCCAGCACGTTGACCAGTTCGCGCAGAAAGATGCGTGGGGCCACTTCAATGCGACCGCCGAAGCCCGAGGTGACGCGCTCGACCAGCGACTGCAACCAGCCTTCGTCGCAGCGCTCGCGCACCCGGGTGGGATGCTCGGCCGGATAGATGTCGATGATGCGCCGGGCCACCTGGGTGAGCCGCTCGGCCTGGAAGGGCTGCAGGCGGATTTGCGCCTGGCGCAAGTTGTCGGGCTGACGATCGTTGAACTGCACCGAGATGCGCTCGTGCAGCGGCTGCAGCAACGGCACTCCGCCGGGGCTGTCGAAGAAGTCGGGAGTGCCGGTGAAGAGCAGGTGCAGCCGCGAGAATTCTTGCTGGTCGACGGCGTCCACCAGTTGGCGCAACACTTCCAGGCTTTTCAGGCGCTCGGGGCGGCGCAGCCGCAAGATGGTTTCGACCTCGTCGATGATCAGCAGCAGTCCACTCTGACCGGCTTCCCGAGCCAGTTCCAACCAGCCCTTGAGAAATACCAGCGCGTCGGCGTTCTCAAGCTGCCCGGTTACCCCGGCGCTGCGCTTGATGTCGGCGCTGACTTTGGGCTCGCCCTGCATCCAGTCCAGAATGCCCCGGGCTTCCTCGTAGCGCTGGTCGAACTTGGCGCGATGGTAGGCTTTCAGGCAGGCCGCCAGCCGTCCCGACTGCTGACCGATGGCCACCAGGTGCTGCTCGACCTTCTGGGCCACGGCGCTGGTGAAGTTGGGAGAATCTTCTTCGATGCCGTCGACCTCCACCACCTGATCTTCCAGCCGATAGAGCCAGCGGTCGATGAGGCTCTGCAAGGCTCCGCCGCGCCGCCCGGGAAGTGTCATATTTTGACACAGGCGACGGTAGACCTCACCCAGGCGATAGAGGGGGGTGTCGGCCACCGAGATGACCACCTTGCTGACCATGAACCCGTCCTGCAGGGCCTCGGCCGAGGCCAGGCTGGTGAGAAAGGTCTTGCCCGAGCCATAGGCCCCCCGCAGAAACTTGTAGGCCCCCCGGCCCTGGGCCACGTAGGCGCGCTGCTGGCGCAGCACCTTCATCGGCTCGTCGAGCCCCACCGCATAGTGCTCGAGCCCCTCGGGGGGCACGGTGCCATTGCGCAGGGCGTTGATGATGGTCAGGGCTTGTTCACGACTCAGTTCGGCGACTTGCATGGTTGAATATTCTTCATTGAGGAGGGGGTTCCTGTGAAGGCTGATGGGGGCGTTAGAACTGCTACGTTGTCGGACCGACTTGATTCTTGCGAAGTTTCCTGAACTCACTCAAGGCGAGGGCGAGATGGCTCTCGATGTCCTCCAGCACTTGAGGGGTCGGGGGGATGCCGAATGGGTTCTGGTCTTCGCGGGCGTTCTGGGGCCACTGCGGTGAGTAGCCCGTAGAAGGAAAGAACTGTCCGGCCTCCACCCCCAGCACCCTGGCCAGCTGAGGCACGCGCCTCAGGTGGGGAAACTTGGTTCCGCGCTCCCAATCTCTGACGGTTTGCAGAGAAACGTCCATTTCCTCAGAGAGCTTCAATTGGGAGAGGCCAACTCTCTCTCGGAAAGCCTTGACTCGCGGGCCAAACCAGTTGTCATCGCTGTTCAAATTGGCCTTACGATAATCGGGACCTGACCCCTTGACGCGACGCCTTTGGATATACATCATGAATAGCCATTGGCTTCCCCCGGGTGGCCGACTACCTGGGGAGGCGTGTCGATGCTAGGCTTGAGTTTGCGAAAAGAGTTCCAGGGGAGACGCCTCAAGGGCACTCAAATCGAGCTCAGGAATTCGAAAAAGACAGGTGCCGTACAACAACCTGCGTCGGAATTCTTAGAAATTACCTATCCAAGCGGCGACGTGCTGAAATCTTTGCGAGCTCTGAGCAATGAACAGGCACGCCCCGTAGTTTTGATGGGCAGCAGGGGACGTGGCAAGTCCCATTTGATGGCCGTTCTCCACCATGCTTTGACCGACCACGTGGCGACCTCACAGTGGCTTAAGGGTTGGGGACAACGGCTCGGCGACCCCAGCCTGGAGCAGATAGCCCTGCCCGAGGGTTTGCACGTGATCAGCGAGAGCCTCCACGAAGGTAACTATAAGTTCCTTTGGGAGGTGGTTTTCGCTCGGCACCCCCGAGGCGATTTCTTCAAAGGCAAGTGGTCCGAGAAGAAGCAACGTGCATCCACGCCCTCTAAAGACTTGCTTATCGAAATGTTCGAGGAATGTCCGACCGCGTTGCTCCTGGACGAGTATCAGACCTGGCACGATGGGCAGGTTGAAACACCGAGTCATCCCCACCGAACCTGGGCCTTTACTTTCATTCAGTTGCTGTCGGAGATCGCCAATGAGCGGCCCAATTGCCTGCGCTTGGTGGTGTCGGTGCGCGATGGAAACACCGACGCCTACCAGCAGATTCACAGAATCAGTCCTTTGCAGGTCACCTTCAGCGGACCCAGTGCCCGCCAGGACCGGCTGCGGCTGTTGCTGCACAGGCTTTTTCAGAACCGACTGCAGATCGCAGACGTTGACATCGACAGGTTGTTGCAGGCGCATGTAGACCAATTTCTCCAGCTCTACGACGTGGCCGCCGACGAGCATCAGGCTCGTCGCCAGAGCTTCCGCGAGGCCTGGCCCTACTCGCCCCAGTTGATGGAATTGCTGGAAGACCAGGTATTGGTGGCCACCGATACGCAGGAGACCCGAGACCTGCTGGTGATTCTGGCTGGTCTGTTCAAGAGCCGCGGAGAGCAGACACCCTTGATCACGGCGGCCGACTTTGACCTGAGCAGTGAGTCCGATGAAGTCACGGCCCACATTGAATCGGTCGCCAACGAGCATCACCGCCGACTGCGCGAGGTGGCTCGCCGCAACTTGACTGCCGTGCAGGGCGCTTTCCCCAATTGGAAGAGCGATTTGCCTTTGCTGGAAGGCATCCTCACTTCGCTCTGGTTGCGCTCGCTGGCCGTGGGCAACGCCGGGGGGGCTGAGCCCAGAGCCCTGCAGCTCGACGTGACTCGTCGCGATGTGATCGACGCCAACAAGTTCGCCGCCCAGCTGCAGCAGATCGAAGAGAACAGCTTCAACATTCACCACAGTGGCAATCGCCTGATCTTTCGTGACGAGGAAAATCCCCAGGCTCGTCTGCTGGCGGAGGCCCGTAATGATCGGCTGTTCAGTGACGGCTCGGACTATCTGGAGTTGTGCAAACAGATTCGCTATGCACTGGCGGGGGGTGACGAAACCAGCCGGGACTTTGTTCTGGCGGTGCTGGGCCGGAGCTGGCAGGCGACGCCCTGGAGCGGTCCTGGCGAAACGTGTAAGCCCGAAACCTGGGGCGAGCGCATTCCCATTATCGTTCTGCCCGAGCATCCGCGCGACCTGGGACCTGCTCTGGGGCCCTGGCTCAAGGCTCACGTCCCATTGGGCCGCAACCGGGTCCGTTTTCTGATGCCACGCGCGGACCTTCCCAACTTGATGGCGGACCGAGATGTCCTGCTCAAGGCTCGTGCTGCCCTCAAGGCCGGGGAGTGGAAAGGGAGCAACCCGGTCTACCGGGAGCTGCATAAGAAGTATAAGAGTGAGCTGCAGAATATTCTCAAGGAGCGCTTTGACCGCTTCGCCGTTCTGGAAAGCTGGAACTACCAGCAACCCGAGCAAAGTCGTTTCCGGAACGAGAAAATCACTGCCCAAGGCAGCAAGATTCCTGCCGCCATCGAGGATGGCGTCCGCCAGGATCTTTTCGAGCCGGAGACCTTCGAGGAACTGGTTCTGCAACTGGCCGAGCAGAATCAGACGGTGGCCAAGCTCCTGGCTGAATTGCGCGAGCCCCGGCCCAATAGCCAGCCTTGCGTTCCCTGGCTGGGCGAAGTGCAGCTGAAAGAGAAACTGCTGCGCGTCTGTGCCCAGGGGAAGATCAGCCTCAACCTGCGAGAGATGGAAACCCTCCAGCGTAAGCCTGGCGAGTCTGTCGAAGAGGCGTGGACGCGGATGAAGGGAAAGCTGGGGAGCGGTCGGGATCTGGAGAGCACGCGGATCTTGCTACCTCAGGCTCAGGCCACAAGCCAGCCGGTTGCTCCTGGTCTGGGCGGGGCTGCTTTGGTCCAGCAGGAAACTGGCAACGGCTACACCACCCAACCTGCGCCGACGCCCACCAACCCCTTTACTCCCTCGTTGGTTGCCCCCACTCCGGTCAGGGTGCAACAAGCTCCCAGCACTTCACCCCTCAATCTGCTCGGGCGTTTGGAGTCTTGGGGTATCGGGCCGGCGACCCGAGTGCGCCGGGTTCGGCTGGAGCTGGACATGGAATCCGCCAACGGCTCCCAGATCGCCGACCTGCTCAAGAAGTTGCCCGATGGGCTGCGTTGCTCTCTGCAGCTGGAGTCGGAAGGATGACCATCCCTGTAGAGCTGATGCAGGCTGCCTGCAGCAAGCCTGAAAACGAAAGCTGGAATCGGATTGTCGGCAGTGCCTGGGAGATTTGCTCGGCTCCCCTGCAACAGGAACGGGTTGTGGAGCAGTTGGCGGCCCGGGAGCGCGCCCTGCAAAGCCTAGACTTGCTGCTGGCCAATGTCGCCTGGGACCTGTGGGAAAAGGTCGAGTTGGGCCTCAAAGGCAACGCTCTGGCCGTGGTCGAGTGGTGGGAGACCCACCCACCGGGTCGGGCCGTCTTGATTTTGGACGGTCTTTCCTTGCGAGAGGTGCCCTGGCTGCTGCAGCAGGCACCTCTACGAGGTTACCGTGTGAACACTGCCTGTACCTATCGGGCCGAATTGCCTCCTGATACCACCTACTTCGCCCGCGCCCTGGGCTTATCAGGGCGCGCTGCGCTGGAGAACAATCAGGCTGGCCAGCACAGGCTGAGGCCAGCTCACACGGAAACCAGCGATTTGCCCTTTCAGGATTGCCTTGGGTGGATTGGGGCTCAGAGCGATTGGGTGCTCTGGCATCACTGGCCTGACCATCGCTTGCACCAACTGGACAACCCTGGCAAAGGCCTGAATGCCATAGCCCTCGAGGCTGTCGATAAGCTTTGCAGCGATGCCTTCTGGGAGTTGATCGGTCGTCTTTCCCAAGGCAGGCGCCTCCTGATCACTTCAGACCATGGCTATGCAGCTGCGGGATATTTCTCCGATGCCGACGAGGCCCAATCCGCGCACTTGAAGGCCCTCTTCAAGAGTGGGCGCCACAGCCAGCAGGATTTGTCACCGAGTCCCTTCCTGCCTCCCACCGATCTGACGATGGAGAGTACCTGGGGACGGCATCGTTACGCGCTGGGGCAGCGCCGATGGAAAAGCCAGGGTGGATATCCGACCCTGACGCACGGAGGGCTGACCTTGTTGGAAGTTCTTTGCCCCTTTTTGGAATTGGAGAGAATTTGAGATGGCCAAGAAACCCAGCAAGAAGGAACTGGTTGCGGCGGAAGTGGCCAAGCTGGTGAAGGCCGGCCGGCCGGTCAAGTTGGAAACTGTGGATTTCTCCGACCCCAATCGGCCGAAGACTTGTTTGGAGGTCGACTTCCCGATATTGCCGGTCAATCAGGTGGCCATCATCGAAGGCAACGCTGGCAAGCCGATTTACCAGATGTCCAAGTGGTGGGCCCGGCGCCGCTCATCTGTATTTCGTGCAATGCTGCTGGCGGCAGCCACCCGAGCACCTGAAGACAGTGCCCTGGCCGCCCCGACGGTCTGGGACCACTATTACTGCAACCACCAGGCACTTGGCGCCTGGTCACATCTCAAGGTGGCCGACATCTTCTCGGGCGGCGGCACCACCCTGGTCGAGGGCTCCAGGCTGGGCATGCGGATGTACGGTAGCGAAATCAACCCTGTCGCCTGGTTCGTGATTCGCAATGAGTTCTCACAAGTTGAGGCTCCCGAGGTGGAAGCCCTGCTGCGCGACATCGAAGCCGAGGTGAAGCCGCGTGTGATGCCCTACTATGCCTGCGACTGTCCGCGTGGGCACAAGGGACGTTGGACAGACCTGCGCACCAACAAGGCGACGTCGTCAGACTTTCTACCCTGGAGTGTGGCCCCCCAAGATCGACGTTTTTTCCGTTACGAGGGCCCCGAGGTCATTTACGTTTTTTGGGCCAAGCACGGGCCCTGCCAGGCTACCGGCTGTGGACATCGGACTCCCTTGATGGCCTCGCCCGTGATGGCCGTGAAGACCCTTAGCGTCAAAGCCTGGTCGGTGACCTGTGATGCCTGCTCCAGGTCCTACGATTTGGAGGAAGCCGAAGCTCGCATGGCGCCAGGGGCCCCGCTGGTGGTGCCTCCATCGGAGGCCGCTTACGCCATCCGTGACGCGGCGGGCAATACCACCTGCCCCCATTGCGGTCATCGAGGGAAGGCGCGATCCAACGACGGAGGACGCGCCAAGAAGATCGACCTGAGTTTGTTGGTGCACCCGGCCTGGCTGGCGGGCAGCCGGCAACAGGGCGGATGTTTCAGTGACGAGCCTGAGGAAACCGATGCCTGGTTGAAAGCTCGGGCCAGCACTTTGCGGCTGGTCGAAGTGCGGGGCGAACTGCCCGACGAAGTGCAATGCCCGGAGACAGGAGTCCGGTTCTCCACCGGCGCCGGCACCATACCCAAGAAGTCGACCTTCGCCTGTGGAGATTGTGGGAAGCAACAGGATGTGCTCTCCTCCATCAAGGCTTCCGGCAAGAATGGACCCCTGGCCCCCTATGCCATCCAGGGCTATTGCCCGGAGTGCGACCGCCTGGGTATGCCCTATGGCGGGCGGTTCTTCAGCCCGGCCGTGCAAAGCGAGGCCTGGTCGGCAGCCGTAAGTGAGTGGCGGGCACGTCGGGATGCAGACCTGGCCGAGTGGTGGCCACGGAGTGAGCTTCCCTTTGGCCATCTTACACACGAGCGTAATCCTGTTCCTGCACACGGTTTCAACCATTGGTGGACCATGTTCAACCCGACCCAGTTGCTCGTCCATTCCCAGCTCCTGAGGGCCATTGTGGAGATAGGGGAGCATCGCTGGGAGGTGAGAGAGTTTGTATTGGGTGCCTTCCAGCAGTATCTACGAAACCAGAATTTGTTCTGTTTTTGGAACATACAGGGCGACAAGCTAGAACCCCATTTTTCCAACAACAACTATCACCCCAAGTCCAACATGATCGAGAATTGCGTCTTCGCCAAACTGGGGCGGGGCAATTGGAGGTCTTCTTCAGAGGGTTTGGCCGAAGGGCTCGAGTGGGCCATCGAACCCTGGGAGTTGGTGAACGCCGAGCAGATCAAGGCGGTCAAGCCTGACCTGGCCGTCACGGGCAAAAGCCAGAAGGTCAACTGCGGAGATCCCGTCACCATGCTCGAGGCATTGTGGTGCACCTCGGCCTCCGAGCTCGGCGAGGCCAGCTCGGAAAGTCTGGACCTGGTCATCACCGACCCGCCCTTCGAGGGGCTGCTGCATTATTCGGAGCTGGCCGATTTCTTCTATGTTTGGCTGCGCCTGGCCCTCAAGGACCGCTACCCGGAGCAGTTTCAGGCCGAGCACAGTCCGAAAACCCTGGAAGCGGTGGCCAACCCAGCGCGCCACGGCGACGACGCCGGCGGTTTCTATCGTCGTATTCTTACCGCTTGCTGGCGCGAGGCCCATCGCCTGTTGAAGCCGGGGGGCATCCTGGCCTTCACCTTCCACCACAGCGAGGACGACCCTTGGGTCAACGTGCTCGAGAGTCTGTTTGAGGCGGGGTTTTACCTCGAGGCCATCTACCCTATTCGATCCGACGAGACCAAGGGAGAGGGAGAGTTCGGCTCCAAAATGGTGGAGTATGACATGATCCACGTTTGCCGGAAGCGATTGGAGGCCCCGACACCGGTCAGCTGGGCTCGCATGCGAAAGGCGGTTCTGGCCGACATTCAACAACTGCGCCAACTACTCGAGTCTCACTCCAAGGCAGGTCTGCCCGCCGCCGATTTGCAGGTGATTCGTCGGGGCAAAGCCCTGGAGTACTTCTCCCGCCACTATGGTCAGGTCTATCTGGACGAAGACACGACCATGGACGTTCGCCGCGCTGTGATGGGTGTCAACCAGTTGCTGGAGGAGTCTGCCGCCCCGATCCAGGATCCGCCTCCCAGCGCCTGCGATCCCTACACTCGCCAGTTTTTGCGGATCTTCGCCGAGACGAGCGCGGTGCCGCGGGATCAGATGCAGAAGTTTTTGCGAGGCAGCAGCATCGCGCCCTCTGAATTCGAGGCTCGTGGCTGGTGCAAGGAGGTCAACAAGGTGTTCACCCTGGTTCCTCCCCTGGAATTTGCCCAAAGTTGGCATCGGCGGCCCCGCCAGAAGCTGGCCGGCGACCTGGACCAGGCGCTTTTCCTGGTGGGTGCTTGCTGGGAGAGCAGTGGAATTCGAGCCGAGGATACCATCGAGAACGCCAACTTCAAGCACCATGTCGCCCTGGGTCCTCTGTTGGAGTGGATGTCGCGTCGCCGCGGATGGCCCGGGGTTCCAGGGGCTGCCCAGACGGCGCGCACGCTTTTGCGCAAGAGCGAGAAGGCAAGTCATCGACCCCAGTTGGCCCTGTTCGCGGAGGATGACCCAGAGTGAAGACCGTCAGTGATTCCAGTTGGGTCAAAAGAGGGATGTCGCTACTTTGGGACAGCGCCGCGCTGAGCAACGTGCTGGTTGGCGGCGAAGCCCGGTCGCTTCGCCAGTTCTATCAATTGGCCGAGGACTGGCCTGATGACCTGCCCTCGGCCCAAGGGAACGCCTTGGTGGTGGTAGGCCTGGAGGCGGCTCTGGATTGCCTCGCGCCCGACGATGCCGAGACCTGGCTCGAGAATTGCATTCGGCCTGCACTCCTGAGCTTTCAGAGCCACTATCAGGGGCAGGCGGGGTTACACTTTTGGCTGCCCGGGGGTCGCCAACGCATAGTCGCAAGCTTTGCCAGTAACAGCTACTCCTGGCGCTGCGCGGCCCCGGCTGAAAGGAGCCTGCCTCTCGGCCGCCTTCTCTGGTCCGGCGCCGAGAGCGAAGCCCTGCGGATTGTGGAGCCCGGCTCTAGAGATCCCGAGGGCCGGTCGTGGTTGGGGCTGCACCATCGGAGGGTCTCGTGACCTATCAGCCGGGTCAACGGGTCACCCATCCCGAGTTCGGAAGCGGGGTCGTGCTCCAGGTCACCAGTCCCGAGTTGCTGCTCGTCTTTTTCGAAACCGGCGAGCGCCAGGTTCGGCGTGATGCCCTGCAGACGGCCCAGTCCTGGGAGCAGCGAATTCTGTCGGGGGTTGAGGGCAGCGCCCGGCGAGCTCAGCAGATGAAGCTGAGCCTGGAGGCCCACAGCTTGCCCTTATTGGAAAGTGCTGCTGCCCTGACTTCGGCGCGAGTCGATTTGCTACCCCATCAAATCGTGCTCACCCACCAGGTGGCCGAAGCCTCCCCCAGGCGCTTTCTGATCGCCGATGAAGTGGGTCTGGGCAAGACGATCGAGACAGCCCTGATTCTGCGAGAACTGGCCAGCCGGGGCGAGTTGAAGCGAGCGCTCATGGTGGTGCCCGCGGGCCTTGTCCATAACTGGCAGCGAGAGCTCAATGAAGTCTTTCAATTGGATTTTGAGGTATTTGGCAGCGAAGGGGACGTCACCGACCGACGCAGCAATGCCTTCGCCAAGCATCACCGCCTGATCGCCAGTATTGATACCCTCAAGCGACCCGCCCGGGTGCGCCGCATCCTGGAGGCCCCGACCTGGGATATGGTGGTCTTTGACGAAGCTCACCACCTGACGGCGCAGCGCCAGGGTAACCGCGTTCGCAAAACCGAGAACTACAAGCTGGGTGAGGCTTTACGGGGTCACTCCCGGGATTTGCTGTTGCTCTCGGCCACCCCTCACCAGGGAGACCACTTCGCCTTCTATATGCTGGTGCAGCTGCTCAAGCCGACGCTCTTTCGCGACCCGGCCGACATGCTGGAGAATCGCCATCGTCTTAACGAGGTCGTGGTACGGCGGACCAAGGCAGATGCTTGCAAGGCCGATGGTTCGGCCCTCTTTGCGCGACGCTGGGTCAATACCGAGACCTTCCTCATGTCGTCAGCCGAGCAAGCCTTTTATGGCCAGCTTCGACAGTATTTGGAGGAAGGCTTCGCGCTGGCTCGCCGCCAGGGAGGCAAGGGCCTTTCGCTGGGCTTTGTGATGTCGGTCTTCCAAAAGATCGCTGCCTCCAGTTTCGCCGCCGTCCAGCGCACACTCAGGCGCCGACTGTTAATGCTGACGATCCACGAGGCCATTCAACGCGACGAAGACCTGGACGTGGAGGCCCGCGATGCTCTCTACGCCGAGGCCCGCGCCATGATTCGAGAGCAGACCGGGCTCGGGGACGACCTGGTGGCCCGCAGCGAAGTGGATCGACAATTGCTTGATCTGAAGATTCGCTTGATCAAGCGCCTGCAGAAAGAGGAGAGTGAAGCCCTGGACGCAGACGACCCGAGTTCGTCCAGTGAGGAAGACGCAGCCGCCCTGGTGAGGCTGGCCCTGCCGGAAGAGCGTGATCGTATTCGCGAGCTGTTAGCCTCTTTTCCAAGCGGCGCCGAGACTAAAGTGCAGAAACTCCTGGAGGCCCTGGGAACGCTGTGGCGGCACAACCCCCAAGAGAAAGTGGTGGTCTTCGCCACTTACCTGGGCACCGTCGATCTGTTGGAGCGAAAGATAGAGGAAGTGTACCCTGGGCAGGGCGTGGTGGTCTTGCGTGGAGGAGACCAGGGGGCCAAGGTGGCTGCCGAAAAGAAATTCCGCCGGCCCGATGGGCCACGCGTGCTGGTATGCACTGCCGCCGGTCGAGAGGGTATCAACTTGCAGTTCTCTCGGGTGCTGTTCAACTTCGATTTACCCTGGAACCCGATGGATCTTGAGCAACGCATTGGGCGAATCCATCGCTATGGTCAAAAGGACACAGCCCAGGTGTACAACTTGGTGCTGGCCGATACGATTGAGGGCCGCATCTTTATGTTGCTGGAAGAGAAGCTCAAAGAAATTGCTCGGACTCTCGGTAAAGTGGATGAGAACGGCCATGTCGCGGAGGATCTGCGAACCCAGATTTTGGGACAGCTCTCGGAGCGTCTCAGTTACGAACGACTTTATCAGGAGGCTCTGGGCGACCCCGAACTTCGTCGCACCCGGCTCGAGTTAGAAGCTGCGCTTTCCAATGCTTCACGAGCGCGGGAGGTCGTCTTTGAGCTCTTCCAGGACCTCAACGGTTTTCAACTTGAGGATTATCGGCCCTTTGCTGACATCAGCGAGAGTATGCGCCGACTGCTCCAGTTCCTGGAAGGCGCCTATCGGGATGAAGGTCGGTCTGTGCAGCCACGTGCTCGCTCGGTCTATGAGTGGCTGGACGCCTCTGGTGGGTGTTTGACTTTGCTGACCACCGACCGAGATCTGGCCCGAGATCAGGAAGAATTGACTTTGTTGGGCCTGGACCACCCTTTGATGGAAGCGGCCATCGCGCGTTGGAGCCAGGTGGCTCCCGAGCATCTAGGCCTATCCGTTGAGGGTGAGGAACCAGGAGTCATTTCCTGGTGGAAGGTCCATCTACAGGGCACCCAAGGGGAGAACCGTCATGTGCTCTGTGTCCTGGCCTGCCGCCCCGATGGTCAGCGAATGCCGCAATGGGAACGGCAAGAATTGGCCTGGCTAGACCGACCCCCCTCTCCTCCTAGGCTCACGGCAGAACAGCGCTCCGCTTACTTGGCGCAGCTTGAGCCGATGCTGCACCGAGACCTGGAGCACAAAGGACTGCTGGCCAACACACAGGGATTCTCAGCCCGCTTGATCGGCTGGGTTGAAGTGCCCTGAGAGTTGCTCTTCGCTCACTCCGATAGGTGAAATACTGCGGGTAGCTGCCTCAGGAGTTCAAACGTGTTGCATGTGGGCACATGGAAAGCGTTGCAAACATTAGGAATGGGCAGCTTGTTCTGGGCCTGCGGCGCGGGCACTTCCTGGGTGACCAGCGTCGCTTTCTCGGTCACGCAGTAGGCAATCAACCAGGGGTCCGCGCCACCGAGGAACTGTCTTTTGGCGGCTTGCGCATACTGAGGGGACGCATCGACCCAGCGCGCAACCTTTGCGAAAGCGTCCACCACCGGTGCTCCCGTGGTTGCTCGAAAGAAGCTGGGAGAGACGCCTCCTTTGACCCAGTTGCCAAGCTCGTCGGCCGTTTGAGTCAACTCTTTAAGAACGCGGTCGATGCTGCAAACCTGCCCCGTCTTGTGGTGCCTTGCGATGGCGTCCCAAAAACCCGGACAGATGGGAAACGAATAATAGCGGCGGTGAGCCTCGATGAAGACGTTTGAGTCCATCACAAAGGCAAAGGTGCTCAAAGACCCAGTTGCTCCGCCGCGTAGTGGTCGAAGGTCGGGCCCCGTAAACCCAGCAGCTGATAGGCGTCGCGGTAGAGCAGCCTGCCGCCACGGGCCGAGCGCACCACGGCGGCCGCGAACGGCTTACCCAAACGAAAGCGTTGAGTGGCGTAGAAGTTGCCACCGCCTTCCCCCTCGGGTTTCTTACGTTCCTGTTGAACCCTTTGCTGGTAGAAGGCAAAGAAAGCTTTGGCCTCGATCAGCCCCAGATCCAGGGCCCGACGGCCGATGACGAGGGGACTGACCTTGAAGAGCTGAGCCAGCGAGTCAAAGGCAGCTGCTCCTTCGCCGGCAACCGACCAGTGTTGGCGAAGCTCTGTCTCGGGAACAAGAAATTCGGCGGCCACCCGATTGCAGAAAATCTCCACATCGTTGCCCCGAGCTTCAAGCGCCGGAAGATCGAAAAGCGAAGACCGTCCTACCCACAGATGGGCAAGTTCGTGGGCGAGAGTAAACATCTGGGCCGACTTTGCGTCAGCGCCGTTGATGAAAATCAGGGGAGCGTAGGGGTCTACCAGTACGAATCCCCGGAACTCCGCCGGGTCGAGTCGGCGGTGAGTATTGTTGTCAACAACGCCATTCACCGAAAAGAGAATGCCAACGGTCTCGCAGGTTTCTAGCAGGCCACGAAAAGCCTTGGTCCAGTTGGCATACTGCCTGGCCCAACCGGTCTCCAGGCCCAGTGTACTTCGCATCGCCTGGACTACCCGAAAGATGCCGTCTTGGGTCGTCATGCTGCCGACAAACGGGAGTGGCTTTGCCCCGATTTCGAACAGGTAGTCCCGCATCCAGGCCTGACGTAGAATCATGCTGTGAAGGGTGTCGAAAAGCTCAGGGCTGGCCCGGCTTACGCCGCGGTCGTGATGGGTGCGGTAGTCGGCAATCGGAAGAGGCTCGTCCGGGGGTTCGGTCAGGAAGAGATAGCCGACTGGCACTTGGGCTTTGGCGGCGAATCCTTCCAATTGCCTCAGGGTGGGTTTGATCGCCTGGGTCAACCACTCACGATAGCGAGGAAAGGCCTGGTTCAGTTCCTCATCGCTGAGGCCCGCTCTCTCTTTGGCCCATTCCAGCACACGGGGGGCTACTTCTACCCTGGTCATCTCCTTGGGTCTTCGCCGAAGCTCCGCGTCTTCTTGCCTTGCTAGAATGCTCCGTGCTCTGCATCGACCGACTCTCCCAGGCTTGATAACGTCGGTTGGTAGACATAGCTGATAGGAGACCACCGAGGTGGAGTTCCACGAGGAGAACAACCCCTTCTATATCACCGAGGCGGTCGTGGACAATCCCTTTCTGAGTTGGGTTGGCTACCTGGCTACACCGAAAGACAGCGATGAAATCGTCCGGCAGATGAGAGGCACGCTCTCGTCGTTACGGGCTCGCAGTCTGGACCACGATGTTGCTGGCGTTGCTGAGAGTGTTCATCGAACATCTGGAAGGGGCAGCTTCAGTTGCCTGCCGAGGCGGGTAGGGAGGGAGCAACGTAGAAACCAGGTCCTTGAGAGCCGGAGAAACGAGGAAGAACGCGATGTCGAGTTCGATGAATACCGATCGAGAGGGGCTGATCGAGGACGTCCTGACCAAGGAACAACAGGAGAGGCTCACTCCCTCCGCCGTCCTGGCCATGCTCAAAGAGGGCAATCGTCGCTTTGTGGCCGGCGAGGTGACCATTCGCAACCACCGAGCCCAAATTCGCAAGGCGGTGCTCAGTCAGTATCCGAAAGCCATCATTTTGTCGTGCGTCGATTCACGAGTCCCCGTGGAAGACGTCTTCGACCGCGGCATCGGCGATCTGTTCGTAGCGCGCGTTGCGGGGAATTTCGTCAATACCGACATCCTGGGGTCGATGGAATTCGCCTGTCGGGTTTCCGGGGCCAAGCTGATCCTGGTGCTCGGCCACGAGCATTGCGGCGCCATCAAAAGCGCCATTAGCAACGTGAAGCTGGGCAACATCACCCAGATGCTGACCAATCTTCAGCCGGCCGTGGCTGCGAGCCGCCACTTTGAGGGCGAGCAGACCAGCGACAATCCGGAGTTTGTGCATCAGGTGACAGAGCACAACGTTCGCCTCAATATCGAGCGAATTCGCCAGGACAGCCCGATTTTGCGGGAGCTGGAAGAAAACGGCCAGCTTCTGATTTGTGGCGCGGTATACGACATGGACAATGGCGAAGTCGTCTTCTTGCCGCCCTTTGATGGCCAGGACTGAATGGAGTCCCGCCGACCGCATTCAGTTGTTGCTCCAGCGTATGGAAAGGCAGCACATTGCGGTGAATCACGCTCCCAACTTCTTCTTGCATCGTTTGTTGGGAGCAACGCTCCAGGATGCTTTGGAGACCTACTTTCATCAACAAGCCCCCGGGCCATAACTGGAACGTCGCGGCGCGTCCTGTGGTGGATTGGGAAAGACATTTGAGGGAACGACTGGGTGAGGCCGATGGCCAGAGTCTGGCCTGGGAGTTGCTGGAACTGAATGCTATCGGGTCGACAGCAACGCTCCGAGCTGGTAGGACGATCTGGCTCTGGTGGGGGCTGGAGCGATGTGGCTGCTTCATCTGGGGCTTTCAGATTAGCTCAAACCCATAAGGGAAATCCGTCCTCGCCTGAGAACCACTCCCCATGTCGGTAGAGGAATACGTCAGGCACGGGCTGGCCGATGCGGTCTTGGAATCGTCGGGCAAGTTCTCCGTCGATTTTCTGAAGGCGCGCGACAAGTTGGAGCAGTTTCGCCTGCCCTCGCCGGCCCATTACCTGCTGAAGGTTGTCCAGGCGGCGGTGCTGAGCGGCGCTCCCGAGGTTCGCATCGAGGTTCATGCCCAGGCCACGGTGGCCAGGTTCTGTCCGCAAGATGAGCAGCTGCAGCAGTTCTCTTCGGTCACCGAAGGGCTGGGCAACCCCCTTGAGGTGGCCAATCCGGCTTTGCGCTCGCTGTGCCAGGCATTGTTGGGAGCCATGCTCAATCGCCACGAGGCGGTATGCTGGCGCGTTAATCATCCCCAAGGGTCCGACGTGCTGCGCCTGGGAGCCACCGGCAACAGCACCGAATGCTGGCGCTATCGGGCACGCCCGCCCGTGGAGGGCCTGCTGACCCAGTTTCGTCCGCCCAACTGGCGCTTCTGGATCAGCGCTCGTGACCGAGCGGAAGAAGGGCTGCTGTTGCAGCAAAAGGGCGGTTTTTGCCCCATTCCGCTGCGTTTTGACGGCCTGGGGATGCAAAACTATTGGCCCCAGATTCCGGCCGGTCGGGGCGAGCATCCCTTCTTCCTGTATCAGATGTTCTGGCCGGGCTCTGATTTCGGCATCAAGCCGCCGGCTCTGGCCAGCTTTTTTCGCGAAGGTCCGCGCTGGGTATGGCGAGTCGTGCACTGGCATCCGGGAGGGGTGATGTTCTCGCCGGCCGCCATCGGCCAGACCTGCTTCTTCTTTGAGGTGCAGGATCGGGAATCTTGGGGAGAGGTGGTGGGGTGTCGAGCGGCGGCCGCCGTCGACTCACGCTTCGAGCCCGAGGCTACCTGCATTTTTGTCGACCACGGTGTGGCCCTGGAGCCGGTTCGGCTCGACCTGGGGCTTCCAGGATTGTGGCTGATCCTGCCCCGAGGAAACCTCGATCTGGATCTGTCGGGATTTCGCATCATCGAGAACGAAAAGCTCAGGGCCCGGATCGACGACATGAAGCACCTGGCCCGTCAAATCCAGCAGCGGGTCCAGGAACAGCGAAGGCGCTTCGGACCTCTCTATCAAATGGACGGCGTCTATGTGGAGAGCGCGGGCGACGTGCGAGTGACCGAGTTCCACCGAAAACTGGCTCACTTCTGCAGTTCCAAAGTGTAGATCGAGCCCTCGCTGCCCTGACCGCTGCACACCAGCCCGGCCACTCCGGCCCGTTGAAAGCGCTCTTGCAGCGATTCCAATAGACCCGAGATGCGTCGAGTGCCGGCCACCTTGCTCAACTCGGCCTCGCTCATCTTTCCGTGACGGGCCAGGGCCTCCAGCACCTTGCGCTCGTTGGGCTTGGGCTCGAAGGGCAGGGCCAGGCGCTGGTCCCCGACCTGCAGATAATAGCCCACCGCCAGGTTCGGGCCCTGTTTGCGCAGCAGTTCCAGTTGCAACACCTGGCGACTCAGGTTGCTCAGGTCGCTGACACTGTGACCGGTGCTGTGGTTGTCGCCGAGCAACGGGCGGGCCTCGGGGCCGATGTGAAAGCCGTAGAATCCGTTGTTTTCCAGGCGGTTCTCGGCCACCAGGCCGGCGCTGCGTCCCACGCACTGCAGCCCGCACTGGGCATTGTCCGCCAGCAGGTTCTCCCACAGCTGGGGCTCGCTCTGATCGCCGACGTACATCCCGCCCTGCAGGTTCTCGCGACACTCGTTGAGCCGGACCAGCGGTCGCGAGTCGCCAAAACAGGCGATGCCGAAGAGCTGGTTCTTGCGGCAGTGGTTGCCTTCCACCAGCGGGCGCGCTTGCTGGCCGATCTGGATGCCGTGATAGGCATGGTCCTGGCACTGGTTGGCCCGGGCCACCCCCCCACTGTCGCCAAAGTAGGCGATGCCGGAAAGGCCGCTGCGGGCGCAGCGCAAGTGGCTGAGCAGCGGTTCAGCCTGCTCGCCCACCTGCACGGCATACTCCAGGTTTTCCTCCAGCCAGTTGTCCTGGGCGCTGCCGCCGGCCTGGCCGTAGTAGGCCAGGCCCGAGTGCTGGTTGTGGCGACAGCGATTCTTGCGCAGCACGGGCGCGGCCTGATCGCGCACCTGAATGCCGTGCCACTGGTTCTGGGTGCAGTAGCAGGCGTTGACCAGGGCCCGGCACTCGCCGCCCAGGTCCAGGCCACAGAGCGCGTTCTCTTCGCAGACCTGCGATTCGATCAGCAGCTCGGCCTGCTCTTCGGCGGTCAGGCCGTGCTGCTGGTTGCGGCTCGACTCGTTGCCGCGCAACCGCACCTGACTCTGCCCTCCGATCCACAGGCCCTGAGCCCCGTTGGCCTCGCAGCGATTGCCCTCCAGTTCGGCCCGGGCCTGGGCCCCGATCCAGATGCCGGCCAGGCCCTGGTCGCGACATTCGTTCTGGCTGATCCTGGAGCTGCTGTGGCCCTGCAGGCGCAGCCCCCAGAAGCGCTGGTTGTAAAAGCGGCTCGATTCCAGCTCCAGTCGGCACTGGTGGTCGGCCAACAGCCCCACTTCGCTGCCGAAAAATTCGCAAAACAGCACCCGGGCTCGGGCCTCCTGGCTGACGTGCAGGCCACAGCCCAGCTCGCGCTCGTCGACCCAGTGTCCGCCGCTAAAGTGGCAGTCTTCAAACTCGGCTTCCCCCGATTCCAGCCACACGGCCCGACCCGGGCTGGCACCCGCGTAGACAAAACGAAGGCCCCGCAGCCCAAAGGGCCCGCTGCCCTGCAGCCGCAGCACGGCGTCGCGCGCGCGCGGGCCGCTCAGGCGTAGTTGGGTGCCCTGACCCAGCAGTCGCAGGGGCTGGCGCAGCAAGAGGGGGCTTTCTAGCTCGAAAACGCCCGCAGGCAGCTCCAGGGTTGAGCCGGGTTCGCTGTCGTCGATGCGCTGCTGCAGGTCCATCGGCGGGTGCTTGGCCCCGGGTGGGGCTATGCCCTTTTGCAGGGGAACCCGAGGCCGCCGCGCATGCCCGCTGCATGTGCGGAATTGCCGGGGTCTTTGGAGATCATCAGCCCGAGGTGGTCGAGCGAATGCTGGGCCGATTGGTGCATCGCGGCCCCGACGACCAGCATCAGGTGGGTGGCGCAGGCTTTACGCTGGGGGCGCGGCGGCTGTCGATTCTCGACCTTGAGGGCGGTCGCCAGCCGCTTGCTTCCGCCGACGGCCAGCTGTGGGCCTGTCAGAACGGCGAGATCTACAATTATCCCGAGCTGCGCCAGCGGCTGTTGGAAGAACGCTATCCGCTGCGAACGCGCTGCGACACGGAAGTGCTGCCGGGCCTCTACCAGCGCCACGGCAAGGCCCTGCCCGAGCACCTTCAGGGAATGTTCGCGGTGGCCGTGTGGGACAGCCGCAGCCGCCAGGGTCTGCTGGCCCGCGACCGCACCGGCAAAAAGCCCCTGTATTATTGCGATTGGCAGGGCAGCCTGTGGTTTGCCTCCGAGCTAAAGGCTTTGCTGGAGATTCCCGGGTTGCCCCGGCGCCTCAACCAGGAGGCCGTGCACCACTACCTGTCGTTGAAGAACGTACCCTGTCCGCTGACGGCTTTCGAGGGCGTCCACATGTTGCCGCCGGCCAGCCGCTTGTTGTGGAGCCCCGAGGGCTGGCGGGTCGAGCCTTACTGGAAGCTGGATTGGACGCCGCTAGAGGGTCGGCTCGACGAGCAGGAGCTGGCCGACGAGCTGTTGCGACGCCTGCAGCGGGCCGTGCGCCGACGCTTGCTGGCCGACGTGCCGGTGGGCTTTTTCCTGTCGGGGGGGCTGGACTCCAGCCTGGCCGTGGCCCTGGCCGCCGAGGCCAACACCACCCCGGTCAAGACCTTCACGCTGCGCTATCGGGCCGATTCCAGCACCCCCGGCAAGGAGCTGGACCTGGCCTGCGCTCGTCAGGTGGCTCGCCAGTATGGCACCGACCACCACGAGGAAGAACTCGACTTTTCTCGCTTTCGCGAGGAGCTGCCGGACATTTTGCGGCACTTCGACGAGCCCTTCAGCGGGGTGATGTCGACCTACTTCCTCTCGCGGCTGATCGTGCGCCACCTCAAGGTGGCCATCTCGGGCGATGGAGCCGATGAGCTCTTTGGCTCCTATCTCAGCCACCGGCTGGCCCGACCCCTCTATGAATATGCCCGAGGAAAGACCGACGAGCTGGGCCACTTTCAGGACCAGCCCGAGTTCTTGCAACGCCTGGCTTCGCCCGAGGAATGGGAATGGCGCTGTCGCTTGCATGTCTTCACCGAGGAAGACAAGCGGGCGCTCTATCGCCCCGAGCGGCTGGGCCCCTGGTCGACGCAGCAATGGTTTGCCGGGGTGTGCCAACGTCTTACGGCCCGCGACCCGCTGAACCGGATGCTGGAAGCCGAGTTTCTCACCCAGCTGCCCGATCAGGTGCTGACCTTTGCCGATCGCCTGTCGATGGCTCACAGTCTGGAGATTCGCACCGGCTTTCTCGACACCGAGTTTCTCGAGTTTGCCGCCCGCATTCCGGGCCATTTCAAGATTCGCGGTCAGGAGATCAAGGCCGTGCTGAAAACAGCCGCCCGTCGCCATCTGCCCGCCGAGGCCATCGACCGCCCCAAGGAGGGCTTCGTGATGCCGGTCAACCAGTGGCTGTCGGGCTGGTTGCTGGACGACGCCCGTCGCACCCTGGCTCCGGCGGCGCTCGACCGCCACGGGCTCTTCCAGAACCAGCGCGTTCAGGACATTCTCGAGCGCTTTGCCGGCGGACAGACCCAGCTGGCCAACCAGGTGCTCTCGTTGCTCTGTTTTCAGATCTGGTTCGACCTCTATTTTTGAAGGACAGGAACCAGGGGGCTCTCGTTGGAAGTTGGGGAGCCATGAAGTTAGAGTGGCTGATGATTGCCGATGCCGCCGAGGTGTGGGCCAATAAGCTCTACCTCATGGGTGGGGGTTGGGACAAGATCACCGTTCGCACGGATTTTCCCGTGGCCCAGCACCTGGCTGTCGCTGTTTCCATCCTGCTCGAGCCCGAAGAACTGGGCCAGGCTCATGAGTTTGTGCTCGATGTTCAGAGCCCCGAAGGCAAGTGGCTGGCCTCGCTCGAGGCCGATTTTGAGGTGGGCGTCAGCGAAGGTTTCTCGGCCGAAGTGCCCCAGCGCTGGCAGTTTGCGTCCTCGATGGATCTTTCGCTGGACATTCCCGGTGCCTATGCCATTGTGGTGTTTCTCAACGGCAACGAGGTGGGCCGCCAGCGTTTCGAAGTCGTGCAGGTCTTGAGCCAGGACTGATGCTTAAAGCGCTTCGTCAGTTGCTTGATGGTGTGGTGGCCTTCTTTCAGGTGCGCTCGCCCTCCAAGGCCGAGGAGCGGCGCCGACTCATCCGCCTGCGCTGCGACTATCAGGTGCAGTGCGTGGTCGATCAAACCAGCTTTACGGCTCGCATTGCCGACATGGGTCTCAACGGGATGCGCATTCGGCTGTCTACCAAGCTCAAGCCGGGCAGCAAGATCTTCGTCTACCACCCTTCTCGGGCTCAGGACAAGGTAGAGGAGGAGTACGTTCTCTGCGAAGTGCGCTGGTGCCGCCGCCGGCGTGACTCGGAAGAGTTAGAAGCCGGCCTGAAATACGCCGACATCACGGGCAACATGCGGCGGTCGTGGGTCAAGTTCTTGCTCAAAGAGCTGGGTTTTGATGAGCGCGCAATCTACACGCGTCGCAAACTGATCCGCGCCGACTCATCCATGGTGGGTCTGTTGTTGTGCGACGATGGTCAGGCTGTTCAGGGAACCGTTGTCAATCTGGGCGCAGGTGGGGCCCTGTTCGAATCGCTGCAGAGTTTCCATCCGACGGTTCGAGTTCGCCTGAGCCTGGGCCCGCTGGGCAAGCTGCGCCCGCTGGAAGTCTCGGGCATCATTCTGCACATCCGTCCCACCGATCAAGGTCAATTGCATACCAGTATTCGCTTCGAAGACCTTAAAGCGGGGCAGGTCAAGCTGCTGGGCCAGTATGTCGTTCAGTTGCTGAGGATGATTTCGGTTTGAACGACGCCATCTGGCAGCGTCTGCACGCGGTTCCCGCCCACCTGGGTGCGGTCTATCTCGATCTCAACAGCCAGCACTGCTGGAGCTGGAATGCCTGGGACGATCTTCCTGCCGCCAGCGTCATCAAGGTGCCCATCATGGTGGGCATTTTGAGTCTTTGCCAGCAAGGTTCCCTGGGTCTGGATCAGCGATTGAAAGTGGCTGCCAGCGACCATGTGGGTGGGGCCGGAGTGCTCCATGAGTTGCACGACGGCCTCGAGGTCACCATCGAAGACCTGTGCCGTTTAATGATTGTGGTCAGCGACAACGTGGCTTCCAATCTGCTGCTCGAGCGCCTGGGCGATCCGGCCGCCTGGCTGGAGCGTTGGAAGCTGAGCGAAACCGTTCTGGGAAGGCGCTTTATGGAGCCCCCCACGCCTCAGCGCGACAATCGAACCTCAGCCTGGGATATGGCCCGATTTCTGCGCGAGCTCTATCACGGAGAGTTGCTCGATGAGAGCTATACCCGGTTGGCTCTAGACATCATGCGGCGCCAGCAGTATCGGGAAAAAATTCCGCTGATGTTGCCGCCGGACCTCGGCGTGGCCCATAAAACCGGCGAACTCGACGGCGTTCGCCACGATATCGGGATTGTCGAGGTGCCCCAACACCCCTACGTGCTGGTCTTGCTCAGCGAAAAGGGCGCTTCTCCGTGGGAGGTGGATCGGGCCCTGGCCGAGCTTTCCCTCGAGGTATATCGTTGGCACCTCAAAAGGCTGCGCTTGAATTAGTCCTGGGGCGGAGGGGGGTTTTCCATGGTGCTGCTCGACCAGCTAAAACTGGCCCCGTTGCCGTCGATGCGATAGGCCACCAGATTGCCGTCGTTTTGCATGTGCAGGTAGCCATTGGAGAACGTGTCGGAACGCCCCCCGCTCCACACCACCTGCCCCGATCCGCTGAGCAGACGAACGACGCCGTCGGTGCCCAGGCGCAGCACCTGGGCTCCCGATCCCTGGGTTCGGGTCGACCACCAGCGCTGGCGGGGTGCGGGCTGATTGCGGTAGATCACCAGGTCGCCGTCGCTTTGAAAGCAGAGCTCGAAGCGACCGTCCCCCGAGCGCAGCACCGAACCGGTGGGCAGGCTGACCCCAGCCCAGACGCGGTCGCGGGGACGCGCCGCAGGTGGGCTGACCGGGGGCGGTGGGGTTGGAGGTGCCGTTGGCGGCGACACCGGTTGGGCTATCGAAAGCCCGGGGCCCGGCGTTGAGAGTGCTTCGGCGATCGGTGTAAAGAGCGGCAGAGGGTTACCTGCCGCCCGCGACCATTCTTCGGCGATGGCCTCGATCTGGCTCAGTCGCTCCTGTCTGAGACCCGACCATACCTGCAGGCTGCGTATGGGATTGCGCCCCTGCTCGTCGAGTTGCACCAGAGCCACGGCCGGAAGCATGGAGCGATGAACGCCCAACACTTGCTGAGCAAAGCGGGCTTCCCGAGGCCGATCGAAGTGCATCGTTCCGACCTTCAGTTCGCTCCATGCGGGGTCGTTTCGCAGCCGTTGAACTCGTTGAAGCAGGGCTTTCTGATGGACGTCGGGCCGGCTGGCACTTGAGCCGATCACCAGCAGCATGAGATGATCGGCGTCGAAGGACTGACACCAGGCTGTCCACCATCCTAGCAGCAAGAGCGCCGTGGCCAGGGCTACTTTCTTCATAAGCATGCTTTTCGCAGATCGGAGTTCGCCCCCTGTGCCCCGGGGTTACGTCGATAGAGTTGAATGCCGTGAAAGTCCTCCAGCAGTTTGAAGTCGCGCGTGAGTTGCAGCAGCCAGTGGCGCTCTTGCTGCTGATAGTCCAGGACATTTACGTTGCAGTCCAGCGGGTTCATCGGCAGGTAGATCACCCAGGCATTCCCCTGGCGATGCGCCTCATCTGTGGCTTTCTGCAGGCTGGCCGGCGGCGTGGAAAGCGGAACCAGGAACGATTGGGGCAACGGACTACGCAGCTTCCACAGGGCATAGAGGGCAGGCTGGAAAGGGTAGCACAGGGCCTGATCGCCCTGCTTGAGGTGCTGACGAATCCACTGTCCCACCTGGTTATAAGCCGCGGCCAGCGAAGGATTCTCGGTATAGTAGGTGCCGGCCGGAGTGGCGATGGCAAATCGGCAATCGCGCCACCATAGGCCCAGAGTTCCGCCCCAATAGAGGAAGAGCAGGCTGAGCAGGGCCGGAGCGAAGGCCCCGGCCACTCGGAACAGCACAATAAACCAGAGCGGTTGCAGAAAGGCCAGGTATTCCAGCGTCTGGCGATTGAGGTTGGCCAGGGTCAGCGCCACAGTTGCCATGGCGATCAGCTGGGCGTCGCGGTCGTTGCGCCGCCAGCTCAAAGCCAGGCCGGCCGCAAGCACCGGATAGTAGAGCCCGTATTTGAGCGTGTAGACCAGCAGTCTTGTCCAGGCGAATCCAGTGCCTGCAGCGTCGCCCGACCAGGAACTGGCCCTGGCCCCTTGCCACAGGGGGTAGAGGTCCCCCAGGTTATAGGGATGCCGATTGAACCGGATATAGCTGTGCACGTCCAGGACGCTGTCCTGGAGCACCCTGTGCCACACGGGCAGGAAAGGCAGCCAGAGCACAGCCGAGGTGGTCACTGCGCCCAGACCCAGCTGAACGATTCCCACTGGCCGCCAGCAGGCCCACACCATTCCGATGAGCAGCCCGGCGGCCAACCCCTCGGACTGAAGAAAGTAGCCGCTCAGGGCCAGCAGTCCTCCGCACAGCCGGGGCCACCAGGTTTGTTGGGGGTGCTGCAGCCAGTTCCGGGCGGCCACGGCCAGGGCGGTGTAGAACAATATCGCCATCCAGTGGTAGCTCAGCACGGGAAAGTCAAGCAGTCCCACGGCCGTCCAGCAGGCCCAGGGGGCATATCGCAGCCGGCCTTTCAGCCCGGTGCTGAGGTGGAACACCAACAACCCCTGCAGTCCGGCCAGCAGCAGCATCAGCAAGCGCGTGGCCAGTTGGGAGTCGCCGAAGACCCCGAAGAAAGCCGCGCTTAGGGCATAGCTACCGGGAGTGTGGCGGGTTTCAAAGTGAATATAGGGCCATTGGCCTTGCAACCAGCGCTGGGCCCCATAGACGGTGACCCCTTCATCGTTGATCATCGAAAACGAGGTCAGCAGGTGGGCATTGGCCGCCACCGTGAGAGCAAAGAGAATCAGGTAGCGTATTCCTACCGGCACAGGAACTTCTTGCCGTATGCTACGAGGAATCCTTTGGGTCGGTTCAAGAGGCTTTCTTGGGTGACCCAACCCAGCGGAAGCTGCTGTAGAAATCCTTGAGGTTCATTGAAAACTTCCCATCGTCGTGGCCATCGGGGCGCACCACCCACTCGCCCTTGCGCCACGGGTTGCGCAGATGAACCAGGTCCTTCTCGATGTCAAAACCCCGAATGGTGTAGGCGTGGTTGTTGCTGATGCCATTGAAGAGCTGTTCGGGCGAGACCAGCGAATCGACACCCTTGGGGGTGCTGCGGCTGCCGCAAATCCAGGGCTTGGGCCCTTTGGCCATCGAGATCAGCAGCTCTCGAGTTTGTTTCAGGCTGAGGTTGTCGAGCGAAGTGGTTTTCAGTCGTTGGCCAAACAGGGCTTGAGAGGCGATATCGGGGGAAATAGAATTGGCCCCGGAACGTGCTGAACCGTCGGCCTTGGGCTTCTCACTGTGGATGCGTTGGGCCAGGCCCATCTCCAACAGTCCGGGCCAGCGACCCCCTTTGGGGCTGCGGGCATGATAGAGGCGCTCGGCCAGGGTCAGGTCGCGAACCACCTCAACGTGTCCATCTTCGAAGGTGATTTCCACCTGGCCATCGGGACGAGGCGTGAACATCGACTTTACGTCTTCCGGCCTTTTGTTGCTCAGGGTGGACAGCAATACGCACGACCCGGCCCGGCCTTGTTGGACCATCTCGGGGTCGAAGTTTTCTTCCATCAGCAGCGGAGCTGGGGGCAGCTTTTCGGCCAGTTTCGTCAGCGAGGGAAAGGCCCGGTTGACCTTGATGGTGGCCTGTCCATCGTCGGGTACTCCGGTGATCAGAAAGCGTTCCAGGTCGACCGGGGTAACGCCGGCAGCACGATCGCGGGTTTCGCACTTGGCCAGTTGCGGGCCCTGACGACGCAGTATTACGGCCGCGGCCGCCTCGGCGCTGGTCAGGCTGGGGTCGGCCATCACGTCGTCGATTTCGGTGGGGGTCAGGCTGCCGTCGCCATCCTGGTCCCAAGCGTCGAAGCGCTTCATCACGGCGGCCACAAATTCGGGATGTCCCACGGTCTCCGACAGGGCCTGGCTGGGAACGGGGTCGACCTCGGGATGGCTCAGGCGGCGGAAGATGGCTCGTTCCATGGGGGTCCAGGGCTGGTCTTCGCCAAGACCCTCATGAGCTTTGTCCAGTTCCAGGTAGGCGATGGCTGCCGCCACGTCCTGTTCGCTGTGGCTGGGACGAGCATCACGGGCGGGGTCGGCAAAGTGGGCCAGCGCGGCCTCGACATCTTTTTCCGCCACGGCGCCGATCTCGTGGTTCTTGAGTTTTTCTACCACCTGGACCAGCTCCTGGTGGTTCAGGCGATGGGCCACGTAGGCTCGGGCGATGGAAGTGCGGAGGCTCGAGTTCACCGTGGACATAGTCCGATGGTAGCGAAGCTCGAGCCTCCATACTGGTGAATTTTTGTTACAAAGCGATCAGGCGGTGGCTTTTGTCACCTGAAAGATCTGGTCGGGCTTCATGACCTCTACCCGACTGAGCCCCTTGCTTTCCACCTGTTTCTTGAACTCTTGCGGGTCCTCGGAGAGCGGAGGCCAGGTGCCGAAATGCAGGGGAATGACCAGTTCGGGCTTGAGAAACTCGACGGCCTTGACGGCCTCATAAATGTCCATGGTGAAGTGGCCGCCCATCGGCAGGCAGGCCACCGTGGGTCGATACATCTCGGCGATCAGCTTCATGTCGGAAAACAGGCAGGTGTCGCCCGCGTGATAGACGACCTGATTCCCAAAGTTGAGAATCACGCCCGCTGGCTGGCCCATGTACTGGCCTCCGTGGGACGAGCTGTGGAAAGCAGGAACGAACTTCGACCAGCCCCAGGGGTGGTTGATGCGTCCGCCCAGCCCGCAGGGAATGGTCTTGGCTCCGAGCTTTTCCAGGTGATTGGCCAGTTCCCACACCGCTACCACTGAGGCGCCGTGGTGTTTGGACAGTTCCACCGCATTGCCCACGTGATCTTCATGCCCGTGGGTGCACACCACCGTGGTGGGCTTCAGGTCGGGGGGGACTTTACCGTAGAGAGGATTGTCGGTGAGGAACGGATCGACAATGACGGTGTGCTCGCCGACGTGAAACGAGATAGCCGAGTGGCCATAGTAGCGAATGTTCATGGGGCAACCTCCGAGTTCTGGCGCGTGAGTGCGCTGGCAATAACGCCGATGCCTTCGCGTCGACCGATAAAACCCATTTTCTCCATGGTGGTGGCCTTGATGCCCACGGCTTCCACGGGCATGGCAAAGACCTCGGCCAGATTGCGCCGCATGGCCTCGCGATGAGGGCCGACCTTGGGCACCTCGGCCAGGATCATCACGTCGAGGTTGACCACCTCGTATCCCCGCTGTTGGAGCTGGCGTTGCACTTCGCGGGCCAGTTCCAGGCTATCGGCCCCGCGGTAGCGCTCGTCGGTATTGGGGAAGAAATGGCCGATGTCGGGCAGTCCGGCGGCTCCCAGCACGGCATCCATGGCGGCATGCACCACCACGTCGGCGTCTGAGTGGCCGGACAACCCGTGACTGTGGGCGATCTCCACTCCTCCCAAGATCAGGCGCCGCCCTTCTTCGAAGTTATGCACATCAAAACCCAGACCGCTGCGAAAACGGGTTTCCTGGCGGATGAGCTGGCGAATTTCCTCGGCGGTCACTTCAGATTTTGTCCACGTCGTGGTGGCGGCTCTCGGTGATGCCGGCCCCGGTGATTTGGGCGAATTCGGCCCTTTCATGCAGCTCGCGCAGGGTGCGTGCGCCGCTGTAGGTCATGCCCGAACGCAGCCCGCCCACCAGCAAATGCAAAATGTCCTTCACCGGGCCGCGATGGGGCACCACCGCCTCCACGCCTTCTGGTACGACCTTCTCCCATTCGTCGTCGCGCACCTGACCCTGGTCGACCTCCTTGCGACCCACATTGGCCGTGAGGCTGGCCATACCGCGCACCACCTTGTAGCGGCGGCCGTCGCGTACCACCGAAGCGCCAGGGGCCTCGTTGGTGCCCGCCAGCAGGCTGCCCAACATGGCGCAGTCGGCGCCGGCCGCGATGGCCTTGGTCAAATCGCCCGAGTTGCGGGTGCCCCCGTCGCTGATGATGCTTACCCCGGCCTCGCGGGCCGCGGCGCTGCACTCGATCAGGGCGCTGAGCTGAGGATAGCCCGATCCGGCCACGATGCGCGTGGTGCAGATGCTGCCCGAACCCACGCCCACCTTGATCGAATGGGCTCCGGCCCGGGCCAGATCGCGCACTCCTTCGGGGGTCACCACGTTGCCAGCCATAATTTGCACGCCCTCAAAGCGTTGGGCCAGCTGCCGGACGGTGTCGATGGCCAGGTTGGAGTGGCCGTGGGCGATGTCCACCACCAGCATGTCGCAGCCGGCGGCCAGCAGGCGCTCGGCACGATCCAGATCGTCGTGGCGCACCCCGATGGCGGCGCCCACCCTCAGGCGGCCTTTCTGGTCTTTGGAGGCGTGGGGATGCTGCTGGCCTTTGAGAATATCTCGGGCCGTAATCAGCCCGACCAACTTGCCGTCGGTGTCGAGCAGGGGCAGCTTCTCAATGCGGTGCTTGTGCAGCAGCTTGCGGGCCTCTTCGGGGCGAATGCTGGGGTCGCCAGTGATCATGCGCTCGCGCGGCGTCATAAGGCTGGCCACCGTGCCGCTGAGGTCCTCGGCCAGATCGAGATCGCGGTGGGTGAGGATTCCGGCCAGCCGGCCTGCGTCGTCGACCACCACAATGCCGCTGCACTCGCTGGAGGTCATCGTTTGTATGGCCTGCTTCAGGGGGGTTTCGGGGGTACAGGTCAGGGGGTCGTCTACCCGATAGCTCTCGGCCCGTTTGACCCGGGTAACCTCTGCGGCCTGACGTTCGATGCTCAAGAACCGATGGATGATGCCCATGCCGCCGGCCCGGGCCATGGCGATGGCCATGGCCGCTTCGGTGACTGTATCCATATTGGAACTGATAATGGGAATCGCCAGCTCAATATTGGGGCTGATGCGGGTGGTGGTGGTCACAGCCCCGCGGCTGTTGATTTCGGAATATTGAGGGACGAGCAATACGTCGTCAAAGGTCAGGGCTGGCGTCTGGCGGAACTTCATGAGTTTCTCCCGAATGGATATCTGCCCGAAGGGCCCCTCAGTCTATACCAGTCGTGTTGGCCCGGGCAAGGCCAGGGGAATTTCCCCGCAAATGCGAACGGCCCCCCCATGTCGACACTCTTGATTCGCAATGCCGAGGTCATCGCGACTTTCGATGACCAGGGGCGGCGACTGACGCGCTCGAGCCTGTTCGTGCGCGACAACCGTATTGAGTGGATCGGCCAGGAGCCCGAGGGTTGTGTGGCCGACACGGTGCTCGACGCCAGCGGCATGCTCGTCATGCCGGGTATGGTGAATTGCCACCACCACATGTTCCAGACCCTGACCCGCAACGTGCCGCGCGTTCAGGAGGCCGAGTTGTTTCCCTGGCTTGTGCATCTCTACGAGGTCTGGCGTAACCTCACTCCCGAGGGGCTCTACTGGGCTTCGGTGCTGGGGATGAGCGAGCTACTGCTAACCGGTTGCAGCTGCACGACCGATCATTTTTACCTGTTCCCCCAGGCTTCGCCCGAGCACCTGTTTGACGAGCAAATTCGCGCTGCCCGACAGGTCGGCATCCGTTTTCATCCCACCCGTGGCTCGATGTCACGAGGCAAGAGCTGCGGCGGTCTGCCCCCCGACGCGTGTGTCCAGTCGGAGGAAAAGATTCTGGAAGATTCCGAGCGGGTCATCAGAGCCTTTCACGATCCCGACCCGCTGGCCATGGTCAAAGTGGCTCTGGCTCCCTGTTCGCCCTTCTCGGTGACCAGGGAAATCATGCGCGAAACGGTCCAACTGGCCCGTCGTTACGGCGTGCGTTGCCATACCCACCTGGCCGAAACGCAGGACGAGGATGCCTATTGCCAACAGACCTACGGCAAGCGTCCTTTTGAGTTGATGGAAGAACTGGGCTGGGTTGGCCCCGACATTTGGTACGCCCACGCGGTGTATCTCAATACGGCCGAGATCCGCCGCTGCGCCGAAACCGGCACGGGCATTGCCCACTGTCCCGTGTCTAACCTGCGGCTGGGATCGGGCATTGCGCCTATCCCCGAGATGATTGCCGCCGATGTTGCCGTGGGGCTGGGCGTGGATGGCTCGGCCTCCAACGACAGTTCCAATATGCTGGGTGAAGTGCGAACCTGCATGCTGATCCATCGACATCGCACGGGGGTGGCTTCCATGACGGCCGAGCGGGCGCTGCAGCTGGCTACTCGCGGAGGAGCCCGGGTGTTGGGCTATCCTCAGTTGGGCCGGCTGGAGCCGGGCTGCGGGGCCGACCTGATCGGCATTTCTCTACAGCGCCTGGGCTATGCCGGAGCCCTGCACGACCCGGTGGCGGCTATCGTGTTCTGTGGGGACAGCCACATTGTCGACTTCAACGTGGTGAATGGCCGGGTGGTGGTGGAAAAGGGCCGTCTGGTCAACGTCGAGGAAGCGGAAATCTGTCACCAGGCCAACCGCATCGCCCGCCAAATGGTGGATCAGGCCACTCGGGCCACGGGTGTGGACTTTCTCAGTAAGGAAGGCGCGGGCCTGTTCACCCCTCGGCCCGCCGCGCAACAAGTATGATCAAGTGCTGCTGCATAGCCATGGCCCTGACGGCCATGGCCTGGTGTGTGCCCCCCAATCAGGGCATTCAGGGAGCCTGGGTCTCTCCCGACTGGTTTTTGCCCGGAACCCGACGCTACGACGAGGCCGAAGTTCGGCGTCGCAGTCGTCAGATGCTCGACGGCCTCGCCGCCAACGGCTTCAACGCGGTGTTCTTCGAAACGTTTTTGCGGGGCTACAGCATCGCACCCTCCATACAGCAAGGCAAGGTGACGCCGGAACTGCCGGTCTATCCCCATTTGCGCTGGAACTTTCGCAGCGACGGTTTTAAGGTCTACGATACGCTGCAGATTTTCATCGACGAGGCCCGCGAGCGCGGCATCGAAGTGCACGCCTGGTGTCACATGTTCTACTGGAAGATGGACAATCCGGGGGCCAATCTCTCCTGGCATGCTGCTCCTAGTCTGTGGAGTCAGCGCCTGGTGAGCTACCTCAACGAGCAATCCCGGACGCTGGCGACTCGGCCCGAGGTGGCCCCCGAGACGCTGGCCTTGCTCAAAGACTCGGCTCGACTGCTCTCGCGCACCACCGAGTCCAAAGAACTGGAAAAGCTGCTCGAAAGTTATCATATGGACACCAACGGGCGGCCGTTGGGGATTTTGTTGCGGCGCCTGTTGCGGGCCGGAGCCGAGCCTCCCGACTTCTTGCTGATGGCCGGCGAGGACGACCCGTTTCCGGCGCCGCGCGGGAAGTCGCTGCGACCGATGTACGTCAATCCCGCCAGTGCTGAGGTGCGGGAAACGCTGGTGCGCAGCGTGCGCAACTTGTTGGAGAACCACCCCGGGCTGGCCGGTATTCACCTCGATCACATTCGCTACCCGGTCGACGGTCAGGGCCTGCCCGAGGATCTGGAGATCCAGGACGGCACCTACAACTACTATGACCAGTCCAGCGCAGACGCCATGGAGCGCTATCGGCGTTGCCACGAGCAGCTCAAAGTGCGCCGCGACAACCTGAAGCTGCTGGTCGATCAGATGCGCCAGATGGTGGGCACGCATCGCCAGCTCTCGGCCGCTGTGTTGCCGGTCTACTATCGCGAACGCGATAACGGACGTTTTCGACTGGGGGGCTACGACTTCAGCTCGCAGGACTGGGTGAGCTGGCAGGTGGACTTCGTGGTGCCCATGCTCTACGAACTCAATCCCTACTTCATTCGCACCCTGTTGCAGCAGTTCAGCGAGGAGCAGCTCAAGCTGAAGGGCAAGGCCGACATTGCGGTGTATCCGGGCGTGAGTCAGGTTCGAACCGCACGCAAGTCGCTGCCGGAGATTTCCGGGTGGGTATTTTTTGACTTGGGTCTCTCTCGGGACGTAAAGTTAGAAAAAAAGGAAGTTACCGAGGACCTCAATTTTGGTGCCCAGTGATTCTTTCCGCTTTGGTAACCAGCCGATCGGTCCCGTCACCGAGGCCGAGCAGCATTCTGCCGGCGGCGTGGTCTATAAGAAAGAGGGTCACCGCCTGAAGATCTGCCTGGTGAGCAAGAAAAATGGGCGGATCTGGGCTTTGCCTAAGGGACGGCTCGACCACGGAGAAACGCCCGAGCAGACGGCGCGCCGGGAGATTCTCGAGGAAACCGGTCACCTTTCCGAAGTGGGACCGAAGATCGACGAGATTCACTACTACTTCTTCCTCAGCGAAAATCAGACCTATTACCATAAGACCGTCAACTTTTTCGTGATGAAGGTGCTTCAAGAGAATCATCAACCGCGCGACCAGGAAGCCGACGAGGTGAGCTGGTTTGAGTTTCCCGAGGCGTTGCGACGCCTGTCGTACTTGAATGAGAAGAAGATTCTGAAGAAAGCCCAGCGGATGATCTGAGTTGATTGCACTCGAGCGGGTCGACCTCTGTCCATTCACCTGGGAGCAGGCCCAGCAGTATCTCGGCTGGGTAAACCAGCAACAGCTGGCTCAGCGGCTGATTCGGGTGCGGCCCGTTTCCCCCGGCGAACACCAGCGTTGGTACGAGTCGCTGGTGAGCCGCAGCGATGCCGTGGTGTTTTCCGTGGTCCATCGAGAGTGGCAACAGTATCTGGGCAACTGCTGGCTGTGGGGCATTCATCCGGTGCATCGCAGCGCCGAACTGCGCATTCTGCTCGGTCACGAGCGAGCCGGCGGACAGGGGTTGGGCAGCGAGGCCTGCCGCGGCCTCGTTCACTTCGCCTTTGAGCAACTCAACCTTGAGAAGGTATTCCTCTACGTCCTGGCAGACAATCCGGCAGCCGTGCGATGCTTCGAGAAAGCGGGGTTTCGCACCGAAGCCCGTTTGGAGCGCGAGTATTTTGTGGCCGGGGCCTATCGCGATGGGTTGCGAATGGCTCGCTGGCGTGACCAAAGTCCTTGAATTGCCCCTTCAGATGCTCTAACCTGAAAGAATGAAACGCCCTCCTCGCCTTGCCGAATTGCTCGTCTTGCTGTTCTTGATCTCCGGACTGGCCTTCTTGACCCGATCCAAGCCCGAGGCGCCCAAGGACCTGAGCTATCAACAGATGCGAATGACCGTTCAGGGCCACTGGCGTGAGGGCGATCTGAAGGCCTGCATCGCGGCCTGCGACGAGTTGTTGCGCAGCGAGCCCGGCGACCTTTTTGCCCTGCGTTACCTGGGGATGTTGGCGCTGCGCCAGGGCGATGCCCGGCGGGCCGAGCGCTATTTCGACGAGGGTCTGGGGCAGAGCACCCGCACCCCCGTATTTGACCTGCTGTCGGCCGAGCGTCGCGGGGCTTTGCTGCGCGAGAAAGCCAGGCTGATGGTGGTGGCGGGTCGCTGGGAAGAGGCCCTTCAGCTGGCTGAAAAGGCCAAGAGCTCCATCGCCTCCTACAGTGAAGACCACGACCTGGCCTGCGACGTGGCCTGCTGTGCACTGGTAGGAAAAGGCGAGTTGCAGGAGGCCGGGGAACAGTATCCGACGCCGGGCTGGAGCGAAACGCCCATCCAGGGGCTGATTGCTCGCCATCGCTCCATCTTGCAGGGCAAGCCCGAGCGGGCTCGTGCCGACGAGGCCTGGCATCCACAGCCCTGCCCGATTTGTGCTTTAGAGAAGCCCTAGTTGCGCTGATAGTCCCTTTCCAGAATGGTCTGGGTTTCCGGGTGAGGCGGTAAGTGACCGAGCGCCTCCTTTACCCGATTGCCGGCCCAGAGCCCGCCGAAAGTTTTGCCCCACTTCCAGCCTTGCCAGGCGGCTCCGGCGATTCCCAGGGTCAGCCCGGCGGCCGTGCCCGCAATGCCGCCTGCCCAGCGGGCCAGCAGACTGCTGCCGGTTTTTTCCAGCAGGCGGTCGTGGACGTTCAGGCCGGGCATACCCACCGGTTCGGCTACGTTGAGAAAGCCGCGGACTACAGATTCGTTGTATTTGCTCTTCATCGAGTCGACCTGGTCGTGAATTCGGCCCGTGCCGGCCTGAAATCCGGTCCAGGCTCCAACGGCGGCGCCGAAGGGAATGGCCAGAGCGGCCAGGCCTACCCCTCCCACCATCAGGCCGACCTTTTGCGCCAGGGCGATGCAGCGGCGGTGACGGGTGAAGGTTTCGGGCGAGGTGACGTTCTTCATCGGTTCGACCAGAGTCTTCTCCAGGGCCGGACTCTGGTGATGCTCTTTACAGTCGGAGCCACAGACGTGCCCTGAACCTCTGACCGGGTCGTGCCCGCCATTGGCACCTGTGCAGCTGAAGAAGCGTAGCGCCCCCATTTTGCCGCCCTCCCACAGGCCGTGGGTTTCGATGGCCTCGCGGGCAAACTGCGAACAGCTCGGGGTGTAAGCACAGGTCACGTTGAGGTAGGGACTGATGTATTTTTTATACTGATACAACCCCCAACGTCCAAAGCGCTGGCCCAGGCTGAGGTTCTCGGCGACTTTGGGTCCGTTGTTGTTGAGGGCTTCGGCTTTGGTTTCAAACACATAGTCCAGCAAGTCGCCCCAGCCGGAATCTTGCGACCAGGCCAGCTGGCGATAGCTTTCACGCAGGGCCGGGGTCATTTCGCGCCAGGGCAGGAATCCCGTCATGCCGGTGGGGTTCTTGAGAATCTTGCGGTCTTCACTGGCGAAGCGAGCCAGCACGCTTTCGTCAAGTTGGGACATGACCTCGGCAGCCTGGCGACGAACGCTTTCGGGGTAGCGCACATCCTCGGACACCCCTTTGAAAAAGCTGCCCAGATCGCGGAAATTGTGCTGCAAGGCCAGTGTTTCGGTGCGCTCCATGGGGCTGGTTTCCAGCATCGAGGTGTAGAGCAACGACCTTTCTATTCCTTGCTGACGCACCAGTTCGACGAACGTCTTTACCTGGCGAGCGGCCGATTCGAGCTTGGAAAGATCGAGGGCACTGTGCATCCCCGACTTCACCTTGTCGGCGTAGGTCATCACCAGAGTTCGACCGGCCCCCTTGGCATTGACTTCGCCGGCGGCTTTGTCGAGGTTGCCGACGAGATCGGCGTAGGGATAGGCCAGCGCCAGCACGTCTTCCTGTGAACCCGTCATCACTTTGGCCTGGTGGCGCAGCTGATAGGCCACTTCCATTTGTTGCATAGAGCAGCTGTCGAAGGCGACGAGGTCAGGCTTGCGACCGGTGCGACGCTCGACTTCGGCCAGGGCGGCTTCGGTGGCTCGCGCCGAAAGCGGAGCAAAGACTTCGCCATCGTTTTGAATGCTGGCAAATCCCGCCCCGTGTTTCTTGATGATCACGGCGATGTGCTTGCCCGGAAACTTCTCGATGCCCCAGCTCAGGAAGTCGGCCAGGCTGTGCTCATCGAGTTGTTGAGCTGCGGGCATCTCCTCGAGCACAGGTGAGCTGATGCGCGATTCTTCCTGGTCGGCTTGAATGTAGTAGCGCCGCGTAGGCACCGCCTGCATGTTGGGCAGAATGGCTTCCTGCCATTCGGGGACCAGGGTGGCCTGCACGGCGACGTGGACCCTATCGGTGGAGCCCACCTGTTCCAGCTTGTTCAGGGCGGCGTCGGTGGAGTGTGCCAGCCGGTGGCGGCCTTCCATGTAGACCAACACGGTCCAGTCTTTGAGTTCACTGCTGTCGGCGGGGGGGAGTCGGAGGTCTGCTGGCGGGGCAGTTTGCAGGTTTCGAGCCAGGTTCTGCAGTCGATTGGCTACCAGTTTGCCCGTATGAATACCCGCCTGAATCATCTTGGGAATAGACTACTGCGAGGGCATGAAAGGCCCCTGAAACAAAGCCAGCCCTCCCCAACAGGTGGGGAGAGCCGCTTAGATAGACCGCAGTTGTACGGAAGTTAGCCGGCCAGGTTCCAGCTACCGCCCGAAGTGACGTCGGTGCTGCCGCCGAAAAGGCAGCCAATTCCTACATCACCCTGCGAGTGCACGTCGCTGGCGCCGCCGGTCAGACATCCCGGGGGAAAGTCTTTCGAGCTTGAGGTGACGTCGGTTGCGCCGCCGGTCAGACAACCCGGGGGAAAGTCTTTCGAGCTTGAGGTTACGTCGGTTGCGCCGCCAAACAGACATCCCGGAGGAAAGTCTCCCTGAGATTGGACGTCGCTGGCTCCGCCGGTCAGACAACCCGGGGGAAAGTCTTTCGAGCTTGAGGTCACGTCGGTTGCGCCGCCGGTCAGGCAACCCGGGGGAAAGTCCTTGGGGCTTGAGGTCACGTCGGTTGCTCCGCCAAACAGACATCCCGGAGGAAAGTCTCCCTGAGATTGGACGTCGCTGGCTCCGCCGGTCAGGCAACCGGGGGGAAAATCTTTGGGGCTGGAGTGAACCTGGCTGGCGCCGAGGTCGGCCTGGCTTTCAGAGGCGGGGCGCTGCGAGCGGTTGGCTCCGAAACGCAGATCAACTCGCGGGGTGGTGGATTGGATCGCTGCCATGGATGTGGGGTTCCTTTCGGATCTTTGTATGTGTGGCGAGGCTATCGCAGCGGCGTGAAAAATGGCTGAAATCAGCTGGCCGCCACACGCAGCCTGTCAGCTACGGTTTCGGCCCGGGCAAATCGTTCGGCCTGCTGGCGGTGCTGGGCCAGTTCCGAGCGGTTGCTGAGGGCTTTGCCGGCCACCTTGCCCAGGCGAGCGGCCAGGGCCACTCCCACCACCGGCCAAACGACGCTGGCGGGGAGCAGGCCCATCATATGCAGCCCAAAGGTGCCCATGGTGGCGCCCAGGGTAGCCTGAGCCGCACAGTCGACCAGCTTCTCGCGTTGCTCGATGCTGCGCTCCCCAGGTTGCCTGGCGATGGTAAGGGCCTCGTGAACATTGCGCGCAGCACCCCAGAAACCACTGCCTGCGAACCAGGGACCAAGCAGCATCTCGCTGACCGGAACTCCCAGGTAACTTAAAGCCGCCGAGGCGCCGAGGAAAGCGGCGGCCTTGAGCCCCCATTTTGCCACGGGCACCACGTAGGGAATGCCAATGGACTTGTGCAGCTTCAGTTCCGCCTGTCGAACCCGGGTGGAGAGCTGCTCCAGCCGACTCGGCTGCTGGACTTCGGTCTGGCTGAGGTATTGAGAGAATGTTTCGATCTGCAACTGTTTCCCCAACGCGGTGTCCTTGACCTGAGCCAGTCGATGGCCGGGCTTGTGCAGCAGCGTTTCATAGTAGATGGAGAGCCCGCTCAGGCCGCTGAGGTCGCCGGAAGGTTTGCCCAGGAACGGGCGCAGGGCCCGAGTGGTGGGGGTTTCCTTTTCGGCCGTGGCGTGCTGCTCGGCCAGCAAGGCCGACTGCAGCTGCTCTTGCAGCTGGTGGCACAGCTCGGCCACCCGCTCGTCGTCACAGAACTGTGGCAACTTGCGGACGAAGCTCCCCAGGTCAAAAATGGGAACGGCACGCGGAACGCTGGCGTAGGGCAGCTGTTGGGTTTGCTGCAAGGCCTCGCGCAGCTGTTCAGGGGGCACCTTGAGGTCCATCAGCCGCTGGTGTAGTTGGCCCAGGGTATCGGCCAGTGGCCCGATGCCTTCCAGCTTGAAGGCACTCAAGCTGGGCGTGTAGAGGTTGCTCAGGGGCTGAAACCGAGATTCCTCGACGAACAGCTTGCCCAATTCTTCGGGACTTACGGATTGTCCGGCCTTCAGGCTGTTCTGAAGCGCCTCAAGGGTGGGGGCAAAGCTTTGATTGGCAGCGTTCACGGTGCTTTCCGAGGCCACCACCACATTCGCCCCGCCCTGAAGTGGGTGCAAAACCTCCAGGCCCGCGCTGTAGCAGGTGTTCAGGTTGAGAACGTCGATAGGGCGACCCACCTCCTGGGCGACTTCACGCAGCAGCTGTCCCAATTCTTCATTCTTGATTCGCGAACCGCCCACCACCGACTGGCCGGCGAATCCGGCGCCGTGGCCGCTCATAATGAGTGCAAAGTGCTGGGCCGGATAGCGCTTCATGTTGTCCACCAGGAAGGCCTTCAGGGCCGATGCTTCCCCTGGCTTGTCGGCGTTCTGGCTGTTGTCGATGGTGGGAGAGGTGATTTTTCCTGGAGTGCTGCGCAGGAAACCGGCGAAGTGCTGCATTTCCGGAAAGGCCGCCAGGGCCGCTGGCTTGCGATTGTCGGGGCGTCGCTCCAGGTAGTAGCTGTGGGTGCCCAGAGACTCTTTGCCGATGCCCAGGAAACGCTCGTAGATCCAGGGCGAACGATAGTTCATACAGACCACGTGCGTGTTCTCGTCGGAGCCAACGGTCTGGAGATCCAGCAGGTTGTGGGTCGACATCAGGCCTTCGTCGGCCTCGCCAGCGTTGTACATCAGCACTGTCCAGGGTTTGGGGGCCGTGGGCAGAGGCCGAGGCGTGGCGGCCGACAACGTATTGAGCTTCATCGGATCCAGCCTAGCGGTTCCCCCTGAAACTCGCCTGAAAGTGGAGTTCAGAGATTCTGGCGACTGAGGATGATCGGCTCGAGCCCGGCCGGATGCGCGCCCGGCCCCGACTCGGGCGGATTGATGAGCGGCGTTGGATTGGGGTTCGGGTTGGAGTACGAGCCCGAGTTTCCGTCGCCACCCCCGTCCGAGTTGGTGGTCTCGCCGTCTCCCGGATCGATGATCGGGGTGGGCGGGTTGCTGGGAACGGCGTCATCGATCGACCCGCCGATCGGAGCAGGACCTCGCGGGCGGCGGGCGGTGCTGCCCGAGACGTCGTAAATGAACTGAGGGTTGGGATGGTCGCCGGGTGGAAACTCGGCGCTCAGCAGGCCGCAGCAGAAAGCGCCCTTGATCTTTCGCTCGCTATCGGACACCAACTTGAGATGACGCCCCTGAGCCACCACCGAGGCCTCGCCTCCGTGAATGAGCTTCAAGGCAATCGGGGGGGTGGTTTCGCCAGCCACCTGGCGGAAGGTGATACGAAAATCTCCCGCCACGTGCTGTTGATTCTCGATCTCCAACAGGGCCTGATTTTGAGTGATCTGATCGATGAATACCCGAGTTTGCCCTTGGGTCGGCACGACCCATCGGGCAGCCTGGCTGGTGGAAAGACCGTCAAGCACGACTCGCTCGAAATGATAGGTGCCATTCAACTCTACGCGCGCCTGGGGCGTAAGAGTCAGGGTTCCGTAGCGACCGGGCGGCAGCTGAAGGGGACCGTTGATCGATTGGCCAGCGGCATAGCTGAGTCCCGAGGGCGGGCTGTACTCCGGCACGTTCAGCGGGCCCCCATTTTGCTCGACGGCCACCTGTGTACCCGGCGGAGCCTGATAGCTGACCAGGCTTTCGGGGGCTCCCTGGGGGATCTGTACCTTGCCACTGAAAAGCGAAACAGGGCCCAGGCTTACGGGAGTTGTGAGAAACGGAGCCCCGGGCGGGGGAGTGCCGGGCATGTTGGTGGCCTCGCTGGAGACCACCACTTCGTCGGGAATGACTTGCTGGGTTCTGCCGTCGATCACCCGAAAACTTACGGGGTCGTTGTTGGCGGCGTGAAAGCTGGCGAAGCGTACCTGGGCTCCGGCGCTGCCGAGGGGACGGCCGAAGCGAACCAGGGCTCCGATTCGGGCCGAGGCCAGCGTGCGTGACCCCTGCCCGGCCGTGCCTTCAGCGATCCAGTATTGATGACCCGGAGGGATGGTCACCGAACAACCTGCGTCGCCGGGTTGGAACACCGTGAGCTTTACCCGGTCGTAGGGATGAGTGCGGCTTAGCGAGGTCCAGGGGAGGTTGGCACCGGGCGGAATCGGCCGGGTGGCGGCAAGTTCCAGGCCATATTCAGCCGTCTGTCGAGCTCGTTCGCGATGATACTCGTGGGAGGCTGCCTGCAAGTCGCCCGCCGTCATGCGGGCTGCGCTGAGCCCCAGGACCAGCGTGACCCCGGCCACCAGCAGCGAGAGCGGAATGGTATATCCCTGACGATGCTTCATTCGATTAGCTTACCATACTTTCTTTACTGCATCAGAAAAGAACTGTTGAAATGAAATCGCGTGGGGGCATTGCCAAACTGTTGAGTCTGGCTGATGACCTCGACGGTAACGATTTTTTGATCGCGCCACAGGCGCAGGCTGCTGATGTGGGAGGCCAGTCGGCGAGTGGTTCCGCTTTGAAACGGGCCGATGCTGCTGGGGTAGCTGGCCTCGGAGATTTCAGGCCAGGGTGACGGCAAGCTCAAAGCCAATTCGCTGCAACGCACTTCACCCGCCGGGGAACACCAGATTCCCACCCATTTCTGCCACAGCAATACGCCTTGCGGATTAAACTCGGCCGCGCGGGCTGTCGCCAGCGGCGGTTGATTGCTGAGAAACCAGGTGGCATTTACGGCGGGGTCGGGGGGCATGGTTTCGGCTCGACCGCGCAGTAATTCTCGCGAAACTTCCTGCAGGCAATGCAGGGCCTCCCGCTGGGCCAGGGAGACTTGTTGATACAGGCGGGTATAGCGATGGGCGGTGATAAAAACAGCCCCGATGACGCCCGTAATGAGAAGAAATACCAGCGACCCCACCAGCAATTCGACCAGGGTGAAGGCGCGACGTGGACTCACGGTCGGTCGGCGCCCAACAGGCAAATTTCCTTTACTTTTCCTGAGTGGAGCCATTGGACCGTGACTTTCCAAAGCATGGGATCGACCCCTGGTGGAGAATCGAGATCGACGCGGTAGTGAAATTCAGCGGCCAGACGTCGACCGTTGACCCACAATTCTTCCTGCACGGTTTGATTGCCAACCGAGGCCGCCGGTAGGGCGTTTTTTTGGCGCTCCAGAACCTGACGGCCAAGGTTGACCGCGGCACTGGTTCTGGCCGCCTGAATGCTGCCCTGATAGGAGCTGGGGAACAGCGAAGCGACCACCAGCACGACCATCAGGATAATGGCCAGCCCGACCAGAATTTCCAGGACCAGGGCTCCCCGTCGCTTGCGCCCTTTGCTCACAAGCAAAACTTGGGAGCAAAGGGCAGCCGATCCTGCCCGGCGGTTTTTAGATTTCATCCAGAATCGCGATTATTTTAGTGTGGCCAGAGCATCAAGCAATGGACCCGAGAGTGCCGGGTTGCAGGCCAGAAAATCACCGCTGCTCAATTCGGCCGGTCGGCCTTCGAGGTCGCTGACCCGGCCACCGGCTTCGCTGACCAACAAGAGCCCTGCGGCTACGTCCCAGGGTTGAAGATCCACTTCCCAAAAGGCATCGACTCGTCCACAGGCCACATAGGCCAGGTCGAGGCTGGCGCAGCCGCTTACCCGAAGGCCCCGACTGCGGGCCTGGAGCTGCTGGCAGACCACCCATTGCTGGGGTGGATGGGGGGCAAAACCGGTGGCCAGCAGGGCCTGGCCGAGTTGTTCACAGCGGCTCACCTGGAGCCGGGTGGCTCCGCTCCAGGCGCCTTCTCCGCGTTGGGCCCAGAAGGTTTCTGCCAGGTAGGGGTCGTGTATCAGCGCAAGATGAGCTTCCGAACCTCGATACAGCGCCAGAGAAATGGCCGATCGCGGCCAGCCGTGCACGAAATTGGTGGTTCCGTCCAGCGGGTCGAGCCACCAGCTCCACTCTCCGGGCTCACCGCCCTCTTCTTCGCCCACCACTTGACTGTCGGGCACGAGATGCACCAGGTATTCGCGAAGGTTCTTTTCCAGCGCCCGATCGACGTCGGTGACCAGACCTGCACCGGGTTTTTCCTCGAAGCGAAAGCCCCGACTCTCAACCATGATTTGACCCTGATGACTGACAAAGGTGAAAAGGTCTCTTACCAACGACGGCGCAGGCATCGATCCCTCCCTTTCTGCTCAAAGCCGAGGCGTGCGTAGAGCCGAAGCGCGGGCAGTCGGGTGTCGTCGCAATAGGCGAAAATCTGGCCGCTTCCCAATTCCTTTGACAAGGCCCACTGCAACAGGCGGTAACCCCAACCCTGACCCACCAGAGAGGGATCAACGCCCAGCATGAACACCTCCTGTCGGCGTATCCAGGCGTAGCCGCGCAGTTGTTGTTGCTGCCACAGCATCCAAAAACCGTCTTGCCCCAGTTGAAGTTGCTGCTCCAGTTGGGAGGGCTGCCAGGCCCGGCGCGGGTCGGATTGGAGGCGTCGATGAAGGCTGAGCCAGGCTTCGATTTCGCCATCGAATGGAGCGATGTTCCAGCCGGGTTCGAGCTCGGGCAAATCGACCCGTTGGGCGGCGCGTTCCAGGCGATACAGCACTCGCTGCGATTGGTAGCCGCGGTTGTTCAGCCAGTTGACGGCAGCCTCCCGGTCACCGTAGGCCCAGCAGTCGATTTCCTGCACCCCCTGCTCTCGCAACCACTGCTGGGCTCGCTCCAGCAGCTGCGAGCCCAAACCCTGGCCCCGAAAGCCGGGGTGAACCAGGACCTCAACCTGTCCCCAACTCGCACCCCGTCGAGCCTGGGCATAGGCACAGTCCGAGAGCCAACAGCTCCAGCCCTCACCCCGACGAACCTGCTCGAGCAGGGTGTCGTCGAGATTGCGGTGGCCATCGTGTTGGGCGCACACTTGCGAAAGTTGTTCGACGTTCATGGCTCAGGCCTGACCTCTTGATCCGCGCTTCCTTGAATCAGCCGCACCCCCCATTTCCAGGTGAAGTAGGCCCAAATCCAGCGCGACAGCACCAGGGCTCGATTCTGTCGATCGACGATGCGCAGCAGGTGGTGCCAGAGCCAGGTGAGCCATCCTTTCCAGCCGGTGAGCTGTCGTTGACCCAGCACGGCAACTCCCCGGCTGCGGCCTACTGTGGCCATCAGGCCGCTGTCCTGGTAGCGAAAGGGTCGTAATGATTGGCCGCGCAATTGGCGCAACGCGTTGTCGGCAGCCCAGGGGCCGGCCTGGATGGCCACCGGGGCCATGGCGGGCAGTGCCAGCCCGGCTTCGTCACAGGCTCCGGCCAGATCGCCAGCGCAAAAGATATCAGGGTGTCCTTCGACCTGAAGTCCGGGGTTGACGAGCAAGCGCCCCTGCGAGGTCAGCGGCAGATCGAGTTGCTGCGCCAGGGGGTGGGGGCGAATCCCGGCCGACCACACCAACGTATGGGCTTGAAGTTGTCGGTTCTGGGTGCGCAAATACCCGGGCCCGATGTCTTGCACCCGCTCCTGCAGCCAGACCTCTACCCCCAGCGCCTGCAGGTCGCGCTCGGCGGCGCGACTGAGGGCCTCGGGAAATGCCGCCAGCACTCGGGGTCCGCCTTCGACCAGCACTACGCGCGCCTGTTCGGTGTTGATGTTGCGATAGTCCCGGGCCAGCACCTGTCGACACAGTTCGGCGAAGGCTCCGGCCAGTTCTACGCCGGTGGGTCCGCCACCGATGATGCCTACGGTCATCCAGGGCTTGCGTTGTTCAGGGTTCGAGCACTTCTCGGCACGCTCGAGTCCGTCCAGGAAACGATGGCGCAGCGCCAGGGCTTCTTCCAAAGACTTGAGCCCCGGTGCGTGGGCTTCCCATTCCGGGTGGCCGAAGTAAGAAGTCACCGCCCCCAGGCACAGGACCAGGGCATCGTACTTCACTTCCAGTCGACCATGGTCGAAGCGGGCGAGGCGCTGGCGGGCGTCCAGGCCCGTCAGTTCGGCCATCAGCACTTTGACGCGCGAGTGATTTCGAAACAGCGAGCGCACCGGACTGGCAATTTCGCCGGCGCTGAGTCCAGCCGTGGCCACCTGATAGAGCAGGGCCTGAAAGAGGTGGTGGTTGCGCTGATCGACCAGGGTCACTTCGACCTCTGGATCCTGAGCTAATCGCCGAGCCGCCCCCAGGCCAGCGAATCCGGCCCCCACCACGAGAATGTGCATATTGGAGGATACCCCCAACCCGCCGCTCATCCTTCCCAGGTCAGGGAGGCGCGCCGTTGTATACCGGATAGGTCATCAGGGCCTCGGCGCGCTCGTCCAACTGGCGAGCTCCTACTTTTCTGGACCCGCGACGCGCCAGCACGAGCTTGATGCGAACCTCGGGAACCTCGGGGTCGAGGACGGCGTCGAAATGTTCAACGCTCTGACTCAGGGTTCGGGTGACCAGGCTACCGGCGTTGGTGCCCGGATCGTCATTGAGAACAACGCTAAGGTTGACCATCGGAGTGGTGTAATGGGTGGCCGGGGCCACCAGAGCTGGAGCATGGACCTGAAGAACGAGCCTGCCCGGCGTCTGGCGGGTGGCGTACAGCACCGTGTAGCGATCCCAGTAGATTTGAGCTCGATCGGGATTGAAGCGGGTGGGGTCGGTCCAGCTGCTGAGGGTGGGGTAGCACAGGGCGGCTCGCATCACCGAGTTTCCGGAAAGGCCGGTGGCGCTGCGGGAAGCGTCGTCGAGCACCTGAGACATCCCCAGATCGGACTTGCGCAGGTCGCTGCCGATGCTCACCAGTACGCGGCGTGCTTCGTCCGAGAGCCCCATGCGGGCATCGCTTTTGAAAACCGCTCGGGTGCCCCGCTCGAACAGAGAGAAGCTCACCAACAAGCCGATCGAGAGCAGAACCAGGGCCAGCGAGAGTTCTAGAACGCTAAATCCTCGTCGCACCTTCAAGGCGTCACCAATCGACCGAGCTGGGCGTGCAGAGCCCCCTGTCCGGCTCGCTGGTCGCCCATCCACCAGATGTGAACATCGACAAAATACAGACGATCGCTGTCCGGGTCGATCTGATAGCTGGTGCAGGTGACCTGGTAGCTGAACACCGTCGGGCTGGAGTCATCGTGATTGTAGAGTTCCACATGGTCGCGGTTGGCCATCGAAGCAAACTGGCGCCTGCGGCTGACATCCGACAGCACCCGCTCGGCTAACTGCAGTCCGGCTTGCTGGTCGCTGCCCTTTTCGGTGCTGCCCAACAGCTTGAGAAAGAGGGCTGAGAGAGAAAGCAGCATCACCGCCAGCAGCGCCAGAGCCATGACCGTTTCCATCACCGTCAATCCGGCTCTGGCTTTATGGGTTGGACCAGTAAAAGGCAATGCGCAGTCCCATCTTGGCCAGATCGAATTGGTCTTCAAAGCTGCTCGGATCGAAGACAATATCGCCCTTCACCATCTGGTCGAATCCGATATCGCCTTCGGCCATCATGGCTCCCAGCAGCACGAACGGTCCGTTCAATCGTGCATAGAGGTTTTCCGCCGCGTGGAGAATGCCGCCGAAGAAAAAGTCCTGACGCATGGACTCCTGATACGGGTTGGTTTCGTTGAAATATTGGCTGAGTGATTTACCAGCGACGCGGGCGTCCTGGTCGTAGGCCGATACCTGGTTGGCCACCAGGGCTCGAATTTCGTCATTCTTCATGTCGAACTGCGTGCGATTCCACAGGTTCACCAGGGCCAGGTCGGGCTGACCTCGGTCGACGCTTTTGATGAATTCTCGCAAGCGAATATGCTTGCCCAGCGTCAGTCCTGCGCCGATTTCCCCTTCTTGCAGGTTGGAGGTGAAGGCCCCGAGGATTTCGTTTCCGGTTTTCATGATGGTCGTGCCGTCGGGAGCGGGAAACTCGAAGAGGCGACCGAGGAAGGGCTGCCCGTGGGTGGTGTTGCCCGCGCTCAGCAAGCTCGCCTTGACAAAGTTGTCGTAACCCCCGGTAACGGTAATAGGGGAGCTGCGCAGGCGATCGCCAAATTCATCCGAGTCGCCCACCACCCCGCCTTTGGCTCCCGAAGTCAGGGTTCGCCAGTCGTCCAGAGCACTGGAGGGGTCGACGTTAACGGAGCCCGAAGGCCATTCGGGCGCCACGAAACTGGCCATGGAGGAGAAATTGTCGGCCGCTTGATTGAAGAAGGTAAAGTCGGACACCCCCATGGCAAAGGAGGTGAGGTCGACGTCGCTGCTGACTTCTTTAAATTGCACACTGCCTTCGGTGGTCAGAGCCAGTCCGTCGGTGCGGGTGGCCGACAGGCGGCTGTTGCCCAACAGCGTGAGCTGGCCACCCTGTCCGGCGTCTTTCTCCACCCGCAGTTGACCGCTGCCGATCAGGTCCCCCTCGATGGATACGTTGCCGTGCACGGTGAGCCGGTTGTTGGGGGTTTGCTGGGCCGACAGGGGAATGCCGTTGGTGTTGTAGCCCACCCCGAGGCTGACGGGGAAGCTGGTGGTTTCCACCGCTCCCAGGCTGCCGTCGGAGTTATACAGTTGGCGCCTGAGTTCGCCCGTGATGGTCAGGTCGCCCACAACTTCGGCTTCGCCGATGGGCAGAAACCGATAGTTGGAGAACGAAACCGGGACCCCCGGAATGGCATCCACAATGCCCGTGTCGACGGTTCCATCTGGAGCCGTATAGGTAACATTGTTGGGCCCCTCGAAGTGATAGTGCCCTGGGGGGATCTGAGGAATGCTGCCGGCTCCGCTGGAAACCAGCTGATTGGGATGGAATTTTGGGGCGGCCGTGGCTTCGTGGGTTTGAATGGAAGCCTGGATGGTGGTCGACACCTGGCCCTTGAGCACGGAATTGCTGTGCAGCGAGGTTCCCGAGGCTGAGGTAATGGTGCCGGCGGCAGGATTGAAACTGACCGTCGAATTGACGTGGGTGTCCTGGCCCGATTGCACCCGGCCCCGCCCTCCGGACTCATCGAAGAGCACCACCTCCTGGTCGGGGAAAAAGACATTACCCTCGACCTTCAGACGATTCCCGTGGGCCACTGTGCTGGAGAATCGCAAAGCATCGTCGCCACCCGGAGTGGTCACGGCAAAGTTCTGCCCGGCATAAATCGCCCCGCTGACATTGCTGCGACGGGCCAGCACCACCTCGACTTCGCGGCGCACGCCTTTGTATTCGCCTTCCACGCGAACCAGGGCGCAACGCTTGGGAACATTGATGCCGGACTGGCTCCAGGCCAGGGGGGGCACCACCCCGATACCCATCAGGTTGCTTTGAGCCCGTAGACGGAAGGTGGCCCCATTGGTCAGCCGACCTTCGGCCAGGTTATCGTCGGGACCGCTGCCCGACTCGGTGACCTGCAAGTCGCCCACGCTAAAGTTGGGGTTGCCGGTCCAGCCTGAGTCGGCCCAGCCGTGAACCTGGGCCAGCTTGGCTCGCGCGTAGTCGATGCCGCATTCGCAGGCCTGCTGGGCCTGCACTCGCAGATGATATTGTCGCGAGGAGATCATTCCGTTGCGCGACAACTGCACGAAGCTCGTAGCCAGCATCGTCAACACGACGAGTGTGAGCATAATGGTGACCAGAGCAATTCCCCGCCGACGCCGCATCTGGCGCTAAGGATACCAGTAATCGCAACGGTTGGCAAAGGCCTTCCAGGAAAACCAACCGGGAACAGGAACCCGCTGGCTGTGTGGTGCTGGCTGGATAATCTCAATTCTCTCGACACGACTCTGTGGATGGAAAAGGTCCTTGAGCATTCCCGCCCCTCGCCCTTTCTCACGCCCATGTTCTTGCAACCCTGGGTCCAACACTTCGCGGGTCCACTGAAACTGGGCCTTTGGAATCAAAACCAGAGCTGGCTGCTGCTGCATCGTGGTCCGCGATATTGGGAGCTGCTGGGAGGCGAGGAGGTGGCCGACCGTCTGGACGTGCTCGGCTCACCCGCCGGATTGGCACCTTCGTTGCGAGAAGAAATTGGCCACTGGGACGCGCCGGTAAGTTTTCCCAATCTGGCTCCCGACGCCTGGGCATTGCAGCTGGTCGGCCCGGACGACCTGGTGGAAGAGGTCGAGCAGTCGCCTTTTCTGTCGCTGGCGGGCGGCTTTGAGAGCTACCTGCAAAGCCTTACCAAGAAGCAACGCCACGAACTGCTGCGCAAGCGTCGACGGGCCGAGCGCATGGCCGGTTCTGGACTGAGGATCAGTCAGGGCCTGGCAGATTTGGAAGTGTTCCTCGACCTGCACCGTCGAAGCAGCCCCCGCAAGGCCGACTTTATGCAGGGTTCCATGGAAGAGTTCTTCCGCTCTCTGGCGCTCAGCCTGGATCGACAGGAAATGCTCTGGTTGGTAACGCTCTGGGACGGCACCGTTCCGCTGGCCAGTTTGTTTCATATCCGTTTCGCCGGGGTGGTCCATCTTTACAATTCGGGCTATGCCCCAGAGGCCGCCGGGCTGGCTCCCGGGGTGGTGCTCTTGAGTCACTGTATCGAACAATCGTGCGCCAGCGGCTTTCGCGAATACGATTTCCTGCGCGGCACCGAGCGCTACAAATACGACTTGGGAGGGCGAGATCGGGCGGTCTATCGCCTGCGTCTGGGGGCGGCTTGCGACACCTGCTGCTGAGCTATCACACCTGTCCCACCGAGGAACCCGGCGAACATCTCTCGGGCGGAATGAACATCCTCCTGCGGGGTTTGCTTGCCCATACCCAAATGGAAACCGTGGTGGTGACTCGTTCGCTGGGCGAGCAACCCGAAGAGGTTCGACTCTCGGACAGGGTTCGCGTGGTGCGTCTGCCCTGCTCGGCGAGGCTTCCCTGGACCCGGCGCCAGGCCTGGAACTGTCTGCCCGAGTTCGAGACGCGGCTTCGGGGCTGGTTGGCCGAACAACAGCCTGTTGCTTTGGTGAGCGCCCACTACTGGATGTCCGCCTATTTGATGCGCCGCCTGGGTTTGCCCGGGGGGATCGTGTTTCACACCCTGCAGGCCCAGAAAGGGCGCCCGCAAACCGCCCTGGAACGAGTTCGCCTCGAGAGTGAGTCACAACTTATCGAATACGCTGACTGCGGTTTCCTGCACTGGCACGACCTGCACCACGCTCGTATGTTTTATCCCAATTTGCGGGGTTCGGTATTGCGACCCGGGGTCGAGCCCACCGAGGTCCAGTCTCCCGCGGGCGGTCCCCCCTACTGGTTTGGTTGGGCGGCACGCAACGACCCGATCAAGAACTTGAGTCAGGCGCTGGCCTGGCTCGACAAGGCGCGCAGCCAGGGGCGCGACTTTCGCCTTCGGGTGGCGGGAACCAGCGGACCGGCCCATCCGGCCGTTGAATATCTGGGCCCGCTGCGTCATGCCGAGATGAGCGGCTTCTATCGCAGTCTGCATCAATTGCTCAATTTCAGCGACTATGAAACTTTCGGTCTGAGCATGCTGGAAGCACTCAATCACGGAGTTGGTCTGGGGTTGCGCCCCGACAGCGACTGGGCTCGACGTTTGCGCCGACTGGGACTGCCCTGGCGCCCCGGCGAACTGCTCGACGAGGGCCAACGAAAACGGGTCCTGCAGTTGGCCGAAGCCTACCGCTGGACCCGTTGCGTCGAGCGTTGGGAACGCTGGTTGGTGCGAGCTTCAGGTGCGGGTTAGCATGGGCCGCGAGAGCAGCTCATGCATGCCGGTCTGGGCTGCTTCGAGGGTCATCTGCACCGGAGGGCGCTTCATGAAGAAGGCCGAGGGGGGCAGCAGCGGCCCTCCCAGGCCGCGGTCACGGGCCGCCGCGCAGTAACGGATGGCGTCCATGGCGCAACCCGCGCTGTTGGGCGAATCCATCACCGACAGCCGCAGTTCCAGTTCAATGGGTTGGCCAGCAAAGCCCTCGCCTTCGATGCGCAGGAAGCAGCACTTGTTGTCCTTGAGCCAGGGCACATAGTCAGACGGACCGATGTGCAGTTGAGAGTCATGTTCGGCGGGTAGGGCCGAACTGACGGCCTCGGTTTTGGAAATGCGCTTGGAGCGCAAGCGCTCCTGACTCAGCATATTGAGGAAATCGGTGTTGCCACCCGTGTTCAGCTGATAGCTTCGCTTGACGGTAATGCCGCGCTCGGCGAATAGCTGGGCCAGGGTTCGGTGCACAATGGTTGCGCCCAGTTGCGATTTGATGTCGTCGCCGACGATAGGCAGCTTGAGGTCGCTGAAGCGTTTGGCCCAGGCCGGGTCAGAGGCGATAAATACCGGCATACAGTTGACCATGGCTACCCCGGCTTCCAGGCAGGCCTCGGCATAGAAGCGCACCGCCTGCTCGGAGCCCACCGGCAGATAGTTGATCAGCACGTTGGCCCGGGTATCGCGTAGCACTTTGACCACGTCGACAGGCTCGAGTTGGGCTGGCCGGAACGATTCCGCAGCCGGGTAGTCGGCCATATGGGGCGCCACGCCATCGAGCACAGGGCCCATCTGGACAACGGGACCCTCGCCACTCAGGTCACGGGCGAACCAGGGGGTGCAGTTGGGCTCGGCTCGCAGAGCCGTTCCCAGGGGTTTTCCCACCTTGCGCTCATCGACGTCGAATACGGCCACCACGCGGATGTCCGCTACTCGATAACCACCGATTTCCTGCTGGATCAGCCCGGAGCGGTCTTCCTCTCGATAATAATCCAAGCCCTGGACCAGAGAGCTGGCGCAGTTTCCGGCCCCAACGATGGCCAGACGAATTTCCGACATTACAGTTCCTCCACAAAGCGCTTGGCGTCCCAGCAAGTCCAATCTCCCAGTCGGCAAACGTGATGCAGACCATCAGGATAGGGCCAGTGGGGCAGGGGGTCCCAGCGCCGCTGTTCGCTTTCACAGTAGGTGTCGTGGCTCAGGACCTCCACCGCATAGACCACCAAGCCACCACCGTAGGTGCGACTACGGTTCTGGGCCGGGCGCATCCAACGACCGTGCTCGAGCCAGGGTTTTCCCCCGGGGCGAGCAAGATCGTGGCGCAGGATGGCGGGGCTCTGCCGATGCTCTCGCCAGGGCCCCGTCAGGCTGGGGGCGGAGAAGAGAAACACCCGATCGCGTGCCCGTCTCCGCTGATCTCCCAGCCACATCCACCAACTTTCGTCCCACCAAATTACCGTAGGATCGACTCCCGCAAACCCATCCAGCAAAACTGCTTCCTGGGTCCATCGCCCGGGAAACTCCAGGCAACGATAGAGAGACACCTGGTTTCGCTCGTGTTGTTCCGGAATACAGAAGAGTTCGTCGCCGATCTCTACCAGGTAGGGGTAGGAAAGATGCCAGTCCAGGCACAGCGCCGGCTGGGGGTCGGGTTGCAGCAAGGGTGAGGCCGCGATGTGGCCCCGACCCGTAGCTGCTGAAAAGTCCTCGAAGAACACCCAGGGCTGGCCGTTCCGCTCGACGAGGAAAGGATCTGCGAAAAAGTGCCCCGAGGGGGGCTCGATCCAATGCGGGTGGGGGCATTGCGGGCCTTCTCGGGCATAGGCCAGGGCCCAACGGTCTTGCATAGAAAAGCATCATTTCGTAGGAAAATTCACATGTCAAGCGTGGTTAGTCGGGCTTGCCAACGGGTATGATGCGCCTCGATGACCACCAGGCTCCGCCAAGATTTACGCTGGATCACGCGGGAAGGCTCGTCCTACTGTGTGATGGCCGGAGCCGGCGAAAGTTCTCTCTCGCCCTTCGTGCTGGCGGCCGGGCATTCGGCCCTGGCCAGCGGACAGATCACCACCGTGCCCCTGTTCTTGGGGGCCCTGCTGCAAAACCTGGCTCCCTGGGCTCTGGGCAAAGTGGGCTCGGTGCGGCGCTGGTCGGTGGCCATGGTCACGCTGCAGGCTCTGTGTCTGTTGGCTCTGGGGCTGGGGTCCACCTGGACTTCCCTGCCGTTGTGGGTCATTTTCTCACTGGTCAGCCTTTACTGGGCTGCCGGCTGGTCGGTGGGGCCGGCCTGGAACACCTGGATGGACAGCGTGGTGCCCTCGCGCTTGCGGGCCCGCTTCTTCAGCCAGCGCAACGCTTTTTGCCAGTTTGTCCAATGGACCACGATGATGGCGGCCAGCGGGGTGCTGGCTCTGGGCCAGAAGTCGGGCATCGCTTTGCCGATTTTCAACCTTCTGTTCACGCTGGCCGGCTGTGCGCGGTTGCTGGGCGCCTATTGTATGTCGCGGCAGAGCGAGCCGCTGCCATTGCCCAAGAACTACCGCGTTCTGGGGTTGGAGTCGGCGGTGCGACTGATTCTCGACAGTCCCAAAGCCCGTCCGCTGGTTTACATGCTCGGCGCGCAGCTTTCTTTGAACCTGGCAGCGCCTTTTCTTGTGCCTTACTTGGCCCAACAAAGGCATCTTGGCTATGGCTCGCTGATGCTTTGCCTTTCAGCGGCAACCTTCAGCAAGATTTTTGTGCTGCCCCGCTTGGGGCGCATCGCCCATTGCCTGGGTCCGCGTCGCCTGTTTCAGGCCAGCGGTGTGGGGCTGGCCCTGGTTCCGCTGCTCTGGTTGCTGGCTCCCCAGAGCTTGCTGGCTTGCCTGCTGGTTCAGGGTTTTACCGGCGTGTGTCTGGCCGCCTACGACCTGGGAGTCACGCTGGTCTACCTCGAGGCCATCCCGGCGGCCGAGCGAACCAGTGTTCTGACTCGCTTCTCCATCTTCAATACCCTGGCGATGATGCTGGGATCTAGCCTGGGCGCGCTCTGGCTCTGGAGCCTTCCGGGGGCCTACGCTGGCCTGTTCCTGCTGGCAGGGCTGGCCCGCTTGGGAGCTTTGCAGTTGCTGTCGCGGCCCGATGTTGCTTCGGCCAGGGCTATTCCCCAAGTGTCTCTGGCAGCCCCGCTTCGGTTAAGCCATTTCGTGCTGCGCACTCGAACCCGGCTCGCTCGACGCCGAAGTCGCAGTTTGCGTCGCCTGCCGCAGCCGGAGGGCTTGCGCCCGTCCCGTGAGTAAACTCGTCCTGATGGGATCGGGGGAAACGGCCCCGAGCCTGGTAGGAGTCCATCGAGAACTGTTGGCCAGCCTGGACTCGCCCCGTTGTATTTGGCTCGATACTCCCTACGGATTCCAAGAGAATGCCGACGTGCTCAGCGCCAAGACGGTCGAGTTTTTCCAGCAGAGCCTGGGTCATTCCCTCAAAGTGGCACAGTTTCGGCATTGTGAGCAGGCCGAGGTCGAGCGCCAGCTGGCTTACCGCTCCTTGCGCGCGGCCAACTATCTCTTCGCCGGACCGGGCAGTCCCAGCTATGCTCTGCGACACTGGTCGAAATCTGAGGTTCCCACCATTTTTTTGGAAAAGCTTCGCGATAAGGCTTCCGTGGTGGTGCTGGCCAGCGCCGCGGCCTGTGCCGTGGGGGCGCTGTGCTTGCCCGTCTACGAGATTTACAAAGTGGGCCAGGAACCGCACTGGCTACCCGGGTTGGATATTCTTCCCGCCCTGGGGTTCCGGGCTCTGGTCCTGCCTCATTACAACAATACGGTTGGAGGAAACCACGATACCCGTTACTGCTATTTAGGCGAGCGACGACTGAGCGTGCTCGAAGCGACTCTCGAGTCTGACCTGTGGATTTGGGGAGTCGACGAACACACCGCCTTGACGCTGGACTTGCAGAACGGCTGGTTTGAGGTTGCCGGCAAGGGTGGTTTTACTCTGCGTCAGCGGGGCCAGTCCGAGTTCTTTCCCAGCGGCACTCGGGGCTCGCTCGAGCAGCTTCATCAGCCGGGTTCCAGCCGGACAGGCCTCACCGGCGTGTCGGCTCCCGCTGCTGGAGATGCCCGATGCGAGGTGACGCAGGGGCTGATCACTCAGCAGGTGGAGCCGCTGGCCGCAGGCTTTCAGCATTCCCTGCTGGCTGCAGAGGGCTTGCGGGCCACTCAATATTTGCTCGACATCGAGCAGGTGTTGCAAGAGTGGAGTGGCGACTCCGACGCTCATCATCGCGAACTGGCGCGGGGGCTGTTTCGCAGCTTGCTGGCGCAGTTGGGAGAGGCTGCCCAGCGGGGGCTGCAAAGTCCCACCAGTCTGCTCAAGCCGCTGGTGGAATTTTTGCTGGACTTGCGCCGGGAGGCTCGAGCCGAGCGCCAGTTTCAGCTGGCCGATCGGATTCGCGAGCAGCTGGCCCAGGCCGGCGTCGAGGTTCAAGACACCCCCACGGGGGCACGTTGGTCACTGCGCGAGGTGGTCAGTCTGGTATGATCAAACGTTTTCTTCCAGAAAGCGCAGCAGGGTCTTCCAGCTCTGCTCGGTCTGGCTACGCTCTTCGGGTTCGACATCGCTAAGATAGGGGGCGTACACCAGAAAGCCGTGCAGGCAATCGGGGTAGAGTTCGACCTGACAGCGCTTGCCGGCTTGCTCCATCGCCTTTTGGAAAAACAGGGCCTGTTGGTAGGGCACAATGTCGTCCTTTTTTCCCTGCAATACCAGCACCGGACAGTTCAAACGGGGCGCCACCGAGACCGCATTGCGAATCGCAAAAGACTCGGGGCGATGCTGGGGTCCCCGTCCGTAGGTGCGACGGGTCAGGGCGTCACTGCCCAGTTTGTTGGCGGCGGTCAAGTAGTCCCACCAGCGATAGATGTCCATCACTCCGTAGGCCACGACCACGGCCTTGATATTGGGGTTGCGGGCGGCGGCCAGCACCGAAATCAGGGCTCCGTGAGAGGCCCCCACCAGGGCTACCCGCTGACTGTCGGCCTCGGGAACGCTGGCGAACAGCTTCAGGCTGTGCAGTACGTCGTCGACCTCGCCCTTGGCCACCTCGACCATTCCCTCTGAGCCGTCCTCGCCTCGATAGCTCGGGGAAAACACCACGTAGCCGGCCTGGGCCAGTCGCAGCGACGAGAGTCGGTGTTCGCGAGAGATGCCCGAGGTGCCGTCGTGGCAGAACACGACCACCGGTCGTCGCGTGCCTGCGGGCGTCGGTGGCACAAACAGCAGCCCTCTCACCAGATAGCGGTGGCTGCGATAGAACCAGCGCCGCACTTCGACCCCTTTTTGCTTGCCCAGCGGTTCGTCGCGCACCAGCTCGGTAGCGGTAGGACAAAGGCTCAGGGCCAGACATATCAGCAACGCACGAATCCACACCCGGACTGCTTGGCTGCATCGTTCAGGAAACCTTGCGGCAGTGGGGGTGTTGGCGGGCAGGAACTCCTGAGTCGATGGAATAATTTTCAAATATCCTGCGAACGAGGTCTGTCTGATGAAAAAAATTGTTGCTTCGCTGGCGTTGCTGGCCGGATTGCTGGGGGCCGCCCCGGCCGAGGAGTTTTCCCAGAAGGTCTACGATATGCGCGGAGACATGGGTCTGCTCGAGGATTTTGGACCGACCGGCGCTTGCTGGATCAACGATCTGGTGTTCCTCTGTGACCGACGCTATACGGTGTTTCATCTTTTCGATGTGCAGGGTCGACGGTTTCAGTTCCTGGAGCACCCCCAGAAGCTTGGAGAGGCCAACTTCAGCGCTCTCTGTCATTACAAAGATGATGAATACTTCGTCAGCGGTAGCCACTACCACGTGAAGAATCACCCCCGCTTCGTCGAGAATCGATCGGTGATGCACAAGGTGCTGCTGCAGCGAGATCGCATCAACCCGCAGTCGGGTAAGGAAAATTATCGTCCCGACCGGGCCTTGAGGGCCAGCGGCTACTACGGCGAGTCGACCAGCACCACCGGCGAAATCACCGGAATCGCCATGGATCCCAAGCACAATCGGCTCTTCGTGGCGATGGACAAAACGCTGTCGCCGGATGGCAGCGTGGTGTTGCTGGAGGGGGCTCTGGACAAGTTTTTGGCCCGTTCCGAAGACCTCGAGTTGAAGTTCGTCACCACCGGCCTCAAGCCGACGGTGGACAGCATTACCAATACGCCCTATGACCTGCAGGACATCGCCTATCTGCCAGACCGCGGGCTGGTTCTGCTGCTCAGCGCCCAGGCCAACGAGGGCAAGACCTTCGGGCACAATCAGCTGTGGTTTATGCGGGGCGGCAATACGCCGGCCAAGTTGGTGCAAAAGGATCTGGCCTCGGGCAATCGAGGCACCGGACTGGCGATTCGCCCGTCCAAAACCAAAGACGAATATGAAGCGGCCATCGTGTGCGACAACAACATGGAAGACAGCCGCATTCCCAGTCGACTGGTGCACCTGCGAGGCCTGCGGTTGCCGATGCGCTAGCTGGAGGAAGGGTGTTCGAATTGTGGTTCGAACACCCCGACCAGGCCTGTTTCCTTGTTTACTTACGATCCTGACGCGAGAAGACGACTGAAAGTATTGGCGGCCCTCTGGGGGGTATTTTTTGTCGTGGTTCTGGGCCTTTCTGTCTGGCTGATCCAACGGGTGCAAGAGATCGAGTCTCAGACCTACCCCAAGTTGGCCCAGCCCTGCTGGTCGGAGAATGAAGAGCAGGTCGCCTACCTGGCCCGTGAACCCAAGGATGCCAGCTGGTCGCTGTGGCGCGTGGAGAGCGTCAGCGGCGAGAGTTTCCCGGTGTGCGCTCTGGAAGCTGGCGATTGGAAGCTCGAGGGGTGGCTCGATGACGACCGACGTTTGCTGTTGCGCTCGGTTCAGGGGGGCAGCCCTCGGGTGCTGGTGGTGGAAGTCGGCACGGGAAATCAGAAGGATATCCGATTCGAGGCCAAGGACATCCAGTTCATCGGGGTTCGTGGCGGCAAAGTCCTGTTTCAGCGCTATGCCCAGACGGGAAGTGCAGGCGAGCTGCCCGAGTCGCTGACGGTGCTGGCCTGGAGCCCTGGTGAGGAGCGCCTCGAGTCGCTGGTGACCATTCCCTTCGAAACCGAAAGACTGTCGGTGGAAAAAGCCTGGCCTTCCTTAAACAGCCGCTGGCTGGCTCTGTGCATGTTGATGGGCGACAGTGGCGAACGCACTCTGTGGTTTTTTGATCAGCAGGAGAACCATCTCCGCTGGAGCGGCTTGCGACTTGCTTGCAACGGTATCCGTGGTTGCTGGTCTTCCGATTCCTCGGGCTTTGTGGCCGCAATTCACAGCGAAAAGGGCTGCGACCTGTATGCCTATTACAATATCTACAATGACGAGTACAGCCGACTCAGCGCTGGCGACCAGTCCCGCGACTATCAACCCTTCTGGCCGAGAGGCGCAGATTACTTTCTGCTGCTGGAGAAGAAGCATGTCTATCAGTTTGACCCTCATACCCTGGAGGCCAACAAGTTGACGGCCGATGGTTGGGACCATCCGCGAACCCGCGATCTGGCCGTGTCGCCCAGGGGAAACCTGGCCGCCTATGTGGGCGAGGAAATGGGTGACGATCAGCTCTTCAAAGTGGACTTTGGCGCTCACCAGTCGCGACCCATGCTGCCCTCTCATCCCAAGGCGCATTTGCAACAGACCTGGTGGTTCGTGCTGGGTCAGGGATTGCGCACCCCCTGGGAGTTTTTGCAGGGAGCGCATTGAGGTGAGCGACCATTGGTTTACTTATCCGCCTTTCGACAGCGAGGACTTCCTGGCCCGGGTTCTGGGACGCCCACGCCAGGGGGCCGAGGCCGTGCTCAAGGATTACAGTCTGCTGCCGGCTCAGGGTTATCCCCACCTGGTGGCTCAGGTGGGTGGCGAGGTAAAAGGTTTGCTCATGGACCTCAGGTTGGGCGACGATTGGTTGTTGGATGACGAATTCGGTGTGTCCCAGGGCTATTATCGGCGCCAGCGCGTGGAAATCGAGACCGAAGACGGCGTCGTTGAGGCCTGGACGATGGTGGGTGGCCCCTCTCTCTCCTGGGCTCTGCAGGAGGAAACTGCTTCGGTGTTGCACCCTTCTGCACAAGCACTAGCAACTGAGAACCAAAGGGAGTCCTGATTTGAGCTACCAGAAGCATCTTTACGCCATTATGTATCCGAATTTCGCCCTGGTGGCATCGCAACTGGCTCCGGCCGACTTCGGGCGCTACTACTCGGTGGGTTCGGCCCGATACTACTCTGGCAAGATGCTGTTCATCGAGGTGGACATCAACTTCAGAACCCCCGAGCTTCCCATTGAAGAGTACCTCGAGCAAACTCGGGAACACCCTGACGGCAGCCCGAAGATGACCAAGTTCATCAGCTCGTACCGCGTGCTCGAGCACCTTTCGATCGACAGTCTCGGTCCGTTGTTCTGTTGCACGGTCAACGGAGACGTACTCAAAATTGAGCCGCAGACGCCTTCGCCCAATCCTACCAATTCGCGCATCATGATCGTCCAGGAACTCAACCCTATCCAGCTCCTGGTAGCCAGTAGCTACGATCATTCGGCTCTGGGCCAATACCTGACAACTCCGGGCAACCCACGAGGCTGTCCCAAGCTGTTCTACGCCCAGATCGATCTGGATGTCGATCGCTTCCTGACCGATTGGAGTGCCAACCCCTTCCTGGCCGCTCCTATTCCAGGTGTGCATCCGCAAAAGCTGGCTCAGGTGCTCGAAGCCCTCAAGGCCGACCCCCTGCCTCGTACCAAGAGCATTGGCATTCAGTCGATTTTTGATCGGCTGAGCTACTCTCGAATCAGCAACGGATTCTTCGTATGTTCTCAGGACCAGCTGAAGCACTATCCTATGCCCACTCAGGAAGTGCTGCAGCGCGATTACTATAGCTGGTGGAAGCACAGCGACATGTAGGAGGCTCTATGCTCAAAAGGTGTTTCACTGCACTGCTGGGGCTGGCTCTGGTGGTCGGTGCCTGGGCTGATCCGTCCTATCAGGAAGTCAAGAAGCGCGGCGACTCGGCTCTGGCCAAGAAAGACTATGGCTCGGCCATTCGTCATTTCGAGAAGCTGATCTATCTTTTTCCCGGTCGAGCCGATGCTCACAACGCGCTGGGCTATGCCTGTTACCTGGACGGGCGCTACGAAAAAGCCATTCTTCAATTCAAGCAGGCCTTGAGTTTCGAAGCGGGCCACCCGGCGGCTCAGAACAATCTGCTTTTGGCGGTGGGCAAGCTGGCCGTCGAGCAGACCAAAGAACTGGAGTTCGCCGAGGCTATCGGGCTGCTGGCGGCCCACGAGTCGCTCTATCCAAATCAGCCCCAGTCGCTCATTTTGCGCTTTTCCAGGGGGCAACTCGAGTTCTATCGCGGCAACGAGGGGGCCGGCCTGAGCATCTGGCAGTCGCTGGCCAATCGCGTGCCGACCTCGGGAACCGCTCGTTTCATGGAGGCCCATAAGCTCTACCAGTCGGGCAAGCTCAAAGAGGCGCTGGCGGCGATGAATACGGCCGTGGCCAAGTTGCCTAAAGAGCCGGTGGTACGCCATTACCTGGCACTGATACTGGCCGATCTCGGCAAACTGAAGGAAGCCGCCGCCCAACTGCGCAAAGCCCAGGCGGGAAATCCGCCCTATATCGATCTCTACCTGCGTCAGGCCGAGATCATGCTGCGTTCGGGCCAGCTCGAAGAGGCTATGGCCCAGGTGGTCAAAGCACGCGACCTGCGGCCGGATTTCGCCTCGGTGCACCTTTGGATGGCGGCTCTGCACCGCCACTCCGGCAATGCCGACGCGGCTTCCAAAGAGCTGGGGCTGGCCTGGGGCGAGAGCGCACCCGGCACCTCCGCGGCGGTTCTGATCACGGGCGAGGTGGGACAACGCGTGTGGCTGGACCAAAAGCCCGTCGGTGCCACGCCACTGGGGTTGTTTCTGACTCCTGGCAAGCACAAGTTAAAGCTCATGGGAACGGGCAAGCCGCCTCGGGTCGTGGATCTGGAGGCAGGGCAGGAGCAAATTCTTACGCTGGACCTTGCCCAAACGGGTGAGCCGCAGGCGTCGGCGCTGCAGTCGCTCTTGCCTTCGCGCGCCGCCGCCCGCAGTTTTGCTCTGCGCGACCAGAACAACCGCTTCTGGCGTTCGTTTCAACATTTTCATCGCCGTCCCGTACTGCTGATGTTCTGGAAGGTCGACGACGCCGACAATCAGGCCACCATGAACGCTCTCAGCATGCTGGGGGCGCGCTATCCTTCTGAAATCGGCTTTGCCGTCATTCATACCAATATGGACAAGAAGAATCAGGCCTTGAGCCAGATGATGACTCTGCCCGCCACCTATGCCCGTCTGTTCGACGACGGATCGGTGGCCCGGCGTTACGGGTTGACTCCCGAGCAGATGCCCACCGTTCTGGTGGTCGATCTCGATGGCTACATCGCTGCTCAAGGTCAGGGAGTTGCGGGTGTCGAGCAGGTTCAACGAGCCCTCGACGCCATGATGGGGCGTCAGCCCTGAATCTTCCCGGGAAGCGGTTCCCGGTTCTGAAAGGTACGTGAGCAACGATGATACGCACAATTCTTGCCCTCTGGATGATGACTTCTCTGGCCTGGGCCCAGGGACCCAAATGGGAAGTGTCGTTGGGCACTCGCGAGGGTGGACAGGGCGAAGCCTACACCGTTTCCTCGAGCGGAGATATCTGGCGGGAAAACCTGGGCGCCAAGACCCGAGAAGTGACGGGGGTGGTGAATCAGGACTATTTGCAGGCCCTGCAAATGTTGCTGGCCGACCCCGAACTGGCCGAGCAGCACGCCCAGAAGTCCGCCCCCAAGACCCGCTTTCTCAAATACACCTACGGCGATGTTCAAAAGATGTTTGTGGTCGAGGCGGATGGGCGTTTTCCCGAGCGAGTGAGTCGTATCGAGGCCGAAGTGGAAAGGGCGCTGCGGGCCGCCAAGCAGTAGCACCTTTAGCCACCCAGCGTGTAGCCCAACCCCCGTACGGTGCGAATCAGGTCGCGGGCCCCCTGGCCTAGCTTCTGGCGCAACCCGCTGATGTGGACCTCGACCACGTTGAGGTTGGCCGCTTCATGCCAGCCCCAAACCTGGTTGAGCAGCTGTTCTTTGGAGAATACCTGGCCCGCGTGTTCGACCAGAAAACGTAGCAACTGAAACTCCAGGGCCGTGAGCATCACCTGACGGTCCTGCCAGCGACAGGATCGGCAGGCCGGATCGAGGCTCAGTGAGCCGTAGCTGAGCCGTTGTCCGTCGGCCGGGCGGCTGCGTCGCAGCAAAGCTCGCACCCGTGCCAGCAATTCCTTGGTTTTGAAGGGCTTGGGAAGGTAGTCATCGGCGCCCGAATCGAGACCCACCACTTTGGATTCCAGTTCGCCACGGGCCGTGAGCATTAAAATGGGCACCTCGCAGAACCGTCGCAGTTCCATACACACTTCGATGCCATCCATTTCCGGCATCATCCAATCGAGAACAATCAGGTCGACGGTTGGGGGACGACGGGCCTGCTCGAGTGCGCTGCGTCCGTCGACAGCCAATCGCACCTCGTAGCCTTCCAGTTCGAAGAGGGTCTCCAGCGTGTCGCGGATCGATTCGTCATCGTCGGCAACCAGAATCGTGCGGCTCATCGCGAGCTCCGCTGGCGTACTTGTTGAAGCATTGTCGGAAGTCGCTCCAGCAAGTGGTGAAGGTCGTCCTCGGAGGTGGCGTGACCCAGCGAAAAGCGAATCAGCCCACGGCATTGCTCGGCAGGATACCCCATGGCGGCCACCACCCGCGAGGGCTCGAGGCTGTGCGAAGAACAGGCCGAACCCGAAGAGGCCGAGATGCCCGCCAGATCGAGCAGCACCAGCAGCGGTTCGGCATCCACGCCCGCGAAGGTCCAGGCCGAGATGTGGGGGCTGCGGTGGGCCCCGGCTCCCAGCAGATGGGCCCCGGGCAGCTGCAGCAACTGGCTCTCAAGGAAGTGCTGCAGGCCCCTCAGGCGTTCAGCCTCCTGAGGTTCAACCAGTTGCAGGGCCGAGGCCAGCCCAATCGCCGCCAGGGGGTTGGAGGTGCCGGCCCGACGGTGGTCTTCCTGCGAGCCCCCGAGCTGTTGAGGGGCCAGTCGCAGTCCTTGCCTCACCAGCAGGCAGCCGCTGCCGATGGGGCCGCCCAATTTGTGGGCCGAAAGGGTGATCAGGTCGACGGATGGCAGCTTGGGCCAACCCACCCATGCGCTCTGCACGGCATCGACGTGCAGCAGCCAGGGCCGACTGCCCGGGGGAAAGCGGGCCGCCAGTTCCGCCCAGGGCAGGACGACGCCAACCTCGTTGTTGACGGCCATCATCGATACCAGCCGCGTGTGGGGTTGCAATTGAGCCACAAGCTGCTCCAGATCGACCCGCCCTTGCTTGTCGACGCTGGCCTGGCTGACGGCATATCCTTCGCTGGCAAGCTGCTCGGCACACTCCCAGACCGATGGGTGTTCGATGGCGCTAAGAACCAGGTGGCTGCCGGGCGGCTGTTGGCGCATCCAACCCAGTAGAGCCAGATTGTTGGCTTCGGTGGCACCGGCCGTGAAGATGACCTCTTCGACCTTCAGGTCCAGAACCCGAGCGATGTCCTCCCGCGCCTGCTCGAGCAGCATGCGGGCCTGGCGGCCGTGACGGTGCAGAGAAGATGCATTGCCCAAAGGTTGCTCGAGCAGGTGACCGAGCCGCAGGCGGATCTCGGGTCGCATCGGGGCCGTGGCCGCGTAGTCCAGGTAGGTGGCCTTCACACCGGCCCCTTCTCTTCGCGGCAGCCCCTCCCTGGCTCGGCGGCGGGCGTTTGAGGGGCGCCGATTCTGGGGTAGATAGGCAAGCGAAAGTTCAAGCGGTAGAGGAGATCGCCCTGGCCAGCGCCGAGGGCCTTCAGGTCATCAGTATGAAGAAACTGGCCAACGTCTAAGGCCGCAAAATCCGAAGCGCCAACACCTGAGTCATCATCGGCGCTTTGTTGCTTGGAAAGGAACTGCGATGGGCGAATTTTTCACTCTCAAGGATATGGATTTCAAAGGCAAGCGCGTGCTGATGCGCGTCGACCTCAACTGTCCGCTGCAGGACGGCAAGGTCAGCGACGATACCCGCATTCTGGCTTCGCTACCCAGCATTCGCTACGTCCTGGAACAAGGTGCCTCGGTGGTGCTGATGTCCCATCTGGGGCGACCCAAGGGCAAGCGCAACCCCGAGTTCAGCCTGGCTCCGGTGGCCAGTCGTCTGCAGGAGTTGCTGGGCAAGCCGGTCCAGCTGGCGCCCGACTGTGTGGGCGAGGAGACTCTGGCCCTGAGTGCCGCGCTCCAGCCCGGGCAAGTGTTGCTGCTGGAGAATCTGCGGTTTCACCCCCAGGAGGAAGGCAACGACTCGGCTTTCGCGGCCGAACTGGCCAGGCACGGCCACGTCTACGTCAACGACGCCTTCGGTACGGCCCACCGCGCCCACGCCTCGACCCATGGGGTGGCCTCCAAATTGCCCGCCGCCGCCGGATTGCTGATGGAGGCCGAACTGACCCAGTTGGGCAACTTGCTGGCCTCTCCCCAGAAGCCCTTCGTCGCCATTCTGGGCGGCTCCAAAGTGTCGGATAAAATCGCCGTGCTGGAGTCGTTGGTCACCAAGGCGGACGTGATCTTGATCGGCGGGGGGATGGCCTTCAGCTTCCTCAAGGCCGAGGGGGCCGAAATCGGCAAGTCGCTCTGCGAGGCCGACCTCGACCTGCCCCGTCGCATCCAGGAGAAGGCCCGTCAGGCCGGCGTGCGCTTGCTGCTGCCCGAGGACGTGCAGGTCTCGACGGCCATCAAGGACGGCAGCCCGGCCGAAGTGGTCGACGCTCGCAGCATTCCGGCCGACAAGATGGGCCTGGACATCGGACCGCGCTCGGCCGAGCGCTACGCGCAGGAAATCGCGGCCGCCAAAACCGTGTTCTGGAACGGCCCGATGGGCGTTTTCGAAGTGCCTCCCTTCGATGCCGGCACCCGAAGGGTGGCTCAGGCCATCGCCGACGGTTCGGCCCAGTCCTGTGTGGGCGGCGGCGATTCGGCCGCGGCCGTGACCCAGATGGGTCTGGCCGACAAGATCACCCACGTTTCGACCGGAGGGGGAGCTTCCATGGAGTTCCTCGAGGGTCAAGAATTGCCGGGAGTGGCGGTGCTGCGTCGCAGCGCTACCCCCGCCTGAACCGAAAAGGAGATTGCAATGCGCGTTCCTCTGCTCGCAGCCAACTGGAAAATGAACCTCTCTCGTCGAGAGGCTCGCAATCTGGTGGAAGATCTGCTGAAAACCGCCTTCCCCCTGAAAGACCGCGAAGCCGTGCTGTGTCCCAGCTTCCACCTGCTCACCGAGGTGGGCGCCTTGCTGCAGGGCAAGAGTCACTATGGTCTGGGCGGTCAGAACCTCTACTGGAAAGAGTCGGGGGCCTTTACCGGTGAAGTCTCACCCAGCATGCTGCGCGATTGCGGCTGCAGCTACGTGATCATCGGCCACTCCGAACGACGCGCCCTGTTTGGCGAGAAAGACGGCGACTGCCACAAGAAGGTCGAAGCCGCGCTGCAACACGGTCTGGTCCCCATTCTGTGCGTGGGCGAGTCGCTGGAGCAGCGTGAAGCCGGCAAGACCCGCGACGTCGTGGTGGGGCAGTTGCAGGGCGCACTGAAAGGCCAGTCCATCGACAGCGGCGACAAGCTGGTGGTGGCCTACGAGCCGATCTGGGCTATCGGCACCGGCAAATCCGATACCCCGGACGAGGCCGAGAAGACCATTTCGGTGCTGCGCCAGGAACTGGGCAACCTGTTTGGGGAACGCATTGCCCAGCAGGTCCGTTTGCTCTACGGTGGCAGTGTGAAGCCGGACAACATCGACGCCCTGATGGCCTGTCCCAATATCGACGGCGCGCTCGTCGGCGGGGCCAGCCTCAAGGCCGACAGCTTTGCCCGGATTATTCAATTCCAGACTCAGGCCAGTCTGGCCAACTAAGGAGAGCTTATGTGGTTTGCCCAAACCCCCGTACCCACGGTGATTCCCGGGGTGCAATTCGAAACCGTAGCAACCGCGCCCGTCATGGGACCCATGCAGATGGTGGTGCTGTCGGTCTACTTTCTGGTGTGCCTGAGCCTGGTGGTGTGCGTGACCATGAATACCTCCAAGTCAGAGGGCCTGATGCAACAGTCGCTTTCGGCGGCGCCGAATAGCGGCGGCGGTGGTAAGGGCAAAATGACTCCCGAAGAGCGCCTGGCCGGCATCACCACTCGACTGGCCTACACGTTTCTCTTTATGTCGATTCTGGTGGCCTACACGATCAAGATATGAAATACGCACTCGAAACGCTCGCTATTCACGCTGGCCAGGACCCCGAAGCCATGACCGGGGCCGTCACCGTGCCGATCTTCCAAACCTCGACCTACGCTCAGGAAGCTCTGGGTAAGCCCCGGCTGGGCTACGAGTACAGCCGAACCGATAACCCCACCCGCAAAGCCTATGAAGAATGCCTGGCGGCGCTGGAAGGGGCTCGCTACGGTATTGCCTTCGCTTCGGGCATGGCGGCTATCAACAACTGCATGTATCTGCTCAAGAGCGGCGACGAAGTGCTGGTGTCCGACGATGTCTACGGCGGCACCTACCGCTTTTTCACCCGGGTGATGGACAAGTTCGGTGTTCGCGCCCATTTCGTCAATACCAGCGACCTGGCGGCGGTGGAAAAGGCGCTGAACCCGGGCATCAAGCTGGTCTGGATCGAGTCGCCCACCAATCCTTTACTCAAATTGACCGACATTGCGGCGGTCAGCCAGCTGGCCCACAAGCATGGCGCGCTGGTGGTAGTCGACAACACCTTTATGTCTCCGGTGTTCCAACGACCCCTGGAACTGGGGGCCGACATTGTGATGCACTCGGCCACCAAGTATTTGGGCGGTCACTCGGACCTGGTGGGAGGGGTGCTCGCCACCTCTTCTCAGGAGGTCTTCGAGCAGATGAAGTTCCACCAGAACGCGGTGGGGGCCATTCCCGGTCCGTTCGACTGCTGGCTGGCCCTGCGCGGCCTCAAGACGCTGGGAGTGCGCATGCAGGCCCACGCTCGCAACGCCCAGGCCATCGCCGAGTTCCTCCAGGCCCATCCGGGCGTGCGTCGGGTGATTTATCCGGGGCTGGCCTCGCACCCTCAGCACGCGCTGGCGGGCAAGCAGATGCAGGGCTTTGGCGGCATGATCAGCTTTGAGATTCAGGGCGGCCTCGACGAAGCCCGCGTGCTGGTAGAAAATACCAAGCTGTTCCTGTTGGCCGAAAGCCTGGGAGGGGTCGAGAGCCTGATCGAACTGCCGGCGGTGATGACCCATGCCAGCATTCCGGCTCCCCGACGCCACGAGATGGGCATTGCCGACGGGCTGATCCGCATCTCGGTGGGCATCGAGAACGTCGAGGACCTCAAGGCCGACCTCGAGCAGGCTCTGGCCCGGGCCCTGACTCCGGCTACTTGCTGACGAAGTCAATCAAAATCGGCTTGCCGGTGTCCTTGTCGATGCCCTGAAAGCGTTGGTGGGGTCCTACCACCCAGGGGGTCACCATTACGCGTAGCTTTTGTTGCGTCTGGGGGCTTTCGATTTCGCAGACCAGCGGGCAGCCTGGGGTCACCCAAGCCTGCAGCGATTGCTGCAAGCAGGTTTGTTGACCCTGGGACACCTGAGCCTGCAGGTCCAGTTGGATTTGCCCGCCCTCAAGCTGCGGCAGCACCTTGAGTTGCTGACGGAAGCCCGACTCCGCGCTGTCTTCCACGACCACAACGGCCTCGCATTGGTCGGCCGTAAACACGGTGGGCCGCGAGTGTTTGCGCAGCGACCCTTCTCCCTGGCGGGCATCGAAGCAGAGTTCGGTGCACAGCAAGATGGAACTTCGGGGGGTCGTCGGTTCCTCGGCCAGGGCAGGGGTCGCCACCAGCAAGGCGAGCAGGCACAGAGGGGTAAGTCGCATTGAAAGTCTCCTTGAAAACGGTCCAGGGGCCAACCCTCGCAAGTCACTGAAGGTTCCCGGGCAGGGAATCTGAGGGCGGGTGGCCTAAGCACCGACCCGGGAGGCGACCATTTCCGAAAGCGGCGGCCAGGGGTTTCAGTATCGACCGGACATCGACGGTTTGAGAGCGGTGGCGATTGTGATCGCCATTTGTTTTCACGCCGGGCTGATCTTCCGCGGTGGCTTTATCGCCGTGGACATGTTCTTCGTGATCTCGGGCTTTCTCATCACCTCTCTGGTGACCCGCGAGATCGACAGCGGACGCTTCCGCTTCATCACCTTCTGGAAGCGCCGTGTGCATCGCCTGTTTCCGGCGCTGATCGTGGCCACTTCGGCCACCATGCTGCTGGGGGCGATTTTCTTGTTGCCCGAAGAGTTCGCCGAATTGGGTCGCTGCCTGGCCTCGCAGAGCCTGATGGTAACGAACTTTTTCTTCTATTCAGTCAGCGGCTATTTCGCCGGAGCCTCTCAGGAGAAACCCTTTCTGCATTACTGGTCGCTGGCGGTGGAAGAGCAGTTCTACCTGATCTATCCAGTGTTGCTCTGGATGCGGCTGCGGCGGGCCTTGCTGGTGTTGGGATTAGCCTCTTTCGTACTCACCACCCAGTGGGTCCAGCACGACGCCCAGGCGGCCTTTTACCTGCTGCCCACTCGCACCTGGGAATTGCTGCTGGGGGCCGCCATTGCCCTCTATCCGGTGGAGATTTCGGCTCGCTGGCGCCCGCTGGCTTCCTGGGTGGGTTTGCTGGGTATTCTGGCGGCCTCGCTGCTGTTTCGCGACGACAAGCTGGTGTGGCCGGGTTGGGCCACGCTGGTGCCCTGCGGGCTGACGGCCCTGATGATCATTGCCCATCGACCCATGGATACGGTGGGGGCGCGCTGGTTGTCGCATCCTCGGCTGGTGCATCTGGGGGTGATCAGCTACTCCTGGTATTTGTGGCACTGGCCCATGATGGCCTATTGGAACTATTGGAAGGTGGAGCGCACCCCGGTGTATGTGCGGGTCAGCTGGCTGGTGGCCAGCTATCTGCTGGCCCGCTGGTCGTTTCGCTATGTAGAAACGCCGCTACGTCACCCCAGGCCCCACTGGAGCGCCCATCGAGTGGTGGGCACGGCTCTGGCCATTCAGGGGTTGACCCTGCTGGTAGGGCTGGGCATTCAGTGGAGCAAAGGGCTGCCCGCTCGTTTCTCGACCCAAGTGCGGTCCGTGGCTGAACGCAGCGAGGCCCCCTGGATGCATTACGAGGTCAGCCTGGAGGAGGCCCGCAGCGGTCGCTTTCACGAGTTGGGGCAGGGGCCGCTGCGTCTCTGGCTCTGGGGCGACAGTCAGGCCATGTCCTTGATTCCCGAGCTGGAACGGTTGGCCCAAGAACACCGATGCAAGATCGTGGTGGCCACCCACACCGGGGCCCCGCCATTGCTGAACTACCCGGCGCCCAGCACCTGCACCCTGAAAGGCGAGCTGGGCCACTGGAATCAGGCTGTGGCCGACCACATTGCCCGCCAACGTCCGCCCACAGTGTTGCTGGTGGCGCGCTGGAACTACCAGCTCAAGCCTGGCTGGCAGGAGTCGCTGGGTCAGACGGTGTCGACCGTCACCGGCTCGGGGAGCCGCTGTGCCCTGATGTTGGAAACGCCCGTCTATGGTTTCGACCCTCGCAAAGCCCTGGCCCGGGCCTTGCTCTGGGGGGGAAATCCCGAGAGCCTGGGATTGTTGCCCCAGGAGTATGCGGTTCAGCTGGAGCCCATCCGGGAGGTTGTCTCGAAAGTAAAAGATCTCCAGGTGTTGGACCCCGGGCCGTTGTTCCTGGGCAACCAGCCCCGCACCCTGCTGATCGAGGGCGGGCAGAGCCTCTATCGGGACGATACCCACCTCAACCCAAGGGGGGCCGCTCGCCTACGCCCGCTGCTTGAACCCCTGGTGCGGCCTTGAACTGGCTACAGTCGGCCTATCTGCTGGCTTGCAGCTTGCCCTTGCTAGCAATGCTTCGGAGAAAGTCGATGCCCAGACTCTTTCCCAGAATCTGGCTTGGATTGATCGTGCTCTGGCTGGTCTGGGTAGCCCTCGTTGTTCTGCTGGCCCTTGTTTCTCCAGCGATGCTGCACTTATTGACGGCGGCAGCTTTGATTGGACACCTGTGGAGCAGCCTGCCCGGACGCTGGCCTCCCGGCAACCTGTCATGGACGGATTCTTTGCAGGCCATCTGCGACGCCGACTTCTACCAGCGACAAAGTCAGCAGTTGGGTCCGGTGTTCAAAATGCTCCAGTTTCATCGCAGGGTGATTTGCGTTGTGGGCATCGAGCGCGCTCGAGCTCTGCTCAGCCGCCACAAGGACGCCTTGAGACCCTGTCCTTTGCCCTTCCACCACTGCCTGACGGGCGGGTTTTTGCGCTACATGGAACCAGAGGTCTACGCTCGTTACGGGCCCGCTTTTCGACGCGCGATGTCGAAGCAGATCATTGGAGAGGCCGACGCAGCCCTGCGCACCTGGACCCGGGCCTACCTCGGAAAGGTTTTTCGCGAAGGCCTTTCGTTGCCGTCGGCCCTGCATCTCATCAGCCAGGAAGTGTTTTTTCAAAAACTGCTTGGGCTTTCAGCCGAGAACCCGTTGAGCGAAGACTTTCGAGAGGAGTATGACAGATTTTGCCGCCAGTCCTATTCCACTCGCCCGTCTCGGTCCACCCTGGCTTCGCTGGATCGGCTTTGCGGCCTGATGACACAAATGTCGCAAAGGGGTTGCGGTGGGGGAGTGCTGGCAGAACTCGGCCGTCACGATTCGGGCCTGCCCGATCGCATTTGTCAGGAAAACCTGGCCTATATTCTGCGTATCTCCACTTCCAATGCCAGCGATTTCTTGCACTGGTTGCTGGTCGAGCTGGCCCTTCATCCTTCCTGGTGGAAGCGACTTCGGTCCGAGGGGGGCCAGGTGCTCGATCGACTGATGCAGGAGACGTTGCGGTTGCATCAGAGTGAGTATCTCTATCGGCGGGTGGCAGCGCCGTTCGAGTTTGAAGGCTGGCACTTCCCCAAGGGTTGGTTGGTGAGAATTTGCGTGCGCGAATCTCATCTCGACCCGAAGGTATTTGACGAGCCCTGGCGATTCGACCCCGATCGTTTTTTGCAGAGCCCAGACCGAGAGCGTTATTCGCCCTTCGGCATGTTCGAGCACGCCTGCAATGGTGTGCCCCTCAATCAGTTGATCGCACGGCTGGTGGTGGAGGAATTGATGCAACTGGGAGACTTGGTGATCGAAGCGAAGGCGATGCCGGTGCGCGACTTTCGCCATTGGAGCCATTGGCGTCCGGGATGTCGCCTGCGGTTCAGGCCAGCCAGCTGGAGAGATCGCGGCCCAGACGATCCTGTAGCCGTAACAGGTCCTGGCGGAAGTAGCTGAGGCAGCGGACCCGCAACGATGGTTCCAGGGGTGGCTTGTTGAGTTGGCGCAGAAATGCCGACCCTGCGGTGTCGCGAATTCTGCGTGGCAGCCAGGGTCTCAGCCTGGTGCGCAGGGCAACGCTGGCGGTCCACAGTTGCCTCAAGACAGGATGGGCGATGTCGCCGGTCTTTCCAGCTCCTCGGCGATTGCAGGGTTGGAACTCCGGGTCGACTCCAAGAAACTGGAACAGGTCCTGCAGCAGGCCTGTAGGATTGGCGAGCCAGTCTTCGTAGAGGTACACTTTGACGTTTTCGGGCGGAAACCGCTGATCGTAGGAGGAGAGGAAGTAATGGTAGAGCCCGCAGGCCAGGTAGCTTCCGAAGGCCACCGGCTGGGGCAGCGGTCGTTGAAGCTCTTGCTCGACGACCTCGCTGAAGGTAGCCCTTGACTCCAGTCCGTCTCGGCGGCGTCCCCAGTAATGGGCATGGGCCCTTTCGCTGGGGTCTCGCAGGATGGCGATCAGTTTGACCTCGGGACAATACTCTTGAATGCGAGCAGCAGCGTATGTCGACTGCAGATAGACCGGCGATACCTCGCCGCGGGCTATGAAGCTCTCTGAGCCCTGGAACAGCGACTGGTAGTGCCGAGAAGAACTTATCCAATGCGACTTCATCTGGCGAACGGAGCCCGTTTCCCACTCGGGTAGAGGATCCTGTGATACGAAAAAGTTCGGTGACTTTTCAGAGGGAACGAACACCTCAGGGTGCTGGCTCAGGGCCGCGTGTAGCGCCGTGGTACCGCTGCGGCCGGCACCGATCACGAGGAAACTGGGGGAGCTCATTGAGACCTCATCCAGGCCGAGAGATCGCGACCGATCAGGTCCTGTAGCCGCAGGGTATCTTCTCGAAACAACTGGCCGAGTTGTTCTCGTAATTCAGGCGACATGGTTGGAGTGATGACTTCCCGGGTGAAAAGTCTGAAGACTCTGTCTCGTAGAGATTGAGGAAGATACTTTCGCAGGCGAGTGCGAATAGGAGCCGTAGTCGTCCAAATGGTTCGCAGGGCAGGATTGCGAATCTTGCCGCCGCTTTGATTATAGCGGTGGGTGACATTGGGGGAGAAGTCGGGGCTCACGCCGAGAAACTCGTACCAACGCGACATCAGGGCCAGCGGGTCGCGGACAAGATCCTCAAAGAGATCAACCCGGATTTGATGTGCCGGAAAGTGATCATAGTACGACTTGAGGAAGTGGCCGCAGCAACCCGATGCCAGGTAAGTTCCCGAGGCGTCTGCCCGGCACAACGGGCCACTGCCGATTTCGTCCGCCAGGATTTGCTCCATCGTGCGCTGCTCCAATCCGTCTCTGAGCCGAGCGACGTAGCGGGCCCAGGCGCGGTCAATCGGGTTTCTTAACAGGCCGCAGAGTTTGACCTCGGGCAGTTGCCTGGCAATGGTGGGCGCGACGTGTAAAGCAGCCAGGTAGACGGGAGACACTTCCCCCACGGCCTTTTCCTGGTCTACGCCTTGGAACAGGGCTTCATACTTCTTGGGGTCGGGAATGAAGTAGTTGAGTTGAGAGGCATCTCGGATCACTCTGCCCTGGCAGAAGAAGTGGCTGGGCGACTTGACCTTTGAGATATAGACTTCAGGGTGCTGGCCGAGATAGTGATGAAGCGAGGTTGTGCCCGAGCGACCCGCGCCAATGACCAGAAAATTGGGAAGCACGGTCCTGGTTTCCAGAAGTCGACGGGGAAACCCTGGGTTTGTCAATTTGTAACAAACTGTTCATCTACTTAAAGGATTGTTTAATCGACGGCCTATCTGAAGTTCGTTCGATTCGATAGGCTTACTGCAAGTCACCGAAGGGAAGTCCGAAAATGTCGTCCGTCTCATCCTCCTCTGCGAGCCGCAGCAGCAGTTCCCCGTCCTCAACTTCCTCCGCTCCGAAGTCGGAGCCGACGAAATCGAGTTCCGCTCAGAAAACCAGCAGCGATTCGACCTCGAGGAGTTCAACCCAGAGTCGGACCCGGGATACGGCCAACATTACCAAGGAGAAAGAGAAAGCGGGCGCAACGCCTGACTTCAGTCAGAGCTTCGGCGCTCTGGCTGGACAGCAGGCCCCCGCTGCTCAGGCTCAACAGGCGCCCCTCTCGGGGACCTTCCGTCAGGGGATGAAAGGCGACGAGGTAAAGCAGCTTCAGGAGGCTCTCAATGCCAAGGGAGCCCGGCTCGAGGTTGATGGAAAATTCGGCAAGGATACCGCGGCAGCCGTGCGCCAGTTTCAAGAGCAGCAAGGGCTGAAGGTAGACGGCATCGCCGGTAAGGACACGCTGGGTCGTTTGCAAGGTGGCGGGCAGACCCCGCCCGCCGAGGCCACTCCGGCCGAGACTCAGCCTGGGACTACTCAGCCTGGGACCACTCAGCCGGGTGGCCGCCTGGATCTGCCGCAGGGTTACGAGAGCCTGGAGAAGCTCAGTGGCGAACTGGCTCAGCGCGATCCTCGCTTCAATACCGACACGGCCTCCGGAAGGGCGGCCACGGCCTTGGCCCTGGCCATTGGCGGCACCGAGGTCTACGGGAAAGGCACGACGGGCACCGACTTTTTCACTCGTCGAGGTGGCACCGGCAACAACATGCTGGGTTTTGCGCAGTTCAATCAAAAATATCACGCCGGCAAGACCAATACTCCTGAGAAATACACCAAGTTTCTCGGTGATATCCTTACTGGTCAGTCACGCATGCCCAACAGCCGTCGCGGGGGTAACCACGTAGAGGCGTTGACCAGGGCGATGGAGTCCGGTCAGATTCGCACTGGCCAGGACCTGCGCAACTTCATGACGCAGCGCGGCTTTGGTGGCTCCAATTGGCAGGGGATCGACGACGGCTGGGGTCGCAACCCGGGCCTGGCCAATGCGCTGGTGGGTTTCTTGAACGGCGGAAACTAAGCCAGGGCCCGACGAGTAATGGCCTTCAACGTGAGGAAGTCCTGGTAGTTCTGACAGGCCAACAGGTCGGCCAGGGCCGGGTGGGGCTGTGACAGGTCTCGACACCGCTCTAACACTTCCTGGCGCAGGGCGCCCCAATCGTCCGCCAGGGTGGGGTCGCCGGTCAGGTATTGGGCCACTGAACCCGCCAGAATTTGGAAGCTGCGCTCGAGGGCCAGATGCAGTTCGGCGGGACTACGGAAGCAGGCAAAGGGGCGCAGGCTGTCCAGGTCGACAATGCCCCCGTCGAGGGTCAGGTTCTGGGGCTCGAGACAGGTGCCGCGCAGAGCTTCGCGCGGATCGCAGGGTACCCGTTGCAGGCGAAGGAACTGAGCCATCAGGTGGGTCCAGCGGGAAATGACGACCGCAGGGTCCTCGAAGCCTGCCAGATGTTGCATTCTCTGTGTAGGAGTCAGCTCCGGCGACAGCTCGAGATGGGCCACTCGGTGGGGGAGCTCGGGCATCCAGTACACCAGCATCCCCAGGCCAGGCTCGGCCAGCAGTCGCAAGCGGTCGGCCGCCCCCGGGTGGTGGTCGAGCACAGCCCCAAGCCCCTCCACAACACGTCGACAACGCGAGGGGTCCACCTCATACACGGCCAGCGGAAAGGGTACCCGGGCCAACTGACCTGATTGGCTCAGGCAGTCGCGCTGGAAGTCGGCTGCCCGGGAGGCCTCCGAGAGGGCCTCCTGCAGCAACACTGCCCCGGGGAACTTGCTTTCAAAGAAGAGGAAGCGCTCGGCCACGGAAACGGTGGCCGAGCGAAGCGGGCTGCGCTGTCCGGGTCGATCGATGGAAAAGGTCAGGTCGGCATAGCGTTGCTGCATGCTTTCCCACCAGTCGCCCAGGTCGGGGCAATAGACCTCACTGCCCTTATAGGCCAGACAGCCGCGCTCGCTCTGGCAGAAATAGAAGGCTCTCCAGTGGCCGTAGGGCCTATTGAGCGGCCCCCAGCTGCCCACCAAAGGGTGAGTTTGGGCCAGGAAGCCCTCCTCGAGTTCCTCCGAGACACCCTTCAGAGGGGGCACCTGGCTTTCCAGCGCGGCCAATAGTTCTGCTGGCGGGTGCCAGCAGCGGCGAGCCTGAATCCAGTGAACCTCCACAGTTACCACTGCCCCAGATAGGGAGGATTCTGGTTCAGAAAGTCTTCTTCATCGGGGCTGTTGCTGCGACCCAATACCCGGTTGCGCCAGGGGAACCGGCCGTAGCGGGCCACGATATCGCGATGGACACGAATCCAGTGAGCAAAATACTCCAGACGTTCGGCCACTTCGGGAGCAAGGCCGCTCAGCATGTGCTCGATATTGGCCACCGCTTCTTGCTGCACGGCCAGCTCTTCACAGTGTTCCAGAGGCGCGTAGAGGAAAAGCCGCTGACAGGGCTCCAGCTCCTGGTCCTGCCCCGCAGTCCGAGCTTCGCGACAGTGACGCAGCGCAGCTTCGTCGCCGCGATACACCCAGCGCGTGTGGCGATACAGGTGGCGCGGGAACTGATCCAGCAACAGAATCAGGGCCAGCCTGCCTCGGGCCGTAATGGCCCAGTCCTCCAGTTGGCCGCGCAGTGCCTGTTCGGTGAGCTTGTGGAAGCGAGAATACACCTGCCAATCGTGCTCGGGCGTGGCCCGAAACCACAGATCGACGTAGGCCTCAGGGGGAAACCCTTGGGTCCGCTCTTGTCCGAACCAGAAGTCCAGAACGTCTTCGATCACGCCAGCCGCACCTCGTCCAGCCAGCGATCGAATGCCGGGCGCTCGGCGGCTGCCTGAACCAGCGGGGGAGGCAGCAAATGCCCGGCCTGCAACTCCACACCGCAGCAGCGCCAGAACTCCTGTCGCAGAGCCGAGTCCAGCGGGCAGTCGGCCTTACCGGGATGGGAATCTCCGCTGAGGAAGTGCCGCACCCCGGACACCAGATCCTGAAGGCTTGCCTCCACGAGTTTTCGGGCCTCGAGAAAGCTGGCCGCAGTTTCCAGGCGGATCAGCGGATGACAGCCCACCAGGCCGCCTGCCAGGCGCAGGTGGCCGGCGCCAAAGGCCGGACCCACCCAGCCCAGCCCCATCAGACGTGCGGCCAGGGCGATCCAGCTGCTGATACGAAACCTGGGGTCGGTGATTTGGCGCAGCCCCTGTAGCCTTTGCCACTGGTTGAAGCCCGGGCCGACGGGTGGCAGGTTCAGCCCGTCCACTGTGCCCTCGGTCCCCACTGCGAAGAGGGGTGGGACCTCGCGATAGCGTTCGAAATAGTCCTGCAGAATTGCCAGGGTCTGCGCATCTGCCATCGTCGGGCCTTCGTGCTCAGCGCACACCCCCCTGTCAGTAGCCGCTTTCGCGCCACTCGATCCATTGGCCGAAATTAGGATTGGAGCCCGACCCGGTTCGGGACTCGGGCTCGATGTCCAGCATCGCTTCAATGACGAAAAGGCCCGAAGGATTGTCCGAGGGGCCCACGATGCCCTGGCTGGTGACTCGATACAGTCGATAGGGGGCCCATTTCCACTGAGCCTCGACCGTAACCCGATAGTGACCGATGAGGTCACCTGTTTGCCAGTGACGCATTTGCTCCATGTAGGTGAACAGGGTGGAGCCTTCGGGGAACTCGGGTGGGAAATGGGCGTCGTGAATCCACTTCAAGCGGAAATCGGCCAGTCCCGCCTGGGCCAGGGCTCGGGCCTGGGCAGAGGAAATCGATTGTTGGGCCGAGCGGTATTGGTATGGTTGGCGCATCAGTTGAGCCAGGCACAAGACCAGCATGAGGCTGAGCAGCATCAGTACGGGAACCAACATCCCTCGGCGCTTCAAGGCTGTCTCCAGGCCAGCGGGAGTGGCAGGTGAACGAGGCGGGTCAGGGTGTGCAAAGGTCGGGGCGACTGGTCGACCGACAGGGTGAGGCTGAGTTCCGCACGGCCGCTGCGTTGAGCTGAGAGGCCTGCCACGCGGAAGGCCAGGGGTAATCCTTGATAGACCCCTCCAACCCGCACTTCTCGCAGCAATTCGGAGTTCACTACTCGATAGCGGATTCGCAAGGTAGACCCGGCTGCCTGAGGGTTCCAGGCAGGAGTGGCCATCGTGCCGGGGGCATAAGGCGGCAATCGAGCCGGGTCGTTCTCGTAGTCGGGGATTTCCAGCTCCAGCGTGCTGACTGCGGCCGACTGGTTGCGGGCCGGGCTGTGCCAGACGACCCCCATGCGCACATCCCGGCTGATGCGTTCGAGTCCGGCCAGGGTGCCGGTGACCACTTCGTCCTTGCGCTCCAGGCTGCCGCCATGAGTGGTCATCGTCTTCACGATCAGAGCGAAAATCGACATCACCATGCCCATCAAGGCCAAGGTCAGAATCGATTCGGCCAGGCTGAGTCCGCGCTCAGGGCGCCAGTTCAATCGGGGCAGAAGTGCCACTGAGCTCCCTTCCCGCATAGCGACAGTAGGCTCTAAGCTTGACAAATCCAGGCACGAAAGGCGTGTCGGGGTCGCCAGCGTAGTAGTGGTGACAGATCCCGGCTTGGTTTCCCACACGACTCAGCACCTCCATGCTGCCCTTGCCGGGCGTAGGATTGCTGTAGTCGGACTGCAGGTCCCACTCGAAAAACACCCCGGGAATGGGCTGGTTCGAGGCATCCATCAGGCGAGCTTCGTAGGTGGCGGTGGCGTTCTGGGCCATGGGGCTCGTCGATCCCGCCACCCAGGTGATGGTCACCGCCGGATTGGCCAGCGTCTCAATGGGGGCCGGAACCAGGGCCTGCAGGCTCAGGCTGCGCGGACGATTGGAGGTCCAGTTCACGGTGACCAGCAGGGCTCGACAGCGACCGCTGAGGCGGCGAATGTCGGGGAGGAAGGGGGTCTCCAGGCTGGTGTTGGGAGAGACCAGTTCCGTTTCTACCGGATTGGCCTGAATGCGTGCTGTCATCCCTGGATAAGCCGGGTCGCTAAGGCTATGGTCGGCGTACACGGAGGCCAGGCCGGCATATTGAGCCGGTTCCTCGGCCCAGGCCAGGATGCGCTCCTGACATTGCTGGGCCAGACGGGTTGCCTGCAACGTTTCCAGCGTGAGTTGCTGATTTCGACCTGCCGAGATCAATAAGGTCAGACAGGCCAATGCGCCCCCGGCCAGCAGAAACAGAGCCACCAGGGTTTCGGCCAGCGAAAGGCCCGTGCTGCGTTGTTTCAAGGCTTCACCAACTGAAGCGACTGTAGTCGAGCTTGGTGCCCGGCAGGTTTAACACCATGGGTTGGGCAGAGGAGAGTTCACAGAGGAAAATGCGCAGTCCAGCGCCGGTGGCCTGGCCGGTGACCCACTCTCCATCTTCCGAGAGCATGGGGCTTTGGTAGCCCGTGTGTCCGGGCATCAATTCGTTTTCTACCGGATCGAGGATACTGGTGCAGCTGGCTTCATCGAAGCTGAAAGCGCGCCAATGCAGCGTTTCACTACCCGCTGCTCCCTTGTCGTAGACGATGCGGTCAGCCCCGCCTTGACGTCCAAATGCCGGTTCGCTGCCGACACAGGGATGCAGTTCGACTTTGCCGGGCTGATTGGAGTGGTGGGTCCAGATGATGTGGAAAATGCTGTTCTTCTGCACAATCAGCATGCGGCCCCGGGGATGCGCGTGTACATAGGGTCGTGCCGCCATCGTGCCGCCGTTGGGGAAAGAGGCCAACAGCGCGGGCGTAGCCTGCCCCAGAGTATCGGCTTCCCACTCGCGAATGCAGGTGTTGGCACCATCGTCGTCTACGGTGTAAAGGTAATCATCGTAAGGGTCCCACACCAGGCCACCGATGCGGTTGTAGCTGGCGACCTGCTCAAGTTCCTGACCCATGGTGCCGCAGCGCCAGATCTGGTAATTGGCTCCAACCTTGCACACAAAGGCCACTCGCGTGGCCTCGGAGTTGAGCACCGGAAAGGTGAAATCGCTGGCATTGGGGTCGATGTCGTCCTGGCCGACCAGTCGCCGCGCGTTGCTTCCGTCCCAGTTGCAGATCCAGATGCCTTCGTCACCAAGGTCTTTGACCGCGTAGACCATTTTTCTACGCACAATGGTGGTTGACTTGGGAAGCTGGGCCGAAATCGGAGTTGAATTGGCAATCAGCCCGTGCGAGTCATACACCTCACAGTTCATCGTGTAGAGTTGGTCGAAATCGGCGCCCGTGGGTGGGCGCCAGCTCCAGCGCCCTACCCAGCAGTTGCGGGCGGAATCCCAGCTCATCGGCGTGCCTTGCGAGGCGGAGAAGGCACCGCTGCCGGCCGGGCCGGTGCAGCTCCAGCGACAGAATAGTGGGTCGCCGTCGGGGTCGGTGGCAAAGCACTCCACCGTCATCGTGCCGTCGAGGGCCACCGTGTAGTTGCTACCCGGCAGCGAAACGTTGGCCAGAGTCGATTCTTCGGCGCGTGGGGCAACGTTTAGATAAGGCGCTACGAATACCGGGGGCTGATTGCCGCTTCCGGGGCTCGAGCCCGAGGCGGGGGCGGTGGGGGGAAAGGCGCTGGAGGCCAGCAGGCTTCCGTCGCCACCGGGAAGTCCCGGTTCTACCTGAATGGCTCCCAACAAAGTAATGGTCACAGTGGTCGGCGCGTGGACCCGGGTGAGCTGGGCGGGGCTGCCGGCGGTCGCCGCGATGCTGTGGGCCACCACCAGCCGATATCGACCCTGATCGTGGGGAGCGTTGCTGTACACCGAACCATCGGGGCTGAAGTAGACCACCGGATCGGACAGACCGTGAATGTTCCAGCTGGAGAGGTCTGGCGAGTTGCCCAGCAGCCCCTGAGGACGCGCGCTCGACCAGCTGGGACCGGAATATTGGCCCAGGAAGAGTTGAGCTGCGGCACCGTCGGTGGCCACGGGCACGACCTGGGTCAGGCGCGGCTGTGATTCGCCCTGGAGCACGTGAAAGGCCGTGGCCACAGCTCGGCTGCCGCCTGCCGAGGGCAGCGCCATCCCACAGGGATGACCGCTGGTCATCGCCTGCTGGCGAAGTCCACGCAGTTGGTCGGCCAGCTGCAGGGCCAACGCGCGGGTGTCGGAACGCTGCCTGGCCCCTCGTTGAAAGCCCAGCGATAGCCCCAGGACAACGCCCAGAAGCACGAGGCAACACAGCACCTCGGCCAGCGAAAATCCTTGTCGGTTTCGGATCACCCCCATCGAAAGAGTATATCCAAAGTTGATGCTCCGTGCATGGCTGATTCTGATAGCTGGACATGAGGCAAGTTCTTCGCAAAGAATGACGCTGCGAGATGTTACTTGACCGGCCGGATTTATCCGGGCTTTAATCCGTACCAGCGCCGTTGCCCGGTATAGTGGTTCAATCGGTCCATGTGGATGCGTGGACCCAGGCCCACATCCATGGGCACTTCGACCTCGCCCCCGGGCAGCAGTTCGACAGCGGGCTCAATGAGGTCTTCGCAGAAGTAGCGGCGACTGGCCGACAGGTCGCCGGGCAGAGTGAAGTTGGGTAGAGAGGCCAGGGCCAGGTTTTGCAGGCGACCGATGCCGGTTTCCAACATGCCACCCACCCAACAAGGTACGCCCCGGCCCTGGCAGTAGTCGTGAATCTCCAGGGCCCGGCTAAAGCCCCCCACACGACCCGGTTTGACATTGATGATCGCAGCCGCTCCAATATTCAGAGCATGGCGACAGTGGTCGAGATGTTCGACCGACTCATCCAGGCAGATCGGCGTCTTAAGCTGACGAGCCAGTTGGGCGTGGTCCAGCAGATCATCGTGGGCCAAGGGTTGTTCGATGAGCAGCAAGTCGAAGGCGTCCAGCTGGCGCAGTTCGGGCCACTGAGCCAGCCGATAGGCGGAGTTGGCGTCGACTTGCAGAGCCAGCTGAGGATAGCGCTGACGCACGGCGGTAACGGGTTCGATGTCCCAGCCGGGCTTGATTTTCAGTTTGACCCGCTGATAGCCCTGAGCCACCGCCTCATCCACTTGTTGCAAGAGAACTTCCAGAGAGTCCTCAATGCCCAGGCTGACCCCCACCACCAGGCGCTGGCGGGTGCCCCCCCAGAGCCGGATGAGCGGCTGGCCCTGTTGCTGCGCATAGTAGTCCCACAGGGCGGCTTCGAGGCCCGCCCGGGCCATATAGTTGCGGCGGATGTCCTGCATTTCGCCGGCCCACTGTCGGGGGCAATCCCAGGGGCGAGCCAGCGTGCGGGGAATGAGAAAGTCTTCGAGCAAGTGCCAACAGGTTTTCAGCGTTTCTTCGTTGTACAGCGGGGCGGCCATGGCCACGACCTCTCCCCAGCCCTCCAGACCCCGGCCACAAACCCGAACCAGCAGGCAGTCTTTGCTGGTTTCGCGGGCAAAGCTGGTCTCGAAAGGATGAACCAGCGGCAGCGAAACGGCGCGCAGCTCGATGGCCTCAATCTGCAAGGACTTCACCCATCCAGTAGCGCGCCTCGTCGCCGACGATCTCGAAGTTCACCACCCAGAGGCCGTCGGCAAAGGCCTGTTGGAACTCGTTGCGCAGCCGTAGCCGCCACTCCAATCGAGCCTGGCCCGTAATGCAGCGGGGAAAAGCGATGAAGGTTTGTGGACGGCGCTGGATGGGAGACAACCACCACTCGACTTCCAGGCGGTCGGTGGGAATGCCCCGATTGAGGTCGTCATCCAGGGGGCCATAGTAGTCCTCGCGATAGTGCCTGCAGACAGCCCCGAGTTTGGCGATGTTGAGGCGAGCATTGGCCGGCTGCATGGGGTCGAAGGTCCACAGAATGCGCTGAAAGCCGCGTTGCCGAGCCCATTCGGCCTGAGCCATTTTGAGGCGTTGGCCCAGACCCTGGCCTTGCCAGCTCGGGTGGACCGCCGCCAGGTGCGACAGCAAGTAGTTGCTCTGGGCGGGGCCGGCAAAGCCATAGATCAGTCCGACCAGTTGGGTTCCCGAGAAAGCTCCCAGCAGGCAACCTCCATGATGCAGATGGGCCTGCAGCAGGTGGCTGGGAATCACCTCCAGGTCGGGACATCCCCAGACCAGCTGCTGCAGGCCTTCGGCTTGAACGAGTTCGTCGCCAGCTTGGAGCGGGCGGATTTCGGGCTGGCTAATTGTTGCTCTTCACCCGCCGGAATGGATGCATGAAGTTGGCCAGAGAGTAGGCACTGCGCGACTGCACCCAGACTTTGCCGTGGCCCGAGAAGCGGATGACCAGCGCATCGCCAAACAGGAAGCTGCGGATCTTGCGCCCGGCTCGGGTCACCGTGTAGTTCAAAGAGCTTTCCCAGGCTACCGCGTAGCCATTGTCAACGATGTAGTCACCGGCCACGTCAACCTCGAGAATGTCGCCGTAGGCATTGTAGAACAGCGTTCCCTGGCCGGTGGCATAGACCACGAACAGGCCCTCGGCGAAAAAGCCCTTGAGTCCGTTAAACTTGGCGTCCACGCTAACGCCGGGCGTGTGTGCCAGGTAGGCTCCACGCTCGAAAATCACGGGTGCACCGTGCATTTCCAAGGCTTTGATTTCGCCGGGTTGGCCCGCCACCAGGGTGATTTTTCCGTCGGGCCGGCTGCTGGTATAGGTGTTCTGGAAGAAACTATCGCCCCGCATCACGGCCCGCTTGAGCCCGGCCATGACGCCGCCGCTCGAGGTTGAGACCTGGATACAGGGATCCATCCAGGCCATCGTTCCGGTTTCGGTGATAATCGAGTCGCCCGGGTCGAGGTGAACCTGAAGCGCAGAGTAGCTTCCTGGAGTCAAAATTTCGTAGTGCATACTAACTCCTCATCGGTAGTTTGGGACCTACAATGCCGCCGAAGCTGCTTCCGTTGTGGGATTGCATCAGTAATTTCCCCCGGCCCTGGAAGCGCATCACAAAGCCCTCGCCGCTGAGGAAAGTGGTAAGCCAGGAACCGCCGACTTTGGTGACTTTGAATTCCAGACTGCTCTCGAAGGCTACCAGGTGACCGGTGTCGACGGTAAAGTCTCCGTCGACATCGACCTCGGTGATGGTGCCGAAGGCCTCGACGGCCAGAAAGCCGATGCCGCTGTTGTGGAGATACATCAGGCTCTCACCGCCGAGCAGGCCAGCCCCGAGGCCCTGCCATTTGGCTTCCGAGACCACTTCGGGCCCGGAGGCCAGGTAGGCCCCGCCGCTGGTAACCCAGGTTTGGTCGCCCCGCAGATCGATCACCCGCACGTTGCCCATCATGGTGGGCGCGATAACCACCTCGCCGGTCTGGCGACCCTCGGCGGTATAGCGGGAGTGGAAGAAGCTGTCATTGGACAGCAGGCGCTTCATGGCTCCAAAGATGCCCCCGCCCTTTTTCTGGATGGTCACCTCGATGTTCACGCCGGAAGTGCAGCGGACCATCTTCCCAGCCTCGCTGAAGAAGTGCTCGCCCGGCTCCAGCTGAACCTGCAGGCTTTGAAATGAAGGAAGTCCGATAATACTGGCTTGCATGCTTGCTTACCCCCTGCAATACCCGGCCAGCCAGCCCGCCAGACCGCCAATGGAGCGAGTCTGCAGCCACACTTTGCCGCGTCCGTTGAATTTGAGCACCAGCCCCTCACCCGAGAAGATCGTGCTGAACAGGTTGCCCATGCCGGTGACGGTCCATTGCAGGTCGGGCTCCCAGGCCACCACGTGACCGGTGTCGACCAGCAGTTCGCCCTCGACCTGTTGCTCAATAATGGCACCGTAGGAGTTAAACCAGAGGTCGCCCTGACCACGAGCTTCGATAAAGAACATCCCCTCGCCTGAAAACATGGCCTTCAGGCCGCCGAAGCGGGTTCCCAGCGATACGCCGGACGTGCAGGCCAGAAAAGAGCCCGAGGTGAGCATCAGGGGGCGGTTTTGCATGGGATAGTGAACGACGGCGCCGGGGATGCCCGGAGAGAGCCACAGTCGGCTGCCCTCTCGTGCGGCCGTATAGACCCCCGACATCAGGCTTTCTCCAGCCACCATTTTGCGCCACAGGGCAGGCAGGAAGCCCCCCATCATTTTGGTGCTCAGCTGGATGTCGGAGTCCATCGCGGCCATGGCCCCAGATTCGCACACAATGCTATCGCCGCTGGCGAGGACGATTTCGAGGTGCCCGAAGTCGGGGTTACTCGCTACCTCTACTTTCAACGGTAGTTCCTTTCCCTAAGGCCGCCTGAAGGGACGCCCAGTCCACCTTCACCTGTCCCCCCTTTGGCGCTCCCTGGATGAGTTCTTCCAAGTTTTCGATTCGTTCTTTAGAAGTTGGATGGGTGGACAGGTATTTGAGTTTCCCCTCGAGAGCCCCTTGTTTTTGATCCAGTTTCTTGAAAAAAGTTACCATCCCCGAGGCATCGTAGCCATCGGCCTGTAGCAGTTTGACTCCCAGGCGGTCGGCTTCACGCTCCATATCGCGACCATAGCTCAGGGTGGCCAGGAAGGCTCCCGAACTCAACAACTGGCTGTGCAGGCCCGTGCCATCCCCTGCCAGCAGAAAGGCCAGCAGCTGCCAGCGCAGGCCGCCGTAGATCGAGCGCATGCCGTGGCGACACACCACGTGCTGAACCTCGTGGGCCAGCACCCCCATCACCTCTTCGGGCCCGCTGGCTGCTTTCAGCAGGCCCGTGTAGACCGCCATCTGGCCCCCCGGCATGGCGAAGGCGTTGAGTTCGTGAGAGTCGAGGACGTGCACCTCGAATTCAAATCCCTGGCCCTGATAGGGTTTGGTGATTTCCGCCACCATGGCTTTCACCGGGCCTACCACTCTGGGGTCGCGCACCTCCTGCATCGAGGCCATCTGGCTCTTCCAGGCCAGCTTGCCCAACTCGACATCCCAACTGATGGGAGAACGACGGGCGGCCAGCTCTACAATGCGGTCGCTGCCCCAAATGAGAAAGCCCACGCCGCCCAGCACAAGCATCAGGCACAGTCCCAGCAATACCCAGGACATCCGCCACTGGTGGCGGACTCGCGATTTTTCGGCTCCCAGCTTCTGGTTGATGCGCATCAGCCCCAGCCGGCGAAGCTCCGTTTCGATATCGGAGCGCTGACAGTAGAAGGTCAGCCCATCCTGTTTGAGCACCACCTGATCCTCGTTGAAGCCGCCCAGCTCCAGTTGGGCCTGGGAGACGTCCAGTGTCCAGGAACCAAAGCCCGCTTCCGAGGGCTTGCTGGCCTCCAGCAAAAGGCGGGTTCCTTGCCAGCTCCAGTGGCAAACAATGGCTTCTTTGTGCTCGGGAAGAAAGAGACGCGCTACGGGTTTCATGGGCAAGAGCTTCGCCTCGCGCGGGAAATCTCTTTGAACCGCTTTACACGCGGGTCACGACGTGCGGGCAGCGCAGCATCAAAAGCTCGGCCAGAGATTCGGCGATGGGCAGGCAGCGTTGCAGCCAGAACCATTCTCCCCCGGCGTTGATTTCCAGGAAGTAATGGGTGCCATCAGGGGCGACCACAAAGTCGGCCGCCGCGTAGTTGAGACCGAAAAATTCGGTCAGTTGCAGCAAACCGGCTTCGACATCCGCGGGCAGTGCCTGGGGTTCCCAGGCGTCGATCAGACCCATGCCGTCTCGTCGCCAGTCGACGGCCGTAAGGGCCCGAGCTTGCGACTGCACGGCCGCGGTCAAAACCCGTTTGCCCACCACGGTAGCACGCAGTTCATAGGCCTTGGGGATCCATTCCTGAAAGGTCATGGGGCAATATTGGAGGCCGCTGAGATCGTCCAGGTCCTGGGATTGAACGGGAGTGGTAAAGACCACCAGTTCACTCTCTCCTCGATAGATGGCAAAAGAAGACTGCATTTTGGTGATCATCTGGCCGTCGAGTTCGCGATAGAAGCGGCGCACTTCGATGGGATCATTGGAAAACAGGGTGCGGGGAATGGTCAGCCCGAACTCGCGGGCCTTGATCAACTGCAACTCCTTATGGTCGGTGCGACGCACGCTGCTCAGAGGGTCGACCTGCAAAACCTCCATGGCGGCAATGCTGCCGTAGAGGTTGCGCCGCGACTCGTTGACGCAGGCCTCGCGGGTATCGCCCAGGGTTTCCGGGATGCGGGCCCCGGCGAAGTAGCGGCGATACCACAGGGAGCCAACCTCCTCGAGATAGAGCCAACCGCGAGTCAGGTTCAACTGGCGCAGGGTGCGCTGGGGGGTGAGCTGGGTGGACATGCGCACGCTCGTCGGATAGTGGTCGCTATCGAGCCGGTAGGCCTGTCCTCCCAGGTCGTGAATGGCCTGGGATACCAGCTGCACCGAGTCGTTGTCGTCGCTGCGAGTGATGATCAGAACCTTCATCGGTGCTCCACCAGGGCTCGGGCGATGCGCTCGGCGATGGGCAGGCCCAGGTCGCGCTCCAGCCAGCCCCACTCGCCGGCCTGATTGATTTCCAGAAAGTAAGGCTCCTGGTCGGCCTCAACCTCGAGGAAGTCGAGGGCTGCATACACCAGGCCAAGTCGCTGCATCAGTTGCAGGATTTTCTGGCACAGAGGCTCGGGAAACTGGCTCTCGCTCCAGTTCAGGGCATCGTCGGGGCCGGCTGCCCGCCAGTCGATCAGCCGGGGGTTTTCCACCTGCAAGGCACCGATGAAGAGGTCTTGGCCGACCACGATCACGCGAAACTCGCGACGACGTTGCAGACAGGGCTGAAAGATTTGGGGCATCCAACGCAGGTTCTCGATGTGCTGCCAGTGCTCGGCTTCCACACGGGTGGTGTAGGCAAAGTCGGGATGCCCGTCCATGGACTGAACGGTGGGTAATAACAACTTGGTGATAATGCCCTCGGGAAAATTTTCTGCGAAGGCGCGGGCTTCGGTGGCCGAGGTGGTGACCAGCGTAGGCGGCACCCGAAGGCCGATTGACTCGGCCAGTCCCAGTTGATAAATCTTCGATTCGGCCGCTTCTCCGGCGGCCAGAGGATTGATCCAGAAAGCCCGGCTCAGTTGCCCCATGGCTTCCAGAAAAAAGGCTCGGGACTGACGCGCACAGGCCTCCGGTAGTTCGGGCGGAATCACTCCGGGCCACAGCCGCCGGGCCCAGCAGGCGGTGGTGGGCGTGAGGTCGAGCTGCTGATCGCCGGCTTCCAGCCAGCAAATCCCTCCCGGGCCCACCGAGAGGCGAAAGTGGCCGGGGAAATGGTCGGTGTTCAGGCGGCGATACTCGGCCCCTCGGCGTTGCAGATGATGCTCTACTCCGTCGATGGTATAGTAGTCTCCGCTATGGGTGAGCAGCAGGATCATCATCGCTTCTTCGCAGAGGTTGAGATCGTTACCCTCCAACGGTTGGGTAAGAATTGCCCCATCCGTGCGGAGCGCCTGGCGTGATGGAGGAAACGCTTCAACAGTCGTGGGACGATCGCCAGCGGGCCCTGCAGGTCAGTTCGCCTGGCGAGGCGCCTACTGTGCCGGGCTATCGCCTGGACGCTCGCCTTGGTCAGGGTTCCTTCGGAGAAGTCTGGTCGGGAATCCAACTGCGCACCGGCCAGAAAGTAGCGGTGAAGCTCTGTCTGACCTCTCGGTTGGATCGGGTTCAGACCCTCCGAGAACTGGAAAGGCTGCGCGAAGTGGCCGACCATCCCTCGGTGGTTACGCTGCTCGACGCCGACCTCGATCACGATCCACCTTATCTGGTGATGCCGTTGCTGACCCGGTCGCTGGCCCAGTTGGACCAGCCTCCCACCCCGCCACAAGTGGCGCAGTGGCTGGAGCAGGTCGCTTCGGGCTTGAAGCACACCCACGATAAGGGCATCTTGCATTGCGATATCAAGCCCTCCAATGTGGCTTTAGATGATGGCGGTCGGGCGGTGTTGCTCGACTTTGGTCAGGCCCGCCAGTCGGGCGAGGGCCGGAACTCCTGGGGAACCCCAGGTTATATGCCTCCCGAGCAGGCCGGCGGCAGCGAGCGTCCCGGGGTGCGCTGGGACGTATATGCCCTGGGGGCGAGTTTTTACCGATTGCTGACGGGCCATCTGCCCTATCTCGAGCCTCACGAGCTGCAAGACGCCTCCGAAGGCGCCACGCTGGAAGAGCGCATGCGCAGCTATTGTCAGTTGCTGCTTCGCGGTCGCCTGGTGCCCCTGCGTCAGTTGCGTCCCGATGTAGACCAGGACCTGAGCGACATTCTTGAAGCCTGCCTTGCTCTTGACCCCAGGCGTCGCACGGCAACGGTATCCCAGATTCTCGACGACCTGGAGCGACGCCGCAACGGTGAGCCCCTGCTGTGCCGACGACCGTGGGCTCTGAGTTATTCGTTGGGCAAGCGTTTGCGGCGTCCTCTGGTGTTGCTGAGCCTGCTGTTGACTCTGATTCTGGTGGTGGGCAGTCTGGCCGCTTACCGCAGTTTGCGACTGGCCTATGGCGAGCTTCAGGTTCGCTCTCGACACAACGAAGAGTTGCTTGCCACTCTGGCCCGCGAGCGCGGCGACGAGCGCATGGCTCAGGGCAGCCAGGAGGAGGCCCGGCTCTGGTGGGCCCGGGCCTTGCAGCTCCGGCCCCAGGATCAAGGCTTGCGACTGGCCCTGGGATTGCCTTCGCCGAAGCTGGTGGGCCGTTGGACTGCCTCCGGCGTGGCGGTCAGTTCTGCCCAACCGCTGTGGGCTCTTTGGAAGGGTAAGGAAGTGCACCTGTTCCAGGCCCAGATGGATGAACCGCTAACCGTGGTTCGGTTTGGCAACCCGGTAGAGCAGGTGCTGTTCCATCCTCAGCAGGCCTCGCTGGGGGTTGTTCTTCGCCTGGACGGCGGCGGTTACGGGTTTCAGTGGCTTCAGGAACGGGGGCGGCCACTGGGAAAGATCTTCACCATACCGGCCCGCGAAGCAGCTCTGACGGTCGATTCGAAGCTGGCGGTTTTTTCTCGGTCACGGGGAATCAGTCTGTGGGACCCGGCTGAAGGGCGCGCCCTGTTCTCCAAGGAGTTGCCCCTCTACTCGAAGATCTCGGGCTATCGCGCCGATTCGGTACTGCGGGGGACGAGCGATATTCTGGCCTGTCAGGTAGACCGGGATGCCTTCCGCCTTTTTCAGGCTTCCACCGGCCAGCCACGTTCGGGGCCCCTTGCCATCACCGGCACCCACCGCCTGGAGGTATCGCCCGATGGTTCCACGGTAGCCATGGACGGCGATGCAGGGGTGCGCATCTATTGGCGACGCGCTCGCCGGAGCGACTATCCTGGAGCTCGTCTGCTGGCCACCAACAATGCCGAGGTGGTGGTGGCTGAGCCTGGTCGCTTGCGAATTCTCAGGGAAGACGCGGGCCAGGAACGAGTTCTGATGCAACCCCGGCTTCCCCTTCGGGTGGTCAGTGGCCGGTCGGGCAACCTGGCGATGCTGTTTGACAGTCACGCAACCGTTTATGATCCGGCCAGTCTACTGCAGCATTCATTGCGACTGCCAGGATTGCGGTCGGGCTTTTTCTCCAGCGACGGAAGCCATTTCCTGGCCTGTTCTTCAGGGCAGGTAGCTTGTTGGCAATTGCCACCCGCGTTTTGTGCTCGGCGAGTGGCGGTGGGTGATTCCAATGTGTGGCAGGTGTCCTTTCATCCTCGGGACGGTTGGCTGGCAGCGCTCTCGGCGGGGCAAGTCTCGCTCTGGCGTCCCACTGATGGAAAGCTGCTGAAACGCTTCGCTCTCAACGGTTCCAGCCGCTGTATGGCGCTGCATCCCGAAGCGGGGTTGGCGGTGCTTGACCAGTCCAAGCTCTGCTTCTTCCCCGCGCCGCTCGCCGAGGAGCAGCCCCAGCAGTTGGTCTGGCAAGGCCTCGAGGGCAGCCAGCCCCAGCAGCGCGCTCTCGACTTTAGTCCGGATGGTCGCTGGTTGGCGGTGCTGGAAACCCAAGGGGTGGTGGTCTATCGATGTGGATCCGGCGGGCTTCAGTCGCCTCGCCAGCTGGCATGTCCCAATCCGCGCCAGGTTCGCTTCTCACCCGATGGACAATGGTTGGGTGCCGTAGCTGAATTCAACAAGGGTTACCGTGAAGCCAGGCTGTGGAGGTGTCAGGGGGAACCTGCCGATTGGAAGCTCCAGGCTCTGCCGGAAGCGGCTCTGGGCGAACCCGAACGTCTGGAGTTCTCACAGGACGGTCGCTGGCTTTGCAGCAGCCTGGGGTCGCAGACCCTGGTTCGGCAACTGCCCGAAGGTAGCGTTCGCCTGCGTTTGGAGGGCCAACACTCGCTGCTTGGCTTTCATCCCCAGCGAGCTCAGCTGGCGCTGGGTACGGTGCAACATCTGGACGTGCTGAACCTGCCCGAGGGGCGGGCTGTGTGGCAAGGGTTGCGCCATCCCAAGGCCTCCCCTGGGGAGTATCGCCGCCACCTGGCCTGGGCGCCTTCGGGTCAGTTTCTGGCCGACACCACTTTGATGGGCAGCGAACTCTGGGACCTGGCCACAGGGCGCCTGGCCCTGCCTTATCTGGAAGAGCCTTCGACCTCGTGTCTGGCCTTCAGCCCCGACGAAAGTTTGCTGGCTGTCGGCACGGAACGAGGGGAACTGCTGCTGTATCCTTTGCCGCAGCGAACGGGTAGTGGTCTCGCTGTGCAGCATCAGGTTGAGCGAGAGAGCGGCTGGAGGCTGGATGAGCAGGGCCGGATGGGAGAGCTCTAATATTGAGGGAGCGGAGCGAGCCGGGTAGATGTGGGGTTCAAAAGCTCCGTTCCAGGGCTGTTGTTCAGAACTCTCCAGCGGGGCTGCGATATTCCACTCCCTGGGAATCAATGTAAAACTTCGAACCCTCGCTCTGGGCCAAAGCCAGGCCCCGTCGAAGCAGCCTACATAGGAGAAGCGAGGCTCGATCACTTGGTGTCCCTGGGCATTCACCACAGCGTAAGCGTCGCCGCACTTCACCGCCGCGAGGCCCTCGCAGAAATCCGCGACCTGGTTGTATTTGGGGGGCACAACCACTTCCAGGTTGCGGTCGAAAAAGCCCCACAAGCCGTCTTTCGTCTCCTGAAAGGCAGCCAGACCGCAACAAAAGTCTCGCACCCGGGCGTAGTCCAACATGCAGGGAATGACTTCCCGTCCTTGCAGGTCGAGAAATCCCGTATCCGACTGCTTGACCACCCGAATCAGTCCCTCACTGGCTGGATAGGCTTCGTCAAACTCGTAGCCCAAATCTGCCACCACACTTCCCCGGGTGTCGATGATGGCAAATCCCGTCAATTCACCGTAGACCAGCGCCCGCTCATCGCCAAAACAAGAAGCGGAGCAAAACCAGGTGAGATTTCGACTCGGCTTGCCGACCGTCAAGAAGCCGCCCTCGAGTGTCAGATAGGAGTAAAAATACCCGCGCGCTGCGTAGTGCGTGACCACCGCCCGACCTTGCCGGAAAGGTCGAGCGTCATCAAAGAGCAGTCTGCCCGAGAGCCGCATGTCCCCCTGGGTGTCGATGAATCCGTGCTCCTGGACTCGCCGTCGAGTCGGAAGAGAGACGTAGGCCCGGCCTTCGCAGAAAGACTGAGCCGTTTCAAATTCGTGCTTGGTCACCTGGCGACCCAGGGGATCCAGAAAGCCGTAGAGCGTCTTCCCAAACCTGCGCATTTTAGCCAGGCCGCACGAAAAGGGCTCCAGATTGGAATACTCAAGTGGAATGCACACCTCTCCCGAAGGATGGATCATTCCATAGCGCCATTCTTGTGGAAATGTGCCCTGGCGCACCAATGCCAGTGGTGGATTCTGGGTGTTGCGAAAGCACTGCACCCAATCGTATTCGCAAGCGATCACAAGGTCGCGCTGGGCATTGCAAAATCCCCATTTCCCGCCCTGATTGAAGGGGATCAGCCGGTCTGAGATGGACTGCGGCGAAGCCATCCTTCCTAAAGGCCCAACTGGAGGCTGAGAATGGTTTCCTTCAAGGGCGGTTTTCCGACCGGGGCGGCGCCTTCTTGACGTGTTGCTCGAGCCAGCGGTCCATCTCGTAAAGGGTGTGCATCACCGACTCGCGGGCGGCATAGCCGTGGGATTCGCGCGGCAGGGTCACGAGCCGAGCTCGCCCTCCCAGACCCTTGATCGCCTGATACAGGCGCTCGCTCTGAATGGGAAAGGTACCGGAATTGTTATCTTCCTGGCCGTGGATCAAGAGCAGCGGCTCGTCGATCTTGTCGGCATAGGTGAACGGAGACATGCGGGTGTAGGTGTCGCGGGCCTCCCAGTAGTTGCGCTCTTCGGCCTGAAAGCCAAAGGGCGTCAGAGTTCGGTTGTAGGCTCCGCTACGGGCAATGCCGGCGCGGAAAATGTTGGAGTGGGCCAGCAGGTTGGCGGTGGTGAAGGCCCCATAGGAATGCCCACCGATGGCGCAGCGCTCCGGGTCGGCCACGCCGCGGGCCACCACGGCGTCTACCGCCGCCTGGGCATCCATGACCAGTTGTTCCAGATAGGTGTCGTTGGGTTCGCGGTCGCCTTCTCCGATGATGGGAAAGGTCGGGTCTTCCAGCACGGCATAACCCCGCATCACAAAAAACAGCGGGCCTCCCCACCAGGGGCGGATGAACTGGTGGGGCGAACCCTTGACCTGTCCGGCGGCGGCGGCGCTTTTGAATTCACCCGGGTAGGCCCAGATAAATAGGGGCAGCCGCCCGTCCTTCTGAGGGTCGTAGCCCGGCGGTGTGTAGAGAGTGCCGGTCAGTTCCACCCCGTCGGCCCGCTTGTAGTGGAGAATCTCCTTTTTGACCGCTTTGAGCTGGGGAGCGGGGTGGACAAAATCGGTCAGCGCCTGGCCGCTGCCCCCGGTCAGTGGCTGCACCAACAGGTTGGGAGGGCCGTCCAGGCTCTCACAGGTGAGCAACAATTGATCCTCGTCGAGCAGCCGCACCGGTCGCTCGAAGTGGGGTTGCTGGCTCTGAAACAGGCGTTGAGGCTTGAGGCTGGCCAGTGGTAAACGATCGAGGAAGGGTCGATCGCCCTCGGGCGAGGCCCCTTCGCCCACCAGATACAGGCTTTCTTCCGGGCCCAACCAGAGCACCCGTTGGCCGTTGGCAAGCGTGCGCTTCATGGGGGCGCCGGGGTTGCCGTAGCGGTCTTCCGAGGAGCGGTCAAAGACGGTCACCGGAGCCACCTCGGGTCGCTCGGGTTGCACCCAGTGAGTGCGCGAGCGGCGGGTTTTGTGCCAGCCCTCGCGCACCAGCGCGTGCTGTCCGTCGCCCCAGTCGATGCCGCCGTAGCGCAGTTGCAGCTTTAGCCAGGGCCGCGGCTGAGATTCTCCGGGCTGCCAGCGGAACAGCTGATCGCGGAACTCAGACGGTTTGCGCGCGTCGCCGCCGTCGAGGCTCTCGACCCAGACCAGCTCGTGGGGTGCGTCGGCTCGCCATTCGGGGTTGCGTACTCCGGGCCGCACAGCGTCGTAGTCGGGCGGCGTGTTCTCTTCCAGGGGCAGGTCGCGCAGGGTTTTCACCGCACGTCCCTGGGCATCCCAGACTTCGCTTTTCAAAGGAAAAGAGCTGTAAGGCTGCAGGTAGCTGAAGGGGCGATGGAGCGAGCTGACCAGCAAGTATTGGCCGTCGGGAGAGGCCGAAAGTCCGATGTACAGGCCCGGCGGGCCCAGCGGGACGGGCGCCTTCCCGTCGAGGGCCACCCGCACCACCCGAGAGGCCAGGTAGTGTTCGAACAGGGCCTCGTCCTCGCTGCTCTTGAGCAGATCCTGGTAGGTACGCGCCGAGGCCTTGCCCCCCTTGTGCTCCTGGATCGAGGGGCCAGACGGCAGGGCCGAAGGTTGGGGGGCCGGGCCGTTGTTGGCGCTGACCAGCGCCACCAGTTGTCGGCTATCGGGCAGCCATTGGAAGTCGAAGCCGGTCAGTCCGTTCAGGCTTACCCCGGGCAGCCGCCGCGCCCGTCCGGTTTTCAGGTCCAGGTGCCAGAGTTGCGACTCGTTTTCGGCCACATGCACGAAGGCCAGACTCTGCCCGTCCGGTGACCAGCGCAGTTCGGCCAGCCGAGGGTTGGCAGGCAGCCCCTCCACCGGCTTTTCCGGCCCCTGCATCAGGCCGCGCAGGCTGAGACCGGTGATGTACTTGTCGCGTCCCGAGGCACGGTTGTTGGGGTTGAAACGCAGTCCGGCCAGTTTCAGCTCGGGCTGGGCCAGGTCGCCGAGGGCCAGCAGAGAGGGGCGATGGGCCAGCACGAGATAGCGGTTGTAGGGGTCGACCACCATGCCGGGAGGGTTGTTGGCGTCGACCAGAGCCCGCAGCTCTTGGGGGGGCATTTGATAGCCCGATTCGGGTGGAGCGGCCAGCGCGGGGGCCAGGCAGGCCAGGGCCAAAGCGAAAAGCAGGCGGCGATTCATGGATGGGATCCTCCGTGGGAATGGCTGCCTGCCGGTTTCTCAGGACGGCTCCCGGTTCCTTGTACTCGCGCCCAGGGCTGCGGTTTCTGCTGCTTCGATCAGGCCCTACCCTCTTCGTTGTCGCTGGGGAATTTCAGGGTGGTAAAGATCGGACCCCCACCGTCCTCGTTGTCACTAGGGGCCTTGCGAGTCACAATGCCACCGCCACCGTCTTCGTTGTCGCTTGGGGCTTTCAGGGTGACTGCGCCAATGGGGGGACCTCCGCCACCATCCTCGTTGTCGCTGGGGAACTTCAGAGTGGTAACGATGCCGCCACCGCCATCTTCATTGTCGCTGGGCGCTTTCTGGGTGACGGCACCGATGGGCGGGCCTCCACCGCCGTCCTCGTTGTCGCTGGGGAACTTCAGGGTTGTGACAATGCCGCCGCCGTCTTCATGGTCGCTGGGGGCTTTTTTGGTGACGGCTCCGATAGGCGGGCCTCCACCGCCGTCCTCGTTGTCGCTGGGGAACTTCAGGGTGGTGACAATGCCGCCGCCGCCGTCTTCATGGTCGCTGGGGGCTTTCTTGGTGACGATCGTGCCGCCGCCACCATCTTCATTGTCGCTTGGGGCCTTCTGGGTAACGGCGCCGATGGGCGGGCCCCCGCCGCCGTCCTCGTTGTCACTGGGAAATTTCTTGGTCACCCCACCTACAGGTGGGCCGCCGCCGCCGTCTTCCTGGTCGCTGGGATATTTCTGGGTGGCTACTCCGCCACCGGGGGGGCAGTGAGGGTGACCTCCGCCGCCATCTTCGTTGTCACTGGGATACTTGGCCGTTTGGGCTACGGGCGGTTGCTGACCTTCGAGGTAGCGCGCGAAGAACGGGTTCTGGCCCTGGCCCGAAAGAGCTCCTCGCCAGGCGTTCTGCAACTGCTCGAGCGATTGTAACACGGCCGCAAAAAGTTGGCGAACGTCGGCCGGCCCCGCCGGCAGCGCGGGCGGAGGAGCTCCGGCTCCCTGGAGCGGATAAGAGCCGAAGGAACCGGCTCCCTGGATGGGCTGGAAGTTTCCGCCCCCATTGATATTCGCACCGTATGCCATCTGTGTTACACACTCCTCATCCGTGGTAGAACCGCTACCCGTACCTTTCAGTATAGACTTTGCAGATTGTTTTTGCTCCCGGGGTCCTTTAAGAATTCCAAATGCCACGGTGCATGAAGGGCGCCGACCGACCTCGTGGAAGCAGTCGCAATGAAACATTTGCGTGGTTTTGCCTATTCTCTTTTGCTCCTCGGTCTGGGGTGCGGCGGCGGAGGTGGCGGCAGTTCGACACCGGCTGGGGGTGGGGGAGGCAGCCCCAATGGCGGAGGGCTGAACCCGCCTGGGTTTGAGGTGACTCTACGCTTCTCATCGCCAAATTTTGGGGGCAATCGGGTGGCCACACTGATGCTTCAGAATACCCCGCCTACTGAAAACTCGGGTGCCACCACTGCCACGACAACAGCCCTGAGAGCAGAAGCCTTGATACCCAGCGTGCAGCCTCCAGAGCACGACCACGATGGCCCTCAAAAGGACCTGCCACCCGCTCTGCTGAGGGCTGAACTCGAGCAGGCTCAATCCCGACCACGCCTGGAGCCCGAGATCCGCCCCAAATTCCAAGAGCTGGCTGAAGGAGCTCAGCAGACGTTTTTCATCAGCATTTCCAATTTGACGGTTACCTGCCAGAAAATGCACGACGATAGCGAAACCGATCACTGTACGATTTTCGCCGAGCGGGTTGGGGGCGTGCCCGTCATCACCAAGACCAAGGCTCTGGAAATCGCCGCCGCCTTTGACGACGATAACCCCTTTAGCAGCGATCCCGGCGGAATCTATGACCAGGTACGGGCCATCTTTGGCTCCGAGTGGACCCAGGGGGGCGGACGCGATGGCGACGCCAAGATCAATCTGGTGTTCCTTTCGTCCTCGAGCATCGGTGGCTCGAATTTCTTCGGCTTCTTCCGTCCCGTGGACGAATATAGCAAGGCGACTTTTGCTACCAGCAACGAGGGCGAGATTCTCTACCTCAACGCCGATCGTTTGGGCAGCGACAATTTTGACATTTTGGGCACCATCGCCCACGAGTTTCAGCACTGTATCAGTATGAACGTGAAGTTCCTGCACCAGGGCGCTTTCGACGGCAGTTTTGAGAATTCGGCCATCGACGAGGGCAAGTCGACACTCTGCGAAGACCTGATGGGCTACGGCCTGGTCGCCTCAGGCGGAGGAAGCAGTTTCGTTTTCAACGTTTGCAGGCGCTTTCTCGAAAACCCCTCGCGGCAGAGCCTCTTCACGTTCGACGGTCAGTCGGATGGCTACGGCCGTCCTTACACTCTGCTGCGCTATCTGGTAGACCGTTTCGGTCTGACCACCTTCCAGAACTACACCCAGGCTCCCAACGGAGTGGGACTGGCCCAGCTACGCCTCAGCTATCCCGGATTTGACAATCTCTTCCGAGACTGGTCGATGGCCACCTTGACCGACGATCTCTCGGGGCCGGTGCCGAGCATCTGGCGCTATACCTCAGATTTCGACCCGACCGGCACCTACAGCATTCGCGGCCTGGGCACGGTGACGCTGCCCGGCTGGACCCCTCGCAACGTGGCGGCGCCGCCCAACGGCAACACCTTTACCAATTTGCCCCCCTGGACGGGCGCTTCCAACGAATACTCCAGCGGTGACGGCAGCAGCCTGGACATCGAGGTTTCCGGTGGGGCCTCGCTATCCGGTCGCCTGGTGGTGGAAGGCCCTCGCGGAACGTTCCTCAGCTCACAATGAGTCGCTGGGTCGTGCTGGCCGGGGGGGTTGGTGGTGCCAAGCTTTGTCACGGTCTGTATCGCATCGGTTGTCCTCTGACCATCGTCGGCAATACGGGGGACGATTTCCGGCTCCACGGCCTGTGGATCTGCCCGGATCTGGATACGGTGATGTATACCCTGGCCGAGCGGGCAGACGAGAAGCAGGGTTGGGGATTGCAGGGGGAAACCTGGGCCGTGTCGCGGCGGTTGGCCGAGCTGGGGGGTGAGACCTGGTTCCGCCTGGGCGACGGCGATCTGGCCACTCACCTGTTTCGCACCCAGGCCCTTGCGGCCGGTCACACTTTGACCCAGGTTACGGGGCGGCTGTGCGAGGCCCACGGGCTGCCCAGGACCGTTTTATTACCGATGAGCGATCAGCCCGCACCCACGCGGGTGCGCACCGAACAGGGATGGCTAGACTTCCAGGAGTATTTCGTGGGCCAGCAGCACCGACCTCGGGTCTTGGAATGTGCCTATGCGCCTCAGGCCGGGCCTACGGCCGAGGTGCTGCAGGGGCTGCAATCGGCCGAACGGATTGTGCTGGCTCCCTCCAATCCTTTCCTCAGCCTGCTGCCCCTGTTTGCGCTCGACGGTTTCGAGGCCGCCTGGTCCCGATTGAAGGCCCGAAAAATCGCTGTATCGCCGATGATCGGTGGTCAGTCGGTCAAGGGGCCGCTGGCCGAGCTGTTGCCGTCGCTGGGATATCCGTGCAACAGCCTGGGGGTGGCGCTGGCACTTCGAGGCAAAGTAGACCACTGGGTGCTCGATGAATCCGACGCCGAATTGCGCCCCGACATCGAGTCTCTGGGATGTTCGTTGTCCCTGGTTCCGACCTGGATGAAGCAAGTCGCCGATCGCGAGGCGTTGGCCCGGAGGATCTGTGAACTCTGAGCAGCTGTGGCAGGTGGCACTGCCGTTCCGGGGTCTGGCCGAGGGGAAGAGCCGGTTGCGCCTGGAGCAGCGAAACGGGCTGGCTCTGGGCTGGCTGCAGCGAGTCGCCGAGGTGTGTCGTTCCTGTCCTCAGATCGAAAGTGTAACCGTGGTGGGACTGGCCCCCACCACTCCGCTGCTCGGAGTGGACTATATGCAGCAGGCTCGCTCGGGCCTGAACGGCGGTCTAAGCGACTGGTTGGAACGGCTGCGCCCCCGGCGTTGGTTGGTGATTTTGCCAGACCTGCCCGGGCTGTCTCCGGCCGACCTGGAAGACTTGCTGCAGGGCTGTCCTCCGGGCGGGATGGCGGTGGCCTGCGACCGCCACCGATCGGGCAGTAATGCCCTGATTTACGACGGCTTCGCTTGCTTTGAAACGCGTTTTGGTGGCAACAGCCTGCAGGCCCATCGCTCGTTGGCCGCAGAACTCGGCCTGCCCTTTGCCTGCTTGGAAATTCCGGGGCTGGCCCACGATGTGGACACCCTCGACGATTGGGAGGCCTTCCAGTGTCATCCTCATCCGGTTTGAACCTGCTGCCCGTGGTCGGGGTGCCTGAAGTGCGCCCGGGCGACGATCTCTCCGAACTTCTGGTGGGCGCGCTCCGAGCCACGGCCCAGCCCGGGGACGTACTGGTGGTGACCCATAAAGTCATCAGTAAGGCCGAGGGGCGAGTGGTCGACCTGACCACGGTCGAGCCCTCGCCATGGGCTCACCGTTGGGCCGAGCGCTGGGGGAAGGACCCTCGTCAAATCGAAGTGGTGCTTCGAGAAAGTGCGGCCCTGGTTCGCATGGAGCACGGTATCATTATCTCTCGAACCACCCATGGCCTGACCTGCGCCAACGCGGGTGTGGATCGCTCCAACAGTCCCGGGGAAACGGTGTGCCTGTTGCCCCTCGACCCCGACGCTTCGGCTCGTGGTCTGTGCGAAGCTCTCTCGGCACAGCTGGGTTTTGACCTGCCGGTGCTGGTCTCTGATTCTTTCGGAAGAGCCTGGCGGATCGGTATCGTCAACGTCTGCATCGGTCTCTTTGGCATGGAGCCGTTCACCGACTATCGTGGCCAGAACGACCCCCATGGTTATCCGCTGGAGGCCAGTATTATGGCTTCGGCCGATGCCCTGTGCGCGGCGGCCGAACTGGCCATGGGCAAGATGGAGGCTGTGCCGGCTACGCTGGTGCGAGGGTTTTCCTGGACGGCCTCACGAGAGGCCAGCGCCCGGCAGCTGATCCGCCCTGCCGGTCAGGATTTTTTTCGCTAGGAGCGCGGCCTGGCAGCTCTCCAGGGGCTTGAGTTTGGCTACCAAATCGTAGGCCACCACAGCGAAGGCGCTGGCAACGTTCAGCGAGTTCTTCACCCCGAACATCGGAATGCACAGCTGGAAATCTGCCCGTCGCAAGATGCTCTGGTCGACGCCCAGAACTTCGTGGCCCAGCACCACGGCTACCGGTTGCGGCCACTGGAAAGAGCGCAGGTCGAGGGCGTCGGGGGCTGTCTCCAGAGCCACCAGCGGAACCCCGCGGGCGCTGAGCCAATCGAGGGCCTGCTCGGTGGTTTCGTGGCGCATCCAGGGGACGTACTGGTGGCCACCGAGGGAAGTTTTTTCCAACTTGGGGTGGGGGGGCCAGCAGGTGATGCCACAGAGGTGAAGACAGCCGATGCCGGCCGCATCGGCGGTGCGAAAGATCGAGCCTACGTTGAAGGCGCTGCGCACGTTGTCGAGCACGATGTGGACCGGCAGCCGGGCCAGCTCGGGGGTGGCTTCCCCCGAAAAATAAGGCTCGTTCACACTACAGACCCAGGTAAGCCTTTTGCACTTCCGGATTGTCCGAAAGTTCGGCCGCCTTGCCGCTGAGCGCTACTCTGCCCACCTCGAAGACATAACCACGGTCGGCCACCTGAAGCGCCTGGCGAGCATTTTGCTCGACCAGCAGCACTCCCAGTCCCAGACTGCGGATTTCGCGGATGATGGAAAAGATCTGCTGCACCACCAACGGGGCCAGGCCCAGGCTGGGCTCGTCGAGCAGCAGCAAGCGCGGGCGCGACATCAGGGCCCGACCGATGGCCAGCATTTGTTGTTCTCCGCCTGAAAGCGTTCCGGCCAACTGCCCAAGGCGGTCTTTCAGCTTGGGAAAGAGTTGAAACACTCGCTCCAGGTCGGCGCTCTGGTCCTGGCCAGAGTGAATGTAGCCGCCCATTTCCAGGTTCTCCAGCACGGTCATGCGGGGAAACACCTGGCGACCTTCGGGTGACATGGCGATGCCCAGGGGGACACGCGCGTGGGCCGGTGTGCTGCAGAGATTTTGCCCTCGCCACTCGACGACGCCGCTGCGAGCGGGCAGCAGCCCGGTGATCACCTTGAGACAGGTGGTCTTGCCGGCACCATTGGCTCCGAGCAGAGTGACGACTTCGCCCTCCTGCACTTCCAGGTCGATGCCGTGCAGTGCTTCAATGGCCCCGTAGCCCGCCGAAACGTGGTTGAGCTTCAGCACGATTCGGGGGCCCCCAGGTAGGCTTCGATCACCTTTGGGTCTCGGCTCACTTCGAGCGGCGAACCCTCGGCGATTTTGTGGCCGTGGTCGAGCACCATGACCTTTTCGGAGATCTCCATGACGAGCTTGATATCGTGCTCGATGAGCAACACTGTAATGCCCCGGTCGCGGATGCGCCGAATGAGGTCGATCAATTGGTGGGTTTCGTTGGGGTTCATACCGGCGGCCGGCTCGTCGAGCAGCAATAGTTGGGGTTGGCTGGCCAGGGCCCGGGCGATCTCCAGGAGGCGCTGGTGGCCGTAGGGCAGGCTTTGGGCGGGCCGCTGAGCATCGGGGCGTAGCCCCACGAAATCGAGAACTTCAAGGGCGCGGCGCCGGCTTTCTTTTTCCTCGGCTCTGGCCGCGGGTAACCCGAGCCACTGGGCCCACGAGGCACTGTTCACGCGCGTGTGCATGCCGATCAAGACGTTCTCCAGCACGCTGACCGGTCCGAAGAGGCGAATGTTTTGGAAGGTGCGCACCAGGCCTCGTCGCACGATCTGGTCGGTGGCCAGGCCCTGCCGGGCATCGGCCAGCAGCTCACCCTGCCAGAGCAGCCGGCCTTCGGAGGGGCGGTAGACGCCGGCCAGAAGGTTGAAAAAGGTGGTTTTGCCGGCTCCGTTGGGGCCGATTACCGAGGCGATGATGCCGGCTTCGAGTTGGAACTGCACCTGATGCACCGCCACCAAGCCGCCGAAGTGCCGACTTACGGAGTCTGCCACCAGCAGGGGAGCACTCACGAGGGAGTCTCCGCGGGCTCGGCCTCGGGGTAGTGCACCGGTTGTTCCGGTAAAAGTCCCTCGGGTCGCCACAACATCATCGCCACCAGGGTAAGTCCGAACATCAAAAATTGCGCCTTGGACAGGTCGAGCCAGGGCTCTAACCATTTCCAAACCGTGGGCGAGAGGGCACCGGCCAGCATGGGGCTGAGGTTGGTTTGCATCAGATCGATGAGCTTGGGAATGACAATCAGGTTGAAAGTGCCCAGGGCCAGTCCGCCCAGCACAGCCCCGCGAATACTGCCCACCCCGCCCAAAATAACCATGGCCAGCACCATGATCGAACCGTTAAAGTCGAGCGGAAACGACAGGTTCAGGGTGTAGATATAGGAGGCATACAGGCCTCCGGCCAGTCCGGCCAGGGCCGCCGACAGCACCAGAACCTGCAGTTTCAGGCGCTGCTGGGAAATGCCACAGGCCTGAGCCGCCACCGGGTCTTCACGCAGGGCTCGCAGGGCCCGTCCCACGCTGGAGTGGCGCACTCGATAGGCTACGGTGATACACCCCAGCAGTGCCAGCAGCATGACAATGTAGAAAACCTCTACGGTGGCCCCGGGCAGGGGGGCGGCTATGGCCGACATGCCGGTAATGGCCTTGGTGGATTCATCGTAGTTGCGCAGCAGAGGGTCGAGCATCAGCCCGAAACCCATGGTGACGATGGCCAGATAGTCGCCCCGCAGCTTCAGAGTGGGCCAGGCCAGCAGCGCCCCGAAGGCCGAGGTGATCAGCACCGAGGCCGGCAGGGCCAGGTAAAAGGACCATTGGAAAAGGTGGGCCAGGGGGCTCTGTGGGCTGGTGAGATAGGCCATCGAGAAGGCTCCAATGGCAAAAAAGGCGGCATAGCCCAGGTGCAACAACCCGGCGTAGCCCACCACCAGGTTGAGCCCTTGGGCCAGCATCAAATAGAGCAAGATCTGGCAACTGGCAGGCAGGATGTTGAGGCCCAGCCCGGCGTTGAGAAAAGGCAGCAACAACCCCAGGGCCAGCAGAGCTTTCATACTTTCTCCGGCAGGCTCGAACCCAGCAGTCCCGAGGGTCGAACCAGAATCATGGCGATCAGCACACCGAACACCACAGCCGGCGCCACCGCTTGAGACCAGTAGTAGGCGGTGAGGGCCTCGACCAGTCCGATGATGAGCCCGCCCAAGACAGCGCCCTGAACGTTGCCAATGCCACCCAACACGGCAGCCGTGAAGGCATTGAGCCCCTGGCGGAAGCCCAGGTCGAAGCGCACTTCATGGTTGTAAAAGCCGTAGAGAAAACCGGCCGCACCGGCCAGCGCGCCGCCAATCCAGAAAGCAGCGGCGATGGTCGAGTTGACGTTGATGCCCATCAGTTGGGCCGCCTGGGGGTTTTGGGCGGTGGCTCGCATGGCCTTGCCCAGTCGGGTGCGATGGATAAAGTAATGCAGGCCCACCATTAAGGGCATGGCTACCAGGATGACGATCAGTTGGCTGAGCCGAAAGTGGATGGCCGACTGGGGACCGAACAGGTTGATGTCTCGCTGGCCCAACAGGTCGGGAAAGAAGACTGGAGCCCAACCCTTCCAGTAACCTCCCAGATTCATCAGCACAAAGGACACACCGATGGCCGTGATCAGGGGCACGAGGCGGGGTTTGCCCCGCAGGCGCTGGTAGGCCACCCGGTCGATGGTTCGGTTGAGTAAGGCAGCGAACAGCATACTGCCGAGCAGCACCAGCGGAATGCCCAGCCAGGGGGACCCCCCCAGCCAGCCCAGCCCGGTGAGGGCGGCCATTGCGCCCATCATGAACACCTCGCCGTGGGCAAAGTTGATCAGTTCGACCAGTCCGTAGACCAGCGTGTAGCCCAGGGCGATGATGGCGATGAGGCTGCCGTTGGCCAGCCCCGCCAGCAGTTGTTCTACAAGCGCCTCGGCGGCGCCGCCTCGCGCCGATTGCTGCTGAGGCCGGCCGGTTTGTACGGCCAGTGCGGCGGGGGCCTGATCGGGAGTGAGGGTGGCCGAGAAGGCAAATTTGCCGTCGACAACCTCGAAGCCCGACATGGCTTTCAGGGTGGTGTCGCCTTGCGGGTCGAAGCTCCAGGTGCCTAACAAGCCTTCATAGTTCTTGGTGGCCATCACGGCCTGGCGGATTTTGGTGCGGTCTTTGTCGCCCACCCGGGCGATGGCTTTCAGGGTGATCTGGGCAGCCTCGTAGGAGTAAATCGCATAGGCCTCGGGTTCGCTTTGATAGCGCTGACGATAGCGGGCATACCAGGCCTGGGCGGCGGGGTTCATTTTTTCGGGTGGCAGGCCCCCCAAAGTCACCAGGCAGCCGTTGGCGGCCGGACCGGCGGCCTCGAGGAAGGCCGACTCTTTGTTGGCGTCGGGGGCCATGAAGAGGGCTTCACAACCGCCGGCTCGCAGGTCTTTGACCAGCTTTCCCGAGCCGTTTTGGGTAATACCGCCAAAGTAGACCAACTGGGCACCCGACTCGCGAATTTTGTTGACCACGGCCCGGTAGTCGGGGGCCTTGGAGTCGATGCCCTCGTGTCCCAGCACCTCCAACCCGCGCTCCTTGCAGCTGGCCTCGAATACCCGGGCAATGCCCCGACCATAGAGCTCTTTGTCGTCCAGAATATAGACTTTCTTAATGCCCAGCGACTGGGCCCACCAGGCGCCGGCCTGGCCCTGCAGGTCGTCGGCCGGAACCACCCGGCAAAAGCTGCGAAAGCCCTTGGGATAGTAGAGTTCGGGTTCGCCCACCTCTCCCAGGCCGCTTTTGGTCAGGCCCGAGTAAGTGTTGGCAGGGCTGACCATCACCAGATCGGCCTGATTGAGAATCGGGATAGCAATTTTGGCGGCGCCGCTGTTGTAGGTGCCCAGATAGGCGACCACGTCGGGGTCGGCAGCGGCCCGACTGGCGTTCTCTTTCTCTTTGGCCGGATCCCAGGTGCCGGCCTGGGCACTGGCGTCATCCCAGCTGAGATACTCGATCTTGTAGGGGCCCACCCGGTAGTTGACCTCTTCCAGTGCCAACTGGATGCCCTTGACCATGGTCTCGGATTGGGTTCGTGAGCTGCCGGTGAGGGGCAAACTGGATACGATCTTAAGCACCGGGGCGGTCTTGACGCTCGGTTCTACCGAGCATCCCATCAGCCAGAGCCCCAACAATGCCCAGAACAGTCGCCCCATAGCCAGGGGCCTTCCAAGCCGGGTTGGGACTTCCTACCCGCGCTGACGACGGTCGACTGCCCGTTGAATCAGTCGTAGCATGTCGCGTGCTTTGTCGCCGAAGAGCATCTCTGTGGTGGCGAACCGATAGGCGCGCTCGACCATGGCCAGACGCTGGTCCTCGTGTTTCAGATAGTGGCGGATGAGGTCGGGCATCTCTTCCACCGGGCACATTTCCAGGTGAACCCCGGGAATGTAGGGCTCGGGACGGTAGATGGGCTCGCTGATCAGCATGGTCTTGTTGGCCATTCCTATCAAGTTGCGCAGCCCGGAAAGCTCTCCGCCTGACTTTGGGAAGTTGAGGAAGATCTTTACCCGATTCAACAGCTGGGTGCGGTCCTCTCCGTGCAATCGAGGGTCGTTAAAATCGCCGCGAGCATCGACCGCGATGCCCGCCTGGCGCAGTTGGCGAAAGAAGCGCTGGCGTCGAGGAACGCGCAGGTCGCCGAGAAACAGAACATCAATATCGCGAACTTTGTCCAGCGGTTGACGCTATGGTCAGGGCGTCTATATAGGAATTGGAGCCACTCTGGTCGACTACCTGGAGATCGGTGATCACACGGTGGTAGGGGCTGGATCGGTGGTTACACGTTCGCTGCCGGCTCGGGTGAAGGCCTACGGAGTGCCAGCTCGAGTGGTGGCAGAGGGTATTGAGGGCCGTTGAACATGTCCAATCCTTTGATCGTGAACGCCGCCATAACGGGCTGCGTGCTGAAGAAATCCGAGCATCCCGAGCTGCCGGTTAGCGTTGAGGAAATCACTCGGTGTGTGCGTGAAGTGGTTGATGAGGGGGCCTCGATCGTCCACCTTCACGCGCGCAATCCGGATGACAGCGCCAGTCATTCTGCTCAGGATTACATCGATATCGTTACCAGTGTGCGCAAGGCCTGCCCCGAAGTGGTGGTGTGTGTTTCACTCAGCGGTCGCTTCGCCAACAGCGTGGAGCTTCGGGCCGCACCCCTCGAGGCCGGCCCCGACATGGCCAGCCTGACGCTGGGATCGCTCAATTTTCCCACCCAGGCCAGCCTCAATAGCCCGGACACGGTGGTCCAGCTGGCCCGCCGCATTTTCGAGGCCGGGGCCATTCCCGAACTGGAGGTGTTTGAGGCCGGCATGCTCCACTACTCCAAGTATCTGATCAAGCAGGGCATTCTCAAGGGGCCGCTTTACTATAATCTGATTTTGGGCTCGCTGGGCACGGCCCCCCTCGATCTGGTGGGCCTGGGTCACATGGTCTCGATGCTGCCGGACGGAGCGCTGTGGTCGGTGGGCGGAATCGGTCGCCATCAATTGCAGGCCAATGCTCTGGCCATCGCTTCCGGTGGGCACGTGCGTGTGGGCCTGGAAGACAATCCCTATTTCGATTGGACTCGGCGTCAGCCCACCAGCAACCGTCAACTGGTGGCCCGAGTGGTTCGGTTGGCTCGCGAACTCGGTCGCGAACCGGCTACGCCGACCCAGGTTCGGCAGCTTTTGGGGCTGCCTCAGGTGACTCCCTCTTGTATGGCCAGCAAGGGATCTTGAGGCGGTAACCGAAGGCGCCCGCGCCATACGCTCTCCGGGAGGTACCGTGAAGCTCAACCTGTTCCCCTCAGATGCCAAGTTTTTTGAGATCTTCGACCAGCAAGCAGCCCTCATTGAGGACATGTGCAAGGCCTTTAAGGATTTTCTCAACGACCACACCGACCTGGAAACCAAGGTCGCTCAACTGACCGAGATGGAGCATCGCGGCGATGAACTGTTCCACGAACTGTCACGACGCCTGAATGCCACCTTCGTCACCCCCATCGATCGAGAAGACATTCACGCCATGGGTAGCTCCATGGACGACGTGCTCGACCTGATCCAGGGCTCCGCCACCCGCATGCAGATGTTTCAGTGTGGCGACGTCAAGCCGTGCCTGCTGGAGATGTCGGACATCATGGTGGAGTGTTCAGGGATTCTCCGACAGGGCATCAAGCGACTGCCCAAGTTTCAGGACCTCTCCGACCTGCGCAAGCCTCTCAAGGCTCTCGAGAGTCGTGGCGACCGAATCAACCGCCAGGCGGTGGCCGATCTCTTCAGTCACTGTCAGACCGTGGCCGATATTGTCGACCTGATCAAATGGAAAGAAGTGATTGAGAACGTCGAGGATGCCATCGATAAGTTTGAAGATGTCTTCGACGTGATCGAAAACGTGGTGGTCAAGCATGCCTGAGGGCATCACCCTGCTCCTCATTTTGGTGGTGGTCATCGCTCTGGCCTTCGACTATGTCAACGGCTTTCACGACGCCGCCAACGCCATCGCCACCGTGGTTTCCACTCGGGCCCTCAGTCCTCGTCAGGCCCTGATTATGGCAGGTTTGCTGAACTTTGCCGGAGCCTTCGCCCACGAGGCGGTAGCCACTACCATGGCCCGAGGTCTCGTCGATCCGGCTGTCGTGGGTGAACAATCCGTCGTGTTTTCGGCCCTGGTGGGGGCGCTGATCTGGAACCTGCTGACCTGGTGGTGGGGACTGCCTTCGTCCTCGTCCCATGCGCTGGTGGGGGGCATTATCGGGGCGGTTTCTTACCACGTGGGGTCGCTGAGCAACGGTGTGCAGTGGATGAATGTGCTGAAGAAGGTCGTGCTGCCCGGCCTGGTAGCGCCGATTTGTGCCATTTTCTGTGCCTACCTGCTGATGGCCGCCATTCTCTGGGGGTTGCATCTGGCCAAGCCCAGACCAAGTTTGGTCAATCGGCGCTTTCGCACCATGCAACGGGTTTCTGCCGCGCTGATGGCCTATTCTCACGGCATGGCCGATGCTCAGAAGGTGATGGGCATCATCACTCTCTCGCTGTTCACGGCCGGAATCCAATCCGACTTCAAGGTGCAGCTCTGGGTGAAAGTGGCCTGCGCCCTGATGATTGCGCTGGGCACCTCGGCCGGCGGCTGGAAGATCATCAAGACCATGGGCGGAAAGATCTTTAAAATGCAGCCCGTGCACGGTTTTGCTGCCGACATGACCTCGTCGTTTCTTTTGCACACCACCGCTTCTTTTGGCATGCCGCTCTCGACCACCCATGTGATCACCGGTTCGATCATGGGCGTGGGAGCCAGTAAGCGGGTTTCTGCCGTGCGCTGGGGTGTGGCAAAAAGCATCCTGGGAGCCTGGGTATTCACCATTCCCGCTTCAGCTCTGGTGGGTGCTCTCACCTGTGCCGTGGTCCAGGCCACGATTGCCTGAGTCGGCTCGCCGGTTCATTTCGGCCGCTTCCTCCATGGCTTGCAGCAAGTTTCTGACCCCCAGGTAGAAGTCGAAGAGCCACTGTCGGCCCTCATCATCGAGTTCTCCATGTCCCCAGGCGGAACAGGTGGCCAGGTGGAGTTGCTCGAGAAAGGGATCGATGATCGATGGCTGCTCCACTTCAGCGGCCGCCCCCAGCCCCCAAAGCCAGAGCTGGTCGAACAGGGGGGCGAGTTGCTGCTGGCAGAGCGACTGCAAGGGCTCGGGCAAGGCCTGGTGAACCGACGTCAGCGTTGTGAGCCGAAGTTCGGAGGCGTGTCGAAAGACCTGCTCCAAAAGAATCAGGCGGCGTAGCTGGGCGCTCGATTCTTCTCGAGTAGCTTCTTCGCGCAACCCCGCTCTGGCCAGGTCGAGCAGGGTTTCGCGCCCCCCCCGAAACTGGCGCTCTTCGGCCATCAGGTCGTCGAGTGCGGCTTCGCGTTTCTGGGTTCCTCGCTGAGAGAGACCGTGCACGATCTCTTCCAGCATTTCTTTCAGACGCGTGGCCAGGTGTCGCAGCTGTCGTTCGGCCTCTTCTTTGGCACGAGCCGGACTGCGCTGCAACAGTCGGCGCACCACCGGAGCCAGTTCGGGCTCGCCAGCGGCACCGTTGGGGATCAGCTTGACCACCGGACGCAGAACCAGCCCGGGAAAGAAGCCCCAGCAGATCAGGCTGAGTACGTTGAAACAGGTGTGGACTGCGGCCAGGTGGTGTTGCAGTTGCTGTTCCGGGGAACCGGGAACGGCCAGGTCGACGGCGCGCAGAAATCCGGGGAAAAAGAACCAGGTCAGGCTTACACCCATCAGGGCCTGCAGCAGCCAGGCCAGGGCCAACCGGCGCACCAGCGCAGGATATTCCAGCGCGGCGAACAGAGGGGCCAGGGTAATGCCCAGATTGGCCCCCAGGATCAGGCTGGCGGCCTGACCATACGGCAACGAGTTTTGCTGGGCCAGGGCGGTGGCCAGCCCCACCACCAGCGTGGCCGACTGGGTGGCCAGGGCCAGCAGTGAACCCACCAGGATGGCCCGAAATTGCATCGTCAAGCCACCTTCCAGGGTGTGGAGCAAGGGCACAACCTCCTGGGCTGCCAGAGGACTGAGAGCGCCGTTCAGCAGATGGAGCCCCCACAGTGCAAAACCCACGGCCATGACGACGGCGATGCCCTCGCGCCAACGGGTGCGCCGAACCAGCGCCAGCGACAGGCTGGAAACCCCAACCACCGCCGGGCCCCAGTGAAAGACCTGGGGTCCGGCATACCAGGCACCGACGGTGCTGCCCACACCGGCACCCAGGGCCAGATAGAAGCCCTGCTCGAGGCGAATCCAGCGGCTGGCCAGCAGGCCCATGGCCGCAAACAGCGTGATTGAGCTGACCTGGAGCAGCAGGCTGCCCAGAAAACCCATAACCAGGCAGTGAAAGGGTGTGCGCAGCGCGGCGTCGAGCCAGCCTCGCACGCGCCACGACAGTCCGCGTTGGAGCTGGCGGGTAAGATAGCGCAAGGAAAACAGGAACATCCCCGCGCCACCCAGGACCTCCAACCACGCAATACTCACCTGCAGGGCTTCAAGGGAGGGCAGGTCTGGCCCTGGCGTTGACTCGGGCTAAGGCTGGCGCGTCAGTTCGCCAAGCAGGGCGATATCTTCCGGAACCGTCACCTTCAAATTGTAGATCGGACCGGGGATCCAGCGCACGCGACCGCCGTAACGCTCGACCAGGCTGGCATCGTCGGTTCCGAGGTAGCCTTCTTCGTGGGCCCGGCGATGCCATCCCAGAATGGACTGGAAGCGAAAGGCCTGGGGAGTTTGCACCAACCGCAGGGTTTCGCGATCCTCGGTGGTTGTGACCCACGAGCCTTCGACGCGCTTGACCGTATCGCGCACCGGCAGGGCAGGCAGCACTCCGTCGCATTGCTCCAGTTCGGCCAGCAGCGCTCGAAAGAGTGCGGTGTCGACCAACGGCCGGGCGGCGTCGTGGATGAGCACGGTATCCTCTGGGCCCGGAGAAAAATGTCGCTCGATGTCGCTGAGCCCCAGGCGAATCGAGTCCTGGCGCTCTTGCCCACCGGTGACTACCCGTGGTTGTCGGGGCAGGCCGCCCAACAGTTGGCTGATTTCCTGCTCGCGCCCCGGACTGACCGTGACTACCAGGGCCTCGAGTTCTTCCCAGTGGGCGAACAAGGATACCGTATGCAGCAGCAAGGGCTTGCCAAAGATGGGCAGCATAAGTTTGTCGGTGCCACCCATGCGTCTACTCTGGCCGGCCGCCGTGATGACGGCGAAGCGGCGGGCGGAATTCGTGCTACTCACGTCTTTGTTATCCCTCGGTCAAGCCTTGCGGTCGTGAACAGCATATAGACAGTTCGTCAGCCCTTGAGGGAGTCCGGGCGAATCGGTTGGCCTTGACGCTGGCTTTGATACAGCGCCTGAGCGACTTGAAGACTGGCCACGCCGGCGTCGGCATCGGCCAGGGCCCCCCAGGGGCCTCCTTGTCGGGCCCTGAGGAAATCGTCCAGTTCTTCAAAAAATGCTTGCTCGGCCGTGGTTTCCCAGCCTCGAAGTTTCTCTCTCAAGTTGACCCAGGGATACAGGTTCCAGCGCTGGCAGCCGCGTCCTTTCCCGGGCCGGGCCTCCAGGGTGAGCATGGGAGCATAGGAAGCACGCATCAGCCCCAGGGTGCCATAAATTTCCAGCCCGAGCCTGTAGCCTTTCCACTCGCCCCAGGTGGCATGGTAGGCGATGGGCAGCCCGCTCTCGGTTTTCATCAGGGCCACTGCACAGTCTTCCGAACCGGGCACCTGCCAGACCTGATTGCTGGCCGTGCCATAGACCTCGGCGATGGGTCCTACCAGATGACGGATCAGGTCGGTGAGGTGAATGCCGTTGTCCATCATTGCCCCCCCACCCGACAACTCACCTTGATACATCCAGTCGGCGCGAAACTCTCCCAGGCCGGCGTGGCCCGTCAGGGCCCGCACGTGTTGCAGTTGGCCCAGCTGTCCACTGGCTACAGCCCGCTTCAGCGACTGAAAACTTGGAAAATAACGGTGATTGAACCCCACTCCCAGGGTGCGGCTACAGCTGCGCGCGACCTGGCGAATGTGCAGGCAATCTTCGAGCCGGGTGGCCAGGGGCTTTTCGCAGAGGACATCGTGGCCGGCCTGCAGGGCCTCGACCACCATGGCAGTGTGCAGAGGGGCCGGGCTGGACACCACCACGGCCTGCACTTCGGGGTGGCCCATCACTTCCGAATGGTGGGCCAGGCAGCGGGCTCCCGAGGAGCCGGCCGCGCGACGAGCTGCCGACGCGTCGGGGTCGACGACGGCCAACAGCTTTGCGCCCGGATGGCGAACAATGGTGTTGCAGCGCATCCGGCCGACGACCCCGGCTCCGATCACGGCAATTCCGACGCTCATGGACTTCCTCCCCACAGCCTGTAACGTAAGGCTCGCAGCCACCTGCGCCAGCGAAGGTAACTCTCCCCCTGCCCCTGAAGGAATTTGCTCCATTGATGCGGATCGCGGTAGTACCACATTTCGATTCGAGGTAATTCATAGGGGTTGGTGTTGTTCTGGCAACGGCCCAGGCGCGTTCCCACGGCCCGCTGGTAATTTGGGGTCAACAGGGGCATGAGTCCCTCTGGAAAGCGCCCCAGGGGTGGTGCGAAGCTCTCTACTGGCACGCCCAATTGTTGCTGCAGGTGCTCTCGGCTTTCAACCACTTCTCGATGCCAGTCTTGCCGAGGGATTTGGGTCAGGTCGCGGTGACTCCAGGTGTGACAACCCACTTCCCAGCCCAGTTTGACCAATTGTCGAGCCGCCTCCCAGTCTAGCAGCGGTTTTGGCGCCATATGCTGGGGCTGCAGCTGGTTCAGTCCGTCGCAGGTGAGAAATACGGTGGCCTTCCAATGGCGGGCCTCCAGCAGGGGAACAGCCACCTCCAGCAGATCGCGGTAGCCGTCGTCGAAGGTCAGCGCTATCTGGGGGCGCTGATGCAGAGGGCCGACCGAGCGCCCACTGCGGGCGAGGTGCTCCAGTTGCTCCACGAATTGGTGGCGCTCGAGGTGAGGCGCGCCACCTCCGAGCAAGCCGTGATACATCAAAATGGTCACGATACCAGGCTGAGGTATTGCTTGAGGTGTTGTTGCGGCGTCCAGAGTTTTCGATAGGCTTCGTAGCCGCGGGCTCCCAGCAGCCTGGCTTGCTGGGGATCAGCGCTCAAGGCGGCGAGCTGCTGGGTCAGTTCGCTGCTGTTGTGATAGACGAAGCCGCCGCCGCTCTGTTGGATGGCTCCGGCTTGAGCCGCCAGATGCGAGGCCAGCACGGGCGTGGCATAAGAAAAGGCCTCCAGGATTACGGTTCCAAAGGTTTCGTAGGTGAGCGACGGCACCACTACCGCGCGGGCCTGGGGATAGAGCCCGGCCAGCTGCTGGGAGCTTTGCCAGCCCAAGAAGTGGATGCGCGGGTTGGCGGCGGCCAGGCGCCGCAGCTCTGGCTCCTGAGGGCCGTCGCCAGCGACGACGAGGTCGGCGTCGAGAGGTTCCATATGAGGGATCAGGGTGTGCAGTCCCTTCAGCCGTTCCAACCGGCCCACATAGAGAAAGTAGGGCCGCTGCAGCTGCAGCTGGACTGGGCCGGGTTGGGGTTCCGGCGCGAACAGGGGCAGCACTCGGAAGTTCTGTTCAATTCCCTCAGCCTGATGGCGGCGGGCCGTGGACTCGCTGGGGGCCAGAAACAGGTCGACATGACGACAACACTGTTTGAGCCAGGGGGTGTAGCGCCACCATTGGGGGGGGCGTCGCGCTTGCAGAACACAGCGCAGGCAGGTGGGCTTTTGGCACACCTGGCGCTGAAACTGCCAGAGCACGTGCATGGGGCAGATCAGCCAGTGTTCGTGGGTGGTGTACACCTTGCGTGCGCGCCCGTAGCCCAGAATGGCCGGACCGAGCAGCGAGATGTTGTGAAAGTGGATGACGTCGTAGTTTTTCTGAAAGATCGAAGTCAGCTGGCTTCGGTAGGGCAAGGGATGTCCGAGTTGATGGGTGACCAGGGCCGAAAGCCGCGGCGTGGCGCTGCTGAGCTGATGGACATGCACCCGGGCTGACTCGGGGTTGGAACGAACAGCCCCTCCCATCAGTCGGTAGGCGTCCAGGCTGTGGACGACATCGACTTCGTGGCCGCTGCTCGCCAGCAGCTCGGCCAGGCGTTGCACGTAAACGGCATCGCCGCCGAAGTGATAGGGCGGATAGAAGGTCGTCACGTGAAGAAACTTCATTTTTACAGGGACTCGAGAATGGCTTCCAGTTGTCGGGCCGAGTGCTCCCAACGGAGGTTTTGAACGGCTTCCCAGGCTCGATGCCCCCGACCCGCGGGTTCGGAAATTACCTGCAGCAGTGCGGTATAGAGCTGTTCTGGGCTGGCTGGGTCGATATACAGGCCACCCTCGCCCAGCAGTTCGGGCAGGGGGCTGGAGCGGGTGGCCACCACCGGGCAGCCACAGGCCGCCGCCTCTACGGCCGGCAGGCCAAAGCCCTCGTTCCACGAGGGAAGCACCAGGGCCAGCGAGAGGTTCAGCAGGTCGGCGACCTGATCGTCGGGGAGAAAGCCGGTAAAGTGCACCCTGGAGCTCATGCCCAGGGAATCGATCTGGCGCTCGATCGCCTGAACCTGGCTGTAGAACGACTCGTTGCGGCGTTCGCCGACCAGTACCAGGTCGAGGTCGGGAGCCTGGTCCATGAGACGAGCAAAAGCATCGATCAGGGCGGGCACGTTTTTCAGGGGAGCGAAGCCGCCCACATAGGTGAGAAAGCGTTTCCCCGCCGGCAGGCGTGCTGGCAGGCGGGCTTCGGGCTTCAGGTAGAAAGCCCGGGAAGGCGCTTCAAGCACAACCCGGATGTCCTCAGGGGGCAGCTTGAAATGTTGTGCCAGGCCCCGGCGTGAATGCTCGGAAACGGTGACCAGCTGATGGGCCTGGCGTCGGGCCAGGTTCGACTTGAGGCGCCAGAGCCAGGCCTGGACGGGATGCTGGAAGGTCAGGTGTGGATAGAGATGAGCGGTGATGTCGTGCATGACCACGACGCGACGAGCCTTCCCGAACACGGGTACAAAGGCGTAGTCGGAAGGAAACAGCAGGGCGTCGAGTCGGGACCGGGAGAGGGCCCAACTCATGGCAAGGACGTTGCGCCAGGGGCGAACTCCACCCCGAAGGGTGGCCTGTGAATTGGATCGGGGGGTGGATACGTGCTGGACCCGGGCACCGGGTGGAAACGGATGGTCGGCGCTGGTTTCATCGCTGAAGAAGGTGAACTGATGTCGGGAGTGGGGGACCAGCGCCTGAAGCAGTTCCCTGACGAAGCGACCGTATCCACGCTTGAGACTCCAACTGGTAGCTTCGACGCCAATATTCAAAACTGCCTCCCCTGGGCGGGCTTCCCACGGCATCGGCAGGTTCCTGCCCGGTCGATCGTCAACTCTGGCGTGTGGACGTGTTGGTCTATGGAGCCTCTGGAGCTTTAGGCGGTCTGGTGTTGCGGCATCTACGTGGCAGAGGCCTGCGGCTGTGGTTGGGTGGGCGAAATCCACAGGAACTGGCTCGGCTGGCCCAATCGGACGAAGGCGTTCGGGGTGAGGACTGGTCGGGCATTCGGGTGCTGGTGAACTGCACCCCACGGATCGACGAGGTTATCGAGCGCTGCCTGGAACAGAGGCTTCACTATGTCGACGCCTGCGGAGATCAGGCTCAGATTCAATCCGTTCTGGACAGGTTCGACGCTGAGGCAAAGCGAGCGGGTATCTGCATCGTGCCGGCGGTGGGGGTGGATTATTCTCTGGGGGATTGTCTCTCATCCCTGGCCTGCCCCTGCGAAGAGCTGATCGTGGCCTATAGCTTTTCCCAGGGGGCCGCCGGAAACAGTCTGGACTTTGCTACCGCCGCTCCGCGTGGGGCCGAGGTGGTGTTCCGACAGGGTGCCTGGCGAGCTGTTCCCTTCGAGAAAGACGGCGGTCACTTTGTTTTTCCCGCGCCTTTTGGCAGGCAGCAGGTCGCGCGCTACGGCTGCGGCGAGGTGGTGATGGTCCCGCGACACTCGCAGGTCACCACCGTTCGCAGCTGGATCAACGCCGCCTCACTGGCTCCACATCCCTGGTTGTTACCGGTATTTCCGTGGTTGCGGCCTTTGATCAGCAAGCTGCTGCAGACTCGCTTCCGCCGGCTGCTGGGCTGGGTTCGCAAGCGCCTCCTTCGGCCAGGCAAGGCACCTGCCAGCGCTCCGATTCAGGGACCCGCTTTTGCGGTGGTGGTGGAAGCACAAGGCTACGGCCCGAGTCGTCGTTTGTGGGCCCGGGGCCAGGACTGTCACCAGGCCACCGCCGCCATCCTGGCCCTGGCCGCAGAGTGGCTGGCCACAGGCCGAGCCACCTCCGGTGGAGGAGCCCTGACCACGGCTCAGGCCTTTGCCTGCCAGGAATTCCTTCAGGCGCTGCAGCCGCAAGTCAGCTGGCAGTGGGAGCGCTAGGCCGTTTCGTGCATCTGGGCATCGACGCCACTTGCTGGACCAATTCGCGCGGTTTCGGTCGCTATGCCCGCAGCCTGTGCCGGGCTCTGGCTGCCCAGCGTGGCCGACACCGCGTGTCGCTGGTTGTCGATCGCAACGGGCCGGCTGACGAACCTCAACTCGAGGTTGATTGGATTGTGGTGCCCACCAGCAGGGGCCAGGACCAGGCGCTGCAGCAGAGACGCTCCCTGTGGGATATGTGGCAGATGTCGCAGGTGGCTTCGCGCCAGCGATTCGACGTATTTTTCTTTCCCTCGATCGATAGTTTTTTTCCGCTCTGGTGCCCCGCTGTGGTGGCCACCATTCACGATACGATTCCCGAGGCCTACCCGAAATTGAATCCACTGCCCGCCGGCGCGCGCTGGTTGAGGCGGTTGAAAATGTGGTTCGCCCTGAGGTCCTGTTGCCGGGTGCTGACGGGTTCGCGGCGCGAGTCGCAGCGAATTCAGCGCTATCTGGGGGTGCCCGGGCAGCGAATCGGATTGGTTCCCTATGGCGTTGACCCCTTGTTTCACGATCCGGCCCCCGCCGGAGACCGAGAACCCTGGATCGTTCACGTGGGCGGGCCCGGACCCCACAAGAATGAAGGCCGCCTGTTTCAGGCATTTCTGGCCTGTTCCCATTCGGAAGCGAGGCTGCTGCTGGTGGGACGCTGGCCTCGAGACCTGGTTCCCAGGCATCCGCGCATTGAAGCGCTGGGCTACTGCGACGATAGTGCCCTAAAACAGCTGTATCGCAGGGCCCGAGTGGTGGTTGTGCCCTCGCTCGAAGAGGGTTGCGGTTTGCCGGCCCTTGAGGCCGTAGCCTGTGGAACGCCGGCCATCGTCACCCGCAACAGTCCGCTGCCCGAGTTGTTGGGCGAGGCGGCCTGGGCCATCGATCCCGAGTCGACCGAGCAATTGACGCAGGCAATAGACATGGCCCTGTCGCCCGAGTTCCCCCCGGCCCGGGCGGCTCTTCAGGGGCACGCTCACAGCTGGGAGGCCTCGGCTCGGGCAGCCTGGAGCGTCTTTGAAGAGTTACGGCCGGCACCGGTGTCGTCAGATGCCGCTACCCGTGCCGGCCGCCGAAGCTAGAGGTTTTTCTCGAATTGAATGCTACGAACTCGAGTCACGATGTCGTTCCACTGCGACTCGCTGAGGCTGCGCAGCTCCTGCAGTCGGGCCCGCAGGCGCTGAATTTCGTTCTCGTTTTCATCCATCGAGAGCACGTACTTGCTGCGTAGCCGGGCCTCGTCCTCGCTGGTTCCCAGGCTGGGCAGGTGCTTGCGGCAGCGCTCGACTTCGCTCTGACACTCCTTGCTGCGGCGTTCATTCTCCTGGATTTCCAGCAGCAAGGCATTGCGCTGGCGGAACTTTTCCATCAGTTCGTCGAGCACCGGCTCGGCTTCCCGGCTGAAGTAGCCACCCGATCGGTAGTAGGCGATCTGCTGAAGATTGAGTTGGGTCAGCGACACGACCTGCTGTCGAATGTGCTTGAGCACCACCCTGAATTCCAGCACCTGGTGGGCGGCAAGGTCGAGGCGAAAGCGGTAGTGACTGGGGCTGCGTTCGGTTTCGGCGGGGGTGTCGTAGAGTTCCCAGCCGTTGCGCAGGGGGTGTTCCAGCCAGAGCACTTTGTCGCGCTCGTCGTTGTTGTCGAAAACATAGGTTCGCGAATCGAGGTCTGCCGAGTAGAGCGTTAGTTCTCCCTGGAGAGCCTTTACCTGATGGACGCTCTCCTGGCGGTGCTGTTGCTGACTTTCGACCTTGACCGCCAGGTCGACGGCGTAAGGAATGATGCGGCGCTCGTTGGGCTTCAGGGTGTCCAGCATGGCCTCGCCCGCATAGGACCCCTCCTCGATGACCAGCAGCGGACCACCCTCGAGGGTCAGTCCTGTGTCATTGGTGAATTCCACTGCGGCAAAGGGGTGGGTTTCTCGTTCCCCCGAGTTGTAGAGAACCACTTTGCGGGCCGAAGCCGGCTGCCCCACAATGGGCACCAGGGCCGACTGGTTGCGTTTGACGGTGACGGGGTGTTGAAGGCGAAAGTGGAACATCTCTCCCAGGCTCTGGGTGAGCACTTCCACGGGCTGCTGCGGGGTAAAGCCGCCGCCTCCTTCGGGGGCAAAGGGATCGGCCGCGGCTGGCGCAGCAAAGGGATCGGCCGCGGCAAACATGTCCATGCTGGGAGCGGCTGCGAAGGGGGCGGCGGCCGCGCCGAAGGCCATCGCACGGGTCGCCTGGGGCACGGCCCCGGCGACCTGAACCGGGCCGGCCAGCGCTTCACTTTGCACCGCGATTTCCTGGCGTTCCACATAGCGCGGGCTATAGAGGTCGTGGCGAAAGGAAATGGGCAGGCCCGCTACCAGAGTGAGTTCGATGTTTTCCCAATCTTCGTCCCGGGGGTTATCCACCAATGCCCAACCTTCGAAATGGGTGGGCTGCTCGGAATGGGCAGCGAGCAAAATGCGATAGGAACTTTTCCAGGCCGGAGCCTCCACCAGATAGCCCAATCTCAGTTGTCGCTTGCCCTGGCCCCGGGTGATCACCGTGACCTGCTTGGTGTCGCGTTTGTTGGCTTTGAACATCACTTCGAGGGCGTAACTCAGATCCGAGCGCAGGGCCTCGTCGCACACCTCCAACGATTCGAGTTCAGAGAGGCGAAAACTCTGCATCATTTGACTTTCGCACCAGAGGGTCAGCCAGGTTTCCTGCACCACCTGGTCGGCTGCTACCGTGGGTCGGGTTTCCAGGCCTACCACAGCGCCCTGGACGGGCTTGCCCCCCAGTTTGGCCACGATCTGAGCACCCTGCAGCCGCCCCAGCAAGGCCGCCGCGCCGCCCGACTTGGGAAGTTCGAGGGCGATTTCTTGAAGCAGCTCCGAGACACTTTTCTGGGAATCGTAGGATACCGACTGCACCTGGCCCCCGGGATCGTGAACGGTGAGGGATTTCAGGACGTCGTTCATTTCTTCGCTACGAAATTGCAGCTGGAATTCAGCCGCTCCGTCGACTTCGCGGGAAACCTCGAAGTAGCCCAGGCCATGTTTGTACAGAGTAACGCGTTCGATTTTGCTCATAATGAGAAGCCTACTTCAGGCTCTCTGTGAGATTTTCCCTCAGGGGGTAAGACTCAAGGAGTTAAAGACCTGGATCAGCCCTTCGACTCCCACCGCTCCTCCTGGGATGAACAGGCTGAAGGGTCCATAGAAGAACATCAACTGACCGTTCCCGGAAATCAGCGCCAGGTTCGGTGGCGTAGCCGCCAGCGCGGTTCCGTTGGGAGTACGAGAGATGAGGCGAATCTCGCCGGTCTGCAGGTCCTTCACGAACAGGTTGACGCCCGGTGGGGTGGTGGGCGTATCGGCCACAAAGTTGGTGGCCTGCGAGCTGAAGGTCACAAAGCGACCATCGGCGCTGATGTCGTGCGGCAAGGGCGGAGAGAGGGACGAATTGTGGTTCCCCAGGCCACCCGATGAAGTGGTGCTGACCAGGCTCAATGTATTGCTGCTGCGATCCCAAAGATACAGGTCCCCCCGATTGTTGGTGTCGGCGGGGATCAGTGCCCCCTCGCTTTGGAAAATCACCCGGTTGCCATCGGCCGAGATGCGCGGGCTGAAAGAATGAGCCGCCACCGTGCCCAGACTCAGGATGCGCGTCTCATCGGTGTCGCGGTCGTGGATGAAGACATCGTAGCGGTTGTTGCTATCGCCCGCCACCAGGTTGCTGGCCGGTGAGTCAAAGACGGCATAGCGACCGTCGGCTGAAAGGTCTGGGGGGGAATCATAATCCCGGCTTTCACTATGGTTGTTGCCCAGATCTCCCAGGCTGCTGCGGCTGACCAGGTCGACTTCGCCTGTGGTCAGGTCTTTGACAAAGACGTCGGCAACTCCGTTGGAGTCGCCACTGACCAGATTGGTCGCCCGCGAGTCGAAAATGACGTGATTGCCGTTGCGCGAAATGCGGGGCCTGCCCCCCGTGGGGCGGACGTCCGCGCCCTCTCCCAGGGCGTTTTCGCTGACCCGCGTCAGGCTGCCCGTGGAACGATCGCGCAGGTAAAGGTCGGGTTGTTCCGCTGGCTCGAAACTGTTCAGGTCGGGCCTGTAGCTGTAGAACACCACTCGTTGTGCATTATCGCTCATACTGGGGCGCTGGCTGTTGTATCCCAAGGCGAAGACTCCCGGGTCCTCCAGAAACTCAGAGGATCCTGTATCGAGGTCTCGCCACACGATATGACGGGAGAGCTGGTGGCTGATGTGTCGTCCTGTGAAAGACAGCGAACTGAAGAATCCGTGGGCGTTGGCCAGCCCTTCCGAGCCATATCCAACCAGCACCGAGACTTCGCCCTGAACACCCAGATGCTCAGCCCGGATGATGACCGAACCCAGGCTCACCCCGCTGACTCGTCCCTGATTGTCCACCGTGGCCCGCGATTCGTTGAGGCTGGACCAGGTCGCCACGGTGGACACGTCCACCTGGCTGTTGTCCGACAAGCGGGCGGTGGCCTTCAGAGGCAGCTGTGCCCCTACCAGAACCGACCCGTGCTGAGGCGTGACCCAGACGAGGGTGGGCACGGCCGCGGTGGTGGTGACGCTGGCATTGCCGCTGATCTCACCCAGGGTGGCGGTGATGGTGGCCGTGCCCTCAAGCAGTGCAGAGACCTGGCCCTGCTGCCCGTCGGCGTTGCTGACGGCCACCTGCGTGGGAGCAGAAGAGCTCCAGGTGACCTGGCTGGTGAGCGGCTGCGAGGAGCCGTCGGAGTAGATGCCGGTGGCCTGCAGCTGGCCGCTGGTGCCCTTGGCCAGGCTCTGGGTGGGCGGACTCACCTGGATCTGCTGCAGCACGGCCGCGGTGGTGGTGACGCTGGCATTGCCGCTGATCTCACCCAGGGTGGC
>CAZYPN010000008.1:0-5253 GCA_964649085.1 uncultured Burkholderiales bacterium | reverse complement strand
CCTTGGCCAGGCTCTGGGTGGGCGGACTCACCTGGATCTGCTGCAGCACGGCCGCCGTGGTGGTCACGCTGGCGGTGCCGCTGACCTCACCCAGGGTGGCGGTGATGGTGGCCGAGCCTTCCGAGAGAGCGGAGACCTGGCCCTGCAGCCCGTCGGCGTTGCTGACGGCCACAAAACCCGGGGCCGAGGAACTCCAGGTGACCTGGCTGGTGAGCGGACGAGTGGATCCGTCGGAGAAGGTGCCGGTGGCCTCAACCTGCCCCAGGGTGCCTCGTGCCAGAAGTTGGCTGGGCGGAGTCACTTCCAGTGCCAGCAAAATGCTACTGGTGACGCCGAAATTGCGGCGAACAGAGACGCTGCCCAATTGGGCGAGGATTTCAACCTGACCCACTTCCCGAGGCGTTACTGTTCCGGCCTGGATGCTGGCGGTCAACGGGTTGCTGGAACTCCAGGTAACCGAATTGGTCAAGTCTCGCGAGGAGTTATCGTTAAAATAGCCGCGGGCCGTAAGTGAAGTCTGGATGCCGACGGGTGCATCGGCGGGACCTTCGATTTCCAATCGTTGCAACGTGGCCGGAACGTCCTGAAAGTCGGGGTCGACGATTTCGACGGTCTGGCCGGGTTGAACAGTAAGCGGGAGCGCTGCCAGTCCTCGCACTCGAAGTCCGTCGAGATATTCAATTTGAAGCGTGGTGGCGCTGGTGGGAACGTCTTCCCATCGAATTACGGTCGATTTGGGAAAGGCCTGAGGCCCTTTCACCAATTGGCCGCTAAAGTTGAAGGCACTCAGTCGAAGTTGCAGCACCTCCGAGGGAATGGCGCGAGGCTGCAGGGTAAAGCGCAGGACCACGTCGCCCACTTGAGGGGGCGGAGGGGCATTGCCGCCTCCACTCGAGGGTGCGCTACCCGAGGCTGAAGGGCCGCCCGAGCCGCCCCCTCCGCAACCGAATAGCAGGAGAAATAGAAATGCAACGAGCCAGCGCATTTTCCGAGAATACCCCATTATATTTGGCTCTAAACAGGCTCATTACACTCGATCTCGAAATCCACGGAGTGAGCGAAGTTGAGGCGCTGGATGAAGACCTGCCGGAAGAGGGCTTTCTGGCGAGTTCCAACAGTGTTCATGACCGTAATCAGTTTCAGTCCAAGTTTGACTTCGAGCTGAGCGGCAGTGAAGCCAAGGCCTATGAGGTCGACCTCTATATGTTCTTGCCCCACAATATGGGGGTAAATTCAGAATCCTATCCCCGCGAGGCATTCTATGCCGATCTGACCCACTTGTTGCGGGTGCGAACGCCCGAGGTTGCGCGGGGGCCAGAGCGCGAGCTGCGCATTCCTGATCTGGCTGCCGCTGATCAGTATTTCGAAGCACGCCTCGATTTACGGCGTCGTCGCCAGTTGGAAGAGCTGGTCATTCACGACGTCAAGCTGTTCGGCTGTCTGGTCTATACCGAGTTGAAGAAATTGCAAAGCGAAACGGCTTCCCCTCAGACTTCTGTGGCCGCGTGGTCGCGCCAGTTGATGGTGCGACTGGAAGGGGTTCACTGCGAACTGCGAGACTATCGTGAGCGCTATGTGTGGAGACTGAAGGAAGACGACTCGCTGATTCCCGATGAAGTTCGCCGGGCCTTTCTGCTGACCGACGAGTATTTGAGTTACCGGTTGGAGAGCGTTTTGATCGGCATGCATCGGGCGCTGCAGCCCCTGCTGGCCGAAGATTGCGACCTGCTTGAGCAGATCAACGCTCTCTTGATAGGCGAACGCGCCTATCGGAACGAGCACGTCGAGGCGGCGCGTGAGCGAGAATCGGCCCGGGCCGAAACCCACTACTATCGACTGGGACTGTTGAAGAAATACGTTTCCGACGTGCTGTTTTTGCGCACGCTTCGGGTGCAGCGTGACTATGTCTATCGCAATTTCGTGGCCGCTTTCGGCGCGGCCCTGGCGGCTCTTTTCGCCACCCTGGCCAACATTCAAACCGCTCAGATGATGACTGGTGCCGATGACAATAAGCTACGTTTGCTCACGATTCTGGTGCTGGGTGTAACGGCCTACGTATTCAAGGATCGAATCAAGGACCTGAGTAAGGACTATTTCAATAGCAAAGTGAAGAGCTGGCTGCCCGACTACGACGTGAAGATGTTCTATCGGTTTTTTGACGAGCGCGGGCAGGCCAGCGAAGTGCATCTGGGCGACTCCCAGGAATACACTCGCTATCTGCCTCGACGCAGCGTTCCGGCGGACGTCGACTATATTCGCGACCTGGGTCATCGGGCCGAACTGGAGCCCGAGCGCAACGAGGTGGTCATCCATTATAACAAGCGCATGCTGCTCAAGCCTCCCGGTGAACTTCATGAGCATCTGGCTCAGGCACGCATTCGTCGAATTCACGACGTGCTGCGCTTCGATGTGAGCCGGTTCTTGGCCAAGCTGGACAACCCTCAGAAGCGTCTGAGTTATTTCGACGGTGAGCAGATCGTCACGATCGAAGCCCCCAAGGTCTACCATTTGAATCTAATTTTTCGCTACACCGTGACTCACTATGAGGAAGAGCGGCCCGTGAGGCGTCAGCTCGAGGTAGAGCGGCTGCGGGTGATTCTCAATAAGGCCGGCATCTTGCGCATCGAACCGGTACTAAATCGAGGTGAACTGGGCTTTAGCGAAAATGTGCAACAACGTTCCAAGACCCCGGCCTGGCAGGGGGAGTAGTTAGCCCAATCCCCAGGTGAACAGGCCCAGATAGGGGCGCTCTTCCAGCATATCCCCGCCCACCGAGCGCTCGATAGCGGCCGAGATGGTCGGATGCAGTGGCCCGAAGCAAACCTGCTCATTGATGGCGTGCAGGGGGTGATGGGTGGCCATGCCGCGTGTGCCCAACAGGCCCCGGGCCCCGGCCACGATGTCGACGGCCGCCTGGGTGCCGGAATACTTGATCAGGGTGCCACAATCCATCAGGTCGTTGGCCAGATTGTCCAATTCAACGGCCGGAGCGTTGGCGCGAACGGCCGAGCAATAGCGGTCGGCGCATACGCCAAAACTGCGGGCCATGGCCAGGGCCGAGCGCAGTCGAATGGCCAGCCGACCGCAGTCGACCACAAAGCCGTCCAGCTCGGCCAGAGGCTCTCCGTCGGAGGTGTGCACGCCCAGGGCAAATTTGCGCACCTCATCCAGGGCGCGGCAGGCTCCGCCCAGATAGGCGGCGGTGACCAGCGCTTCAAACCAGGCGGTGGCGTAGAACGAAAGGTGGTCGGTCAAATCGTCGCTGGTCGACAAAACATTGCGGCTTTTGATGATCAGATCGTTGAACTCCACGGGGCGGGTGTCCGAAAGGGCCATGGCTCCCGAGAACAGCGAGGGCCCCAGGCTGAGGGCCGGTTGCTTCTTCAGGTTGGTGTAGAACATGCCCATGGCGTCGCCGATCTGGCCGCTGAACAGCAGAATGTCCGCCTCGGAAGCGATCGATTGAAAGCCTTTACGGCCACGGCACAGATAAGAGCCGTCGCCGCGGTCGGTGACCACCACGTTGCGCGAGGCCTCGTGTTTAGAGCGAATGTTTTCGCCGAAGCTCGAGATGGCCATCAGCGAGCGATAGCGCTGGATGGTGTCGACCAGCACCTGGCGACGCCGCTCGAAATCGGGGGCCAGGGGCACCGGCAGGGTGGCCAGCGCGGCCAGATTATACTGGTGCATGGTCAGTCCCACGGTGAGCGGAATGGAAGCCCGGCCCAGAATATAGAAGGCCTCGTAGGAGCGCACGAACAACCCGCCGGCGTCGGCCTGCATCATGCAGGGCAGAAAGGGAATGTGGCTGGCCCGCACCCGGTCGAAAAAGGTGCGAGACTTTTCCTCGGCGGCCGCCGCATCTACGGCGGCGGCAATCTCGTGGGCCTGGGCCCGAATATCCTCGGCGCCGGGCAGACTCATAGTTGCCCGAAAAACTTGGCAGCCTGGAATATCTGAATCCAGCCAGCGTGCAATTCGCTGGTGCGCCGATTGTCTACCACCGCGTGCATCCTCATCAACCCCTCCAGTGCCTGGTTGATACTGGCCAGAATTTGATCTTCCTGGCCCTGCTCCGCCAGAGCCTGGGCTTCGAGCAGCGTAAATTCCAGGGGTTGCAGAGCATCGGCCAGATCGGTCAAGGTGCCCCGGCCTTCCAACAACGCCTGGTAAGCCTGAAACACGTTCAGAAACTCTTCGTTGACCTCGGCCTGGTCCTCGGCATTGGGGCGGAAATCCGGGTCGGGGATCAGTCGGTCTACCTGGCAAGACGGGCACAGGGCTTCTGGGCCCGAGGAGCCACAGGCCGGACACAGAGGCTGCTGGGAGCGGGCCAGGGCCGAGAGCCGGTCGCTACTCTCAAAAAATTGCCCGATGCCGACCTGGAAGCGGTCCAGTGCGGCCTCCTCCGGTTGGTCGAGGAAATCCGAAAGGGCCGTGGCAATGGCCTGGCAGGCGGCCAGATTGGACTCGATGAGCCCGCTCAGTTCGGCGTTCAGCGTGGAACGACGAAGCTGGTAACTGTGATTTCGCTCCTGCCAGGTGTCTAACATGCGCTGGCGCATGCGCCTCACATACTCGGCCACTTGGGTTAGCTGGTCGGGCTGCTGCCAGTGCTCGCGGGCGAACTGCAGCAACCCCTCCAGGCGTTCTGGATCGGGCGACGACATGGGGGTGGCTTTCGCAATCAACCCGTGACCAGTCCTCCAGGCTTCTGTTTTCCGGGATGACATTGTGTTAGTCTCATGGAGTATCGTGTCGAAAATGGAGATTTTGCCTTGAAGGCGATGAAAATGTCAGAAGGTGGCCGAGTGGTGGTTCCGGCCGAAATTCGTAAGGCGCTGAATTTACAAGACGGGGACACAGTCTACTGGGATCTCGTTGAGGGAGAAGCGCGACTGACTACCAAGGTTGCTCGGATGCGGCGCAGCCAGGAAATGGTCCAACGCATCTGCCCCAGTCGGGGTGGAATTTCCGTCGTTGACGACCTGCTGAAGGATCGTCGCACGGAGGCGTCGCTCGATTGACCCCCTACGTATTGGATGCTTCTGCCGTACTGGCTTATCTCTGGAAAGAGACTGGCTGGGAGAGGGTGGAAAGAGCCCTGATAGCCGATCCCTTGATTTCTGTTGTCAATGTGGCCGAGGTCGCCAGCAAAGCGATGGACCTCGGCATTTCCGAAGTGGATGCGCGGCTACGTAACCGTTCAGCCTACTTGACGCCATCAGGTCGGTGCAGGGTCTGGATTCAGGC
>CAZYPN010000007.1:0-184399 GCA_964649085.1 uncultured Burkholderiales bacterium | reverse complement strand
CCTACTGCCAATGTGAACAGTAGAGCCATCCCTTGTCGCCCACGGCGATTCGTCACACTTCAGTGCCTCCCCCCGAATTGATGTTGGCGGAATTTCCGTCTATTTGGTAATCACTCCTTTCGTGCGAATTATTCACCGGATTTGTCAAAGATAATTTCAGGATCCCGTGGGAATGACGTTGGCTGGGCAGGGATTTGAAGAAAATTTAAGGATCCTGTCTCTTTGATTGCGAAATCTTAACAAGGAGGTCCGTTTTCTGCACGATGTGAACGAGAGATGTTGGCCAGACTACGGAAAGGCAAGCAAGAGGGACGGAGTGCTTGAAGTCGGCATCGAGCGCATTCTCAAAAGAGCCCTATCGGGAAGCTGGCGATTGGGGCCGCTTAGTTGAGCACTCGTAGCACTTTGAAAAAGGCCCGGTCGGTCAGCTGCACCAGATCGCCGGGGCTCAGTTCGTGGGCCTTCTCGGTGGGGACCCCGTTGACGGCCACGAGGTTCAGCCCCAGCCGGCTGACAATCAGGGTGTCTCCGCTGCGTTGCAGCAACGCGTGGGTGCGAGACACCGACTGATCGCCGAAGGGGATTCGGGCCGAAGAGCCGCGCCCCACCGTAACCAGGTCGTCGACGAACCACTCGGTCCGGGTTTTCTCACCGTCGTGCACTTCCAGGCAGAAGGCCCGAGGCACCGAGATTTGCGTGGGCACGGTGCCTTCGGCGGCTTCCATCTGAATCTCCACGTCGCCCAGGCGAATGCGCTCCCAGCCTGACAGGGCCAGGGCACTGGGCACCGGCAGTCCGTTGACCTGCAGCAGGCCGGGGTCGCCACACATGTTGGTCAAAACCAGCGTCTCGTCGTGCATCTGCAGAAAGGCCGTCTGATTGGGCAACTGGCCCTCGAGCTCTACATCGCAGGCCCGTGGACCGCTTGACCCCAACACCAGGCCGCGCTGGCGGAGGGCGCTGGTGAACAGCGGAATCATTCGACCCTCTTCGGGGCCATTGAGCACTCGCAGCTGTACACAGCTGCTCAAGCCCCCGGGAACGGTGGTGGATTCTCGAACTCGCATCGGGCGCATCTGCTCCAGGGAAATCTGAGGATTGCCAAACAGGCAGTAGGCAGCTCCCATGATCGAACCTTTTTGCCACAAAGCTCGGCGGGCCGAGTGCAGAGCAGATCCCAAGGTTTCGCCCGGGCAGAGCAGGGTCGAATAGAGTTCGCGCGAGAATCGCCGCTGGTCGTTGGGGCTTCCCGCCCACAGGTTGGAAAGAAACGCCTCGCAACCGTGGCTGAACAGCGACTCGGCCCAGGTTTGGGGGGGGGCGAACATTTCCGAGGCAGGCCCTTCCGGCCGCAGGAAGTTGTGGAAAAACACCCAGCGGGGGCTGGTGCGCTGTTCACGGGCCTCTTGTAGGGGCTGAATCAGGCTGCCTCCCACTTCGAGTGCATCCATGCCCGGGCAAGCCAGGTGCATCGACGAAAAACGGTCGCCATAGAGGGCGTCGAGGAGGCTTTCTCGGGAAGCCGTCGAGGACGCGTTGAGCACCCTGGCCGAAGTTTCCTTAAGCAGGTTCCACACGGTGTTGATTTCGTCATCGCTGCCGCTCTGGCGCGTGAGCGTGTCGGCCACCAACCCGAAAACCTGTGGGTGTTCCATCATGGGCGTGCTGCTGGGGCGTTGACTGATATCCCGGGTCACTTCGGTCAGGCAGAACAAGGGCCCCTGGGGAGTTCCGACCCACTCCCAGGGCAGGCCGTGCTCGTCGCTGACGACGGCCAGGCTGTGGGGGGGGTTCTTGGTGAGAAAATCCAGGATGTTCTTGGGCAGCAGGTGGTTGAGAATTTCCTGCACGTCCACCATGGCGTCGATGGCCGGCCGACGAGCAAACTTCGACAGGTGAGCGTTGAGCGAATGAGTTTCGCTCGAGGTAAGTCCCAGCGTCCAGGAATGACTGAAATCCAGGGTCCAGTCGGTGTAAGAAAAGCTGTACTCGGAGCGAGGCACCTCCTGGCGGACGGTGAGAAGGGCAGATAGCCGGGACATGGCGCTCAGTTCCCGCTGAAAACCGCCTCTTCCTCCGCCAGGGGTTGGCCGGGCCCGCACGTAGTGGACAACATGAGAAAATTCCTGTTGCTCTTATTGTTGCTCACTCTTCCGTCGGCCGCCAAACCCGGTCACCATCATCACGACTTCAGCGATATTCCGCGCTGGATGAAGGCCTTCGAAGACCCGGCCCGCGACGTCTGGCAAAAGCCCCAGGCAGTCGTCGACTGGCTGCAGCTCAGGCCCGGCCAGGTGGTGGCCGACATCGGCGCAGCCTCGGGATACTTCAGCCGACCTCTGGCTCGAGCCGTTGCGCCCTCGGGTTGGGTCTTTGCGGTGGAGATCGAAGCCGGTTTCTTTGCTCCATTGCACCAGCTGGCCGCCGAGCAGAAGGTGCACAACCTGGCCACCGTGCTGGCTACGGCCGAGGGGCCGAACCTGCCCGATGGTTCGGTTGATCTGATGTTCCTCTGCGACACGCTTCACCACATCCAGGGTCGGGCCGACTACTACCAGGTGTTGCGCAAGTCGTTGAAGCCAGGCGGGCGGATTGCGGTGGTGGACTTTTTCCCCGACCGTGATATTCCCGTGGGTCCCAAGAAGGAAGAGCGGTTGTCGCCCCAACAGGTCAGCGACGAACTGCAGGCCGCGGGCTTCAGCGTGGAGAGCAATCTGGAACTACTGCCTTATCAGTACATCGTGGTAGGCAGGCTGCCTTGAAGCCCTGCGTATTTTGTGGCGGGCTCAAAGGCGAAGTGGTCCTGCAGACCGTTTATGAGGACCATGAGGTGGTGGCTTTTCTCGACCACCGCCCACTTTTTCCCGGCCATGTCTTGCTGATTCCCCGACGCCACGTGGAACAGCTCGATGCCCTGAGAGTGAGCGAAATGACCCCCCTGTTTGAGCGCCTCAGGGTGCTGGTTCGTTCGGTTCCTCGGGCGCTTCAGGCCCAGGGTGCCTTCGTGGCCAACAACAACAAGGTGAGCCAGAGTGTCCCCCACCTTCACTTTCACGTGGTGCCGCGCAGCAAGGGTGATGGCCTCAAAGGCTTCTTCTGGCCGCGGGTGCCCTATCGCGATGAGGCTCATGCCGAGGAAGTCCGCTTACGGATCGAGGAGTGCACCTGGCAAGAGTCGATTCTCGACTTCTGGATCGGCCCGCTCGATGAATCGGGCTGGGTTCCCCCCGAGCAGGCCCGCCAGTGGTTTGCCCAGGATGCCGAGTTCGATCGTCAGATAGCTCTTCGTTTCGGCTCGCTGGTAGAACGGGCGCTGCTCGGCCAGCTGGCTTCCTGGGAGCAGGAACCCCGGGGGGCGCTGGCTTTGCTGATCTTGCTCGACCAGTTTACGCGCAATCTGTTCCGCCATACCGGAAGGGCCTTCGCCGGCGATGAACGCGCCCAGCAACTGGCCTGGAAGCTGCGCCAACAGGGCCTCGATCGGCAGTTGGCCCTGCCCGAAAGAATCTTTGCCTACCTGCCTTTCGAGCACGGCGAGTCTCACGAGTGGCAGCAGCGCAGCCTCGAAGCCTTTCAGGAGTTAGCTGGGGCCGACGCCGAACGCTGTCAGGGGTTCCTCGACTATGCCGAACGCCACGCCCGCGTCATTGAACGCTTTGGGCGTTATCCCCACCGCAACCAGGCTCTGGGTCGAACCTCTACCCCCGAAGAGGAGGCCTTCCTGAGCCAGCCCGGTTCTTCGTTCTGGTAGCGACTTACTTTGGAGCGGGAGCGGGGGTTGGGCTGCTCTCCGGTGCTGGGGCCGGAGCCGTCTCGGGCTTGGGAGCCTGGGGCTTGGCCTGCTCCATGACGATGCCCTGTGCAGAGCTGTATTGGAACACCTTCATCCCATACTTCTCGGGGTTGGGGCAACTGATGACATAGCCGTCCACGAGTTTCTTATAAGCCAGGTTTTTGCCCGTCAGCGGGTCGTTGGGAAAACGCGTAATATATCGGGGCATCAAATCGTCCAGCGTGGCTGGATACTGACCCGAATGGTCTTTGGCATACATCTCGCACTGGGTGGCCGTAACTTTCATGAGTGACGACATGGAGCGTATGATTTGTTCGAAGCGCTTCAAATCGGCCAGGTCGGAGAGAAATCCCCAGTCCATCGTGCTTAAAGCGATCTTGGCCCCGCCGTATTTGCTGGGGTCAGGCACCGCGATCGAATACTTTCGCCCCTGCATCTGATATTTGAAGGGTTGATTGGTGGCCGGATCGAGCGGAATGGGAATAGGTCGAGGCGCCCGCGGGGCCCGAGCCCGAAAGACCTGATCCATTTCGGCCAGGTCCAGCGGATAGACGCCGGTTTCCATGAAGAAATACTCGATCAGGCACTGCAGGCGACTGAGGCGCTGCCAGGCTTCGGTGGATTTGTCCGGCTCGGCAAAGGCCCCTGTTGCCAGGAGCAACCCCACCAGCCCTGCCTTTACTGCCCCATCCAGTAGTCTTTTAGCCATTTGCTTCGAGTAGGATGACGTAGCTTGCGTAAGGCTTTGGCCTCGATCTGGCGGATACGCTCACGCGTAACACCAAACTCCTGGCCGACTTCCTCGAGGGTTCGAGGACGGCCATCCTCCAGGCCAAAACGCAGTTGCAGAACCTTCTTCTCGCGAATGGTAAGGTTCTCCAGAACGTCTTCCATTTTCTCCTTCAATAGTTGGGTCGAGGCGGCCTCGGCCGGCGCCACCGCATCGGCGTCCTCGATGAAATCGCCGAGGTGGGAATCTTCCTCCTCGCCAATCGGCGTTTCCAGCGAGATCGGCTCCTGGGCGATCTTCATGATCTCCCGCACTCGTTCTTCGGCGAACTTCTTCTTCTTGCGGATCTCCTCCTGTACAACCGGGTCTTCCGCACTGTATTCGCGGCCGAATTGCTTGCTGAGTTGGGCCCGAACCTCTTCGACATCGATGGGATACATCTCGCGCGTGATCTCTTCGATGGAAGGGTCGCGACCCAGATCTTGCAGCAACTGACGAGACACCCGGATCAGTCGGTTGATGGTTTCCACCATGTGCACGGGAATGCGAATCGTGCGAGCCTGGTCGGCCAGAGCCCGGGTAATGGCCTGGCGAATCCACCAGGTGGCGTAGGTGCTGAACTTGTAGCCCTTGCGATAGTTGAATTTCTCTACCGCACGGATGAGACCCAGGTTGCCTTCCTGAATCAGATCCAGGAACAGCATGCCGCGGCTGATATACTTCTTGGCGATACTCACCACCAGCCTGAGATTGGCCTCGATCAGTTTGCGCTTGGCCTCGGCGCCATCGGCCACCAGGTGCTCGACCTCGCTGAGGCGCTTGAGATGGGCCTTGCGTTCTTCGGTGGTGGCCCCACCGCACACGCCAGCCGAAACGTTGTCCTTGTAGATTTGCTTGCCGCGGCTCCAGAAGCGCTCAATATGCTTGTGCTTTTCCAGCAGCTCCTTGGTGTCGTAGAGAGACTCCGGGCCATATTTGGCGGCCTCGAGACGGTGCTTGACCTCGGCGGCCTTGCGCCCATTCTCGGCGCAGCGATGCAGCGACTCATCGTCGTCGGGAATTTGCTCGTCGAGCCGGGCCTGAGCCTCCTGGCCGGCCTGAACCTCCTTGTCGAGGCTTTCCCAGACGCATTTCCACATGACCTCCAGCTCGAGTAGCTCGGTCATGGCTTCGTCGCCCTTTTCAATGCGCTCGGCCAGCGACACTTCTTCCTCGGGGCTGAGCAGATCGACGCGGCCGATCTCCTTGAGATACATCCGCACCGGGTCGTCGAGCGTGACGCCCTCGGGCACGTATTCTTTCTTGGCGGCCTTCTTGCCCGCTTTGGCTGGCTTCGGCTCTTCCTCTTCCTGGTCTTCTGCGTCGTCGACGATCTCAACGCCCTCGCTGGCAAAACGCTCCAGCACTTCGTCGATCTGGTCGGGGCTCATGTCTTCGGCCGCCGACAGCACGCTCATGATTTCTTCTTGGGTCAGTTGACCCTTGGCCTTACCTTTGACCAGAAGCTTTTCGATTGCCTGGGGTACGTCCATCGCTTCACTTTTCTCGACTCTTGTTTTCATCGGGCACCTTTAAGCCGTTTCTGAAGTCGGATATACTCCAGATACCGCTCGTCATCGGCTTTCAACGTGCCCGCCTCGATCTCCGCCGGGACTTCCCGGCGCAGCTGTTCCAGTCGGAGCAAGTCGTGCTTGGCGCAGAGACTTTGAATCAGTTTCTCCACGTCCTCCCACGTACTTGACGGGGGTGGCTCCAGGAGCAACTCCGTCAAGTCTGCCGAAGCCTCAGGGTCTTCGAGATGGCGAGCCAAATCCTGCAATTGAAGCGGCTGTTCCGAAATCTCAACTTGCCAAAGTGCGTTGAACAGGGGTCGATAGCGCTCGCTGACCACCCACTCCGGGCGAAAGCTCGTCTGCACCTGGCGAAACCAGTCGAGATGGGCCACGCAAATCCGGAACAGCCGGGCCTCGGGGGTGCGAGGGTCGATCTTGCCTCGCTGGCGGCGCAGACGTGTTCCCTGTTCTTTCGATTGTAGTCGCCAGGCGATTTGTTGCTCGCTGATCCGCATGCGGTTGGCCAGGCGAACCACATAGGCGTCGCGGCGCACCCGGTCGGTGATCTTTTCCAGCGCCGGCAGAACCTCTCGGGCATAGTCTTCCTTGCCTTCGGGGCGCGAGAGGTCGAAGCGCTCGGCCATTTTGTCCATCAGATAGTCGATCACAGCCGTGGCTCCCGAGAGCACCGCCTCGACCCCGGTTTTCCCCTGATTGCGCGCCAGTGAATCGGGGTCCTCGCCCGGGGGTAGGGGGGCGATTTCCACGCGCAGGCCCGCCTCTTCAAAGAGTTCGATGCCTTTCAAGGTGGCACTCTCACCGGCCCGGTCGGCATCATAGGCCAGCACTACCTGGCGGGTGTAGCGGCGCAGCAGGGCGCATTGCTCCGAAGTCAGCGCGGTGCCCAGGCTGGCCACCCCCAGGCCTACGCCTACCTGGTCGAGCGAAACGACGTCCAGATAGCCCTCCACCACCAGCGCCCGGTCCTGGCGGGAGATTTCCTGGCGATGCAGGTTGAGTCCGTAGAGATTTCTGCGCTTGCTGTAAAGAAAGGTTTCGGGGGTGTTGAGGTACTTGGGCTGCGACTGATCCAGCACGCGCCCACCAAAGGCCAGCACTCGGTCCTGGGTGTCGAAAATGGGGAACACCACCCGCCCGCGCAGGGTGTCGGTATAGCGCCCGTGGCGCTGGCGCAGCACCCCCACCAGTTCGCCTTCCTCGCCCTGGTATCCCGAACTCTCCAATTTGCGAAGCAGGGCCTGTCCACTGTCGGGAGCCCAGCCCAGGCGGAAGCGTTGGATGGTTTCCTGGCGGATGCCCCGGCCTTCCAGGTAGGCCAGGGCCTCCTTGCCCACGGGGCTGCGGGTCAGCAACTCGTGGTAATACAGGCTGCAGCGCTCGAGCAGTTCGAGCAGGCGGCGGCGCCGAGTCACCTCGGGGTCGTCGGGTCGCTCGTCCAGCAGCACCTCGATGCCCACTTCCGAGCCGAGCTTCTTTACGGTTTCGACAAAATCCAGGTTTTCAACTTTGCTCAGAAACTGCAGCAATCCGCCTTTTTCCTGGCAGCCGAAGCAGAAGAACACGCCTCTTTCGGGATTGACCCGAAACGAAGGGGTGCGCTCGGAGTGAAAGGGGCATAGCCCGAGGTAAGCGCTACCTTGCTTGCGCAACTGGGTGTAGCGTCCCACGATGTCGACCATGTTGGCCCGCCGTAGGATTTCGTCGATGGTCTCTTGAGGAATTCTAGCCACTGCGCAGCGCCTCTACTTCCCGCGGGGTCAGGGGGCGGGCCTGTCCCGGTTCGAGGTCGCCCAGATGCAGGGGGCCGAAGTTGACCCGGCACAACCAGACCACCCGGTAGCCAAGATGGGCCAGCATGCGCCTCACCTGTCGTTTGCGCCCCTCGTGAATTTCGATCTGCAGGTGGTCGCCTCGCCAGTGTGCCCGGCATGGGGCGGTGGGGCCGTCGTCCAGGGTAAGGCCATTTCTCAGTCGCTGCAGATCGGCCTCGACGATCGCCTGGTCGAGGCCGCAGTGATAGGCTTTCCAGCACTGGTGCGAAGGGTGCAGCAGTCGTTGGGTAAGCTGGCCATCGTTGCTAAAGAGCAGCAGGCCTGTGCTGTCGCGGTCGAGGCGGCCCACGGGAAACAGTCGGGGCAGTCCGGGGGGCAAGAGCTCCATGACAGTGGTGCGGCCCTGAGGATCCGAGGCGGTGGTCACGTGGCCGTAAGGCTTATGTACCATCCAGTAAGCCAGGGTTTCTGGGGGGGTGATGTCACGCTCGTCTACCTGTACTCGGTCATGCCCGGGTTCGATACTCTGCCCGAGGTGAGCCGGCTTTCCATTGATCAATACGCGGCCGCCCTCGATCAGGCGCTCACAGGCCCGGCGAGACCCCACCCCTGAACGGGCCAGGTACTTTTGCAATCGTTCCGACACCCAGCCATGTACCCCATCGGCGAAGCAGGATAATCCCGAACAGCGAGAAGAACCCTGCATAAGAACCAGAGTGCGTCGGGAGGATCGATGGCGGACGAAACCAAAATGGCGATACTGCAAAGGCAGGTCGTCTATGATGCAGATGACTATTCTTCGCGTGATTCTCTGCAGGCCGCCCTGAAGCCCGAACTGGACCGTCATCAGGAACGCATTGGCGAGCTGGAACAGCTCAAGAAAACCCAGGACACAATCGCCAGGGAAATGAGCGAAGACCTGGTACAGCAAAAGCCGATCTGGGAGTGTCTCAAAGAAGCCGCCAGTGGCGACCGGCAGAAGTTCGGCATGGCGATGCGAGGACTGCTAGAACGCATTCCGGTGCTGCGCTCCAAGTTGCCCGATCGACCCATTTCCGAGCTGCTGCAGGAGAAGATTCATCTCACTGAGGCTCGCGTTCGCGAAGTCGGCAGCTTTCTCGATCGGATGGAGTCCGAGGTGGAGAACGTCCGTCAGGACATCGGGCGGCTGAATAAGAAAATGTTGCTGGCCAACCAGAACAAAGAGAAGGCCGCTCAGTACATCCTCCAGTTGAAAGAAATCGAGAAGCAGCTGGCCGAGGAAGTCGATGCCATGGGTCCCGAAATCACCCTGGCCAAGCGCGAGAAGCAAACCGAACTCGATGAGGTCAAGCGCCTGATCGGCGAGCACGGGGGTAAGCTTCGCCTGTATGCCAACGCCGACGAGCGTATCCACAGCATCGTTAAGATGAACAGCAACTTTCTCGAGTTGCTCAATAATCTTCACAACAACATGCAGAATATGTATGACTCCGGCCAGGAAGTGCTCGACGAGCTTCGGGGCAATCTGGCCTCGCTGTCGACGGCCACCGAGGCCAGCGAACTTACCATGGACATGCAGAAGGCCATGCAGTCGCTGAAAACCAGCGTCAACAAAGTGGCCGTGCTGGCTTCGGAAACTTCGCTCTATCTCACCCAGAACGTGGACAAACTCACCTCCGAGATGCGCGTCTACGACGAGGACACTCAGAAGCTGGTCGAGGCCAATCTTGCCTCCGAGCGCATGCTGCAGGAAAAGCGCCTGGAAGAGACACTGGCGCTGGCCAAAGAGCAACTGGGGGGTCAGGGCGCACTTCCGGGTAACTAGCGATGAGCACGCTGGGTCCGGCACCGGAATACCACGATTACGAACCCGCCCAGTCGGAGGCTCCTCCGACTCCGGGTTCCGAGGGTGTTCAGTATAAGATCGTCCTGCGCGACCAGGATGCAGACACCTACCTGGAGGCCCTGCGCAAGCTGATTCGAGGCGGCAAGCTCAACCAGTTCTACCCCAACCCTACCGCCCAGGAGAATCTCTATCGCCTGATGAGCCCCAGCGGTAACGAGGGGATCGATCCGGAAATCCGCTTGAATCCTCGCTGTGGTCTGCCCTCCGAGCCCGATATGGGGCGCGTGGTGGCCGACAAAGATACCTGCGATCGCTTTTTGCAGCGCAATGACACCCCCGAGGTTATGGCCCGCAGCGACGAGGCCTCCTATAAGCTGCACCGGCGGATTCGCTATTTGCGCGACGTGGCCCGCAGCGAACTGCCCCGACGCGTGCGGTTGGAACTCAAGCTGCGCCGGGTCGACCAGGTCTCAAAGACGGCCTCTTTTTACTCGATTTTCGAACGCTACGATCCAGGAGAAGGCGTTTTTACCCGCTACACCATCACGCTACAGCATCAGGATACGCGCTGGAACCGCAATCAGGTAGAACTTCAGGGAGACGATCTGAAAGCCACCGAGGCCTTTCGCAACGTTATTTCTCGCTATCATTCCGACGAGGCCGAGTTCGCCTTTATCCTGCTGTCCCAGGTTCCGGGTATCAAAGTGGAAGAGGTGGTGCGCGGGCGCATTGGTCCGCTCTGGTTTAAAGAGGCCGAAACGGTGCCCGACGAGGTGCGCCGTATCCTGGAGCAGCACCCTGGCAACTTCATCCTCAATTTTCCCCTGGAGCGGGTCGTGATCAATTCCAGCGCCAAAGAAGACCTGCTCACCGACCCCTTTGCCCGTTTTTACCGCAATACGGTCGAGGGAGAGGCCCGCCAGTATGCCATCGAACAGGCCGAGCGGTTGGGCTATCGAGTGTTCAAAGAGCGCAAATTTTGTGTAACCCGGGGCATCGCCAAACCTTTTCAGGACCTCCTGGCTGAGCGCAAGGCGCGTTGCATCATTTACACCATTTAGCCGTGCGGAGGGTAGTTGAGTTCACGCATTGATTCCATGACCATCAGCGATGAGGACCTGCAACAGGAGTTCCCCATCGTTCGCGCCCTCATGAAGACTTCGATGGTGCCCGAGCGGCTGGCCAGCCTGGTGTCGGGGCCCTATGGCTACACTCACCAGCACCTGCACTTGCTGGAAATCATGGAGCGAGTGGGAGCCCTGATTTTGGAGATCCAAAAGGCGATCACCCATCGCATCGCGGCCGATCGCGAGAGCACCGGCTTCAGCTTTCGCAACCAGCTCGACCCCGTCGACATCGCCTTCTGCAATCTGTATGCCTCTTTCGTTTCCAGTGAGGGAGCGGTGGCCGCCTGTGCCGCCCACCTGGGCAAGCCGGTCGAAGTGAGGGGCGCCATGAAGGCGGCCTGGGTGAGCCAGATTCGAGAGTTCGAGGGCAACCTGCTCATGAAGACCACCCTGCAAGAATTGGGCTCTTTCCTTGATTTTCATCGCCATCATCCCGACCCTGCCCGCAGCATCACCGTGCCCGATCAGTTGCTGGAGGTGGCTTCGGCCTTCTTCCAACTGCTCGCCAATGCCGTGCGCTCCCAAATCGACGATGTCGAGTTTGAACGCCATCGGCGGGCCCTGGAGCGGCTGAACTTTGAAATTTGTGGCCGGGCCTATCGCGGCCTCGAGGTGAAGACCACGGCCGTCGAGGAAGAGCCTGCCGAACTTTTGCCGGTAGCTCCGGATGACGTGGTTGGCAACAAAGAATACATGGCGGCGGGGTTGCGCCTGGCTCGCGACGTAGCCGGATTCGACTTCAGTGTGGGGCGCAATCCCAAGAAGTTCAACCCCGTGCTCTTCGGCCAGGGCTCGCCGGGCTGTGGCAAAACCATCACCGCTCACGCGATCGGAAACTTCTTCCTGAACTACTGCCGGGAGCGTGGCATTGCCGCACGTTTCCTGGTGATTCGCCGCACCGACTGGGCCAGTTCGTTTCAGAACGCCAGCGCGGCCCAGCTGATCAAGATTTTCAAAGAACAGGTCCACGGCTACGACGGCGTGGTGGGGGTCTATTGGCCCGACATCGATACCGCCTTTGCAGCCCGAACCGACCCCGGCATGCGGTCGGAAGAGTCCAACATCCTGGGGGCCAGCTTTGGCATTTTTGACGGCACGCTGATCCCCAAGAATGGCAAGTGGTTTTTGATCTGCGATGCCAACTACATGAACATGGACGAGGCCACCCTCAGCCGAATTTCCCAGGATCCGCACAAAATTCTCGGTCCTTGCACGGCCGAAGATTTCGTCGAGTTGATGCGCGACAAGAAACTCAAAGAGTTCATCGATATGTTGCCTCTGACCGAGGAAGAGTGGCTCAACGTGGGCCAGCTTTGCCTGGATTACGGATTCTCCGGGCGCAATGTTGAGGCCATCTGCCAGAACATTCTGACCCGCATCCAGGATGTCGACCCGCCGGCCGAATACTACCGGGTGGGATTTGAGGAGCGTCGCCAGATCTTGCGCAACCTGGCCCAACCGATGGACTTTGCGCGAATTGCCGAGATGATGCGAAAGTTCTCCGAGTTTGAGAAGGTGGCCCAGGAGCAGAACGAGGCCGATAAGTTCCAGCATCGTGTTCAGGAGATCGTGCTGAATTTGTCGGCCCAGAAAGCGGCGCTGCAGACCCTGGGAGAAGGAGTCTGACATGGCCAGCGATCCCAATATTGCCATCGAGGCCGGCGATACGCTCGACAACCTCGTCGACCAGTTTGCCGACCCCTATGCCTTTTTGCGCGAGTTGGTGCAAAACAGCATCGATGCAGGGTCCACTCGGGTGGACGTCGAGTTTGAATACACTCCCAACAAAGACAACCACAAAGGGGTCTTTGTTCTGCACATCAACGACACCGGCGAGGGTATGAACCGGGAAATCATCGACTCCAAGCTGACCCGGCTGTTTTCTTCATCCAAGGAAGACGACTACACCAAGATTGGCAAGTTTGGCATTGGCTTTGTCTCCGTGTTCGCTCTGAAGCCCAAGGCCGTCTTCGTCGACACCGGCCGCGACGGAGAATACTGGCGGATTTACTTCAAAGAAGACCGAACCTTCGACCGCCTGGTCTTGCAAAGGCCCGTAGAGGGCACGCAGATCAAGTGGATCAAGGAGTTGACCCCCGAAGAGAATCGCACGTTCCGGGCCGAAACGCTCAAGACGCTCAAGCTGTGGTGCAAGCACGCCGAGGCCGAGATCTATCTGGATGGCGAACTGATCAACGAACCGTTCGAACTGCAGCATCCGCTGGCCGTGCTGCACGACAGCCAGGGAACTACGATTTCCGCTGCCCCCACCTTCGACGAGCGACCCTTTTTCGGGTTCTACAATCGCGGCCTGACACTGGCCGAGGGCCGCGAGCAACTTGTTCCCGGCGTGCAGTTCAAGATTCGCTCGCGCTACCTCGAACATACGCTGACCCGCGACAACGTGATCAAGGACAAGAACTACGACAAGGCGATGGCCATCTTGCGCGAGGCCGTCGACAGCAAGTTGCGCCCTCACCTCATCCAGGCTGCTCAGCAGCAGACCAGCGACGAGATTCTGGGCTACCTCGCCTACCATCTGGGCAAGCTGCCCGACAAGCTGGAACAGGAGCCCATTTTGCCCACCTTGGGAGGGGGAAAAGCCAGTATCAAGGCGCTCAAGCGTGAGATTGCCCGACACAAGGAAGTGCTCTTCGAAGAACAGAGTAACGCCGTGGTGCAAAGGCTCGTCGATGAGGGCCGCATTGTCATTCGTTGGCGAGGGCCCAGAGAAGAGCCCGGCATGGGGCAAATGCTGCGCATTCTGGCCGAGAAGGCCGAGATTCGCCCGGCCAACAGCGTCTACGCCAGCCCCACGTTGCTCACGGCCCTGCCCGAAAATCAGGAGCGCATGATTCAGGCCGCCATGAAGATCCTGCATCGAGCCGGCAGCCCCTACCGCAAGATTTTAGCGGGCAACTTCAACTATCCAGGTTCATCGGTCACCGACGCGATCTATTTGCCCTGCGATAAGCCCACCGAGATCATTCGCACCGATCGCAAGGCCCGAAAGGGCCTGTTCCAGCGCCTGTTCGGCTGGAACAAGGACACCACGGTCATTCTCAACGTGGCCCATCCTCTGATCGAACCGCATTTTCGCCTGAGGCCGGAATATCAGAAAGAAGGGGCGCCGCTGCTGGCCAGCGCCATCGTTACCGATGATGGGTTGCCCCCGGCTACGGTGTCGAAAATACTGGAAGTGTATTTGGAAGACGACGAGAGTGGAAATTAATACCCGCTACCCCGTGCAGTGCGAAAATGACGTGGCCTGGGGCGAGCAAGACGCCCTGGGCCACGTGAACAATACGGTCTACTTTCGTTACTTTGAGAACGCGCGAATCCGCCATTTTCTCGAGATGGGTATGCCCATGCCTCAGCCCGGAAATCAGGCCGAGGGTCCGATTTTGGCCTCGACCCGCTGCGATTTCTTGCGTCCCCTGACCTATCCCGATCGGGTGCGCACCGAGATCGGGGTCAGCCGCATTGGCACCAGCAGTTTCACCCATCTGTATCGAATCTATAGCTGCAGCCAGCAGACCTGGGTGGCTCGCGGCGAGTCGGTCACCGTGTATTACGATTATGTCAAGGGCACCAGCACGCCCTTGCCGGCCGACCTGCGCCGCTCGTTACTGGTTCTCGAAGGAGTTCACGATGGAAGTGCTTGAGCCCATTCCGGGGTTTCGCCAGGTGCCCCGCACCGGGGTGATCTACGTGATGCACGAAGCCGCTCAGCACGGCTTTCAGTACGGCAGCCCCGAGTGGGCCAACCTGGGTCAGGGCAGTCCCGAAACCGGGCCGCTCGAGGGAGCGCCGCCTCGCATCGAGCATCTCGATATCTCCCCGGGTTCCCACGCCTATGGTCCCATCGAGGGCGAGCGAGCCCTGCGCCAGAAGGTGGCCGATCTCTACAACTTTCTGTTTCGTCAGGATAAAGAGTCCAAGTATACCTATGAGAACGTCAGCATCGCCGGGGGCGGTCGTCTGGCCCTGACACGCCTGGCCGCCGCCCTTGATACGATCAATCTGGGCCACTTCATTCCCGACTACACCGCCTACGAAGAGCTGTTGAGCGGATTCAAGTCCTTCATTCCTATTCCCATCCTGCTCGACGCCGGTGCGGGTTACAAAATCAATCTGGCCAACCTGCGCAACGAGATTTTGGGCCACGGTTTCAACGCACTGCTGCTCAGCAATCCGGCCAACCCGACGGGCCAGCTGGCCGAGGGCAACGAACTGAAGGCCTGGGTGAAGATTGCCCGAGAGCTGCGCTGCAGCCTGATTTTGGACGAATTCTACTCGCATTATATCTACACCGGCAGTGCCCAGGATTGCAAAATCGTTTCGGCTGCGGCTTATGTCGAGGACGTCAATCGCGACCCGGTGATTCTCGTTGACGGGCTGACCAAGAACTGGCGTTATCCGGGGTGGCGGATGTCCTGGACGCTGGGGCCCAAGTCGGTCATCGAGGCTCTGGCCAGCGCCGGTTCCTTTTTGGATGGCGGGGCCAATCACCCCTTTCAGGCCCAGGCCATGCAGCTGCTGGAGCCCGAGTGGACCTTGCAAGAAACCCGGGCCATCCAGACGGCCTTTCGCAAGAAGCGCGACTTTATGCTGGAGAAAGTCCAGTCGATCGGACTGGAGGTCGAGTCGGACCCCGAGGGGGCCTTTTACATCTGGGCCAACCTGCGCCGGCTCAAGCCGCCGCTCAATGATGGCCTGGAGTTCTTTAAGGCCGGTCTGGAGCACAAGGTGATCACGGTTCCCGGGGTCTTCTTCGATGTCAATCCCGGCCGACGCCGACCCCAGGCTCGCTATCAGCACTATTGCCGCATCAGTTTCGGGCCCGAGATGGCCGCTCTCGAGCGCGGCATGGCGGCGCTTGAGCGCATGGTTGTGGGTTAGCTGACTTCCACCCGGTTGCGCCCCGAGTTCTTGGCCCGATAGAGAGCTGCGTCGGCTCGCGCCACCAGCTGTGCCACCGTGTCCTCGGGGCGAAAGGTGGTGAGCCCCAGACTCATGGTGACCTTCAAAGGCTCGGGCACCTCCACCTTAGAGCTTTCGAGGGCGCTGCGCAGGCGCTCGGCGATGACCTCGGCCTGGGCCAGCGGAATCTGGCGCAGCATGACGGCGAATTCCTCGCCGCCATAGCGCCCCACCACGTCCTCGAGCCGCAGCTGCCGGCGCAACAGGTCGGCGAGGAAGCACAGCACCTGGTCTCCGGCGGGATGCCCGTAGCCATCGTTGATCTTTTTAAAGTGGTCAACGTCCAGCATCAGCAGGCTCAGATGGCGACCCTCCTGACGCTTGCAGTAGGACAGCTCCTGTTCAAGCCGGTCAAAGAAGCTGGCCCGATTCAGGGCCCGGGTCAGACCGTCGCGGGTGGCTGAATCGTAGAGTTTCTCTGCCAGAGCCAGTTCTTCCGGAGAATTTCGGCCGAACTTGACGGCCGTCGTGCCCAGTTCGAAGCGGTCGCCGTCGCTGAGTTGGAAACGTTCGATCGCCTCGTCGTTGACGAAGGTGCCGTTAGTGGACCCCAGATCCTCGAGCCAGTGCTCTCCCCCTTTCACCAGGAGCTGGGCGTGACGTCGGCTGACACCAGGCTCGTCCAGAATGAGCTGGCAATCCTCGCCGCGACCCATCACCAGGCCGTAATCGTCGAGCCGATGCACATAGCCCGCCCGTTTACCCGTCAGTACCTGCAGATAGGCCAGCTGGCCGTCCGGCTGAGGGGCCCGCCGCTGTCGGGGAATGAGCTGGGTCGAGGGCATCTCGTCTTGATGCATGCCCTCTTGTTCCCCTCCGGGCGCTGTGGGTCCTGGCCTACTTCAGACCCAAGCGTTGAGCGATCCATTCGGCGGTTTGGGGAGTCTCGCGAACCACCAGGGTCAGATCGCCCCCTGGTGACAGTTTGACGTCGTCGAAGTGCAGCCCCAACGATCGGGTCAGGTCGAGTTCTAGGCCCCGCTGGTCGACTTGCTTGCCCACCTGTTCGGGCCCCTGGGCATCGGCCACCGCGCCCACCACCAGGTTGGACAACAGGCGGGTAGGCAGCAAATCCAACAGGTCGAAAGGCACCTGCGAACGGGCCTTTTGGAACTCCACCGAGTCTCCCTGGGCCTCCACCCGCAGCTCTCCTTGATGGGTAAAGACCTTCAGTGGAATGCTGACGCGGGTATTGACGGTAGGCCGGGTGGCCACTTCTGGCACCGCGTCAACGACTTTTCCCACCGTATGATCGATGACCGCCTTGCCCCCCTCGGCCACCTTATCCACCAGAAAGAACGGAGCACGCAGCACGCCCCCGAGCACGGCACCCACGCCACCGGCCTCTTTCTTCAGCGTATCCTGGACCTCGCCCATGCCGGAATCCAGGGCGCCGGTAGCTCCCTTCACCAGCCCGGTAGCTCCCTTGGTGGGACGAGCTCCTGGCAGGCGGGCAACGATGTCGAATTCGAGCGCCAGCTGTCCCTCGCGCATCACCAACTGAGGGGGCTGCTGACGGCCTTTGGCGTCCTGGCCGAAGCGCAGCTCGAGAAGCTCTGACTTGTCTTTGACACCGCTCAGGAGCTGTGCCCAGTTCACGCTGCCCCCCTGAGAAACGTCGCGCAGGTGGCGATTGAGCAACCCCAGGTCGAGAGCGGCGGCGGCCTGCCCGGGCTGCAGCTTCAGATCGGCAGCAAATTCGGCCTCGCCTACCGTGCCCTGGGGGGTGTGAAGGTCGACGAGTAAGCCCTGCGCGTTGACCTCGACACTGCGCACCCCGGCCGAGAACTTTGGAGCCAGCGAGTTGCCCGTATTCAGCTGCATGTGCTCGGTGCGTCCGTAGGCTTTGGACAACAGCTGATTGGCGATCTCCTGTAACTTGGGGGTGCCCCTGGCGAATTCTTGAGAAGCTCGCTGACCCGCCATCTTTTGCAGGTCTTTGGTGACCTGAGGCAGGTGGTTGCGGATACCCGCCGTCAGACCCTCCTGTACCCGACCGTGCAACATTTCGGCCAGCCGGCCCCGGGCCGGAGTGCCGTCTGGCCCCAGCTGGTCCAGCTGAACCTGCAGGTTTTCCAGCCCCCCGAGGTCCTGTTGCTGGGTTACCTGGATGTCGGCCTTGCCGTCTCCGCTCTGGTCGGGCACAGCCCACAGGAACAAGGTGGTGGTGGCCAGAGCCTGGGGCCCGGTTTGAACCGTGGCCTGGAAGGGCAGCGATTGGTCGTAGCCCTGTTCCAACAGTTCCTGAAAGCCCTGTTCGGCCCCGAGTTTTTGTAGCCGTTCGCCCTGGTTCAGACGTTTCTGCAGCTGCTCGATCAGCGACTGCTGACCGGGCTGTCCTTGCAGGCGGGCGATCTGCTCGCGGGTTCCCTGACCGTCCAGGTCCAGCTCCAGATGCATCTGACCCCGCACTGCCAGTTCGCCGCCGGGAACGTGCAAACGAACCCGAACCGCCCCCAGGGGAATGCCAGGACCCCGCACTTCGGGGGCCACCTCGAGGGTGTTCACTTCTACTTCGATGCCGGTGGTGATCGGCTCGACCTGGTAACCCAGCCGCAGCGGCACCGCCTCGCTTTGAAGGTTGCGATAGCCCAGCGAAGGCAAGTCGATCTCGCCGACGTGCAGCAGCGAGCGTGAACCGCTGGGCAAGGGCATGCTGGCATCGAGCAACACCTGGGCGTCGGGAATTTTGACTTGCTGCAACAGGCCCTCCAGGGTGGCCTCGGCCTGCTGGCTGCGCTGGCTCAGCAGCTCTTGCAGGCTGCGGGTTTGTTGCAGTTGGGCCACCATCTGGGTGAGGGTCGGTGCCGGCACCATCACTTTCAGCGAACCGGTCGAACGTGCCGATGAGGCGTGATCTTGAGCGGTTTCCGTACCATGGCTGGCCTGGGGGGGCGCCTCTTCTACCGGGTTGCGCTGAGGGTATAGTTGCACCGTGGACGGCGTAACCAGTGCCTGATGATTGGCATGGTAAGCGATGCCGCCCAGCACGGAAACTCCGCCTCCCACAACCATGCCGGTGTAGCCAGCCCAGCGCACGAGCCTGCCCAGCAGCGAACGCGGAGGGCTGGCGGGAGTTGCTACGGCTCTTTCCTCGGGGCCCGCTCCGCTGGCCGGACCCAGTTCGACGGCGTCGAGCGCCGCTTCGCCCGACGCGGCTCGCGACGGTCGCGAGAGCGACCGCAGCGTAGAGGCCTGATGGAGAGGAGAGAGGGGGTTCACCAGAAACGAATTTTCGACCGGCCGTCGGGGTTTCCTGGAGCCTGACCCAGATCGCTTTGTTCGCAGTTTTCTCTAAAGTGAAAAATGCGGACACAAAGATTTCACATAGTGTTCATTATTTTCGTGATGCCGCCCACATGAAGGGGGAGTCGCCGGGCCTAAGATGAGAGTATGAGAATGCGACTGAAGGAACAACGCGACAGCGATCGATTGGCGATTCGTCTTCCGCTCTGGTTACGCAAAGACTCGGGTACTTTTGCTCGGGCTTCGACACTGGATCTGAATGCCAGCGGGGCCCAGGTCGAACTGGACCAACCGTTGAACGAGGGAAGCCTGCTGGATGTGCAGCTCAAAGTGGACGGGGCCCTCTACTTCCTGCGGGCTCGGGTGGTGTGGGTGCGTCCGGCCTGGGACGGCCGATTCGAGCTGGGGCTGGCCTTCTTGCCCAGCCAGAGCGCCGACCTGGGACGTTTACGGCGCTGGCACCATGCCCAGGCCCCCTGCACGCGGCTGTCGGCCTGAAGCTTGTGCCAGGAGCCCAACCGAGGGGTTGAGAATCCTGACGGACGATGCTTGAACAACTGGAACCCACCGCGCTGTGGCGAAATTTTGCCGCCCTCAACGCCATCCCACGGCCTTCCCGCGGCGAGCAGCAGGTGCTGGCGTTCTTGCGCGACTTTGCCGAGCGAAGGGGGCTGGAGCACTGCTCCGATTCGGCCGGCAACCTGCTGATCCGCAAAGCGGGCAAGGGTGGTGCCACGGTGGCCCTGCAGAGCCATGTGGATATGGTGCACCAGAAAGATGCCGACAGCGACTTTGATTTCGCCTCACAGGGAATTCGTGCGCGGGTTGAGGGCGACTGGGTGCGAGCCGAGGGAACCACCCTGGGCGCCGACAACGGCATTGGCGTGGCCGCCATGATGGCCATCTTGGACGACGGTTCCCTGCAGCATCCTCCGCTGGAGGCTCTCTTTACCGTAAGCGAGGAGGTCGGTCTGGTGGGGGCCCGCGCTCTGCAGCCCGGAATGCTCACGGCCAGCACCTTGCTGAACCTGGATACCGAGGACGATGGCGAGCTCTGCATCGGCTGCGCCGGCGCCATCGATCTGCTGGCCCAGAGCCGCTACACCGAGGAGCCTGGCCAGGCCGAGGTGGCCTTCGAAATCGCCCTGGGTGGTCTGACGGGGGGGCACTCCGGCATGGACATCCATCGCGGTCGCGGCAATGCTAACCGACTGATGCTGCGCGTGCTCAGCGCATTACCCGTCGAGTTCCAATTGCTGCGCTGGGATGGTGGGGGTCTGCGCAACGCGATCCCCCGCGAGGCCCGGGCCTGGGTGCGGGGGCCGGCTCTGCCCGAGGCACAACTGCAGCAGGTGCAGGCCGAACTTCGCCGCGAGCTGGCCTTTACCGACCCCGAGTTTCGCTTGAACTGGCGCAGCCTCGAAGCTGCCCCAAGCCTGGGGCTGGCGGCGCCCTACCAGAGGAGTCTGCTGGCTCATCTTCAAGGTTTGCTCAGCGGCATTTCTCGCATGCATCCCGAGGTGCCGGGCTTGGTGCAAACCTCCAATAACTGGGCTCGCATCCTGCTCGAGCACGGCCAGCTGCAGATCCACTGTTTGTGCCGCGGTTCACTCGACAGCGAGCGACGTGCCCTGGCTCGCTCGCTGGCCCAACTGCTGGAAGGGGTCGAAGGCATTCAGGTGGCCCTCGAAGGCGACTATCCCGGCTGGGCACCGCGGCCCCAGGCCGACATCGTTCGCAGCATGGCCGAGACCTACTGGAAGCTCTTTGGGGGAGAACCTCGCATTGTTGCCTGTCACGCCGGCCTGGAATGTGGCATCATCGGTCAGCACTACCCGGGTATGGAGATGATTTCCTTTGGTCCCAACATCGTGGGCGCGCATTCGCCTCAAGAGCGGGTGCAGATTTCCTCGGTTCAGAAGTTCTGGAAGTTGCTGTGTACCACGCTGCAACAGCTGGTTCGCTCGTGAGGGCCTCACGCTCGGGTCGTCTGCTGGAGTTCCAGGTGTTGCTGATGGCTCATGCTCTGCTACTGGCCCTGCTGGCCCCCAATCTACCTCGCGACCGGCCCTGGATTGTCGGGGTGGCCGGTTTGTTGGGCCTGGCGGGCGCACATCTTTACGTACGGGCTCACTACCCCGAAAGCGGCAGGGCCTACGTGGCCATTTCGTTGTTGCTGAGCGGCTTGAGCCTCTGGCTCTTCTATCAGGCCCCACCGATACTGGCGGTGCTGGCCCTGCTGCACCCTTACCTGTGTTTCCGCCTTCACGAGCGCTTGCTGCAACGCCATCGCTGAGGTCCTCAATGGCCGAAAAAAGCGTCGTGACCCCGCTGCCGATTGTCGGCCAGAGTGTCGCTGAGAGCTACTCGTAGCAGGCGTTGTCGCAGTTCGGAGGGCAACCGGTGAATCCGGTTGCGTTGATTTCTGCCGGCCCAAAAGCGTGCGGCGCCGCGAAGCTGGTCGGGCTGGTTGGCGGCCGCGGTGGCCTGGATCAATACCGAGTCCGGCAGCGTTGCCAGCAGTTCCTCGGCGATGCTTTCGTAAGAAGGGTATCCGCTCCAGGGGCCGTCACCGGAGCCGAACCAGGCAAAGAGCCTCAGAGCCTGACGCAAAGGGTGAGGAAAGAATCGTCGCAGCCTGGACATCAATTCTTCCAGTGGGCGGGTTGGGAAGGGGTCGAGTGCAAACTGCACCAAACAGTCCGGACAAGCCGCCAGCCAGCGCTGTGATGAAGGGACTTGCTGGTGGCGGAGGTCCTGGTTCTGTCGCATTTCGTCGAGCAGGCCCGGGTAGCCCAGTTGGTCCAGGTAGCGAGCCAGGCCCCAGCCGTCGACCAGAGGAGCGTCCCAGCGCCAGCGTCGCCAGCGAATGGATTTACCGTGGTGCAGCGAGATTTTCTCCCCCAGGGGTTCAAATTGCAGATAGACGTTGCCCAGGCACATGCAGTGGGCGGCATTACTGGAATCCACCGGGTGAATGCTCAGCCAGTGGGCCAGTTCTTCGAGTTGCCTCGGGTCTCGAAATTCGCTCACAACCCGGGGCCGCAGGCTGCGTGGGTTGTCCTCGGGGGGCTCCATTTGGCATACCTGGACCAGCGTGGTCTGCTGGCATAGTTCCAACAGGTCATCGGGCTCGGGGAATTCGCGCACCCTCATCGCGGTCGCCGAACCTGCACGGTGTCCTCACCCCCGCTCGAGGCGGCCGGGCTGGCCTCGGGTTGGGCCGTTGGTGCCGGGGGGGCGGCGGTCAGCACTTCGCGAACCCGGGCCACGTTGGCATAACGATTGGCGGGCTTTTTGGCCAGCATGACGGCGATAGCCTCGTCCACTGCCGACGGCACCCCCGAAACCAGCGAAGACACGCGGGGAGGCACTCGCGTCATGTGTTGGGCCACCACTTCCTGCACCTCGTCTCCTCGGAAGGGCGGCTGGCCGGTGAGCAATTCGAAAAGAATGATGCCCAGGCTATAGAGGTCGCTACGTGGGTCGACTTCGGTTCCCGAGGCCGAAACTTGCTCGGGCGCCATGTAGGTGGGGGTGCCGAATCCCTGGCCTGTGAGGGTAACGGCCGTAAGGTCGGTTTGTCGGGCCAGTCCAAAATCCAGAATCTTGACGCGCCCCGAGGTCACCATCAGGTTTGCGGGTTTGAGGTCGCGGTGCACGATGCCCTGCTCGTGGGCGCACTCCAGGCCCAGCAGGATATCCTGAACCCAGGGCCAGATGCTGTCCCAGGGCAATCCGCCCGGGCGGATATAGTGGTTCAGCGTTTTGCCTTCCACCAGCTCCATCACGCAGTAGGCCATCCCCTCAGCCTCGGCATAGTCATAGGCGCGCGGTAGAGCAAAGTGGCGAAGTTGCGAGAGCACCTTGAATTCCCGGCGAAAGCGCTCCAGTTCCTGGCTGTCTTGAGGGCTGAAATAGAGCACCTTGGCCGCATAGTCTCCGCCGTCGGCGCGAACCCGATATACCGAACCCATGCCGCCCTGCCCCAGGCGGGCAACCACCTGATAATTGCCCAATTGTTTGCCGATCAGCGGGTCGCCGGTGGTGTGCAGCTGCGACGAGAGCTGCTGGAGCTGCCGGGCACGGCTGCCAGCCAGCGAGCGCCAACGCATCCCCGCCGCCAGGGCCAGCACCAGCATCAATCCACCTGCCCCCAGAGCCAGAGGATAGGCGCGGGCGATGTCGAGCAGCGCCACCAGAGGAGTGGCCGCCGGCAGGCGATAGAACCCCTGGGCCGGCAGCCGGCCCGCCGTCCAATCGGAGGCCGCCACCGGCACCCTCAGTTCACCGTGATCTGCCGCTAGCAGCACCAGCGTGCCGGGTGCGTACTGCGCAGGCACACCACTGGCATCGCGCAGCACCGGGGGGCTCACTCGGGTGGGCTGGCCCGATCGGGCCAGTCGCGAGCGTCCCTGGGGCGTTTCCAGATACACCTCGCAGGACGGAAAGGCCGCCACCGTAAGTTCCACGTCTCGAGCCAGCGGCTGGGCCCACAAGGATCCAGCCCAAGACAGTCCCAGGCAGAGCGGCAACAGCCACCGTTTCGGCATGGGTGCATTTTAGACGGGTGGTCGCTGTGCCCCCCCCATGATATGCTTAGGAGCGAATTCGTTGTCAGGGGGAATCGTTGCCTCGCAAGCGCAGAAGTCGCCTGGGTAGCCTGGCCAACACCTTAATCGTCCTCGTGCTGATCCTTGGCATGCTGGTGGTGGCCGCCGGGGCCAGCCTCTTTCAGGTGAATTTAGGCCAGCAAGAGCAGGCCCGACAGGGCTCGAGGGCGCTGGCCGAGAGTGCTGCCCAATTGCTGATGGCCCGTCTGATCAAAGACCCTGGCCTTACCTCGACCTCACCGCTGAATGGAAGCAACTACGAAATTCGACTGGACTTGCCCGGTTATCCAGGTGGACAGGGTCTGGCCACACTCCACCCGGCCACCGCTTCTTCTCTGGGCATTCCCATTAGCGTCAACAATCTCTTGCAAAGCTCGGCCACGGCCGGATGGGGCTCGACCAACGTGGCTCCCGAAACCGCTAACATTGTGGGCGTGGGCAGCTATCGGGGCAGTCGTTCGCAGGTGGAAATCATCCTGCACCTACCCAAGTTTCCCTACGTCGTGTCGTCGTCGGTGCCGCTGCGAGGCGACGGCCTGGAAATTTTTGGCGTGGAAGATCCCAGCGTGCTCGACTCTGGCTTCAATCCAGCCCCCGACCAGCGCCGACCCGGCCACATCGCCACCAACGCCATCGACGCGGCCGGAGTGGCGGCCATGATTTTAGACGGTGGCACTCAGGTTCAGGGCGATGCCCAGTCGCGCGGCACCGTAGATCCCCAGTCGGCCACCATTTCGGGAGAGATTCGCAATTTTGCCGATGCCGCACCTATTCCCAGCATCACCCTCAGCGATTTCGACCCTGCCCTCATGCCCGGTCCGCCCCCCAATCCTCTGCCCCCCTCGCTGGCCGGAGGTACACCCCTGTCGGGCTTTCATCGCAGCGCGGGCCCGCTGGCGGTAAACGGGGTCCTGCAGCTTTCGGGCGGGTTTGTCTTCGTGGATGGGCCGGTGACGGTCACCGGGGGCATTGAAGGCAACGGGGCCCTGATCGCCACCGGCCCGGTGACCATCTCGGGCGGCAACAGCGCCCTGACGGGAGCCAATGGAGCGGCCATCATTTCGGGCGGCGATGTTTCCATCACCGGGGCATCCTCGGGTGACCGCCAGGATTTTCGAGGCTTGCTCTATACCGAGGGCGATCTGATCACGCGCAATGTCAACGTGGCGGGCGCTGTGGCCGTCAATCGACGCAGCGGCACGGGCAGCGCCAGTTTCCATCAATCCACGCTGGTGGAGTCGCGGCAACTGGGGGTGGTGAGCATTCCGGTGACCCGCACTCTGCCGGGCACTCCCGCCGGAATGAGTTCGTTTCCGCCCACCTTTCACGCCAGCCTGCACGGCAACAACTATTTCAATCTGGCCCCGGTATCGCAGGTGGTGGGCAGTGGTCCGGGCACGGCCAATGTGGTGCTGACGGCCAATATGAACGGGCCCCGCGAAGACTACACCACGCCCCCTCCCGGCTTTGACATCACCCATCGCCCCACCGCGGCCGAGCCCTACTACCAGATTGCCATTCCCGCCAGCATGCCGGCCGACCCGATGAATCTGGGCAGCGTGCGCATCAATAATCTCAACCCGGCTGGCCCTTGTGATACGGTGGACGGCGACGGCAATGGCTGGCAATCGGCTTATGCCGGCGATTTCACCGATCGAGCCAGTGCTGCTACGGCTCTGGCTCAGGCCGCCCAGGATTGGGGAGCCGCCGACCCGGTGGGTATGGCCAACCAGTTTCTCGACGACGCTCTCGACGACTACGTGAACAACAAGCTGCCCCAGATCGTCGACGCCTGGAACAACAATGCCCGACTGCTGGCCACGGCCGGGCCGACCACCAGCTATGTGCCCGGTTCGCCGCCGGTGACCATTCCCTCGGTGGTCACCCTGGACTTCAGCCGCTTCTACAACCTGTCGGATCGCATCAAGGTGCTGTCCTGGAGAGACATTTGAGCCCAAGGGTCAGGGCCTCGGTGCTGCTCGAGCAAGTACTTTCGCTGGGGTTGGTGGCCATGCTGTTGCTGATGATCGCGGCCACCACGGTGCAAACCAGTCGGGCCAGCAAGAGCTCGCGCCTTCGCTATGAGGCGCGCAACGTGGCTCGCAGCCTGATGGAACAGTATCAGGCTCGCTCGGTGTCGCTCCTGGCCGTGGGCAACGAACCCGCCGTCCATGCGCAGTTTTCGAACGGGCATCCCTATCTGGCCAACGTTCGCTTGAGCAGCTGCGGCAGCAGCGGCAGTTTTGCGGGGCTGAGCGACCAGGAGGTCAAGCGCATCGACGTCACCGTAAGCTGGAGCGACAGTCAGGGCAACCAGCAGGAGATGCTCAGCGGCCTGCTGGTTAAAGTGGCCCGATGAGAGCCCGACAAGGCTGGAGCCTGATCGAGACCCTGGTGGCCATCTCGCTGTTTTCCCTGATCCTGCTGGTGGTCACGGGCTCGCTCACTTCTACCTCTCGGCTCACCCGGGCCCAGGTGCAGCGCAGTGTGCGTCAATCGTTGCTGCAGTCCAGCATGGCCCGCATGGAAAAGCTGTTACAGCGTTCGGCCGTGGCCGGTATTGCCTGGTTGCGCACCCCTTCCCAGGGTGCGGTGCTGGCGGCTCACTGCTTGCAGCAGGGCTGCGTGACCACGGCCCTGCCCACCTATGAGCCCCACTGGCAATGCCTGATCTGGGATGAATCAGGTCACAGTCTGTTCCTGGCCGAAAGCCAGGCCGCGGGTGGCTTTGCGGCGCCGGCAGCCACTCATCTTCAGGCCATGCCTGCCGCTCAGTTGCAGGCCCTGTTGACCCAAGAAACACCGCTGACTCAAGTGTTGGTGCGGGGCAGGCGCTTGGCCGACCGGGTGGTGGGCTTCAACTACACCCTGGAAACGGGGCCCCTGTTCTTGCTGGAACTGGAGATGGACGTGCCCCCTTTCGACCGCAACCCGGCTACCGCCAAGGAGCGCCTGAAGGCCTCGCTGCGGGTTCACCCCCGCAATCGAATCTAGCCCGGTGAAAATTTCCAGGGCAGCGACAGTCCTGGGGCGCGCACCTCGTCGGGCACCAACTCGGCCTGAATAAAGGCTTCGAGGCGCTCGCCGTCGGCCGCCGACATGTCCACAAAGCGAAAGCCGACCTCGTACATGCCCGAAAGCGGCAGTTCGCGCTGCCAGGCGATCTCGGCCCGTATGTGCAGGGGCTCCTCTTTGCTCGACAGGAACAGCTGCATCTCGTGACTGCTTACCTGCAGTGGCTGCTGATAGGTGGCCTTGAGGCCCCCCCGACTCAGATTGATCACGAAGATGCGCACCCGCTGGGCTTCCTCGCCCGAGCCCAGCACGGCTCCCAGCACTTTGTTGAGGCGAACCTCCTGGCGGCGTTCCGCCCCTTCCTGGTCGCTCATGATTCAGCCCTCCCCAAGAATTACAGCAGAGCCAGCACGCGCTGATGCTCCCGCAACAGTTCAACTTCGGGCTCCAGGCCCAATTCACGATGCCATTGCTTGCGGCATTGCTCGAACACCTTGAGGGCCTCGCTGGCTCGTTGACAGTGGCGCAGGGCCTGCATCAGGCGTAAACAGGGCCACTGCGACAGAGGGTCGATCTTGAGCAACTGGGTGGCCAGCGGCACCGAGGGTTCCCATTTCCCTTGCTCGGCCCAGCTCTCGAGCAGTGTGCGGGCCATTTCCATGGTCTGCAGCTCCAGCGACTGGCGCACGCTGCTGGCCCAGTCCAGATAGCACTCGGCCAGAAACGGGCCCGAATAGCCCAGAATGGCTTTCTCGGCCTGTAGTTCCCAACCCGGCCGGGCCGCCGAGGCCGAGGCCAGCGCTCGCTGCAGCAACACCACATCGTGCTCATCGAGCAGATCGGGGTTGAGTTGCAGAGTGGAACTGCTGCGCATCACCACTTCGGTGGTGCGCGACGGCTCGGGCAAACAGTTGCGCAAGATTTGGCGCAGGGTGGAGAGGCTGTAGTTGAAGTTGTTGCGGGCCTTCTCGGGGCTGGCCTCGGGCCACAACTCTTCCAGCAGCATTTCGATGCCCACGGGGCGCCCCCACTCGTAGGCCAGATGGGCGAACATCCACTTGATAAACTGGGTCTTCCAGGCTTTATCGGTGAGGATGTTGCCGGCCACCTGGGCCTGCAGGCTGCCCAACGATTGCACCCGCAGTGGGGCCAGCTCCAGCGGAGCCTCCGCGCCGGGCGCCGGATGGTGGAAGCGGAAAACCAGTTCGCCCACTTCGATCAGATCGCCGTGCTGCAGATCCACCTGTTGGCCGGGGGCTACCATCTGTCCTCGCAGGCAAACCGGGTTGGTGGCCGACTCCGCCAGCAGCTGATAGCCCCCCTCGGCCGACTGGATCAGGGTGGCGTGTTCGCGAGATACGGTGGGATGGTCGAGCTGGATGGCGTTGCTGCGGCGTCCGGGGCGCCCCATGGGGTGCTGTCCCGGCCCCAGTGGCCAGATTTCGCCGGAATAGGGGGCCGAATAGCCCTTGAGATAGGCCGAGGGCTGACCCGAATCCCAAAGCAGCAGCCGTCGTCCCGCGAATTCCAGGCTGGTGCCTACCTCGAGCCGGCCCGAATCGAGCGGCTGACCGTCTTTGTAGACCGGCTGTTGCGAGAGGTTGCGAAAGCGCACTTCCCCGTCGATCAAGGAGAACCGCAGCGCCAGACCCGGCCCCAGTTCGTGCTCGATCTGTTGGCGGTGCAGCGGCACCACCTCCACCTGCCCTTGTGGCCCCCGGATGTGTAATTCTAAGGAGCTTTGCACGACCTCGCCGGGCGATTGGCGGCGTACGGGCATGGTGGCTTCGTCGTCTTTGGACACCCCCCATGGTTCTCGCCAGCCAAGGGGAAGCCTCCAACCGGGCTCCTGGCTAGGAGGTGATCCTGCGCAGGGCTGGTCTGCGCGGCAGCACCTCAGCCACGGCCAGGCTGGCCGGATAGAGGCTCACCCCCGAGGAACGTTCCCAGAAGAGAATTTCCTCGACCTCCTCCAGCGAATGACCCTCGTCTACGGCCCTCACCAGGGCGTATTGCACAGGGTTCAACGAGGGGTTGAAAGCGGCGTTCTCCAGGTAGCTTCCGGCCAGCCAGTGCTGGCCACAGCGCAGGGCCACGCCACTCTGGGTGTGGGTATAGGGCGACCAGCTGCACAATGCGGCTTCGCGGGCCATGGCCTCGGGGTCGGTGGCCGTGCGCGCTGGCAGCTGGCTGGTGACCTCCAGCAGACCGGTTTGGGCTCCCAGATCCTCGGGGCCAAAGCTGTGCGGCAACAACTGTTCCAGGGTCAAGCAGACCCCCTGGGGAAGCTCGATGGTCAGCGGGCTTTGAGTTTGAATTTCTCGCAAGAATTGACGACAGTGACCACAGGGCGCAGCGCTGACGGCCACCCGGCGCAATCCCGACTCGCGACCCCAGTGAGCCAGGGCCACGGCCGCCTGCTCGGCATGAACGGTGTGTTGCAAACCCAGGCCTGGAATCTCCAGGTTGAACCCCAGATAGACGCTTCCGCTCAGCCCTTCGGCAGCGGCGCCCACCAAAAAGTTGGAAATCGGGGCCCGGGCGCGGGCCCGTGCCTCTTCAACCCGCTGGTGGAGCGTCAAGCCCCTACCTGGCTCTTCTGGATGTCGAGATGAAGAATGTCGAGCTGGTCCTGGGAAACATAGACCGGCGCTCCGGTCATTAAGCACGTGGCCGCGTTGTTTTTGGGGAAGGCGATCACGTCGCGAATCGACTCGTAGCCAGCACAGATGGCCACCAGGCGGTCCAGACCCAGCGCGATGCCCCCGTGGGGTGGCGCGCCGTATTCGAAGGCGTCCAGGAGAAAGCCGAACTTCTCACGAGCATCCTCGATGGAGAGGCCGATGCAGCCGAGGATTTTCTCCTGCATCTCGCGCTGATGAATACGAATCGAACCCGAGGCGGCTTCGTTGCCGTTCAGCACCAGGTCGTAAGCCGCGGCCCGGGCCTGTACGGGATCGCGGTCGAGCAGCTCGAGGTCGTCGGGATGGCAGGAGGTAAAGGGGTGGTGCTCGGGCTCCAGGCGCTTTTCGTCTTCATTCCAGGCGAACAGCGGAAAGTCGACCACCCAGGCCAGCTCGATGCGGCTCTTGTCGATCAACTGGAAGCGCTTGCCCATTTCCAGGCGCAATTTGCCCAGGGCGCTGTTGAGTAGCTTACGGTCGGCGTCGGCGGCCATCACCACCAGGTCGCCCTCGGCCACCGCCAGCTGCGTGAAGATCGCACGCAGGCGCTCTTCGCCGAAGAACTTCAGCAACGAACTCTTGGGCTGACCTTCTTGCAGCGAGGCGAAGAACAGACCTCCCAATCCGCTGCTCTTGGCCAGCGCCACCCACTCGTCTTGCTCTTTGCGACTGAGGGTCGCCTTGCCCTCCACTTTGAAGCCCTTGAGGCACTTGCCCTGAATGGCCGCGAAATCGACCCCCTCGGCATGCGCCGCAAGATCGTGAAAGTCCAGTCCGAAGCGCAGGTCGGGCTTGTCGCTGCCAAAGCGCTCGGCCGCTTCGCGATAGGGCATCTGGCGGAAGGGGCGGGCAATGTCCAGCCCCAGCACGTTTTTGAGGGCGTGGCACACCAGGCCCTCCACCACGTTGAAAACATCTTCCTGGCGCACAAACGACATCTCGATGTCGATCTGGGTGAATTCGGGTTGGCGGTCGGCCCGCAGGTCTTCGTCGCGAAAACAGCGGGCGATCTGGAAGTAGCGGTCCTGGCCGGCCACCATCAGCAATTGCTTGAAGATCTGGGGCGACTGAGGCAGGGCGTAGAATTTGCCGTGATGCACGCGGCTGGGCACCAGGTAGTCGCGAGCCCCCTCGGGGGTCGAACTGACCAGCATCGGAGTTTCCACCTCGATGAAGTTCTGGCTGTCCATGTAGTCGCGCACGGCTTTGGTGATTTTGTGACGCAGCACCAGGTTGCGCGTCATGGCCGGACGTCGCAGGTCCAGATAGCGGTATTGCAGACGCAGCGACTCATCCACGGCCTGTTCTTCGGCAATGGGGAAGGGCAGCGTCTTGGAGGGATTGAGTAAATACAGGCGTTTCACCACCACCTCGACTTCGCCGGTATCGAGATTCTTGTTCTGGGTGTTGTCGGGGCGTTGCTGCACGCTGCCCTCGACGGCCAGCACGAACTCGCTGCGCACCCGTTCAGCCTTGGCAAAGGCCTCGGCATCGCCGGGCGAGAGCACGCACTGGGTAATGCCGTAGCGGTCGCGCAGGTCGAGGAAAATCAAACCTCCCAGATCGCGCCGGCGATGGACCCAGCCCATCAACACGATCGATTGGCCGACGTGCTCGGGACGCAGGTCGTTGCAGGTATGGGTTCGGCGAAGGGTGCCCAGGGGCTCGGCGCGCATGGTTGCTCCAATTGGTTGAATTCGGCCTGCTGACTTCTGGGGGTCCTATGCGGTTCCTTCCCCGCGCCAGGGGCGTACCGCCTCGACGATTTGGGAAATCAGCGAGTCGGCTGCTGCGTGCACCAGCGAAACGTGTTCCACACCCAGCGGATACCACTGTTGGGAACACAGGGCCTGGTGTTCGGGCAAATGCACCACCAGCACGGGCCTTCCCCGCGCCGCCGCCAGGTGCACGGCCCCGGTGTCGGTGGAGACCAGCGCCTGGCATCCTCCCAGTAGCGCCACCCACTGGGGAAGGCTGAGGTCGCCAGCCCATTCCACGCCTTCGATGGCGGGCAGCTCGGCCGGCAGCAAGGGGCGCTCTTGAGGCCCATAGGTGACCACCACGGGAGCCAGGTTGCGGGCCAGCCGCAGAAAATCATCCCAGGTCCAGCCCCTTTCCAGCCAGCGTGGCGCCAGGTGTAGGGCCAGCTTGCCCCGGCCGCGTTGTCGCCCCCAGTCCGCCACCTCGGTGGCCAGCGGAACCTCGGGTAGCCCCTCCGGGCGCCCCAGACCGAGGGCCTCGATAAAGTCGGCCAGCACTTCCGCCTCGTGCGGCACCTTCAGCCCGCGGCGCAGCGGCTCTTGCAAGGAGGTGGTCCAACAGTGGGTCAGGCTGAACCAGCAGCCCAGTCGGGCCAGCGGACGTTCTCGATAGACATAGCCGGCCCGCCAGCGGGCTCCGCTGCGCCGCAGCAGGCGATAGGTGGCAGTGCGCGGGCTGAGGCCCACGGCCAGGTCGCTGTTGAAGGCGGCGATCTCGGCCTGCTCGTCGCCAGTCCAGTAGTTGTCGGCCCAGCCGCTGTGCTGCAGTAAACTGCGGGCCGCTGGCGCTACCACCAGGGCGATGCGAGCCTGGGGCAGACATCGACGAAACCAGCGCAGCGCCGGAGTGGTCACCACCAGATCGCCGATGTGGTCGGTGCGACACAACAGCAACCGCTCCACCCTGGACCAGGGGATGGGCTTCATGCCAGGGCGCTGCGGATTCCGCTCAGGTAGTGGTGCTGCAGGATCACTTCGCGAGCGAAATGGCTGACTTCCACGCGGCCTTCCAGATAGCGATACAGGGTGCCACCTTTGGGCAGCAGGCGGTGCCACAGCATGGAAAACGGATTCCACCCCATGGTCAGACAGATTCGCAGATCTTTGTGCTTGCGATAGAAGGTCACGGTGGAACGCCCGGCCAGATACATTTTTTGACACTGTTCGGGAAAGGGCACCGGGTGCCAGTGATAATTCACGGCGGCGCTGGCGTATTCGATGGCCAGGCCACTTTTTTGCAGGCGATAGCCCAGCTCGAGGTCCTCGTGGCCATAGCCCTGAAAGGCCTCGTCGAAACCGCCCACCTGCAGCAACGTGGCTCGGGGAGCCGAGGCGTTGCCGGTGAGAAAATAATGCCAGGGCAGGCGCTGACGGCCGGGTTTGTGGCGGGCATGGGCCTGAGGGTCCTGGCGGAAGGCCTCGTATTCTTCCAGGGACTTGACCTGCACCTCGCAACCGACCACGGCCCGAGGACCGGGTTGCTGATGGCGGGCGACATGGACTTCGATCAGGTGGGGGTCGGCGATAATGTCGGCGTCGGTAAACAGCACCACCTGTCCGTTGGCATGCTCCAGGCCACGATTGCGGGCGCCGGCCCGCCCGCTGTCGGCCCCCGGTAGCCAGCGCAGGCGCGGCGAATCCAATTGCTCGACCAGTTCCCGGGTGCCGTCGCTGGAGCCGGCGTCACACAGCAGAATTTCGTAGTCCTGATAGGTTTGCTGCAGCAAACTGGGGAGCACCACCTCCAACGTGGATCGTCGATTGAAGGTTGGCATGACAATGCTGATATTCACGACGGCAGGTTCCACAGTTCTTCAACGGCCCCTCGTAGGTTTTCGGCCAGTTGCAGAGAGGCCGCGTCGGAGAAGTCGGGCTGGAGCACCACCCGGTGAGGGGTACGCCAGGGGCGCCAGCGGCCCACGCAGTGCTGGTGATTGTGCTCGGGAAACACGTCGACCACCGGCACGCCGCGGGCGGCCGCCACGTGCACGGCTCCCGTGTCGATGCTGACCAGCAGGCGAAGGCGCTCGAGCACGGCCGCGTATTCCAGCAGATCCTGGCCTGCGTAAAGGGGGATGTCGGGGAAATGGCTACGAGCCCATTCGGCCTCGGCCGGGCCGACCAGTCCGATCCAGGGCTGTGGCAGAGCCGCCAGCCACTGACGCAGGTGCTGGACGGTGTAGCCGAAGCGGCACCATTTGGGCGTCAACTGTACCCCCAGCGGGGGCAATTCGCCCAGTGAACGGGCTCGCTCATAGTGGCTGGCCTCGGGCTGCAGCTGGATCGGCGGCACTTCCCCCAGGTCTCGCTCCAGCAACAGCCCCACCAGGGCCGCATAGCGTTCGACTTCGTGGCGGGGCTGCTCGGGCAGGCTGCGCTGAAACCAGCAGCGAGCGGCCACGGCCCGCAGGGGCTGCAGCCAGCCCGGGTCAAATCCTACCCGCAACCGGGATCCGCTCGACCAGGCCGCCAGGGCGGCCCGGCGCTTTTCACAGAAACACAGCACGGCGTCGGGCTGAAACTGGCGCAGGTGACGGGCCAGAACGCGCCAGCCGTCGCGCGGCGAAACCTCGACCACCGAACACAGAGGCTGCAGCACGGGAACTCCTGGTCCATGGGCCAGGGCCAGCACCTCGGCCTGGGGCAGATGCTGGCGCAGCATCGCCAGGGCCGGGGTCGACAGCAAGGTGTCTCCCAGGGCGTCGAGGCGAATGACGGCTACCCGCTTCAGGGCAGCCAGGGGTCTTGCCTCAATCGCAAGCAGCGCGGTCGGTAGAGATCGGCTTCCTGCATGACCAGGTCGGGAGGAAAGGCATTCACGTTGTAGGTGATCAATAGCGGCCAACCCAGCTGGGGGTGGGCCTTGGCATTGTAGGTCAGAACCCCGGTGCGTTGCGATTCGGGCGTGCGAAACAACACCACCGCTTCCGACCAGGGCCCTTCGGGACGGCTGCTGCGATGCAGGCGAATCTCTGCCCCCACCTGGGCCAGCAGGCGAAACTCGTGTTTGTAGGGATATACCGAGAACTCATTGGCGCCTTCCTTCACAACGGTGGCGCAGTCTTCGGGGCGCTGCCCCCAACTCTGGCCGTTCCAAAACCGCCAGCCTGCAAAATTTTCCAGGGCTGCCGGGGCTCGGGCCACCACCAGCGGCTTGGACATGCCCTGGTCGAGCGATCCGTAGACATAGGCGTATCCCTCGTGTTCGAACAAAGCACTGCCGAAGTGCAGCGGATGCGGGCTGGAGCGGAAGTGCGGCAGGGGCCAGCGCTGCAGCACTCGCGGTGCTTCCTCGCTCCAGTCCAGCTGGATCAGGTCGGTCCCTTTCTGGGCGAAGTTCCAGCCGGCTTCCCCAGGAGCATTTCCAAAGCGGCCCAGCAACACGTATCCCACCCCCGAGGGCCCGAGGAGGGGTTGGTAGACCCAATACCATTCATTTCCCACTTCCCGGAAGGCAGGGCTGGAGGAGAATCGGGCTTGTTGGGGAGCCTGATTGGGGATGCGAGCCCAGGAGTTGTGCAGAAAGAGCGACCCGGGTTCGCGCCTGCCCAGCGCGTCTACCGAGCCGACGAAAGTATCGGAAAACAGCCAGCCGCTTTCCCCTCTGGCCAGGGGTACGCTAAAGGCTCCGTCGGCGCCGTTCCAACCCTGGTTGCGGCGAAAACAGCTCTCCCAGCGGTGATCTCGATACACCGCGGGCTCGGCAGCCAGTGGCAGGCTAAGAAGTAGCAGCAGCCAGAGTTTCATCGGAAGCATCCGCGGCGGGCGGGTCAACTTTCTGGATGCGCACCCGCTTGATGCGTTGCTTGTGCAGCGAGTCAATGGTGAATTGAAGGTGGCCCTCGATCAGCGACTCGCCGGCCTGGGGCACCCTGCCAAAGAGGCCATAGACATAGCCCCCGAGCGTTTCGTGTTCATCATAGGGAAGTTCGAGACGCAGGAATTCGTTGACGTCTTCGATGACGATACGGGCATCTACGATGGAAGAACCATCTTTGAGCAGCTGGATGCCTTCATGAGCCTGGTCGTATTCGTCGGTGATCTCGCCGACAATCTCTTCCACGATGTCTTCCAGCGTCAGCAACCCATCGGTGCCGCCGTATTCATCGACGGCGATGGCCATGGTGATCTGGCGGGTTTGCAACTCGCGCAGCACCTTGGCGATTTTCTTGGTGGCGGGAACGATGAGGATCTCGCGCAGGTCGCCGCGCTGGATCGGCAACTGGCGAACCTCCGAAGCGTTGGGCGCGCCCATCTTCCTCAGCAAGTCTTTGGCGTGAACCAGGCCCTGAATATTGTCCACCGTTTCCTCATAAACGGGCAGGCGGGTGTAGCCACACTGAATCATCAGGTCGAGCACCTGGTGCAGAGGGCTTCCCATCTCGACACACACCATGTCGACGCGGGGAATCATCACTTCGCGAGCAATGGTTTCACCGAACTGGAAGGCAGACTGTAAAATTTGTCCCTGATCCTGCTCAAGCACGCCCTTTTGCTGCAACTGGCGAATCTCTTCACTCAGTTCCTCCAGGTCGTCGGCCAGCGAAGTGCGACTCTCGGGCCCGAGCGGGCGAATGAGGAAGAAGAGAACGGAAAACAGCGGGTTCATGATTTTGATGAAAGTCAGGCCCAGGGGCAACACACTGCGAGCCATCCATCCCGAATGAACTCGGGCATAGCTTCGGGCGACGATCTCTAAAGCCAGCACCAGCGACATGATGCCCGCCAGCCCGGCGGTAAACTGCCAGATTTCCTCCACCAGAGGGGTGAGAACGGTGACCATCAGACCGCCCAGGTTCAGCAACAACACAATGTGGGCCACCTGCAGGGCGATCAACAAGCGGGTGTGGTTTTGCTCGCTCCACGGCTGTTCGGGGCGGGCCTCACTGCCGCTGAGCAATTTTCTCAATCGGAACAGACTGGTCTGTTGTAGGGCCGTCTCTGCGGCTGCCGTAAGCGCCACCAACATCAGGGTGAGCCAGCCCGCCAGCAACGCCCACATGCTGGTGCTGTCAACATCGATTGCGGCCAGAACGCCCACGCTGAAAACCTCCAGCGTGGGCCCGCTAAGGTTGGAGTTTGTCACTGTCCCCAAGGTCCCCCTCCGGCCAGAGTTGCGGCCAAGTCCGTCCTATCTGAAGCCTTTCCAGGATGAGCCTCTCTCGCTCGCGCATGGTTTCGAGTTCGCCCGCTGACCGGTGGTCAAAACCGAGCAGATGGAGCGTGCCGTGAGCCACAACCCAGCTTAGTTCGGACTTCAGGTCATTTCCCCCCTCCTGGGCCTGGCGGCTGGTGGTGTCGAGGGAAACCACCACATCACCCAGAAATCGAGGCTGTCCGGCCCATCGCGGCGGATTCGGACCTTCCTCCAGGGCAAACGAGAGCACGTCGGTGGGCTGATCGATGCCTCGGTAGTCATGGTTGAGTTGACGAATGGTGGCGTCGTTGGTAAGGGTGAGGCTCACTTCCGCCGACTCGCGGCAGTCGCCCAGGTCCAAAGCCGTTCGCACCACCGAGCGCAAAAACGAAACCGGCCAGCGTTGTTGCAATTCCAGGTCGCGCTGGCTTACTCGGATATGGTGGCATAAGCCCATCGATCAGGCCTTTTTTCGCAGGCTCGTCACTTTCCTTCGACTGACCAGCGAGGTGGGCTCGGGATACTCCAGGCGATTGTGGTAGATGCCCTGCAGCGACCGGATCAGAGACTGGCGAATTCTGGCGATGTCTTGCAGCGACAGACCGCTTTCGTCGAGCTGTCCATCTTCCACGTGATGACGAACGATTTTGTTGACCAGTTCGCTGATCTTCTCGGGGGTGGGGCTGCTCAGGGTGCGGGCCGCGGCCTCGACGCCGTCGCACAAGAGCACAATTCCGGTTTCGCGGTTTTGCGGTTTGGGCCCCGGGTAGCGAAAATCTTCTTCGAACACCGTGTTGCCCTCGGCGCAGCGGTTGCAAGCCTGGTGATAGAAATAGGATACCAGACTGGTTCCGTGGTGTTGAGCGATGAAGTCCATGATCACATCGGGCAACTTGTTCTGGCGTGCCATCTCGAGCCCATCGCGAACGTGCGAATGGATGATCATCGTAGACAGCGTGGGCGTGAGTTTTTCGTGGGGGTTTTCTCCACCCATCTGATTCTCCACGAAAAATCGAGGACGCTTCATCTTGCCGATGTCGTGGTAATAGGCGCCCACCTTGCAACGCAGGGCGTTGGCGCCGATGGCCTGGGCCGCCGATTCGGCCAGGTTGGCCACCATAATCGAGTGCTGGTAGGTGCCCGGTGCCTCACGCAGCAGTTTTTGCAACAGGGGCTCTCCGGGGTTGCTGATATCCAACAGTCGGAAGTGCGTAGTCACGCCGAAGAGGTTCTCCAGCAGGGGCATCAGTCCAATGGCCAGAGCCACCGACAAGACCCCGTTGAGGCTGCCAAAGAGGACGTCCTGGGCGGCGAACTGCCACGGCTTTCCGGCGATCAGGGCAAAGGTGGCCGCCCCCAGCGCATTGCACCCTGAAACGGCAAACATGGCCGAGAGCAGGTCGCTGCGGTGGTCGGCCCGACCCAGGGCCAGAATGCCAGCCACCCCAGAAAGCGTGCCCACAAAGGCGATGGACAGGCTTTGGGTCATCACCCCCGCATACAACGAACAGAAAGCCGCCAGCAAGAAAGCCAGACGACTTTCCACCATGACGCTGGCCAGCACGGCCGCTACCGCGACCGGAGCCAGGTAGGGGTTCAGCCCGCACAGGCAACGACAGACGAATCCTGTAAAGACCGCGATCACGCAAATCAGGGCCAGGTTGCGAGAGCGTTGAAAGACGTAGCGGCGCACCTGACTCAAGTAAGCCATGATGATCAGCATCAACGAGGCCACCAGCAGCCCGTGACCGGCCAGCTTGGGGAAGTTGAAACGGGCCTGGTTCAGTCCCAAAGCATTGATCACGCGCATGTGGTCTTCGTTGATGATTTCGCCTTCGCGAACCACAATGGCGCCCTCGGGGACCACCGTGGTCACGGGCTTCACCTCGGCCATGGCCGCCTCGACCGCCCCGGCGGTTGCCTCGCGGTCGAAGTTGCGGTTGGGCAAAACGCAGGCCGAGGCCACCTCAACAATGGCCTGGCGCAGGTTCAAGGGCATGCTCGGATGTTGGGCTTCGGCCTCCTGGCGAATGGCCGAGCGGGCATCTCCCACCTGATCGGTGCGAATGCCGTTCTCCAGCGCCTTCCACAGCAGGTCGTGGGACTTGTCCTCAAGATCTTTCAGCCGTTCGGGATTGGCTCCCGTAAGGGCTTCCAGAGCACTGGGAGAAAGCGAAATGGGCAGTTGATACAGCAGATTGCGGATCTCTTCGGCGGCTACTTTGGACTGGCGTCGCAGGCGAGCCACTTCCTGGAGAATGCGAAAACTAGAGGCCAGTTTCTCTTCTGCCAGCCGACTGGCAGAAGAATCGAAGACGAAAACCTTGGGAACCGAGTCGGCGGCATGTCGCCGGGCGGCTTCGGTGGCGGGCTGATTCACCACTTCGACGGTGCGCTCGGCCCGAATGGCCCGCGGGCTGACCTGGCCCACCTTATAGGCAACCGAACTGGGCAAAGGGCCAAAGGCCAGCAGCCCTACCAGCAAACTGAGGGTGGTGCCGAAGAGCAGCCACAGTCCCAACAGCTTCTTCAGCCGCTGGTGAGTGGGAGAGTAAATTCGGAAGCGCTTTTTCAAAAGGCTACCCTTTGCACAGGCTGGTCTCGAGAGACAGTTCGTACCTTAGCAAAGTCGGGGGTGTTTTGGCAAACCAGGCGTTTTGAAGTCAGCCAGAGACCAGGATTTTTCGGGGTTTGCTACCCTCGGCCGGGCCGATGTAGCCCTTCTTTTCCATCAGGTAGATCAGGCGACGCGCCCGAGCGTATCCAACCTTCAGCTCGGTTTGCAGCAACGAGGCGGAAGCCTGCTGTCGGCGCACCACCACCTGCAGGGCCTGTTCTACCAGAGCCGAGTCGTCGCCCTCATCGCCCTCGTCGGCAGCCTCTTCGGCCACTTCTCCAACCTGAAGTTGAATAAGGTTTTCGGGTGAGCCCTGCGCTCGCCACCATTCAACCACCCGCAGAATTTCTTCATTGGTGACGAAACAGCCCTGCAGTCGGCGAGGATCGGAGGCGTCCACAGGACAAAACAGCATGTCGCCTTTGCCCAGCAGCTGTTCGGCGCCGCCGGTGTCGAGAATCACCCGCGAGTCCACCTGACTCGACACCGCAAAGGCGATGCGGCTCGGCACGTTGACTTTGATCAGGCCGGTGATCACGTCGGCCGAGGGGCGCTGTGTGGCCAGCACCAGGTGGATTCCGGCCGCGCGCGCCTTCTGGGCAATACGACAAATCGAAGTCTCCACCGACTTGCTGGCGACCATCATGAGGTCGGCCAGTTCGTCAATGATAACCACCACCCAGGGCAGGGCCTCATTTTGGGTTTGATTGTATTCGTCGAGATTGCGCACCCGTGCGGCCGCGAACAGCGAGTAGCGTTGCTCCATCAACTCGACCACCTGGGCCAGAGCCAGCGCCGCTCTTTTGGGGTCGCAAATGATGGCTCCCTCGTTTTTGCCGTCACCAGCCCCGCGAGCCAGCGTGATCAGGTGGGGAATGCCCTCATAAATCGACAGTTCGACCTGCTTGGGGTCGATCATCAGCAACTGCAATTCTCGAGGGGTAAAGCGGTAGAGCAAACTCATGATGAGCGCGTTGATGCACACCGATTTGCCCGATCCGGTGGTGCCGGCCACCAGCAGGTGAGGCATTTTCTGCAGTCCGGCAAAGGTGGGATTGCCGCTCAGGTCCTTGCCCAGCGCAATGCTCATCCCCTGGGATTTGCGGAACTTGGGGGCGGCCAGAATTTCCCGCAGCGTGACCATTTCGGTCTGCTCGTTGGGGATCTCGATGCCGATGGCGGCCTTGCCGGGAATGGGCGCCTCGATGCGCACCGCCTTGGCCGCCAGGGCCAGAGCGATGTCGTTGGTCAGCGAGGTAAATCGGCTGACCTTGACGCCTCGGGCCGGTTGCAGCTCGTAGCGAGTTACGGTAGGGCCCTGCACAATGGCCAGCAGACTGGCCTGAACCCCGAAGCTGGCCAGAGCGTCGAGCAAAGCGTGCGACTTGTCCTCGATCACCGGGCGGGCGCTGCTCAGGGGCAGCTCGTTGAGCAGCGAGAGGGGGGGCAGCTTGTAGGTTACCGCCACGGGGGCGGCTTGAGCCCCCGGGAAAAGCCGCAGCTGCCCGTCCGATTCTTCGTATACCGGCAGGGCCTCGTGGACTTCGGGGGGCGAAGCGTCGACGCCCTCGACCTGGGGCGGTTCGGGTTCGGGTAGCAGCTCCGCTTCAGGCTCGTCTTCCTCAAAGTCGTCCTCTTCAGAACTCTCTTGCGAATCCAGCTCGGGCTCGTCTTCCTCGAGGTCATCAAAAGAACCGTCAAAGGGCTCCTCCGAGGGATCTTCTGACTCAATCGAAGCTTCTTCGAGAGACGGTGGAGAACTTTCGATGGAAAGAAGTCGGGGGACGGGTGGTTTTTCCGTGCCTGCAACCGGCGGAGGCTCGGGGCTCCCAGCGGGCAATGCCAGGCGAGGCTGGGGCAACCTGGGCACCGGAATGTGCACATTGGCGGCCCAGGTTACGCCGCGTTCGAGGCCGGCCACGAAGCCATCCGACAGCTGGCGCACGGCCTGGGTAAGGGGAATTCGGCACACCGCCAGCAGCGAGGCCGACAGCCCCAGGCCGGCAGCCATCCACGACCCCAGGGGCCCTACCCAGGATACCACCAGCGAATCCCAGGCCAATCCCAGGCCGCCGCCCTGCGAACCCATTCTTTGAGAGATCCACACCAGGTCGAGCCACAGCAGGGTGGGAGCCCAGCTGAGCTGGAGAGGACGCTTGGCGCGAGGCAGCAAGAGATGCATGCCGACCGAACCTGCAACCCCCGGAAGCAACACGGCCGAAACGCCAAAGCTACTGTAGAGATGCTGGGAGATCCAGGAACCGGCGCTGCCGGTCCAGCTCGGCAAGGTGAGCGAAACCCCAAGAAAAGGACACACTCCGCCGACCAGGCCCAGGCCCAGCCAGTGCCAGCGATCGTCCCACCAGGAATTCTGGGGACTCTCGGGGGCCTGGCCCGGTTTTTTCTTGACTTTTCGGGCCAGATTCTTGTCCCTCTTGGGACGAGATGGAGGAATCTCAGCCGAACCCGCTGCGGCTTGCATAGAAGCAGGTTCCCAGCTACAAATGAAAGTCCTTCAATTAAATTACAGCCAGTTCATCAGGGGCGCGGTGTCATCCAGGCTCGGACCCGGCGTAGGCTCGTCATAGGCCGTATACTCGGGGGTTTCGATTTCCAGTTCCGACACGTCTACGTGCTGCAGGGCCTCGTCCTGGGTGATCCAGCCCACTTCCAGCAGTCGACTCAGGTGACGACCCAGCGTCTGCATTCCCTCTTCGCGCATGATGTGGTACAGACTGGTGGTATCGGCGGTGGCGATGGCGCGCTGAACCTCGGGAGTGCCTTCGAGAATTTCGAAGGCGGGCGCTTTGCCACGATTGTCGGCTCGATTGACGAGGTGTTGGCATACCACCAGTCGCACCACATGGCCGAGCCGGGTGAGTCCCCGGCCGTCTTCGGAGTAAACAGCGCGGGTGTATTGTTCCACGGCGTTGGCACAGTTGGCGGCGTCCATCAGGGCGATCACCAATCGACCGGAGGCCGCTTCCTGGATGAGAGCCTCGGCGGTTTCCCGGTCGGGTATGGCTCCTACGGCCAGAATATCGGGATCCTGGTTGCGTGCCTGGCGCACGGCTTGAGCGAAGCCCTGGGTGTCGACGCCGACCTCTCGCTGGATCAGGGTTCCCTGTCCGGCTGCGTGGTGGATGTGGATCTGGGGTTCAACCGAAACGATGCGAACCTTCCGATTCTGATTGATGTAACTCAGCAATGCGGCAAAAGTGTTGATTTTGCCACAGCGGGGGCGCCCGCATAACAACATCAAGCCTGAGGGCTCGCTGAGGAAGCGTTCTACCGCTCCATTGGAGAGGTTGAGGTCGATCAGTCTGGGGATTTGAGTGATGATCTGCTGCAGTGAGGCGCTCGGGCAGGCCCGGTCCAGGTAGGCATGCAGGCGAAAGCCGCCCAGGTTGGCATCCTGATAGGTGAAGTTCACCTCGCGCCCCTGCCACAGCCAGTCGCGCTGCTGCGGGTTCAACATCGACATGACCAGGTGGGAGCATTGCTCTCGCGTCAGCGCGCCGCTGCCGATGCTGACCAGTTCATCCTGGATGCGAACCGTCGGGGGGCTGCCCGGGTTGAGATGCAACAGGCTGCCCCCGTGTTTGATGGCCACCCCCAGCAACTGGGAAATGTTGTAGGGGAGCTGATTGCTGGCAGAAAAGCCCAGGAACTGCTCCATGGCAAGAGCGGCCCGAGCCAGCGGGTCCGAATTCCCCCCGGCGTCCAGGTCTGAGGTCAAGTCAGGCGCCTGCGTTTTCCGCGGTTTCTACCGAGAAGCGGGGACCCTCATCGGGGGGCGCCTCAATGGCCGTAACCTGATGGTCAAAGATTTCTTCCAGGGCCTGGCTCACCGGCTTTTTGGGCCGGGAGAGAGGTACCAGGGCCGGACTGCCATCGTTGATCTGGCGGGCTCGCTTTAGCGCCAGCGTGACCAGGGCGAATTTGTTGCCCACCCGTTTATCGTGCAACATCACGTCGAGATTGGGTTCCACCAGCATAATTTTTGAGCTCCTTCAATCTATGTAGACAAGAAAACGAATGCTGATTATACCCCCTGACCGGGGCTTGTCAATCGCACAACTGCTTCCAGGCCCGTGGGATCCACTCACACAGGGCCCTTGCGCCCAGCCCGGCCGGTACCTCGGCCAGGCGGGATGCCCGTCCGTGCAGTTCGGCCGCCAGCCCTCCGGCCTCGAGGGCGGCCAGTCCTTGCCCCAGGAGAGCCGCGGCCACACCGGCCAGCACGTCGCCGCTTCCCCCCTGGGCCAGCACAGGGGTGCCTTGATTGCTGAGTAGAAAGCTTCCGCCCGGGGTGGTTACCAGTGTGGAGGCACCCTTGAGCAGCACGCAGCAGCGATAGTTGCGGGCCGCTTTCAGGGCTGCCTGCAGTCGATCGGCTTCGATTTCGTGGGCTCGCAGCCGGGTCAGGCGCGAGAGTTCGCCCACGTGGGGGGTAAGCAGCACTCGTGGGCTCAGGGCCAGCGAACCTTCGGATAGCGTGCTCAGTCCGTCAGCATCGACGACCATGGGGCCCGAAAAACTCGCCAGCAGGGCCCGACAGGCCTGGGCCGTTTCCTCTTGCTGGCCCAGCCCTGGACCCACCAGCGCCACATCAAATCCAGCCTGCAGGTGCTGCTGGTCGGCAAGGGTCCAGTAATCCGGATGAGAAGTGCTGAGAGGGATCGCTTCGGGGGCGTGATGCATCACCGCCTGCAATACGCTGGCTGGAGCCAGCGTATAGACCAGGCCGGCTCCCGCCCGCAGTGCCCCCAGGGTGGCCAGGACGGCCGCCCCGGGATAGCGTGCGCTGCCTGCCACCACCAGCACACGACCCGCTTTGCCCTTGTGGGTTTCGCAGCCACGCCTGGGCAAGTGGCGACGACACCAGTCGGGAGTGATCCACTGCCCGGGCCATTCGTCGCTTTCCGTCAGGCTGCGCGGAAAGCCGATGGGAACCACTTCCAGGTGTCCGCAGTGCTGACTGCCGGGTGGCAGGAGTTGGCCCAGCTTGGGCAATCCGAAGGTCAGGGTGGCGGTCGCCCGTACCGCCTTACCCAGCACCTGGCCCGTGGCCGAGTGGACGCCCGAGGGAATGTCGATGGCCAGGGTGCGCTCGCCCGGCAGCGACTCGATCATTCTGGCCAGGTCGTCGCCCAGGGCACGGGAGAGTCCGGTGCCAAACAGGCCGTCGACCACCCACGAATAGTGGCCCCAGTCCGAAGGGACTTCATCCCAAGGACGTAAGGGCAGATTCCAACGACGGGCGCGTGCCAGGTTCAGGGCGGCATCACCCCGGTATTCCTGGCTGAAGAGAAAGCATTCAGGCGCCCCCCCCAGGTCGGCCCAGGCTCGGGCCGCCACCAGCGCATCGCCGCCGTTGTTTCCAGGACCACAGAGAAAAGCCACACGAGCCCCCCTGGGGCAATGGCGACCCAGCCACTGGGCCAGCGAGCGACCCGCCACTTCCATCAAGACCTGACCGTCCAGGCCGAAGTCGTGAATCGTACGGCGGTCGATTTCCGCCATTTGAGCGCCAGTAACCAGTCGCATCAAACAAAAACACCCGAGGGGCCTCGGGTGTTTTCCTCGCTCTCGAAAGAGACTATCGCTTGGTCCATTGGAAGCCGCGTCGGGCGCGCTTACGGCCGTATTTCTTGCTTTCCTTTTCGCGCGGGTCGCGAGTCAGGAAGCCGCCTCGGCGCAGCGTGCTGCGCAGATTCTCGTCGAAGCGCACCAGGGCACGGGCGATGCCGTGGCGCAGGGCGCCGGCCTGGCCGTTGACGCCGCCACCGTGGATGCGCGCAAACACGTTGAACTTGCCCAGCGTGTTGGTGCCGTCGAGCGGCTGGCGAACCAGCAACAACTGCGTCTGACGGTTGAAATACTCGTCGTAAGGACGGTTGTTGACAAACACCTTTCCGTCTCCCGGAACCAGTCGCACTCGAGCCACGGCCCGCTTGCGTCGGCCGGTGGCCGAGAAGGTGATTGCGCCAAGGTTGATTTGAACTTTAGCCACGATCGATTACCTCTTAATTCGCGCTGGGCAACGGCTTGGGTTGCTGAGCAGCGTGCTGATGTTGGGGTTGAGCATAGAGCTTCAGGCGGGTCATACGGCTGTCGCGGTGGCGGTTCTTGGGAAGCATGCCACGCACGGCCAACTCGAGAATACGGGTCGGGTGCTTGTCCCTGACGTGACTGGCCTGGGTGCTGCTCAGCCCGCCGGGGTAGCCGGAGTGACGAACGTACTCCTTCTGCAGCCATTTGTTGCCGGTGAACTCAACCTTGTCGGCGTTGATGACGATGACGAAGTCGCCAGCATCCTGATTGAGAGAGTAGGCCGGCTTGTGCTTGCCGATGAGCACTCGGGCGATATCGGTGGCCAGTCGTCCCACGGTTTTACCAGCGGCGTCTACCACAAACCACTCTCGCGTCATATCTTCTGGTCTCAAGGCCAGAGTCTTCATACGATTCCTCCACGCCGCTCGGGCGAATATCTGCGATTGCAGAGACGCGAGTATAAACGCACAAAAAAGTGCCTGTCAAGGCGTACAGCTTTTTTTCAGCCAGCTGCTTCATAGTCTGGAAAAATAGAGTTCAAACGGGTTCACCGTGAGAACCAGGGAGAGCCTTATGAAACTCCAGTCGCTTCAGCACCAGCCTTCCAGTCTCGGCCTGCGTACCCGTAATCAGGAGCAGGCCCCCCCTCCGCCCGAGCAGCCGAAAGACGGCTTTAGTCTGGGGAAAGCCGCGGCCGGAGCCGTGCTGGGTTTCATGGGGCGTCGCATCCCTCCTACCCACCCTGAGATGAGCCCCGAGCAGTCGCAAGACCTGTGCTCGAAAATGAAGCCAGGCGACGTGATTCTGACCGCCGACATGGCCTACCCCGGTTGGGCCCGTATGGAGTTCTGGACGGTGCGTTCCAACTATACCCACGCGGCGATTCTGGGCAACGATGGCCACGTCTACGAGGCGGTTGGCGAAGGCGTGCAAAAGGTGAAGCTCGACGAATTCTTCGACGGTCGCTTCAAAGTTGCCATTGTGCGCCTCGGGCTCGATGATGCCCAGGCCGCCCGCGCCACCGATTATTGCCAGCAGCACCTCGGCAAGAGCTACGACGGCGTGTTCAACACCGCAACCGAGGACGAGTTCTACTGTTCCGAGTTGGTCACCAAGGCCCTGGAGAGCGCCGCTCCCGAGCTACAGATCCCCCGTGACAGGCTTTTGGGCAAGGTGGCGATCGCTCCCGATGCCTTCCTGCACACTCCTGGAGCCGAGCGCATTCACGACGACGGCAGTCACTATTGGAAGAACAAGCTGACCTACTGGCCGCTGGCCACTTCGGCTTTGGCGGGCGGCGTCGCTGGCGCGATGCTTTCGGGCCTGGGCGGTGCGGCGCTTGGGGGCGCTGCTGGCCTGGTGGGTTCGATTCTGGTCGGTAACAAGATCCAAACGGGTCACTACCTGCCCAGCATCCACGAACTGCGCGAGGGTAAGCACTAACCGACCTGGCGGCGAGCCTTGAAACCCAGCCACAGAACCAGCCCGCGCGCCAGCAGCGAGGCCAGGGCCGGCAGGTTGAAGCCCTGTCCCAGCCATTCTCCGGCCGCGATCAAGGCGCCCTGAAAGCACCACACCAGCAACAGGGCAAAGCCCGGTTTCCAGGCCCGAAAAACCCCCCCCGCTGCCAACAGGCCAGAGCCGATTTTGATGGTCATCCCCACCACCAGGGGGGGATCCTGGGCCAGGCCCAAGCGGCAAAAGTGCAGGTCACGCGGTAGTTCTGCCAGGCTGACCGTCAGGATGAGCAGGGCCAGAACCCTCAGCAGCTGCACGTCAGCTCCTCCTCGAGCCTTTCGGCGCGGAACTGGATGTTTCGCCGGGTAGTATCCCAGAGTTTCGCCGGAAAGCCTTGGGGCAAGCCGCTTTCTGCTCTCTCCAGTGCGGCCGCTCGCTGCTCGAGCAACTCTTTGAGCAGCTTGAGCACCAGGCTGCGGGTTCGCCAGGTCTGACCGGCATCCAGCCAGGCTGTCAAGGGTAAAGGGGGCTCGCTGTCCAGAGCGGGTCGGTAGTGGAAGGCGGGGGCCAGTCGGAACCTGCCTCCGGCCTCAATGAACAGGCTGGTTCGCAAGGCTTTCAGGGCGGGCCCGCCGAGCAACGCCTGCAGCAGCAGGCGACGCAAAAATCGTTCACGGTCCTCGGCTCGAGACGAGCCGACCAGCAGAGCCAGCACCCGGCGAATTTCTTCCAGCGGATGCAGTCCACGTGAGCGGGGCCCCAGGGCCTGCCGGATGTCTTCGCAAGGCAGCCTCATGAGCTTCTGTCCCGAATCGCACCAGCGACGGTCGAAGCGCTCGGCCACCAGGGCCACTTCTCCCTCGGCCAGTTCCAAGAGTTGACAGTGGGCCGTGGTCGTGCCGAACCCCTGCAGCAGCTTGAGGTAGAGCCAGTGACTCCGGGGACAGTATGAGCCGGAGGCCAGGCGCACAATGTGCGAAGTGGCCGTCCACTGGTCGGGCAGAAACCATTGGCCCTGCCGTTTCAACAGGGCCGCTTTGAGGCTGCGGCCGGGCAGGCAGTGACGCAGGCCCTCCTTCAAGCCGCGGAACGACTCGGCGCGGTGCAGCAGGCCCAGCAGTTTGTGCAGCGAGGCTGCACTGAGGGCGATGCCGGAAACCCCCCCTGCAGGTCGTGCTTCTTCTTCAGGGGGCAGAAACTGCAGAGCGCCAACACAGTCGCGCCCCAGTTGGGCCAGCAAATCCAGAGGGCCGGCCGAGGAGACTGCAAAACATCGTCCCAGGCGGGACCTGACCTCAGGACAGCTCGGCAGCAAGGCCTCGAAGTAGTGGGCGACTTCGCGCCCAGCGTAGGCCCGGGGCCGCAGAGGTAGAGCCAGCGAGATCGGGCGGCGCAGGGGGTGTTCGAGCCAGCCGGGCTCGTAGACAAAGCGCTGCTGACTTCGTCGCTCCAACCACCAGCGCCCAACCGCCTGGCCATTCATCCAGACCTTCAGCGCTTCTACCATTCTTCTGACGGCGAGCTGGAACGTGGGCGAACGACCAGTTCCAGGTCGAGGGCCGAGAGCAGTTGGTGGATGCGCGACAGCTTGGTAGAGCTGGGGTCGGTCTCGATACCGGAGATGGCCGCCTGGCGCAGGCCCACTCGAGAACCCAGCTCCGATTGGGTCCAGCCGCGCTGTTTGCGCACGCCTTCCACGACCTGACCCAACTGCTGGAGGGTTCTGATGGGGTGCTCCACGCTGCGGAAATACGCGAAAAATCGTATAGATTCCTGGCCGAAATTCGGGTGAGCCCGGGGCCAGGCACAAACCCCGTCCACTTATTCCAAATGGGAAATAAAAAAGAACCCTCGAAAGGGTCCGTTTTGACGGTTGAACGCAAGGTTATGGCTTGGGCTCGGTCTTTTCTTGAAGCAAGGTGGCCCTGGGGGCAGCCGAAGCAGCCACGGAATGATAGGCATTGGAGAACGCCTCTCGTCCACCCTCGATCAGCGAGTCGCGCTTCCAGGTTTGCTGGATTCCGGTGCCCAGTACGCTGAACCCCGTGGTCACCCCATAGGTGGCGCCGTGAACCAGGCCCCCGACCACAGCGGCACCGCTGGCGACCACTTTGGCCGGCAGCGAGAGCGACTCGTCGCTGAGTGCCCGACCGATGCCCACCAGCGACTCGCGCACACTGCCCACGCAGGCGCTGACTACGCCAGCAACCCCGCCTACCGCGGCCGAGGCGACCCCAACCGCCAGCGATTTGGCCGTTTTGATCAGCGGGATGTCCAGGGGTTTTTCACCGGGCTCCAGCTTGGCCTCGCCCATTTCGGTGAAGCTCTCCCGTGCGCTCCGGGCCATTTCGGCCCAGCCCTCACGGGTGACTTTGTAGCCTTCACGGGCGGCGCTACCAATGGTGAACTGGCGGGGCTTGCTCGAGTCGACCTCATCGGCTCCCTGATAGAGGCCGACGCAGAGCGAAACCGGCAGTCCCAGTACGGTGGCGGCTCCAGCCACGGGCAGAGCCAGCACGCTGCCAATGATCTTCAGGTTGGGCCCGATGGTTTCGGTCTTCCAGAAGTTCTTGTAGAACGAAGCCGTGGTGCTCAGAGCTGCGCCCGGTGCCGAGCGGAAGAAGGCGCCAGCCCCGGCCAACCCGCCACTCAGGGTCGAGGCCGTAAAGTTGGCTCCCAGATAGGTCTTGTCGATAATCCGATCGACCATCGTGGTCGAGGGTGGCGGAGGCGGCGGAGAGTCCTGTTGTTGAATGTGGGCTCTGCCGAGGTTGGGCAGCTTGGGGGTGTTCAGTTGCTGAATCTTCATGGCTAGCGGCTCCAGGCTTCTTTGATGGCCGCTGCCGACAGAGCGGCAGAAGCTTTGGCGGTATCCACGATGGGTCGCACCGGACCGTGTTTCCAACCGTCGACCAGGCCACGAGGAGTGGCTTCTTTGAGGCCGTTCCAGGCCAGAGCCGGACCCATGACCACCAGGTTCAGGGGAGCGGCCACAAACTGGCCCACCCGAGCCCCCAGGCTCTTGTCCTCGGCGGTAAAGGCCCGCCCCATTTCCTTGGCGGTGGTAATACCGCCGGCAACCACGCCAGCCACCAGTCCGACCACGCCGGAAATGGCCGCCGAAACGACGCCCCCGGTTACGGCAAACAGCGGGCTGAGCAGCGGTACGTCGAAGGGCTTCTCGTTGGGCTCGAGCTTCTTGCTTCCGAGTTCTTCCAGGCTTTGGATGAACTGGCCCGTCATGCTGCGGGGCTCGGCGTCCTGGGGCGCATCCTTGGGAAACACCGAGGTGGCAAAGGCATTGCTGGCGTCCTTGGTGAGCAGACGGTCGTCCTGCTTGTTCTCTCGCATACCCTGGCGCACTGCGGCGGCTCCCTGCCAGGCACCGTAAAAGGGTGCCAACGGAATGGACAGGGCGGCTCCGGGAATGGCCGCCAGCGTGCCCAGGATTTTCAGGTTGTAGCCGATGGTTTCGGCCTGCCAAAGATTCTCGACGATCTCGTAGGCCAACAATGGCGACTGGGCCGTGGTGGCCACGGTTTCTTCGGCGGCGCCGAGCAGGATGCCCGAAACGTAGTTGCCGGCGGCGCGGCTACCATTGTAGCGGTCGGCGATGTTTTCAAGCTCGGGCTTGACCTCCAGCTCTTTTTGAGGGGGTGGGCCCTCGGGACCCTTGCCCAGGGTGTGAGGTGGGGGCGGTGTGTGTTGTGTGATCTTCATAGTTGCCCTCTGGTTCCTATTTCAGTGTGTGCCAGCGCACGCTATGCGCTGGCCCTGAAAAAAACCTGAACAGGAAGTCGCCACCGGGGTCGGCGAACCCCTGGCAATGCCGGGACTCGCCGTGGTGGCTGTGGGGGGCAACTCCCTGATCAAAGACAATGCCCATCAGTCGATTCCCGACCAGTATCGGGCCATTCAGGAAACCTCGAGCCACATCGTTGACCTGATCGAGGCTGGCTGGTCGGTGGTCGTCACCCACGGCAACGGGCCTCAGGTAGGGTTCATCTTGCTGCGTTCTCACCTGGCTCGAGAGCACGTCCACCCCGTACCCCTGGACGTTTGCGGCGCCGACACTCAGGGCGCTATCGGTTACCACCTGCAGCAGGCTTTGCAGAACGAAATGAGTCGACGCGGCCTGAAGAAGCTGGCGGCGACGCTGGTAACCCAGGTCGAGGTCGACCCCGCCGATCGGGCCTTTCAGCGCCCCAGCAAGCCCATCGGCCCGTTCATGAATGAGCAGGAAGCTCGTCGCCGTGAGGAGGACGAGGGCTGGGACGTGCTCGAGGATTCGGGCCGGGGCTGGCGACGCGTGGTGGCCTCTCCGCGCCCCCAGCGCATCGTTGAACTCGAGGCCATTCGCCACATGGTGCAGGCGGGCTTCGTGGTGGTCGCCTGCGGAGGGGGTGGAGTGCCGGTGGTGTCCACCGAGACGGGCCAACTCGTCGGCACCGCCGCGGTGGTGGATAAGGACCTGGCTTCCTGTCTGCTGGCTCTACAACTGGGAGCCGACTTGCTGGTGATTTCCACGGCCGTCGAACAGGTCTACATGCACTATGGAACGCCCCAACAGCAGGCCCTGAGTCGGCTGACTGGCGAGCAAACCCGGCACTACTTGCAGGAGGGGCATTTCAAGGCGGGCAGTATGAAGCCCAAAATCGAGGCTATCCTCGAGTTCCTCGACGGGGGCGGGAAGCGGGCGCTGGTGACAAACCCCGAGAACCTGCTGCGGGCCTTGAAGGGACAGACCGGGACCCACTTCTTGCGGGAGGCGCCATAAGGTTCTGGCGCTGCAGCCGCTGCCCCAAGGCCCGCTCCAGTTGGAGAAACTTGCTGCGCTCGGCCGGGGTGACCAGCGTAATGGCGGTGCCCTCTTTGCCCATGCGGCCGGTGCGGCCCACGCGGTGAGTCAGCAGTTCGGCCGTCTCGGGCAGTTCGAAATTGATCACCTGGGTAACTCCGTCGAGGTCGAGGCCGCGCGCGGCCACGTTGGTGGCCACAAGAATTTCTACCTGGGCCGAGCGAAACTGCGCTACCACGCGGTCGCGGGCGTTCTGGCTCATGTTGCCCTGCAGAGCTTCGGCAGGGTAACCGGCAGCGCCCAGTTGTTTGGCCAGTTTCTTGGCTCCGTGCTTGGTGCGGGTAAAGACAATGGAAAGGCCGTCTCGCCCGTCGAGCAACTGGCGCAAATGGTCCCAGCGAGATTCCAGTTCGATCTCGTGAACGATGTGGTCAATTTTGGGCTTCTGCTCGGGGGTGGGGTCGACCTGAACCCTGACCGGGTCGTGTAAGAAGGGGGCCGCCGATCGGTCGACCCAGCCCGGATGGGTGGCCGAGAACAGGGCGGTCTGGCGCTTGGAAGGAGGCGGGGCGTGGTTGAGAATCGCTTTCACGTCGTGCATGAAGCCCTGGTCGAGCATCTCGTCGGCCTCATCCAGTACCAGAAAAGAAAGCTGGTTCAGCCGCAGCGAGCCGCGGCGAATCAGGTCGAGCACCCGGCCGGGGGCGCCTACCACAATGTGGGCGCCGCGCCGCAGAGCCTGCTCCTGGGGGCTGATGTTGCGCCCCCCGATGGCCAGCATGACCTCGATGCCGTCGGCCTGTCCCAGCGAGCGAAGAATGTCGCCCACCTGATTGACCAGTTCGCGAGTAGGCACCAGCACCAGGGCCTGAACCGCCTTCACCTGAGGATTGACATACTCGATCAGAGGCAGCCCGAAGGCCAGAGTTTTTCCCGAGCCCGTACAGGCCTGGCCGACCACGTCTCGACCCTCCATGAGAGGGGGAATGGTCAATTGTTGAATCGGGGTCGGGTGTTGAATCCCCATTTTGCCCAGTACTTTCAAGCTGCTGGGCAGCAAACCGAAGTCGGAAAACAGGGAGTGTTGAGTTGAATTGTTCATAGGGGGCTCACTCTAGCACGGGCTGTCAAGCGAACTGCCAGGATTGGCTGAATCATCGGCCAAGGGTCAGGCCATGTCGCGCTGGTCGGAAGGGGCGCTGTGGGGCGCCGGATTGCTATCGCTGCTCAACCTGCTGGCGCTGCTGGCCTGGTGGTGGCCCTGTGGCACCTTCGAGGGCCACACCAGCGGAGTTTGGGCTACCCTGGCGGCCGACCTGTCCAGAGGTCAACTCTATCGTCCGCTGCTGGCCGACGACGGCTGGGGGGGCACCCGCTACATGCCGGCCTTCTTTGCCTGTCACGCGGGGCTGCTGCGGGTAACAGGCGATGTGGTGTCGTCCGGCCTCGCCACCATGCTGCTCAGCGCTGTGGCGGCCTGGCTGGGCCTGTGGCGGCTGCTGTGCAAGCAAGGCCAGGGGCGCTGCGCTTTGCCCCTCAGCTGGTTGCTTTTTAGCAGTATCGCCAGCGAACGCGTGCTGCTGCAGCTGCGTTGCGACTATCTGGCCACGGCCTGGGTGGCCTGGACGCTGGTCGCGTTTCAAGCCTATCTGGCCCGTCCTTCGGCGCCGGGCCTGTTCTGGGTGGCGCTGCTGGCCAGCGCGGCCTTCTTCACCAAATTTACCTCGTTGTATGTGCTGGGCTTTTGCCTGGGCTGGCTGCTGTGGCAGCGAAAGCTTCCTCAGGCTGTGGCTCTGGGGCTGCTGGTCTCGGGCCTGATAGGGGCCGGGCTGGCACTGGTGCAGCTTCTCTCCAAAGGCGCCTTTCTGGAAAACTTTCGGGCCACCGCCACCGGAGAGATGAGCCTGGCCAACTGGTGGTGGCTTTATCGCGACCTGACGGTGGAAGATCCACTCTTCCTGTTGATGCTCATTCTGGGCCTGGTCGGGCTCAAGTCTGCCGGACGTGGCTACGAAACCTGGTTGCTGGCGCTGGTGCTTGGGGTTACCGGGTTTATCTATGTTTCCGACGGTATCTGGATCAACCATTTTCTCGACCCGCTGCTGTGTCTTGTGCTGGTGCTGGGTCGGGCTTTGGGGCGAGATCCCCGGGCGGCGCTGCCACTGGGATTGCTCCTCTGCGTTGCCCATCTGGTTCCCTGGATCCCGGGCGGGCCCAATGTTCGTCGGGCCCTGGCCTGGCCGGGCATCCCCCAGGCCGGCGAGATCCGGCGCTGGACCCGTGAGTTGCTGCCCACGGACCGGCCCTACTTTTGCGAAGACAACATCGTGGCTCTGCTGCACGGCAGTCGACCCTTTGCCCTCGACGAATTCACGCTGCGCAATTTTCAGCGTCGTCGCACAGCCGTGGGGCTCGACTTCGAAGCGCGCGTGGCCCGGGGCGATTTCGCCTTTGTAGTGCTGCCTTCGGGCCCGCTGGGCAAGCAGGGCCCCGAACCGTTGCCCTTGAGCCGGGTGCGCGAGGTGCGCTTCTGGAACTATCAGGTGTCCGAGTTTCTGCTCTTTCGCCGTCATTACCAGGTGATCGCAGTGCACCGACCCTTTGCCGTGCTGCGACGGATCGAGCCGTGAAGTCGCGCTGGCTGTGGCTGCTGCTGGCGCTGGTCTGGCTGCTGGGCGAGAGCCTGGCTCCTGTGCGCTCCTACCTGTGGAAGGGCCAGCGTGACGATCTGCAGCGTTACTGGATGTATGCCAATCAGGTGTGTGGAGGCCCGGTCGATCCGCTCAAGTTTCGCGAATGGAATGGCGACCTCAGCGGACTTCCGGCCGAACTTCCCGGACTGCAGTCGACCCGGGGCGGCGGCAAATGGCCCTATCGAGATTTTGCTATCGAGTATCCGCCAGGTAATCTGCCGCCGCTGCTGGCCCCGCGACTGCTGACGCCCGACCTGCCGGGCTATCGCCGCCTCTTTGGCCTGCAAATGCTCGGCTGCCTGGCTCTGGCCTGTGTGTTGTGGCGCAGCAGGCCGGGCAGCGGATGGCTGTCGGCCTGGGCTATTGTGGCGCTGGGGCCTTTGACCCTCAGCCGCCTGGATGCGGTGGTAGCGCTGGCCCTGGCCGCCGCGCTGGCGGCGGCTCTCAGGGCCCGCCCCATGCTATCCGGGCTATGTCTGGGCTGGGCGGCGGCCAGCAAACTTACCCCCCTGCTGATGCTGCCCCTGTTCTGGCTGCACTTCAGCCCCCGGCCGCGCCAGCAACGTGCCTGCCTGGCCGGCCTTGGGATTGCCCTGCTGCTGGCCTTTGGGCCCTGGCTTGGCGCCCCTCATCTGGGGGTGGTATTCCGCTATCATGCCCTGCGCCCCATCGAAGTGGAAAGTCTTCTGGCCACGCCGCTGCTGCTCTACAAGCTGGCGGGAGGCCCGGTGGACATCGTGCAGTCGTTTGGCTCTCGGTGTCCTCGGTTGGTTTCGGGCCACGACGCTTTCTGGCAACAGCTTTCCCCGCTCTGGCCCTGGCTCGCCTGGGCACTGGTCATGGCCCTCTGCTGGCAGAGCCGACAGCGCGGTGCCTGGAGCCCTCAACGTCTGGCTCTCTATGTGGTGGCCACCCAGTTGGGCCTGCTGGTCACCCTGAAAGTGCTTTCGCCTCAGTATCTGGTCACGCTCATTCCGCTGGTCTTTGTGCTGGGCGACCGCTGGTGCAATGGCCTGGCGCTGGCCATCTGTGCCCTTACGCAGCTGGTGTTTCCCCACGCCTGGAATCCTCTCGTGCAGGGCAAGACCCTGGCCATTCTGCTGCTTTTCGGGCGCAATGCGTTGCTGTTTACGTTGTGGCTTCGCACCCTGTGGCTGATCAGGGCGGATCAGCCGGCAGCACCCCCGGACCATAGCGCTGAGGCAGACCCCGCTTAAGCATCATCAGGCCCTGACCCCAAAGCTCGATGCCGTAGCCGGGGCAGTGCAGAATTTCCCCCTCCAGGTAGCGGCGGTCGGGTCGATTCAAGGGGAACTCGGAAGAGAGTCCGGGGCCGATCACGATGCGCTCTGGCCCCAACCGATCCAGCGCTCGCCGCCATTCTCCGGGCAGGTAGGGATCGGCCCCCATAACGGTTTGATCGATGAGAGCCTGGCGCCCTGAACCCCAGGCCACCGCCATCATGGGGTTGGGAAAGAGGTAGGCTTGGGCACGATGGCTGAGACCGCCCCCCAAACGGTTGGGCAGGCTGACCGGAGCATCGGCGGGCAGTTGCTGGCGCAGAAGGTCGAGAGCGGGCCCGGCATGGCGTTCGGCCGGTGGCCAATGGCCCGGCGCCAGCGGGCCCACGGCCAGGCCGATCAGGCAACCCAGCGCCAGGCTCCACCCAAGCTGGCGGGGATAGGCCTTCCATCGGGCCAGGCTGGTGACCGTCGCCCACATCAAGAACGGCAGCAGTGCCGCGGTGTAATGGAAATGAATGGTTTGCTGGGTGCCGCGCCAGCTCACCAAATTGCCCAGCAGCACGGGTATTCCGGGCAGCAGCTCCAGCGGCGCCAGCAGTGGCAGCCCCAGCAGGGGCCCGAAGAGCTCAAGCAGATAGTTGAGGCAGTCCCAGCGCAACAGGTGAGCCAGAACCCCCCCCGGGTTGGCCAGGTGGCTGTACAGCAGGCCATATTGGGTGGGCCCCTGGTTGTGCCATTCGATGCTCATCCGGGCCAGCGCCCCTCCGCCCAGGCCCAACCCCAGCGTGGCCAGGCCAAACCTGGGCCCGGCCTTGCTCCAGGCTACGGGCGAAAGGGCCACCAGAGGCACGGCCGTGGTTTCCGAGCAGGCCATGGCGGTGATGGCGGCCGTGGCATAGAGCCACGGTTCTTTGCGCTCCAGGGCCAGGCAGGCCAGCAGCAGCGGGGTGGTGGCCAGGGTGGAGAAGTGAAAGTCGAAGACATTGCTGTAGTGCAGACAGCCCTGGCAAAGATAAAGCGCGGCCGCCCCCAGAGATAGCCGCGGTGTCAAACCATAGTGGCGTGCCAGCGCGAACACGGGAAAGGCACCCAGAGCCAGCCACAGGGTTTGCAACCCGATGAGGGCCGAAGGGGAGTTCCACAACCAGTAGATCGGCGCCAACGCCCAGGCGATCGGCGAGAAGTGATCGGCCTGGGCCAACAAGCCCCGGGTGGTCAGCATGGGCGACAGTCCCTGGGCGCAGAGCCACACGGTTTGATCGTGAATTCCCAGGTCGAAGGTGCAATGTATCCCCTGGTCGAGACGCTGTTGGCAGACGAATCCCAGAATCAGCAGATAGGCCAGCACCAGCACGGCGGTGCCCTTCACGGCGGAAGCAGGCGTCGCCGCCCACCCTCCTGTTCCCAGAGATAGACCTGCTGGTTCGCCATCCAGACCACGCGGCGTCCATCCTCTGAAATGGCGGGGTGAAAGTGGGGCCCCGCCAACCCCTGGCTCAGGCAGCGCAGTCCCTGGCCGCGTTGCCAGAGCAAGATATGGCTGCCCTGGTTGGCCCCCAGGTTGCCCGCATAGCTGGTGAAGACCAGTTGTTGGCCCGAGGCCGAACAGGCCGGTTCGAAGCTCGAATCGTTGCCCTCTTCTCCGCTGGCGCTCTGGGTGATGAGCCGAGGCTCGGCTTTGCCTTCGGCAAGCTCATAGATCTGATGGTGGCGGCCAGGGCTGGAAACGAAAAAGCAGGCATGATCGGAGCGCGCCGGTTGGTAGGCGGGGTGGGGCCAGCTGGGCAACATGGCACCACCGCCGCTGACCAGCCCGAATCGTGGCTTGCGCTGGCCCCAGGGCCCAAAGGCGGTAAGGGTCGGCTCGCCCGCCCGGGGTGGAAAGGCCACCGGCCCGAGAGCGGGCCCAGAAAAGGGACCCAACACACTCACCCGGTTTGCAGCCCAGAGACATACCTGTCTTCCCTGTTCTTTGTTGCAGCCGGGCCAGCCATAGCTGAGAAAGGCCAGTCGATCGCCCTGGGGCGACAGCCTGGGCGAATAACTGGCGGAGCGCCCCGGCTCGGGATGCGGGGGCAGCAGCCGCTGCACCCGGCCCGATTCCCACAAAAAGATGTCGCTCACCGAGTTGTCGTCGCCCGCCACCCAGTCGGTCGCCAGACTGGAAAAGGCCATTCGCTGGCCGCTGCGGTCCAGCGTAGGGTGGAAGCTGCTGTCGTTGACGGGCCCCCCGTGAAAGCCGCGCTGGATGCGCTCCATGTTGCCGCTGTCAAGGTGGTATCGAACCACGTCGCGATGGGCAGAGCCCGGCCGCGGCCATTCTACCGCCACCCACTGGCCGTTGCCGCTGAGGGCGGGGCGTGCGTCACGGGCGGGCGATGGTTCGGGAAAGCGAGTGCGCCCCAGGCTCACCCACCCCACGGCCGCCCCCAGGCCCATCCATAGAGCCCAGGCATAGAACCACTTGGGGGGGGCGCCGGTCATCCCCCAAGATGCTGGCAAGGGCGGCCAACTTCCTCCACCGCTGGACGACCCGCTATCGGAACGGGCTCTGCCAGACCCCACCTAGCAGAATCTCCACCTCGCGGCCGTCGCGAGTAATGGCGACCACGTTGATCTGGTCGCTGCCCCACATGGCATCTGTATGTATCTTGGAGGTGTTGCAGCCGGCCGCCTGCAGTTGAGAAGGCGACATCGACTGTCCCCCCTCCAGGCAATCGGCGTAGCCGCTGCCGAAGGCCCAGTGACAGGCGGCATTCTCGTCATATAGCGTCGAATAGAAGAGGGTCTTGAGCTGGTAGATCGGCGAGTCGATGCCCACCAGAGCGAACTCGCCCCCATAGCGGGCACCCTCGTCCATGGCGATATGTCGTTTGAATTCCTCGAGCCCGCGGGTGGCCTGACATTCGACCACGGCTCCCGCCTGCATGCGCACGCTGAGCCCCTCGACAAGCACGCCGTTGGCCAGGAAAGGCATGGTGAACGTCAATTGACCCTCGGCCCGCATACGGTCGGGGGTCACCCACACTTCGAAGCTCGGCAGGTTGGCCTGGAAGAAGCGCCCGTCGGCGGTGTGGCCTCCTCCGCTGCGAAAGCGGGCCAGGGGGTGCAGCCCCACCGTCCAGTCGGTGCCGGGGCCGGTCACGTGAAAGCGGTCGATACCCAGGTCGTTGAGGGCCTGACAGCGGCGTTTGAGCTGCTGGTTGAGTTCGTCCAGGTCACCAGAGGTCATGGCGTAGAGGGCGTTCCAGAGGTGTTCCAGCGCCTGCTCGCCGTGCTGCGGATAGACCTGACGGGCCCAACCGTCCTGGGCGGCACCGGCCACCAGCCAGGTGCAGCGGCCACGGTTGATGCCGTGGTCGCGATACAGCTCGGCCAGTTGAGCCTGGGCCTTCATCCAGCGCTGGTGGGCTTCGGGAAACTCGGCCGCCAGCTGGCTGTCGAGCTGAGGATATTGGCAGCCGGTCAGGCGTAGCATGGAGCCCTGCTGAGCCACGACTTCACGATACACAGAGCGCAGGCCATCGTACATCGTGTCGATTTCAAGAAAATCGCCGTTGCGCACCACCTGGGCATCGTGTAGGGGATCGATGTACAGCAGGTGCACCGGTCCAGCAGCGTATTCTTGCCTGGCGATCGACTCCAGCAGATGCATCGAAGCCGCCTGGCCCAGCTCGCCACGAATGAGCAAGGGTCGACCCCGCGAGGGGTTGAGGGCACGCAGCAGAGTGTGGTGGTAGTGTTCGTGAGGATTCATGTCCTGGGCATTCCCAGGCCTGAGACGAACCCCTGCGCGAGAGTTCAGTCTGTCGACCGACAGACGCCTTAACAGCCTCAGCCATCGCCGGGTTTTTGCAAAGGTCGCTGCCACTCGTAGAAGAGTCTGCGCGCCTGATCCTGGGCGACGTCGTCTGTGGCGATGGGGACACCCGCCAACTGGCCGGTGTAAGCCCCCTGGGTACTGCGACTTACCACGTTTAGAGAAGCCTCGGCGGCCAGCTGATACCAGCGAGGCAGCTGCAGATTGACCAGTTGAACGCCCTCGGCGGTGCTTTGCCTCGCCAACAGCCCATTCTTCAGCAAGGCCACTTCCAGCCGCTCGGCGCCCTGGCGCAGGTCGACAAAATCGGGGCGAGCGTCGAGGTCGCCTGGCTGCTGGTCCAGGCCGCGAAAGTGCTGGCTGGCCAGGCGAGCGCCCGCTTGAAAAGGTTGGCACAGCCCTTCGAGTTTCACCCTGTCATGAAATCGTAGCGGCCTGAACGGACTCTGAAAGGGGAAATTCAGCCTTCTTTCAGTTCGTTCGCCTAGCCTGGGGCGGTTATATACAGAAAGAGGTCGAGAGCGATGCGAGTACCCGAGAAGCAGGATGCGTGGAAACGTTACCAGTCGGTGAAGGGCAAGTTGGCCCAGGCCGCCCAGGACCCCAAGAACGAAGGTGTGTTCAGGGTTGACGGCGAGCGTGTGGAGCTGTCGCGCTCGGTGCGCTTCGACTTCGAAGGGCAGAGCCTGGTGGTCAAGCAGGGGTCGAACTTCGACAACGACCCCAAGACCCGCGATCAGATTACCCTGGAGAACCAGACTGCCGAAAGCGTCGACACCGAGAGCTACCAGCACTACTCGGAGCGCCGCGGCTGGCTGTTCAAGCGCGATCAGGAGATGCTCCAGGTGGAACTGCGGCAGCAACAAGGTTTCAATTTTAGCCAGTCCAGCGCGACGTTCGAGCTGTAATTCAAGTCAGGAGAGAAACGATCATGAGTACCATTTCGCATTTGCCCAGTTGGGCCCGCACCCAGGCTGAAGAATTTCGCAGCCAGGGCAAGCTCGGTGGCCCCGGAGTTCAGCAGCAACAGGTCCCGGCCGAAGCCGTACAGCAGATGGAGGGCCAGCTGTTTTCCCAGATCGACCAGCTGATCTCACTCGATGGCACGCCCCTCGATCTGGCTCCCGAGGTGCCTGGCAAAGTGGGCTTTAAAGAAGCCGGCATCGAGGTCACCACCCACTTTGAAGGCGATACCAAGGTGGGCAACTTCGCTCTGGAAAGCCAGGGAGACATGGTGACCGCTGCCTTTGGGGAGTGCAGCCAGGAAAAGGCGATTCTGGTTCAGACCATGGAGTTCGCTCCGGGCCAATATGGCACGATTGCTGCCTTCATCGACAGGGTGGAGCCGGCCAAGAGCTATGTCCAGATGAAGGACGTTCCCGCTGGCATGGGGTTGTTCTAACCCGGGTACTGCCGATGGTGCTCCTGGATCAGCTGTTCCAGCTGGTCCAGGGCGCCGTCATCAAGGCCTTTTGAGGTCATGCGGTCTTCAGGGACGCGCACGATGAGGTTGCCCCCTTCAAATGGCTGACGCGCCACTTCGCGCCGCCGACGGTCGAGGGCTTCGGCCAGTTTCGCCGCCAGTTGTTCCCTTCGATCGGGGTCGTGCTCCTTGAGGTCGGCGCTGCGGGCATCGCCGTCGACCCAGGCCAGCGCCAGTGCTTTGAAATCGGGTTCCATAGCCAAGGACTTCGCAGCTACTTGCCGGTGGCCTTCAAGCGCCAGGCTTCGAGTAACCGACTCCACCAACTGCTCATCAAGCGGTCGCGCAGCTCCGTGACTTCTTCCTGCAGCTGAACGGCCTGGAAGCTGCTGTCGATCACCTGAGCTCGCATCTCCTCCAGTTTGAATTCCGTTTCCACCAATCGATCCTGGATCTCTTCGAGCCGGGTTTCCGCCAGTTCCGAACGCTCGACCTGCTCGAGGATCTCTTTGCGCAAAGACTCTTCCTGCTCTTTGGCTTCCTCGAGCAGTCGGTGCAGTTTGGCCAGCTCCGACTCCAGGTAGCCCACCCTCATCATGGCTGCCTCGTGGCGCGCCAGCGGCACCTGCATGGCATAGGTTTCGGCGATGGGGTCATCCTTCACCGCCCTCAGGTCGCTGCGCGAGGCCTCGATCGACACGGCCACGGCTTCCATCGAATGGCGCAGGGTCCGTCGATCGCGCCATTCGATCATGCGCTTGAGCTCAGACTCGGGAATGCGTACCTCGCCGGCCTGATTTTCCACCGTGCGCAAACGCCCCTGACGGATCAAACGACGGACCCTTCTCGGACTGGTTTCGGCTGCCTCGGCAAAGGCTCGAATGGACATAGGTCTGCCCTGAGTTTCTTGAATTGCGTGCAACATAACGACCATTTGTTCGTATAGATTATTCTTCAACCTTTTCCCAAAGTCAAAATATGTTTTGGGCTGTCCAAAGTGAGGCAGTATCTACCAGAGTGTCGGCTTCCCAATGAGCAACAATGTCGGTATTCCAGCTGTCGAGATCAGTGCTCGGGGATCCGCCACCGAGTGGAGCTTTGCCTTTCTTCGCTGGTTGGTGGGTCAGGCGTTTTACCACCCCTGGCGCCTGCTGCTGCTGGCGTCTCTGCTTTTCGCGGTCAGCCTGGGTTACACCGCAACTCACATTGAGTTCGCCACCGATCGCGCTGCGCTGGTGGATGAGAACGAGCGGTTTGCGGCTCTGGCGAGAGATTTCCAAAAGGAGTTTCCCACCAACGAAGACCTGATTGTGGTCATCTCGGGGGGTAGCAGCGCTCAACGAGAAAACTTTTCCGACCAGCTGGCGGCCCGTCTCGAAGCCCGGACCGAACTCTACAGCGATATTTTCACCAAGGTCGAGCTTCCGTTCTTGCGTCATCAGGCTCTGCTCTATCTTGAGGTGGATGACCTGGAAAAATTGCTCGACTCGCTGCGCAAGGCTCAGGGAATGGTGTCGGCGCTGGCCGGTCAGCAGGGTGTGGGCGAACTGCTGGCCCAAACCACCCGCGACCTGGAGCAGATGCTGCCGGTGCTCAATGAAATTCTGGGGCAACTGCTGAAGTCGCTGCAAACGCGCGGCCGCTATGCCTATGTGTCGCCCTGGGAGAAGGCCTTTTTCGCCAGCGAACCGAGCGACGAAGAGAACCGCGGCGACATGCTGCGCGAGGCCGGCCGAACCGCCTTTTACAATACCCTGGCGGGCGGTCGCATCCATCTGTTGCTGGCTCGTCCCAATCTGGAGGAACTGGGGGAGTCGATCGCCTGCCTGCGTAAGGAAGTCAAGCGGCTGACTCCGGCCTTTCCCGAGCTCGACATTGGCATCACCGGAGAACTGGTGCTGGACGAAGACGAAATGCTGTCTTCCACCCAGGACTCGGCCCGAGCCACCCTGTGGTCGCTGGTGCTGGTCATTGTGCTTTTTGCCGTTTCCTTTCATCGCCCCTGGAGGCCGGCCATGGCCCTGGTTGCCCTGATTTTGGCGGTGGGCTGGACGCTGGGCTTCACCACCCTGGCCATCGGGCATCTCAATTTGCTGACGGTCACCTTCGCCACCATGCTGGTAGGGCTGGGGGTGGACTTTGGCGTGCACTTTATCTATGGCTACGAGGAGGAGCGGGCCCGAGGCAAGGATCCCCTGCAGGCCATGACGGGCACCATGCGCCATGCCGGAGTCGAGAACTTCACGGGCGCCCTTACCACGGCCATCGCCTTCTGGGCGATTTGTTTCACCGATTTTCGTGGCGTGGCGGAATTGGGACTGATCGCGGGCACCGGGGTCATGTTCTGCTTTCTGGCCATGGCCAGTGTACTGCCCGCGCTGATCTTTCTCCAGGAGCGACGGATGGAGGTTCCTGTTCAGGAACCTCGACCCGGTTGGGCCTGGCTGCTGGCCACCCTGGAAGAATCGATGCTGGCCCGCTCGCGCTGGGTGTTGCTGGCCTGTGCGGCCTTTACCCTGTGGTGTTTGGCCAATGCCCCCCAGGTGCATTTCGACTACAACCTGCTGAACCTCCAGTCCAAGAGCCTTCAGTCGGTGCGCACCGAACTCAAGTTGCTCTCGGCCGATCAACACGGGGTGCTGTTTGCTGTCAGCCTGGCCTCCAGTCTGGAAGAGGCCGAGGCACTCAGCGCCCGTTTCGCCGAACTGTCGTCGGTCGTCAAGGTGGAGTCGGTGGTACCGCTGGTGCCCAAAGACTACGCTGCCAAAGCTCCTTTACTGCAGGAAGTGGCCCAGGTCATGAAAGGGGTGCCGCTGCCCGACCCCAAGGAGGCCGCCAGTAGCGGTACCAGCAAAGGGCTGCTCAAGATGGCCGACGGCTTCATGACGCTTGAGCAGAGTTTTCGCGAAGCCTATCCGCGCCTGCTCCGCTCGCCCGACCCCGAGGTTCGCGACAACGCCAGGCGCTTTCAGCAATTGTTGGATACCCTCTTCGACACCCTGAAGAAAATGGGTCCTGGACCGATTTCCGACGGAGTGACCACCTTTCAAACCAACCTCTACGAGGATCTCAGGGAGTTGCTCCAGTTTCTGAAAGATCAGCAGGCCGGTCGACCCATCACGCTGGACGACCTGCCCAAGCCGATCAAGCTGCGCAGTTTGGGGAAAGGTGGCAAGATTTTGTTGCGGGTCTATCCCAAGGGTAACCCTTGGGAGCGCGAGGCGCTGGACCGCTTCGTCTCTCAGGTACAGAGCGTCGACCCGGACGTGATCGGCACGCCTATCATGATTTACTACCACACCGAGGCCCTGAAAAGAGCCTTTGAAGACAGTGGCAAGTATGCCTTTTTTGCCATCTGCGTCATTCTGGTCCTTCATTTCCGCAACCTGAAGAACACGCTGTTGGCGCTGATGCCCAAGGTGGTGGGGGTGATCTGGATGCTGGGTCTGATGGCCCACTACGGGGTTCAGTTCAACCCGGCCAACTTCATGGCGCTGCCTCTGATCCTCGGTATCGGCCTGATCTTCGGCGTGCACGTCGTGCATCGATTGCTCGACCATCCCCAGCAGGGCATCTTCGGTCACTCCACCGGTCCGGCCATCGCCCTGTCGGCCACTACCACCATCGCCGGCTTTGGCACCTTGATGATGGCCCACCATCAGGGCATTGCCTCGCTGGGTTTTCTGATGACCGTCGGGGTGGGGGCCAATCTCATCACCTCACTGGTGCTGCTGCCGGCCTTTATGCGCGTGGTGCACCGCCCTGGACCGCAAATCCTGGAGCCTGTTCCCGAGTGACTCCAGCCCTGTGGCGAATGCTCGCTGCCAACGTTGCCGCTATGGGTGGGGCCACCATGTTTGTGTTTCTCAACGCCTTCTTGTTGCGCAGAGGCCTGGAAGAATGGCATATCGGCGTCTGCGACGGGGGCTTCTGGCTCATTTCGGTGTTGCTGCAGCCGTGGCTCGGACCCCAGCTCGACCGTCGCGGCCCGGTGGCTTTCCTGCGTCTGGGTGCAGCACTTATGGGTCTGGCCTCTTTGGGATACACCGTCGCGCCGGTAAGCCTGTGGACCATCTTTCCCCTGCGCGTCCTTCAGGGCGCCGGCTTTGCCCTCTACCTGACCTCGGCCTGGGCCTGGATTTCTTCTCAGGCACCGCCCGAACGGATGCACAGCATCTTTGGTTTCTTCGGACTCTCGGGGTTGCTGGGAAGCCTGTTGGGCCCGGTGGCGGCTCAGATCCTGCGGGGCCCCGAGCCCCACCACGACCTCTGGGTGTTCCAGGTGGCCTCGGCCGTCCTGGCCGCCTCTACTTTGATGCTTTTCAGCCTGCACAATCAGGCTTCTGCCAAAGAGCAGGCCCACCAGCAGGCCTCGGAATCGCTGTGGGCTCTGGCTGGCCGCCCGGCCCTGCGCGGCCCGCTCATCGGGTCGCTCAGCTTTGGACTGGCGGTGGGGAGCATCTTCGCCTTCGCCGCTGCCTACCTCGAGGAAATCGGCGTCAAGGCCATCTCCGAGCTCTTCGTGGTGCTGACGCTGGTGGCCGCGGTGGGGCGAGGTTTTTGCGGTCCGCTGTCCCATCGTTTCGGCTCCAGCCCCCTGATGATGCCTTGTTTGTTGGCGCTGGCCCTGGGCAGCGGGGGGCTGGGAATGCTGCAGTTCTTCCATCCTCCGCCGCTGGCTTTGGTGCTGCTCACCGGAGGCGTGGCCGGCATCGGCTACGGGCTCGTCTATCCTTTGCTCAATGCCCTGGCCTACGAGCGACTGCAGCCCCATGAACGCGGCCGTGGGGTCAGCCTGGTGGCGGCCTGCATCGACAGTGGCAATGCCTCGGGCGCCGCGGTAGCCGGCGGCATTGCCGACTATCGCGGAGAAGGTGACATGTTCCTGGTGATGGCAGCTGCGGTGGCGCTCACCGCGATCTGGGCGAAGGTGAGTGACCGACATGAAGCAGTTTGAAGTCATTGTGGTGGGGGCGGGCATCAACGGCCTGGCCACGGCTCAATGCCTGAAAGAGCGGGGGGTGGCTTCACTGGCCTTGCTCGAGCAGCATCGGGGCGAACATCTTCGGGGCAGTTCACACGGGCGCTCGCGCATCACCCGCAGCAGTTACAGCAGTGCCAAGTATGTGGAGCTGATGCAGCTGGTTCACGAACGGCTCTGGCCTCATTGGGAACAGCTGGCCGGCACCCCGCTGTTGCACCCCAATCCGGGCATCTTTTTTGGGCCGGGCGTGGATACCCATTGGCACAGCTTGCAGGCGGTTCCCGCCGCGCTGGCCCGGGTCGAGGTGCTGTCGCCAGCCGAAGCCTCGAAGCGCTTTCCACCGTTCCGGTTTAGCGACACTTCCAAGGTGGTGGTGGATCACAGCTGCGCGGTGGTGGCCGCTCAGCGCACCCGTGACTTTCTGCGCCAGCAACTGGCGGAGGTGCTGCTGGAAGGCTGCCAGCTGCTGGAGTGGCGCCCCCAGGCCCGGCACCTCGAACTGCACACGAGCCAGGGCCCCCTGCTCTGTGAGCGCTTGATTCTCACTCTGGGGCCCTGGGCTGCCAGCCAGTTGCCCGGACTGATGCCGGCCTTGCGGGCAGCCCACCAGGACGTGGCCTATTACCAGCTGGACAGTCCGATGGGCGTGGGCCAGTTCCCCTGCTGGGTGTATCTGGGTAAGGACAGCTTTTCTTCTTTTTACGGCCTTCCCGAGTTTGAGCGGCCGGGCGTGAAAATCGCCCATCATCGCACCGGGCCGCTCGCGGACAGCCCCGAGCGCCAGCTGCCCCAAGAGCTTCCGGTTGAGGCGGCCAGCACCCTGGAGCATTTTATTGCCGAGCAATGGAGTGGAAGTCCGCGTCGGGTTGGTTATGAACCCTGCATGTACACCAATACGGTCAGTGAAGACTTCGTGCTCGACCATTGGCCCGGGGAACCCAGGGTTGTAGTGGGAGCGGGCTTTTCGGGTCATGGCTTCAAGTTTGCTCCGCTCACGGGCAGGGTTCTGGCCGAGCTGTGTCTGGAGGGTTCGACTTCGTTGCCCGAGTTTGAGCAGCACCGCCGACATTTTGCCTGGCCTGCGGCACGCCCCTGGTGATGTTCAAGTATCCTCGCACCCATCACGTCGAGGGCAGCCGTTTTCAGCCCGGCGATGAAGAGCTGGACGGGGTTCCCTACCAGCAACTGGCGGGCCGCTGGCTGGTGATCGAGGAGAAACTCGATGGTGCCAACAGTGGCATCTCCTTCTCCTCCGAAGGCGAACTCCAGTTGCAGTCGCGGGGCCACTATCTGGTGGGAGGACATCGAGAGCGCCACTTTAACCTGCTCAAGAGCTGGGCTCAGGCTCATCGCCAATGCCTGTGGGAGGTGCTGGGCGATCGCTACCTGATGTTTGGCGAATGGCTCTATGCCAAGCACACAGTGTTTTACGACCAGTTGCCCCACTATTTTCTGGAGTTCGACCTTTACGATCGCGCTGGCCAACAATTCCTCGACACCCCGTCGCGGCGCAGCCTGCTGCGGGGGTTGCCGGTGGTATCGGTTCCGGTTCTCTGGCAGGGCGTGGCTCCCCAACGTTCCGAGTTGGAAGGTTGGGTGCAGCCTTCGCTCTTCCGTTCGAGTCAGGCCTGGGAGACTCTGCTGCGAAGCAGCGATGAGCTCGGTCTGGATCGGCAACAGGTGGCTCGGGAGACCGACCCCAGTCCCCTGAGCGAGGGACTCTACCTCAAAGTAGAGGAAGACGGCAGAGTGGCAGAGCGATACAAATATGTGCGCGCCAGTTTTCTGACTCAGGTGCTCGAGAGCCAGAGCCATTGGCTGCAGCGACCCATTGTGCCCAACCAGCTGGCTGCTGAGGTGGTGTTGTTTTGAACGAGTCGCACTATGCCTGGTTAGCGGCCGCCTACGTACGCGGGTCGCTGGGGGTGTTGCAGCCTCGGCTCGAGGAGCTTTCAGAGGCCGACTGTGAGGCACTGGTTCAACAAGGCCAGCAGGCCGGGCTGCGCCTGCACCGCTTCAAGCGCACGTCCGGATTGCCGAGGGTGCGCAAGGTGCTGGGCTGGCTGAAGGGGCTGCAGCCCCCGCGATTGCTCGACCTGGGCACCGGACGGGGGGCGTTTCTGTGGCCTCTGCTGGACGAGTTCCCTTACCTGGAGGTTACCTGTTTGGACCGTCTCGACTATCGGGTGGCCGACCTGAACACGGTGGCTCGGGGCGGCGTAACCCGGCTGTCGGCCCTGCAGGGCGAGTTGCACGCCTTGCCCTTCGGCGAGCGCGAGTTCCCACTGGTGACGTTGCTCGAGGTGTTGGAGCATACCCCCGACCCTCAGCGGTGCCTGGCCGAGGTGGCGCGAGTTACCGACCAGTCCTTGATTCTCAGCGTGCCCTCGCGACCCGATGACAACCCCGAGCACCTTCATGTGCTGCCTCCCGAGCAACTGCAGGCCTGGTTGCTGCCCCTGGGCTTCCAGCGATTCAAGGCCGAGGCCGTGTTGAACCACTGGGTCATGCTGGCGCAGCGCGACGGAAAGCTCACAAACCGGTAAGACATTTTTCAGCCGCCTGGCCTACACTCAAGGGGTGAAGATCCAGCAGGCTCCCGCTACGCTTCCCCAGCTCCGCCCCCTCCCCAAGGCCGAGCCTGCGTCTGCGACGACCCCCGTGGACAAGGTGGAACATCCTTCCCAACCGCCAGCGCCCCCGCCCAATACGCGCGAGGTTCGTATTACTCGTTTTGTCAAAGGATTGACCCGGGAAACTCTGGAGCATCTTCGTTATCTGTCGACGATCTGGGCCTTCAACATGGTGGGCACCACCGTCGGCCTCGTGGGTGCCACGCCCCTGGGGGTTCATCTGGCCAAGGACAATCCGGCCGTGGTGGGCGGTGTGGCTATCGGAGGGGGCGTACTCACGGGGGGCGTGGCAGCTTTGATCGGCTACGGGCTGGAAAAGAAACGCGGGGGTATCAACCTGGAGGAGAAGGCCAGGGGCAGCAAGCTGACCGATGCCGCCTTAACCGTGGCTTCGGGGCTGCAGTCTCTTCCCAAGTTCATTTATCCCACCGTGGTCGGGGCCACCCCAGAGCAGCAGCGGCTGATTTACGACACCCTGGACCAGTTGCCTCTGAAAGAAGTGGTGACCACCTCTACGATGGAGGTCATTCCCAACCTGACCGACACGGGCATCTCGGGCATGGCCCAGCCCGGACTGACCCACAATCGCATTCTTCTCGACCAGGGCTACCTCGACAGTGCCCAGCGCGGGCCCGAACTGGTGCGTCACGAGCTGGGTCATACGGTAGACTATTCGGGCGGCTACGGGCTGATCGGCAGCCTGAACTGGCGGGGCCCATTCGGCAAGGCGCCCTTTGTCTCTGGCTATGCCGAGAGCAATCGCTATGAAGATTTCGCCGAGTCCTATGAGCACTACACTCAGGACCCGGACAAGTTTCGGGCCGAGTTTCCCGACAAGGCTCGGGTTATCGAGCAGAACCGCATCAATTCGCCGGTGGAAGAGCTCGTCGATCGCCCCTCCGTGCGTCAGGCCGGACGCACTGCCGGCGAGTTTTTGGGCAAGGTACCCTACATGCGCACGGCGCTGGAAACCGGCCTGGCTCTGCTCTCGCCCATCCAGCTGCATCGCGGAGCCCTGGCTCTGGAGAAGGGCTACGTCAAGGGCGATGAGGCTCTGAAGTTGCAGGGCAAGATGAATTTGATCAGCGGCATCATGCTGGGCATTCCGGGTGGCGCGCCACTGGCCACGGTGGCTTCGGCCATCAACCTGGGCATGCAGGTGGCCGTGGGCGACGACCCCGAGAAGATCAAAGAGGCCAATCGCAATGCCGATCGTTTTGTGGCCGTGGCCACCGGTCCTTTCGGCATGGCCGCCACGGCCATCGGTCAGGAGCTGAAGAAAGCCGGCGTTGATTTGAGCCAGGCCCAGTATTTGCCCAACGAGTATGATCAGGGCGTCTCGGGCGGAGCCATGCTCAAAGGGTTGCTGTTCACCGTGGGCGGCGCCGTGGCCGGATCGCTGATCGGCGTGGGCGTAGGCAGCGCGCTGGGAGGGGCCGGTGCTGTGGCTACGGGTTCGCTGTGGGGACGCATCGGTGGCGGCATGGCCGGGTTGGGCCTCTATGGATACCAGCGAGCCAAGCAGCCCGAGCCCAATCCCAGTCCTTACGATCTGACCCGCGGCGACAAGGTATTTCTGGCCAAAATTGTGGGTGGGGCCGTGGCCGGCGCCGCCGCCGGCACGGTGGCGGGGTCCATGGGGGGGCGGGCGCTGGCCACGCTGCTGGTGCCTCAGGCCCCCTGGTTGGCTACGGCAGGTGGTTGGGCTGGCGCGCTGATCGGTTCCTACGCTCTGGGCAAGGCCGGGGCAGTGTTGGGTCGCAAACTCACGGAAGATACACCCCAAAACAAGGGCTAAGCCATCAGGGCACCCACCGCAAGGCCACCCACACTACCGCTGAAGTAGCCCACTGCCGCAAGCCACGGACTGCCTGTGGCCAGGAAGGTTGCCCCGGCGCCGAGCAAGCCACCTACGGCTGCCGAACCAAGCACGATGCCCATAGCCGTCTGCAGGTTGGAGAGTTGTGGCTCGATGGGCGCTCGACAGCTCGGCTCGTAGGTTTCCAGAGGAAGAGTCTCTTCAACCCGACTCGCTGGCGGTTGGAGCGAGGATTTCTCGCGGGGAAGGGTTCGGGGATAATAAGAGTGGATCGTCACAGTCTGACCTCCTGGGGGATAAGGCAACCATAGCCACGAGGGCCAAGACCTGCCTTAGAAGGGAGTTTTTCTGAGGCTGATTTCTTCGCAGTTCGGTCGCGAAGCTGTTACCCCGGTGTCCGCTGTCTAAGCTTGTCCTAAGTCGACGACGGTAGGTTGTTCCTATGCAACCTGACCAACTACCTCAACGCACCGTCGAATACCCACCGGGCCAGATGATCCGACGCAAGACCTTTGGCTGGTTTCGCCACGAAGTACAGTTTAGCAACGGCACCGAGTTGCGCTTCGGCGGCGGCTCTGACAGCCTGGGCCATACCGATGCCTTCATTCGCTCGGCACCCAACGAGCCGTTTCTGCCGCTCCCTCACTTGCGGCAGGGCCGCCGCAGCGTGATTTCTGGCACTTCGGGGGTGGAAATTTGCGGTCCCAGCGGCGATGGTGGCAGCGTGCGCCAGCGCATCAACGCCGACTCCAGCATGCAGTTCGAATATTGGGAACCCAGCAGCCGCTGGGTTGCGCGCATCACCATCGCTGCTGATGGCAGCCTGCCCGAGGGCTGCTCTTTCGACTCGAAGGAGAGCCGCCTGAGCATCCGCCAGCAAAACGGCCAAACCCTGGAGTTCCAGGTGCCGATTGCTCCCAGCCGCCTCCGGCTGCCAGAACCCCTGAGTACTGATTTGCGCGAAATGCAGCAGCGACTTTGTCCCGTCCCGCCCGGTCCGGCAGCAACCGTTGAGTTCGCCAGGGCTCAGGTTGAGCCCGCAAGTTGGCCCCGCTTCGAATACTCCAATTGTCATCGTTATGGTTGACAACCAGGGATTGCCAGTGATTACGACGCAATCATTGATGCGTTAGAGGTGAGCATGGCAAGTATAACCATTCGCAACCCGGATGGGGAAATCAAGCGCAAGCTGCACATTCGCGCGGCTCAGCAGAAGAAGCGCGTCACATTTTGCATGCGGCACTGGCTGAAGAGCCGCATGATGTGCACTTGGCAGACAGGGCTACGAGCTCTCTAGATAGCATCGCGGGATGTGCTCGGGAATGCGGGTGACCACCTCGTAGTTGATAGTGCCGATGCGGCGAGCCCACTCCTCGGCGCTGATGCGCTGGCCACCCTGAGAACCCAGCAGCACGACCTCGTCGTCGAGGCTGATTTCGGGAATATCGGTGACGTCGACGGTGGTCACGTTCATGCACACCCGCCCCAACACTCGGGCGCGACGCCCGCGAATCAGCACCTCCCCCTGGTTGGACAGGTGGCGGTCGTAGCCCTCATAGTAGCCCACCGGCAGAATGGCCAGATGGGTGGGCCGCTGGGTTTGGAAGGTGCAGCCGTAGCCGATGTGGCTGTCGGCCGGCACCCACTTCAACTGGGCGATGCGGCATTTGTAGCTCAGGGCCGGGCGCAGCAAGGCGTCCAGGTCGGGGGTCAGGCCCGAGCCGAAATGCAGATTGAGTTCCTGGAACAGGTTGTGCCCGCGCGACAGCAGCAGCAGCCGGGTTTCGTCGGCCGGCCACAGGCCATAGAGGGCGATGCCCACGCGCACGGCGTCGAGCCGGGCGGGCTGCAGTAGCATGGAGGCCGCGCTGGCCGACAGATGGGCCACCTCGTAGGCGATGCCCCGGGCTCGGGCTTTTTCCAGCACTTCCTGGAAACGCTGAAATTGCTGCAGCGTATAGCGCTGGTCCAGCCCCTCGGCGTCGGCCAGGTGGGAATAGATGCCCTCGATGGTCAGGCCGGGTGCCAGGGAGGCCCGGTCGAGAAACTCGTTGGCCTGCTCCCAGGGCAGGGCCAGCCGACCCAGCCCCGTGTCGAACTTCAGGTGCACCCGTGCCCTGCGCCCCAGCACCTCGGCACAGGCCGACACCTCGTCGAGCATCTCGTGGCTGTACAGGGGTAAGGACAGGTCGGCCTCGAGGGCGGCCTGGAGTTCGCTGGAGAAAATCGGGCCCACCACCAGCACCGGACAGGCAAAGCCGGCCCGACGCAGGCGCAGACCCTCGTCGACGTTGACCACGGCCAGGGCCCAGGCCCCCTCTTCCAGAGCCACGCGGGCCACCGCCTCCATGCCGTGCCCGTAGGCATTGCTCTTGACCACCGCGATGAAGCGGGCCGGAGCGGCCCAGGTGGAAAGGCGGCGACAGTTGTGGCGCACGGCGCCCAGGTCGACCTCGACCCAGGCACGGGGTGTGCTATTCATCGTCCTGGGCTCGGGGACGCATGAGCGGGAAGAGAATCACGTCGCGGATCGAGGGCTTGCCGGTCAGCAGCATGACCAGTCGGTCGATGCCAATGCCGATGCCGCCGGTGGGAGGCATGCCGTGTTGCAGAGCCAGAATGTAGTCTTCGTCGACGGGGTGAGCCTCGTCGTCGAGGTCTTTCAGGGCCTGCTGGGCTTCGAAGCGCGAGCGTTGATCGTCGGGGTCGTTGAGCTCCGAGAAGGCGTTGGCGATTTCCGACCCGCAGATGAACAGCTCGAAGCGATAGGTCAGGTTGGGGTCGTCCTCCTTGCGCTTGGCCAGCGGCGACAGCTCAATGGGATAATCGGTCATGAAGGTGGGCTGGATGAGGTGCGGCAGCACGGTCTCGTCGAGGATCTTGTCGATGGCGTGGGCCACGGTGGTGCTCTTGGGGTCCAGGCCCAGCTTCAGCTCGGCGGCCTTGGCAAAGCACACCTCCGGGTTGCGCAGCTCGTGCAGCCCCACCCCGGCGTGCTCGCGCAGCAGCTCGTCCATGCTGGCTCGGCGGAAGGGCGGCTTGAGCTGCACCGTGTGGCCGTCGAATTCCACCGTGTCGCTGCCCAGCACGTGCTCGGCCAGATGGGCAAAGAGCCCCTCGGTCAGCTCCATCATGCCTTCGTAGTCGGAATAGGCCTCGTAGAGCTCCATCATGGTGAATTCGGGGTTGTGTCGCGTGGAAATGCCCTCGTTGCGGAAGATGCGGCCGATTTCGTAGACCTTCTCCAGCCCGCCCACGATGCAGCGCTTGAGATACAGTTCGGTGGCGATGCGCAGATAGAGCTGCATATCCAGGGCGTTGTGGTGAGTGATAAAGGGACGCGCCGAGGCCCCGCCGGCCAGCGACGACATGGTGGGCGTTTCCACCTCGATGAAGCCCAGGTCGTCCAGATAGCGGCGCATGGCCGAGAGGATCCGCGAGCGCAGCTGGAAGGTGCTGCGCACTTCGGCGTTCGAGAGCAGGTCGACGTAGCGCTGGCGGTAGCGCAGCTCGGCGTCTTTCAGGCCGTGCCACTTCTCGGGCGGCGGGCGCAGCGACTTGGCCAGCGGCGTCCATTCGGACACGTGAATCGACAGCTCGCCCTTTTTGGTGCGAAAGACTTTGCCCACCACCCCCAGGAAATCGCCCAGGTCGATGTTGCCCAGCAGCGCGAAGCTGTCGTCGCCCAGGTCGTTCTTGCGAAAGTAACACTGGATGCGCCCGCTGACATCGGTGAGGTCCATGAACATCACTTTGCCCATGTCGCGGTTGGCGGTGATGCGCCCGGCCAGCGACACCACCGGCCCTTCCTGCTCCGAGGTCAACTCGGCAAATTCGTCGTGGATCGACTGGGCCAGGCGGTCGCGGCGATAGCGCTGCCCCCAGGGGTTTTTGCCGGCCTGCTCCAGGGCCTGCAGGTGCTGACGCCGGATGGCGATGAGTTCATCTTCGGTGGACATGGTGCTCTCCGATTACCAGGTGATGATGCGGGGTTGCCAGCGCAGTTCTCGTAACAGTCGCTCATAATCCTGCCGCTGCACCTCTTCGGCGCGGCGACCCAGATGGGCCAGCAGCACGGCCTCGAGCACGTTGGTGCCAAAGGAGCGTCCCGAGAACTCGGGGGTGGTGGTGATCAAGCGTGATACCCCGCGCTGGCGCAGCAACTCGACGTCGTCTGCGGTAACGGTGTTGGTGAGGATGACTTTGCCCGTTAACTGTTCGGGCAGACGGCGGCGGATCAGGTGAAAGTCGCCGCAGATCCACTCGGCCTCCTGCATGTAGCGGGAGGTGAGTTCCAGCGGTTCGATGCGGCTCTGGCTGGGGCCCACCGGATAGAGCATGCTGATGGGCAGCTTGCACAGCTCGGGCAGCAGCTTTTCGGCCTGCACTTCCAGTTCATCCAGATTGAGGATGGGTTGGTCCAGGTTCAGGGCGAAGATCTTGTCCCCAAAGGTCACCTGGCAACCGGCCTGCACCAGCGCCTCGGCCAGACCGAAGCGGTCGAGGGCCGAGACCACCAGCACCTTCTTGCCCTTGAGGGGCTCGGCCGCGTTGAGGTGTTGAACGACCGAGGCCTCCAGCGTGTCTTTCAGGCCGCTGCCGTCGGCCAGCGGAGTCTTTTCCACGCACTGGGCCAGGCGCAGCCCGTCGCGCAGGGCATAGCGACGGTCGCGACAGCGCAGGTAGATGTCGACTCCGCCCAAGCCGATGGCGTCGACCTTGCCGTCGAGTTCGCGCAGCAGGGCCTGGGCGGCTTTGAACTGGCCGTCCAGGCCGCGGCGTTCCAGTTGAAAGGTTTCGCCCAGGAACGAGGCGATGGCCTGGTGGTCGCGGCTGGACGACCCCAGGCTGACGCTGACCACCCGCTTCATCGCAGCACGCTCAGACCCCGGCGGTGGTCTTTCAGGTGGCCTTTGATGCTTTCGATTTTTTCGGGCGTGACCGGCTCGTCAAAGGCCCGCAAGCCGGCCGTGCGAAAGCCGTGGTGGCGGGCCAGGCGGTTGATTTCTTCGACCTTCTCCAGCGACAGACCCCGGCCCAGACTGTAGTCCTCGCAGCGGCCTTCGAGGGTCAAAATCATGGTTTCGGCCATGCAGGCCAGCGAGTGCCCCGGGGGGTAGCCGAAATCGAAGTTGAAGTTGACTTCGCCAGGGACTTCCACCACGCCGCCTTCGATCACCAGCACGTCGGGGCGCACCCGGGCCACTTCGCGACACACGTCGTGAGGCAGAGCCACGTCGCAAATTACCACCCCAGGCTTGAGAATGTCGGGGCGCAAGATGCCCCCGCCCGAAGCGGTGGCGGAAACGATGATGTCGGCCTCGCGCACTCCGCGGGCCAGGTCGGTCTCGATGGAAACCTCGGCCCGGTCGTCGCTGCTCACCCGCTCGGCCAGTTGTTGCAGCCGCGACAGGCTGCGCGCCACCAGCGAGAGCCGGTCGACCTGACGGGCTAATAGCCTGGAGCAGACGGTGCCGATGGCTCCGGTGGCTCCGACCACGGCCACCTTGCAACGGGACATGTCTAGCTCCATGGCTCTGGCCGCCTGCAAGGTGGCGTCCATAGCCGTGGCTACCGTGTACGAGTTGCCGCTGGTCACCCCCACCTCGAGAATTTGGGCTACGGCTTTGCCCCCCTCGCCGACGACGGAGGAGTAACCCCCCAGGCCCACCATTCGGGCTCCCTGTTCTTGAGCCAGCAAGGCGCCCTGGATGACCCGCTCGAGAACCCAGGCCCGTTCCTTTTCGATGAACTGCCGGGGCAAAAGCGGAATGGTAATAAAGCTGCCTTCGATGCTCTGGCCGCTGGCCCGCGAACGCACCCCGGTAATGGTCGAGGCCTTGTAGGGCGGCATCCATTCCAGGATTTTGCTGACCAGGGCCTCGCGTTTGCCACGGGCCGAGGGCGCGTAGCGCACTACGTCCTGCATTCCTAAAGGATGGATCAGGAAGCCGAATTGATTCATGAGCCTTCGACTTTGTGCTTCATCCCCAGCAGCATCATCTCGGAGTTTTCTCCGACTTTTTCCTGGAGGGTCGGTCCAATTAACTGGGTGAGCTCGGGAATGCCAAAATCGTAGTCAACGGTCAGGGTGACCTGGGTCCCCTCGGGGGTGGCACGAAAGCTCCAGCTGCCCTCGAACTTTTCCAGGTCTCCCTCGATCAGCCGATATTGGATGGTGAAGCTGTCATCATTAAAAATGTCTTCTTCGGTCCACAGAATGGGAGTGCCATCGACGCTGGTTTCCCATTCTGTCACGGTGCGGTTGCCCTGACGCTCGATGACCCGAACGCTTTCCACATCGCGCATGAACTGGGGGTAGCTTTCCATATCTTTGGCCAGTTCGTAAACCTGCTGGATGGGACCTTGAATCACCACGCTGCGCTCGATGTAGGCCATCAGCTCACCGCCTGAAAACGTTGAGAAATATGCTGTAGAGCCTGGCGCCAGGCCTGCAGTGCCAGCTCCAGATCTTGTTGGGAAATCGTGAGCGGGGGCTCGAGTCGAATGACCTTGGGCTGATTCAACGTGTAGGCGGCCAGAATCCGCTGTTTGACCAGTTCGCTGATCACGGCTCCAGCCTGTTCTTCCCTCTCCATTTCTACTCCCACCATCAATCCCAGCCCGCGCACTTCGCGAATTTGTCCGGGAAACTCCTCAGCCAGGGCAGTCAACTGCTGAATCAACCATGAACCCAGTTGGGAAGCACGCTGGCAGAGCTGCTCGCTGTGCAGCACCTCCAGTGTGGCCAGGGCCACGGCGCAACCCAGCGGATTGCCACCGAAGGTGCTGGTGTGCAGCAGCGGTTGTCCTTTGAGACCCTTCCACACTTCGGCGGTTCCCAGCACCGCCCCCATCGGCACCACTCCGCCGCCCAGAGCTTTGGCCAGCACCATCAGGTCGGGCTGGACGTTCCAGTGCTCGATAGCGAACAGCTTTCCTGTGCGTCCGAGCCCGGATTGAATTTCATCGGCGATCAGCAGAACTCCGTGTTGGTTGCAGAGCTGGCGCGCCGCTTCGAGGTAGCCAGTCGGAGCTACGTGGATGCCTCCTTCTCCCTGGACCGGCTCAACAATGAAGGCGGCAACCTCGGAATTCAAGACCTGCTCCAGTTGCCCCAGGTCGCCGAAGTCGACGAACTGCACCCCGGCGATCAGAGGCTCGAAGGGTTGGCGGTATTTCTCACGCCCGGTGACCGACAGGGCCCCCAGGGTTTTGCCATGATAGCTGTTGTGGCAGGCGACGAAGCCCGTGCGCCCGCTGGCCAGACGGGCCAGTTTCAGGGCGCCTTCGACGGCCTCGGCCCCGCTGTTGCAGAAGAAGCTGTATTGCAAGTCGCCGGGAGACAGCCGGGCGAGTTCACGCGCCAGGTAGGCCTGTTGTGGATTGAGCAAGATGCGCGAGGAGAGGGGGAGCCGATCGAGTTGTCGATGGGCGGCTTCCACAACACGTGGATGTCGGTGGCCCAGAGAGAACACCCCGTAACCGCCGGCCATGTCCAGGTAGTCGCGCCCAAGATGATCGCACACCCGACAGTCGAGAGCCTCGACTTCAAGGCTGCCAGGACCGCCGAATTTCAGCAAACGGGCCAGATCGGGCGAGAGGTGCTCGCGATACAGGCGGCTGACTTCATGGACGTCCATCCCCTGGTGTTGGCCAAGCGATCGAGGGCTCCCTCCTTTAGCGGAAGCGGGTCACCGTGATGGGAAGGGTTACCAGCACCGCCAGAAAGGCTTCGGGACCACCGTGGAAGAGCACCACGCCCAACACTTCCTGAGGATTCAACTGGCCCTTGCTCACAGCCATCAGGGCTACCCCCAGGGTGTTGGTCAGGCTGCCGGCCAGCGAAGCGGCCAGAGACCCCAGCGTCAACTGGCTTTCGGGGTCGCCGTGGCGGCGAGCCAGCATGAAGACCAGTCCGGCTACGAGGCCGCAAAGAAGTCGGGGCAATACTTGCGTCATGGGGTCGTGGGGGGGAAACATCCACCAGTTGGTGAGGCCAAAGAGTCCGCCCAAAATCATGCCTGGCAAAGGCCCACTTAAAATCGCGCCCAGGATAACCGGAATGTGCACAATGGTCAGGGCGCTGGCGGTTCCGGGCACGGCGAGGTAGCCCAGTCCGGTGAGGGAAAGGAAGAGCACCAGGAAGCTCAGCGGCACCCAGTCCATCGCCGAGCGCTTTTTGCGACGCACTCCCATGGGTTCGTGTCGCGAAAAACCTTCCCTGGGGCTTGCCGGGAAAATGCCCCGGGTGGCCATGGGAGGGAGGCCTGGGGACGGGGGAGAACGCTGCCGGCCAGCACTTCGTAAAGGAGACTCTCCATGGGCCACGTTCTTCGCCTCAAGTTTTCGACCGATCAGGTTTTGCGCTATCGGTTGCAAAGCAAGTCGACTCAGGTTGCCACCCAGGATGGGAAGACCGTGGGACAGGAGCAGGGCGGCTTCGAAGCCGATCTGCAGCAAACGATTCTGCGAGCGATGGACGACGGATCGGCCCATGTTTTGAACGTTACGGTTCCCAAGCCCGGTCCGGGCATCCCCAATAACGCTCGCAACGTCATTTACCAGCACCTGGGGCCCCGTGGTGAGGTGTTTGAGGTTTCTGGTCCCAATCAGGGCAACGCTTTTGCCTTCCCTGAAGGGTCGGTGGAGCCCGGGGCCACCTGGGAGGGCGAGAGTCAAACCCAGTTGCCCAACGTGGCTACTCCGGTAACGATGAAGTACACCTACACTTACGAACGCGACGAGGACCAGGGCGGTCGTTCGTGCGTGCGCATCAGCTTCGTTTCAGAACCGGTGGAGTTTCAGATGCCGCTGCCCGATAGTCGGGCGCAGAGCCTGGTGAAGACGGCCTCCGACGGTGTGATGTGGTTTGACCACGCGGCCGGGGTGCTTATCCGCCTCGATCTTACCACCCGCACCCGCCCTCAGGTCGGGGCGGTCACCTTCGACATCGAGAATCACACCAGCCAGGAACTGGTGGGATAGGGCTACTCCTCGGCGTCTTCCGCATTCAGGCCCAACTCCTCGGGGGTCCATTCTTCGTCGTCTACCGGTTTCCAGTCGGCATAGACCTCGCCCGGTTGGGCCTTGCGTTCGTGGTGCATGGCGTCGAGGAAGGCATTGTCGAAGTCGCCCACCAGGTCGCGCAGGTGCAGCAGCGTCATGCGCAGGCCGGCGATTTCCTCTTCCAGGGTCGACTCTCCCGGGGCTTCTTTCAATAGTCGAGGCAGGGCCTGAGTGTAGAGGTCCTTGGCGCACACCATAATCTCGGAAATTCGGTAGGCGATCGAACCACGCTCGGTGGAGATCAAGGTTTGCTCTTCGTCGAGTCGCTGGCGAAGAATCTTGGCGATCGTATATTCGCCGTGGCTGGCGGCGCCGTTGTGGTCGGCAGATGACATGGTCAAGGTCCTTATGAGAGGCTAGCAGTGACCCCTTCCACCACCTGGATCAGTCCGGGCCAGAGGCCCAGCACGAGGTTGGACCAGAGGCACAGATGGAAGGCCAGCCGAGGCACGGCCCGGACCGCAACGGGTGTGGGATCGCTCTCTCCTGGTTCCACAAAATAGGCTGCCTTTAACACTCGAAAGTAGTAAAAAAGTGAAATCACTGAGTTGAGGATGCCCAAGACCACCAGGAAGGGCAACTTGCTGTCGTAGATCGAGCGGAAAATGTAGAACTTCCCAACAAACCCCGACAGAGGGGGAACTCCGGCCAGAGACATCAGGCACAGAGCCAGACAGGCCGCCAGAATGGGACTGCGCTGATGCAGGCCCCGCAGCGAGTTGAGATCCAGGCGTTGCTGGCGCCTGCCCACCCAGGCCACCACGGCCCAGGCCCCAAGATTGGAGAGCCCGTAGACGATGGCGTAAAACAGCACCCCCGTCAGGGCACGATGGGGATTGGGGTTGACCTCGGAACAGGCTGCCAGGCCCAGACACAGGTAACCGACCTGGGCGATGCCCGAGTAAGCGAGGATTTTTCGCAGGTCGGTCTGGGGCAGAGCGGTGAGGTTGCCAACAAACATCGAGACCACCGAGAGAATGATGAAGAGCAACACCCAGTCGGTGGAGAGGTGGAAGAACCCTCCCGAGGTGTCGAGATAGCCCCAGAAAAGCTGCAGTGCAAAGCCGATCATGGCCACTTTGGGAACCGTGCTCAGGAACACCGATACACTGGGAGGCGCGCCCGAATAAACATCGGGAGCCCAGTGATGGAACGGTGCTGCCGAGATTTTAAAGGCCAGTCCCAACAGCACCATCAGGCAGCCTACCAGCAGTCCATGCGGCGCAGAGTCGAGCAGCGAGTAGCGCATCGTGAGCGTGGGCAGGTGGGTGGTGCCGACAGCTCCATAGATCCAGCTGATTCCGTAGAGCAGGAAGGCCGAACTGAGAGCGCCGTTGACGAAATACTTGAGGCCGGCTTCGGCAGAGGCCGAGTTGTAGCGGCGGAACGCGCACAGCATATAGAGCGGCAGCGAAAGCAGCTCGAAACTTACGAAAAAGAGCAGCAAATCCTGGGACGAGATGCACAGCAGAGCACCCAGTGTGGCAAAGAGCAACAGGGCGTAAAACTCGCCCGCGTGGCGGCGTGTCTCCTCGAAGCTGCCGTGAGCCACAGCTACCGAAAGGGCGGCCAGGGTAAGCACCGCCGCCTTCAGCAAGCTGGTCATGGGAGTCAGGGCCAGCACACTGTCGATGGCCGGATGGAGCGGGGCGGCGCTGACCCCGGCATAGATCCCCAGGGCGGCCACGAAAGCTGCTCCGGCCAACCCCAGCAGGGTTTGGGTCCAGAGCCCGCGGGGACGGCGACTGAGAAAAAGATCGCTGAGCATGACCCAAACCAGCGTTACCATTACGGCGATTTCGGGCCCGAGTTGCGACATGGCCGAGGCCCAACTGCTCACGGCGCCACCGCTCTCTGGGCGATTTCAGCCAGGGTTGGTATCGCGGTCATGGTGAGAATGCGGGGCGCGAAGCCAAAAAACAGAGCGGCCCAGCCCAGGGTGGTGAAGGCGATGATTTCCGAGGGACAGGCATCCTTCACTCGGAGGTGCTCGGGATTGAGCGGCCCGAAAAAGCCATATTGCACCGAACGAAGCAAGAACATGGTGGTGATCAGCAGCCCCGGGACGGCAGCCACCGCCAGAGGCCAGAAGCTGCCCCAGGTGCCCAGCAATACCATGAATTCCGCCCAGAAACCGGTCATGCCGGGCAATCCCAACGACCCCATGGCTGCCAGAATGTAGAAGAAGGCATAAACTGGAGTGCGGGCCGCCAGCCCGCCCCAGGCCCGCAAATCGCGAGAGTGGGTCTGGTTGTAAACGGCCCCACCGACGGCAAACAGCAGAGCCGTGATGACACCGTGCGAGAAAAGCTGAAAGTGCGCTCCCAGGAGCCCGTATCCGGAATAGGTCGGGGGCGCTTCCAGGCAGCTGATGCCGAGGAAAAACATGCCCATATGGCTGACGCTGGAATAGGCGATCATGACCTTTACATCGGTCTGTCGCAGGGCGCACAGCCCTCCATAGAGCACGTTGATAGCCCCCAGAAAGGCCAGAGCCGGATAGAAGTCGGCGGCCCCCAGCGGTAGCAACTGCAGGCAAAAGCGCAGGATACCGTAGCCCCCCATTTTGAGAAGCACCCCGGCCAGCAACATGGACAGGGGGGTTGGGGCCGACGAGTGGCCCTCGGGCAGCCAGGTGTGCAGGGGAACGAGGCCCGCTTCGATGGCGAATCCCACGAAGAAGAGAACGAAGAGGATGCGCTGATGCTCTACCGAGAGAGCCACCTGGCGCAGAGCCTCGAAGTCGAAGCTCTTGGCCCCGCCGGCAAAGTAGAGAGCCAGCACGCCCAATAGCACCAATCCGCCACCCAGTTGCAGGTAGATCAGCAACTTGGTGGCCGCCTGTTCGCGGTAAATGGGCCGCCCCGAAGAGAGCTTGTCGGAGCCCCAGATGCCCACCAGGAAATACATCGGAATGGAGGCCAGTTCGTAGAACACGACAAAAAAGAACAGATCGACCGAGGCAAAGACACCGTAGACGCCGGTAATCGCCAGCAGCGTCAGCACGAAGAATTCCTTCTGGCGTTTGGTAATGCCCAGGCACATCCAGATGGCGGCCCAGGAAACCAGGCCCGTCAGCAAGATCATGCTGAGCGAGAGGCCGTCGACTCCTACTTTGTATTGAATTCCCAGCGAGGGAAGCCAGGCCAGGGTTTCCACCTGACGGAACGAGGTCAAATCGCTGGCACAGTGTTCGAGGAACAGCTTGAGACTCATGGCCGAGCTGGCTCCGACTGCCGAAACCGCCAGCGCCTGCACGAGCCGAACCCAACGGGGTGATAGGAACGCGATGAACAGGGCCGCCAGGGCTGGAGTCCAGATAATCCAACTCAACCAGGACATCAGGGCAGGCCTCCCAGGGAAGGTCTGGGGATCAGTCGCAGGGGGTTGAGGAAGCTCCAGACAAACTCCCCCTCCCACAGGCCGAGGGCGAACACCATCATAAGCAATCCGATGGCGATCACCAGTGCATAACGCTGAAGTTGACCACTTTGCTCCTTCTTGAGCAGCTCTCCGGTTTTGTAGGTGAGTCTGCCCGTTCCGTAGACGGCGCCATCGACAACTTTTTCGTCGAACTGACCGGCCAGGCGAGAGTCAAGATAGAGAATTCGGGCCAGTAACCAGGCCCAGAGATGGTCGAGATAATACTTCTGCTGCAGCACGGTGTGAAAGGGCCCCAGCAGTTTGCGCAAGCGGCGCTCGCCGCTGGCGGGATCGGTGCCGTAGAACGAGTAGGCCAGCCCAAGACCGGCGATGGCGATGACCAGCGAGGTGATCATCAGGGCCCAGTTGGCCGGGTGATGTTCGGCCTTAGGGAACACGAAGTGAGCGAAAAGGTTGTGCTCGCCAGGCAGCCCCAAGAAACCCAGGAAAATGGCGAAGATCGAAAGGATCAGCAGAGGCACATACATAATCGGCGAGACCTCGTGCGGCTCCCCCTCGTGGTCAGAATGCTCGCTGAGGGCGCCCAGGCATTCGGGCGGGAAGGTTCCCTCCTGGGCGGCTCGCTCTTCGCTCCAGAACGGCTGTACGCCGAATGCTTCACGGGCAGGGTTCAACGGAGCCGGTAGCTCGGGCGAGGGCACCACCCCCGCCCACTCAACGGGTTCTTCGTGGCCGCGGAAGTGCCCCGGGAAGGCCACCCAGTAGAGCCGTCCCACATAGAAAGCCGTGAGGAAGGCCGAGAACATCAGCACGATGAGCAGCACCGGATGATGCACCAGCCCGGCCAGAATTTCGTCCTTCGACCAGAAGCCCGCGAACGGGAAGATGCCTGCCAGGGCCAGGCAGCCCGTCAGGAAGGCGAAATGAGTGAAAGGCAACCCGCGGCGCAGGCCACCCATTCTCCAGATATCGTTGCTGTGGCTGGCGATGATCAAGGCACCCGAACCCAGGAACAGCAGAGCCTTGAAGAAGGCGTGGGTGATGAGGTGAAACATGCCCGCCACGGTGGCGCCGGCCCCCAGGGCCGTCACCATAAAGCCGAGTTGGGAAAGGGTCGAGTAGGCGAGAATCTTCTTGACGTCGTTTTGCACCAGGGCCATGGTGGCTGCCAGCAGGGCCGTGATCGCTCCGATGCCAGCTACCACGCCCGCGGCCAGAGGGGCCTGTGCATAGAGCGGGGCGCAACGGGCTACCAGATAGACGCCGGCGGCCACCATGGTGGCCGCGTGAATCAGGGCCGACACCGGAGTGGGGCCTTCCATGGCGTCGGGCAACCAGATGTTCAAGGGAAACTGGGCGCTTTTGCCGATGGCCCCGCAGAAAAGCAAGATCAGCCCGATGTCCAATAAGTAGGGCGAGAACTCGCCAACCTGCCGGCCCAGCAGTTCGGGAAAGAGGAACGTTTGCGCCGAGGCGCCCAGGCACAGCACCCCCAACAGGAAGCCCAGGTCGGCGAACTTGGTCACCACGAAGGCCTTGCGACTGGCAACGGCGGCTGAGGTTTTAAAGAACCAGAAGCCGATCAACAGGTAGGAGCACAGCCCCACCAGTTCCCAGAAGATATAAATTTGCACGGTGCTTACCGAGAGCACCAGCCCCAGCATGGAGAACAAAAAGAGGTTCAGGCAGGCGAAGAAACGCGATACCGTCGACGGGCCCTGGGTGGGAAAGTGGTGAACTTCGGTGCTGATGTAGCTGTAACTATAGATCTGGATCAGCAGAGCGATGAAACACACCATGACCAGCATGGCTACGGTCAGGTTGTCGACGAGAATTCCCAGCGGCAGCTGGTGCAGGCCTGGCCCATTGCCCAGCGAGATCCAGGGCACGACCAGCTGCTGGGGGGCGTTGTCACCATGCCAGCGCTCGGCCATGATTTTGGCCGAGATCCCCAGGCATCCCAGCGTACTGGCCCAGCTGACGAGGGCCGAAAGCAAAGGGGCCGGACGGGTTACGAAGCCGCACAATACCGCGGCGGCAAAGGGCATGGCCAGCAACCATGGTGCGTATTGTGCAGTACCCTGAAGATCCATAAAGCTGGCCGCCCTTCGCCTCCATAGTTCGCTTCCCTTCCTGGAAAAGGGCCTCGGGCTTCAGGAAGCCGAGGGCACCAGATCGGTGACGTAGACGGTGGTCGGATCGGGCAGTCCTTCGATCTCGACATTCTCGCGCTTTTCCACTTCCGGCTTTTGTTGACAGCGGTCGTAGGTGGCCTCGTCCATGATGATGTTGGCCGCCAGAATCTGGCTCTGGCTTTGCAGTTTGTGGCACTTTCTGACGAGCTCTCCGATCACGGTGTACTCCCGGTGTTCGGCTCCCAGGTCGGCGATGATCACCGGGCCCGAGCAAATGCCGGCGCCCACGTTGAACTGCTGGTCGGCAGGCAGTTTCCAGCGGGCCCTCAGGCGCTCTACCGCGCCCGAGGCCGCCTGGGCAGCGAGTATGGCCTGTCGGGCGGGGTCTTTGAGTTTCTTGGGGTGCCCGAAAAGAATGATCTGAGCATCGCCCTGATAGTTGAGCACGTAGCCCCCGAATTCTTGGTAGAGTGCGACGGTTTCGGTGTGGTAGTCGTTCAAGAGTTGCAGCACCTGCAAGGGTGTGCGGCTTTCACTCAAGGTGGTGTAGCCACGGATATCTGTGACCATCACCGTGGCGTCCACCACGCCCTGGTGGATTTCCGCGTTGATCAACAGTTGGTCGACAATTTCGCTGGGGATGAAGGTTCGCAAGACCCGAGCACTGATAATGAATCGAAAAAAGAGCACGATCAGAGCGGTCAGGGCCAGGCTGGTTTCCCCCTGAGTCTGGTCAAGGAAATAGCCCAGAGAGTCGGCCTTGAGGATCAGCGCCTCCCAGCCGACAAACCCTAAAAGTGTGACCAGGGTCCAGCGAACCAGGTCGGGTTGGCGAACCAGCAAGCTGGCCAGGGCGTAGCAGAACACCAACGTAAAAATCTTGGAGGCCAGACCCAGGCGTTGGTGGGTGTCGGTAAAATGGGGAAGGCGTCCCGAAAGCAGCGAGTCCAGGACATTGGCGTGGCCCTCGACCCCTTTCATGCGCCCCACCGGCGTGTCGATGATGTCGTCATCGCCACTGGTCGTCTCACCAACCAGGACGATTTTTCCTTTCACCTGGCTCAGAGCTTGAGGGTCGCCATCGGCCAGGGCCAGGTAAGGCAGCTTGGGGAAGGTCAAGGGGCCAGGAGCCACCGCCTGCGGTCCGGTGACGGGGGGGCGAAATCGCACCGGAACTTGATAGAGCTGCAGGCGGCCGCGGTCGAGTTGCTGAGCTTCCAGCCTCAACGGCGGTATGGTGAGAATCGGTCCCTGCCATCGTGAACCGGGGTGAATGGAGAGATCTGCCGCCTGAAGGCGGAACAGCTGGGTGAGGATGGTCACGGCCGGGCTGGGTTGCAAGCCGGCCCAATCGGGGTCGTCGCTCAGATCCTGAAAGATCAGTGTGAACTCGCTGCGCGATTCCGACTGAGAGGCGTTGAGGATGCCGGCCAGACAGTCTCGACGCCGCAGGCTTTCGAGCAAAGGATCCATCAACAGTGGTGATTGAACCTGGTGGGTGGCGCTGTCCAGATCGAGCCGGTAGGCCGCCCCCACAATCGCTCGGCGCGACCGCTTCAGGGCCTCGAGGAGCTGCTGGTCGACTTCAGGCTGACGCGGTTCCTCAAAAAGAAGATCGAGAAAAACGGAGCGCGCCCCGGCCTCGCAGAGCCGGTCGAGTAGCCGGGCGTGCTCGACCCGGTTGAAGCGCTGTTGGGCGAAAACCTCGTCATCGATGCCGACGATCAGGATGCGCGGGTCGGGTGGCTGCAAAGGCTGAGCGTTGAGGCGGGCTCGACTGCGACGGTACTCGAGATCCCTGAATTCGATCAGGGCCAGCATCGGATTTGAAGGCACCAACCAGAGAACGACCAGCGCGGCGCAAAGCAAAGGAACCCACAACTGCGGCCTCACAACTCGGGCACCCAACGGTAGATGTGGACAGCCTCGGTTTTGCCCTTCAGCATGACTGGAGGCAGGGCCTCAAAGTGGGCAGCGCCCTGGAGTTGCTGGAAGGCCGACTCGGAAACCACCATGTCGAGGTTCATCTTCTTGGCGGTTCCTAGCAAACGAGCGGCCACGTTGGTGGTGTCGCCGATGGCGGCCGAGGCTCGCTTCTGACGCTGGGTTCCTACCCAGCCCACGGCGACCTGTCCCGTGTTGACCGACACTTGAAGTCGGGCTCCAGCCGCTTCCTCGAGCTTCCACTTGCGCGCCAGTTCGGCCTTCAGTCCCACCAGGTGTTGAGCACACATGAAGGCGTGGTGGGCGTGACGGCTATCGACCCGGCCGGGGTGGGTGCCAAAGCCCAGCATCAGGTAATCGGCCTGGAAATCGTGAACAATGCCCCCGAACTGATGGGTGATTCGGGCCACGCGCTCGGAAAAGAGCTGGCGATGGCTTAGAATGCGGCTGTCTTCCAGGCGTTCCAGCTCGCGCAAATGGTCGGGTAGGCCCAGGAATACCACGGTGGCCTGACGCTCTTCAGCCACCGCGTGATCCAGATTGGTCTCGCCGCCCAACAACAGGGTTGCGGCCGAGGCGCCTCCGTAGCGACGCAGGTATTGAATGGTTCGCAGCCAGACGCGGCCTACACTCCAGCCTGTAAGCATCAAGAGATACAGGTAGAGCCAGGCCACCGGGGCGTAAAACCCGGCGGTCAGCAGTCCGATGGATAGGATGTGCAGTCCGATCGAGGTGAGACTCAGCCGCACGAATTGGCCGATCAGGGTTGTAGGCGTCTGAAACCAGAGCACCAGGGCAGCGGCTGTGGCAAGATAAAAAAGGACCAGAGCCCAGCCGTCCAGTCGGCGAACCTGGGGTCCCTGAATCAGGCTGTCCAGGGCCTGGGCGATGAGTTGAAAATCTCGGGTGGTGCCCGTTGGAGTCATTCGCTCCCCGGCCGAGCTGCCGCCGAAGTCGCCGAAGAAGACGAATTTCCCCAGGCAGCGCGGGCCGAAATAGTAGGGTTCACCGGTATCGGGGTTCTTCTCGCGAAGTCGATCCAGTCGAATGGGAACCATGCGATCCACCATCACGGTGGCCTCTCCGATTTGCTGGGACAGAAACTCGAACTTCAAGTAGGTCAGGATCGGCATCAGGTAGCCATGCTGATCTTGCCAGACCGGAATGTTCTGTTGCTCCCACCTAAGAAGACCGTTGTGATACCTGAGGTCGGTCAGATTCTCGTCGGCGCCCAGAAAGCGGGCATAGAGCATCAGAGGCAGCGAAGGAACGGGGCCATCGGGCCCCTTGAGGGCCAGATAGAAATCTCGAACCTGAGCCTGAGAGCCGGTATACTTGACCACGAAGTGGCCCGGCTTGGGCTCTTTGGGGACATGGCTCTCTGGGGAAACCCGGTAGAGAGGACTGGTATCTAGCGGCGAGTTCTGGAATTCTTTTCCAAGGGCGAGGCCCTCGTGGCCGACCAGCACCACGGCGCCGGCTTGCGACTCGCGGTATTGGCGCATGGCCCAGCGCAACGATTCTTGCTCCGATTGGTTGCCCTGGTCGGCCACCAGGGTGATGCTGGGATGGATTCCCAGCGGCAGCGCCCCCAGCCAGGAGAAGCGGACGGGCAGAAAGCGATATTCGCGCAGCACCCGGTCGTAGGCAGACCATTCGATGTCGGGAAGCAGCCCGGTGACGCCCAGTGCGATGGCCAGGAAAATCCAACCACGCAAAACCCGCCTCAGATAAGGGGTCAGGGCGGACAGGTCAGGCCTCAATCAGCTGCTGCGCCCCACCTGAAAAGTAGCCTGAGCTGCTCCCTGCAGGGGTTGGTCGTTGGCGTTGACCGGAACCACGCGCCAGAAGTATTGACCCGTGGCCAGCGGCCTGGAAGAGCTGGGATACAGGGCCTGGGCCTCGCGCGTGCGTGCGCTGAACAGGATTTGTTCGAAACGCACATCGGCGGCGACGAAAATCACGTAGCCGTCGGCCTGGGGGAACTCCTGCCAGCGAAACAGGGGGAAGGCTTCGGCACTGGCGCTGGGCTGCAGCCCCTGCACGCCGTCTTTCGAAGGGCTTTGCAGAATCGCTCGCTTGTAGGGTGGGGCCAGATGAAACTTGGGAGCTTCGGGGTTGGTCATGTCCAGCAACTGATCGAGACGCTGGGAGATGTCCAGGCGGGTCGATTTGAGGTTCTCAACCTCTTCCTTGTAGGACTCGATCTCCAGGCGAACCATATCGTATTCCGAGTGCACGTGTTTGCGCAGCAACTCGACATCGACCTTTTTCACTTGCGGCGGGGCATCGGGCTGGAGCTGATAGACGTCACCCGGCTCGGCGTAGCCCAACAGCTGCCGCTGCTGGTCGCTGACCTCAATGCTGCCTTCCAATACCGATAAGGTGGTGTGCTCGCCGACGGCCTCAACCGTGAATTCGGTGCCTTTGATACCCATCACCCCGCCGTTGGTCTGGATTTCCAACGGTTCTTTCAGCTTGCTGGACTTCATCCAGAGCCCGCCCGACTTGAGCAGCACCCGCTTCAGGCTGGTCTTGTTGGCGATCGAGTGGTCGGTGACGATCTCGATTTCGCTGCCCGGAACCACGGCCACCCGGCCGCCGATGAAAAACTCCAGCGCCGCCACCGTGTTGGGGCCGGTCTTGAACTGGTCTTTCACCTCGCCGCGAGTGCCCACGTAGGCGGGATACCACTGAGCGTCGGCGGGCTTGCGGTGGGCCAACTCAACCGGCCCGGCCGACTTGGACTTGGCGTCGATCACGCGAATTACGGGCTCTTCGGCCCAGCCCAGCGAAGCCAGAGCGATGCCCAGAATCAGGCGAGAAAGAGTTGCTTGCATAGGCCAAAGTTCCGTCCTGCACTCGAGATTCCTGGGAGCCTCAGGGAGTGACGTCGAAGCAGGCCTGACTCGACTTTTGAATGGGCCGGTCCTGGGCGTCAACCGGCACCACGCGCCAGTAGTAGCGTCCGGGCTCCAGCGGGCGGACATCCTGAGGATAAGCGTGGCTTGCCGCGTCGCTGCGAGCGGTGTAGAGAATATCGGCGCCCTCCTCGTCGCTGGCCAGGAACAAGAGATAGCCATCGGCTCCCTCGACGCCCTCCCAGGAGAACTGGGGGCGGTTTCCCACCGGAGACGGGTTGAAGTCCAGATCCGGCAGGAGGTCGGTAGGAAAATCGTTGCCCTGTTTGTTGAGCAAGCGACGAGCCGCCTTTTTGCCCACTCGCGAGCGCGTCAGCAGTTGGGATGCCTGGCGAGGATGGCGAACCAGGCGATGTTTTACCTGGCCCAGCAGTTCGTGTTCGTCGAAGGGGCGCCGCGGCGAGGCCAGCGGGGTGCTGGCCAGGCTGTGGCCATATTTGCGCTGGCGCAGGATCCAGCGTTGTAAACGCGGGCCCACCTTGCCGAAGATGCGGCGGGTGCGTTGTTCGCGGAACTGGGCCCGGTTGTTGTAGCGTTTCAGCAGGCGAGCCTGGCGGCGGTTGCTGCGCACTTCATCGCCCGGGCGCACCAGGCTCAACACTTTGCCCTGATCGTCGAGCACTTCGACACCACCCTGGGCCGAGTTGCTCTCGAAGCAACAGATGTCGACGCCTTCGGGGGTGGTTTCCAGGCTGAACTCGGTGCCTTTGATGCCCATTACGCCACCGTTGGTTTGAATTTCCAGGGGTTGTTTCAGGGTGGCTGCGTCGGCCTTCACCCACATGGCGCCCGACTTGAGCAGGATGCGTGTCACCGAGGTTTTGCCATCGCGGACCGAGTGATCGTTGACGATCTGGATGTCACTGTCTTTGTTGAGGCCGATTCGCCCCCCGATGAGGAACTCCAGGGCGGCTACCGTGCTTTTGTTGGTGATGAAGTGGTCGCGCACATAGCCGGTGGTATTTACCGTGACGCGATAAGGTTGGGCATCCTTTTCGCGCTGGCGCTGCAGCAAAGGTTTGTGGCCGGGTTCCAGGGCTTCGATGCTTTGAACCCGGGCCACCGGATCCTCGCCCCAGGCCAGTTGCGCACACAGCAGTGCCAGCAGGCCCAGGCGCTTCATGGCGTTTCCACTTTGCCCGTGCCCGAGCAGGTGATGCACTGGCCGGTGCCGTTGCATTGATACTCGGGGGTTCCCTGCCAGTTTAACCCCGAGCCCGGGGGGTAGTCGAACCAGCATTTTCCGTTCGCCTGACAGGACCAGCAAGCCGTTTCGCCGCGAGTCTTGCGCTTTTGTCGCAGCATTTTGGCCCGAACCTGATGAGCGCCGGGGTCGCGCTGCAGGCTCACCGTCCATTCGCTGGCTTCGTCTTCGACCGGAAAATAGAGAGGCACGGTGACCTGACCATCGCGCACCAGCACCTTTGTTTTCGAGGGCTGGTCGTTGACCAACAGTTGGTACCCCGCGTCGCTGGCCCAGCCCAGGCCGATGCCCAGCAGGAACACCAACAGGGTGCGCTTAGACACTGTGGGACAGACCCAGTTCGGCACGGTAGAACAACTCGACCAATTTGATGTCGGGCTCGACACCCAGTTCGGAGCGCAGCCGGGTTTCCAGGCGCTTGAACAGCCTTGTGGCTTCCTCTGGCCTGCCTTGCTGCACGGCCTGGTTCATCAACTCGCCGCAGGCCGGCTGATGGCACGGATCGATCTCGAGCAGGCGGTGGGCGATTTCGGCCCGCACGGCCGGGGTCAGTTTGCCGCCTTCCTGAAGCGCCCGGGTGAGAAAGGCCGAGATACGGCTGTCGAGCCGTTCACGAAAACTCACAGCCCAGTCGGCGTAGTGTTCGGGCAGGTAACTGCCACGATACAGGCTGAGCAGGCGGCCGCAGACCTCGGGCTCCAGCTGCTGGCCCTGGCTTTCCAGCGCATCCAGAATTTGCCCCAGCTCGACCACGTCGTGCCAGGGGTTCTGGGCACAGCTCAGCACCACCGAGTTGCCCCGTCGTACGATGGAAATCGTATCTCCCACCAGTTCGCGCAGCAGCCGGCGCAACTGGGTCAGGCTCCAGCTCAGGTTGCGCCTTCCCTTGTCCAGTTCACCGGCCCAGAAGTCGTCAATCAGGACGTCTTCCGAAATGGGACGCCCGGGTTCGAGGAAGAGCCGAGCGGCCAGATACTTAACCTTTTGGGTGGGCCAGTTGCGCTCGTCCACGCGCCGCCCCAGATGGAACACCTCGAAACTGGCCAGCGAAAAGATCTGCAGGGGAGGGGCAACGGCCTCGTTGCTGTCTTCCTGTGGCTCATCAACCTGGGGCTCAAGCAGTTCAGCCAGGCGCCTGCGCCCCACGTCCGACAGCGCAGGCGAGGCGTGCAGGCGCTTGAGATAGTCGGGATACTCGCGCTGCACCGTGCGCACCAGTCGGCGCACCAGGGCGTCTTCGCCACAGCGGTCCAACAGACAGGGAACGATCCAGGGATTGGTGCGCAGCCAGCGTCCGATCTGCTGGGCCCGCAAGAATTCGCCCAGCGCCTGACTGGAAAGTTCCAGCAACTGGTTTCCAAAGTGAGAAAGCGCCAGCGTCGATTCGGCCACCCCCAGGGCGTGGCGCGCGGCCAGAAATTGACGTTGGGCCTGACGAATGCAGTCGACGCCGGCCTCCAGGCCGCGAGCGCCGAGCACGATGCCCAGCCGCAGCAGCGAGTTGGCCCGCGTAAGCGGACCCACCGAATCGCAGGCTTCCATCAGTTGACGGGCATACTGGAGCGCCTCGGCGACAATGCCCTCGCCCAGGGCCACCTGGGTCATGCCCAGCAAGGCCTCGACGCGCTGGCTGGCCAGGCATTCCTCGGAGAGTATCTCGCGGTAGAGCTCGCGAACCTGGCGGTAGGCACCTTTCTCCAGCAAAATGGCGCACACGCCCAGCAGGTGTGCGGCCCCAGCGCCGACGGCCTCGCGTGCCTGAGGTTGGCTGGAGAGATAGCGCAGCATGGTGGGGTCGAAGCGGCCCGGGTCAGCACTTTCCAGCTGGGAGGCGCGAGCGTCGCCCAGCGAATATCCCGCCTGCCAGGCACTGAGCGCCAGAGCCACCAGCCTTGAAGAAACGGGGATGGCTTCCCCCGACAGGCCTTCGGGCACTCCCTGGCCGTCCCAACGCTCATCAAGCGACCCGAGAATTTCCTCGACAGGCTCGGGCCAGTTGGGCTCGTCGCCGACGCGCACGCCTCCCAGGCCAAAGCGTCTTAGGCAGGCTACCAGGGCGGCGCACTCGAGCCAGGGCGGATAGTTTTCCTGGGAGCGTAACCCCAGGCCCCGGGCCAGCTGCTGCACCAGCTGCACCAGATCGACGATGGTGCGGGTGCCGGCCTTTACGCCTTCGGCCAGGCAGTGGCGCAGGGCCCACTTCAGCGAGCCTCCCACGCGCTCGAGGGCGGCCTGTTGCTGGCGAGCTGCCCGAGTTTTTTCGGCCAGTTCGCGAACCCGGGCCAGGAAATCGTCCAGCGAAAACGGTTTTCTCAGATAGGCCTGAACCCCGATATGCAGAGCCCGGATAGGATCCTCTTCCGAGGCGTAGCCGGTCATCACCAAACTCTGCAGGCTGGGGTCGTGAGAACGCAGGTGCTGCACGGTGTCCAGGCCGTCGATACCGGGCATGCGAATATCGGCCACGATCAGGTCGAAGCGCCGGTCGCGGGCCAGCTCGATGGCGGCCTCGCCCGAGTCGGCGGCCAGCACAAAGTAGCCTTCGTCTTGAAGGAGGGCTTCCAGGACTTGCCTGAGGTTGGGGTCGTCCTCGAGAACGAGAACGCGGAAGGCTTCGGTTGACACTCGACTAGGTTCGCTCAGGGGGAAGCGAGTCCTTGCCGTCGGCCGGAGCCACGGCCTGCTGGTAGATTTTCGAGAAATCGGCAGTGGCCGGGCGGCGCACGGCCATGATGAAGGCCGTGGCGGCCATGGCCGGGGCGCTCAACATGGCGAAAGCGAGCCAGTAGATTTCCAACAGATAGGGGCGACCACCCGAGAACGCAGCCATAGCCATGGCCAGCAGGCTGCTTCCAAGTAGGGCTTTGAGGGCGGCTCGCAGGGCCGACCAGGCAGCCTGGCCACGGCGAGGAGCGTAGCGACCGCTGAGGGCGAGTGCCACCCCCAAAGCCAGCGAGGCCAGGGCAACTTTGATCATGAGCTTCGATTATAAATCAAATTCGCGATGCACGGCAGTCATGGCCTGGCGTAGTTTGCTGGCGGGGATCAGGCAGCTGATGGTGATGTTGGAGTCGGTGCTGTGATACACTTCAACGCCAGCCCGGGCCAGGCAGCGATGGGCGCGCAGGGCAACCCCCGGAGTTCCGCGCATGCCCGCCCCAACCAGCGAAATTTTGGCACAGTCGTGGCGCACTTCGTAGGGGTATCCCAGTTGCTCGAGGGCTTGCTGTGCCTGGGGCCAGGGTTGGCTGCGAAAAATGAAGTAGAGCTGAGTGCCGCAGACGTTGACGAGATCGAGGTTGATGTCGCGTTCGGCCATCGCCTGCATCACCTGCAAGCGGGCCTCGTCGCCGGCCTCGGCGGGGAAATCGATACGCACCTGAGACAGGCCCAGCATATGGGCCACCGCCGTCACCACCCGGGTCTTCTCGATGGCTTGCTGGGGGGGAACCGGCGACAGCAGCGTGCCAAAGGCGTTGCCGAAGGTGTTCTTGATCCACACGGGCAGATTGTGATCCCCCGCCAGGTCTACGGCCCGTGGATGAACCACCTTGGCCCCCTCGCCTGCCAGTTCGCCCATCTCTTCGAAGCTGACCTGGGCCAGAATGCTGGCCTGGTCGCACACCCGCGGGTCGGCCGTCATGACGCCATCCACATCGGTGTAAATCTCCACCACCTGGGCCTTGAGAGCGGCCCCCAGCACTACAGCACTGGTATCGCTGCCGCCCCGTCCCAGGGTGGTGACTTCGAGGTTTTCGTTGACGCCCTGAAACCCCGTGACCACCGGGATGTTGCCCGATTTGAGCGAGGCCAGCAGCGCATCGGGCACCACTTTGAGCACGGCCCCGTCGCCGTGGCGGTCGCTGCAGCGAATGCCCGCTCGAAACGCGTCGAAGGCCTCGGCATGATGGCCCAGGCTGCGCAGATAGTGGCTCATGAGCACGGCCGAAATGGTCTCGCCACAGGCCATGATCAGGTCCAGTTCGCGCTTGTCGTGGTAGGCGGTATAGGGGCCGAGCAACGAGAGCAAGGTGTCGGTAGCATAGGGTTGAGGGTGGCGACCCATGGCCGAAACCACCACCACCGGTGAGAGTCCCTTGTTCAGGGCTTCACTGACCTTGTCGGCTACGCGCAGTCGGCCTTCCTCGCTGGCCACGGAAGTGCCACCGAATTTTTGCACGATGATGTTCACAGCAGGCCCATCTCTTTCATCTTACAGGCGATTTGCACGGCGTTGCTGGCGGCGCCCTTGCGCAGGTTGTCGGCCACTACCCACAGCTGCAAGCCGTTGTCACAGGAGGGATCACGGCGGATGCGTCCGACCAGAACCTGGTCCTGATGGGCCGCTTGCAGGGGCGTGGGTTGCGGTCCATCGGCCATAACCACCACACCGGGAGCGGCGGCCAGGCGCTGGCGAGCTTCTTCCGGACTGCAGGGGTGGCTCAGTTCCAGGTGCAGGCTTTCGGAGTGAGCGTAGAACACGGGCACGCGAACGCAGGTGGCCGTGATGCGCAACTGAGGAAGTTCGAGAATCTTTCGTGTTTCTTCCATCATTTTGCGCTCTTCTCCCGTGAACCCGTCGGGCCCAAAGCTGGCGATCTGAGGGATCAGGTTAAAGGCGATCGGGGCCGGATAGACTCGGGGCTCGGGTTCGGCCTCGTCGGCAGCCCAGGCCCGGACCTGCTGCGCCAGTTCCTCGATGGCATCTTTGCCAGTTCCCGAGACGGACTGGTAGGTGCTGACGCAAACCCGCTCCAAACCCAGATCGACAAAGGGCTTCAGGGCGACCACCATCTGGATTGTCGAGCAATTGGGGTTGGCGATGATGCCCTGGTGGCCTCGCAGCGCCTCGGGATTGACTTCGGGCACCACCAGCGGAACCTTGGGGTCCATGCGAAAGGAGGCGCTGTTGTCGATGCACACGGCACCGGCCTCGCGGGCGCGAGGAACGAAGCGCTCGGAGGCGATTTCTCCGCCGGCAAACAGAGCCAGTTCGACGCCTTCAAAGTTGAACTGCTCAATATCGCCAACCTGCAGGGTCTGTCCGGCTACCTCCAGACTGGTGCCCGCGCTGCGAGCACTGGCCAGCAGGTGCCACTGAGTGGGTTGCAACCCCAGTTCAAGCACAGATTGGATCATGGTTGAGCCCACCGCCCCGGTGGCCCCTACAATCGCGACCTTCATGATACTCCTTATCCTTGCAGCAACAGTCGGTAAGTAGCGCCCTTTTCCACGTAACTGGCGGCTCCTCGCTTCAGACGTTGCAGTTCGTCGGGCCGCAGTCGACGCACCTGGCGAACGGGCACGCCCAGGTAGAGATAGCCCGAGGCCAGCTGGGAGCCTTCGGGAACCAGCGAACCGGCCCCGATTACGACTTCGTCCTCGACCCGGGCACCGTTGAGGATCTTTGCTCCTATGCCCACCAGCACGCGGTCTCCCAGGGAACAGCCGTGAAGCACGGCCGCGTGACCAATGACGCAGTCGTCGCCCACGGTTAAAGGAAAGCCAAAGTCGACGTGGCACACGACGTTCTCTTGCAGATTGCTGCGAGCCCCAATGGTGATTTCGTCGTTGTCACCCCGCAACACGGCGTTAAACCAGATCGAGCATTGGGCTCCCAATTTGACCTGGCCGATGATGATGGCCTGGGGGGCGATGAAGACCTCCGGGTGAATGTCTGGGGTATAGCCCTGATACTCAAGAATCATGCGGCCGCCTTTCGTGGCCAGCAGGTTGAGACCTGGGGCAGACAGAAACCCCGCTCATGAGAAAGATTTTCAAGACCGGAGCCTGTTTGTGGGTGGCCGCCACCCTGTTGCTGGGGGGCTGCTCGCGACCGGCCGTGGAAACCACCCAGAGCTACACGATTCATCAGCAGAAAGTGAAGCTTTCGCCCCCCAAAGATTGGAAGGTTCGTCAGGAGAAGAGCCCCGACAGCAAAGACCCTAAGGAAATTGCGGCGGTCATTTTCGAGCCTCCCCAAGGACGAGGCCACATCGCCGTGACCATTACCGAGGGGGTGGCCCAAACTCAGGAGTTCATGGATCGCCTGGGGAACGGCATTTCAGCGCGTCAGGGCAAGATTCTCAAACAGTGGTACGAGCACAAGTTTGACGAGCCGGACAAAGAAAACGCCTACCACATGGAATACGAGCTCCGCGACGCCGGGCCGAGTGCGCCGGTGCAGAAGGGGATGCAAGTGCAGATCTTCACTCAGAAGAAAGTGCTCTACTCGCTGGTGTTCACCGCCGATCCGGCCGTCTACGATGCCAACCGGGCCACGTTTCTGGCACTGGTGAAATCGTTTGAGCTTGAACCCTGAGGGCAGGTGACTGGAAAAAGGCAAAAAGAGAGGACCTCTCGACGAGGCCCTCTCTTTTTGCTTTGCGATGAGCGGTTGGACTAGCCGCCGGCCAGTCGCTTTTCGATGTAACCAACCGCCTCCTGGACGTTGGTGATGCTGGAAGCATCCTCATCGGGGATTTCGATCTTGAACTCGGTCTCGAAGGCCATGACCATCTCGACGGTGTCCAAGGAGTCGGCTCCCAGGTCTTCCTGGAAAGAAGCGGTCTCGGTGACCTGCACTTCCTCCACGCCCAGTTGCTCCATCACAATCTTCTTTACTCGTTCTGCCACAGTTGCCATTTGCTACTCCCATGCGTGTTGCTTTGCGCAACAGTAAGTCCTGATGCGGATTCCCCGCGAAAAATCAGATGACCATTCCACCGTCCACATGAAATACCTGCCCGGTGATATAGGTCGCTCCGGGTCCGCTCAAAAAGCGCACCAGAGGCGCAATATCCTCGGGTTTACCCAGTCTTCCCAGGGGGATCTGCTGCAGCACCCCCTCCTTGATTTTCTCCGAAAGTCCTGCGGTCATATCGGTATCGATATACCCGGGGGCGATGGCGTTCACGGTGATACTGCGCGAGGCCAGCTCTTTGGCCAGCGAGCGCACCAGGCCCAGTGTTCCAGCCTTGGAAGCTGCATAGTTGGCCTGACCGGCGTTCCCGACCACGCCGATGACCGAGCTGACCTGAATGATTCGCCCCGAGCGCTGGCGCAGCATGATTTTTGCTGCCGTGCGGCAGGCCACAAAGGCTGAGCGCAGATTGACCTGCATGACCTCATCCCAGTCGTCGTCTTTCATTTGAATGATCAGCCGATCACGAGTGATGCCGGCGTTGTTCACCAGCACGTCCAGCCGTCCCAAATCTTGATGGGCCTGTTGCAGAGTGCTCTCCCAGGCTTTATGGTCGCCCAGATCCACGGCATAGGCCCGGGCGGCACCGCCGGCAGCGAGGATTTCCTCCACTCTCTGGTTCAGGGCCTCCTGGCTGCGCGCCACCAGCGCCACTTCGGCGCCGGCCGCGGCCAGCTCGCGAGCGATGGCCGCGCCTATTCCTCGGCTGGCTCCGGTAACGACCGCTTTCTGTCCTTGCAACTCCATCATGTGTTCTCCTCAATTCCACCGCCCCAGCGCAACGCCACCGAAGCCCAGGATAGTCCTCCGCCAAAGCCCACCAGCACCACCAGGTCTCCGCTCTGAATTCGCCCTTGCTGCAGGGCTTCAAAGAGCGCGATGGGCACCGAGCCACAGCTGGTGTTTCCATAGTGCTGAACGTTGCTGAAGACCTTTTCCGGTGGCAGCTCCAGGCGTTTGCGAGCCGCCTCGATGATGCGGGCATTGGCCTGATGGGGGATGAACAATCCTACGTCGGCTGGCTGTTTTCCGGCTGCCTCCAGGGCCTTCAGAGCGGCCTCGCCCATCACGTTTACGGCGAAGCGAAAAACTTCCGGCCCGACCATGGTCAGGAAAAAGTCTTCTGGACGAGCCTCTTTAGAACTTGCCGGTATCCGACTGCCGGGGGCCCGAATGGTGAGGCTCTCGGCGCCGCTGCCGTCGACGCCCAAGTGGATGCCCAATATGCCAAACTCGGATTGCACGGGGCCCAGCACCACTGCTCCCGCTCCGTCGCCGAAAAGCACGCAGGTGGTGCGGTCATTCCAGTTCATCACCCGGGTCATGACATCGGCCCCTACCACCAGAACCCGGCGATAGAGGCCACTGCTAATAAACTGGGCACCGATGGCCAGAGCGTAGACAAAGCCCGAGCAGGCGATATTGACATCGAAACCGCCGGCCCGATGAGCCCCCAGGCGTTGCTGCACTCGGCAGGCAGTGGCCGGCATGGCGGTGTCGGGCGTCATGGTGGCCACGATGACCAGATCCAGTTCCTCGGCTTCCACACGGGCCGACTGCAAAGCCTGCAGAGCCGCGTGGTAGGCCAGATCGGAGGTGGCGTGCTCGGGGTCGGCCCTGCGCCGAGCCTGAATGCCGGTGCGCCCTCGTATCCACTCATCGGTGGTGTCGACGAAATGGGTCAGGTCCTCGTTGCTGAGGATTTCCTGGGGCAGAAAATGACCTACCCCAAGTACGCCCGCACGAATGCGATTTCCTTGGGGTGAATCAGACCGGGATTGAACCACAGCCCGCTAGTTGGAGTCGCCGCTGGACTCTTCCTGCTTGAGCTGGATCACCTGGCGGCCGTTGTAGGTGCCACAGGAAAGACAAAGCCGGTGCGACAGCATCGGGCCCTTGCAACTCGGGCAGTTCACCACATTGGGCGGAGTCAGGGCGTCGTGAGAGCGACGACGGCGGGTGCGGACCCGCGACAATTTCCACTTTGGATTGGCCACAGTAGTGAGCCTCCTACTTCTTGTTCTTGGGTTTTTTGCCCGGCTTGGGGGCCGAGTTGCTGATTTGGTTCAGTGCCTGCCAGCGCGAATCGATTTCTTCGGGCTGACAACGACACTCCTCTTGATTGAGGTTGGCGCCGCAATGAGCACACAGTCCTCGGCAATCCTCACGGCACAAGGCCTGGATCGGGAAGGCTGCCTCGATTTCCTGCCGTAGCAGTTCATCCATCTCCAACTTGTCGTTCTCGAAAGTCAGGGGGCCGTCCAGCAAGTTGTTGGCGCGGCTCTGGGCCTCCTCGCTGGCCACTGGAAGAAACTCTTCTTCCAGTTGAACCTTGACCGGAAAAGTGAACTCTTCCGAGCAACGAGAGCACAGCAACTTTACCTGGGCTCGCAGTGGGCCAGCCACCATCACGCGGCTACCCGCGTTGGTGACTTTCAAGTCGAGATGCAAGGGACCCTCGAGGGAAATTCCCGGCAGCCGAACCTGGCTGTCCCACTGGAAAGCTTTGGCCAGACCTTTGCTTTTTCGAATGTCCCCGATACCGATGTGCATCTTGACCGCCTGATCTCGAGCCTTGGGGCTGGAGACACCGGCGCATTCTACCGACGCCCTACGGGTTTGTCAATGGGCTACGGCAGGGGTGCGGCCTGCTGTGGCCTTCTTCAGGGCCGCTTCCACGAACCCACGGAAGAGAGGATGAGCTCGATAGGGGCGGCTGGCGAATTCGGGATGAAACTGGCAGGCTACAAACCAGGGGTGGTCGGCCAGTTCGATGATCTCCACCAGATCGCGCTCGGGGTTGAGGCCCGAGACCACCAGGCCGCCATCCACCAGTTGCTGGCGGTAGCGATTGTTGACTTCGTAGCGATGGCGATGACGTTCCTGAATGGTTTCCTGGCCATAGGCGCGTTGAGCCACCGTGCCCAGGGCCAGGCGGCACTCATACTCACCCAGGCGCATGGTGGCCCCCATTTGCTCGAGGTCTTTCTGGTCTTCCATGGCCCAAACCACCGGGTCGGGGGTGGCCGGTTGGACCTCGGTACTGTTGGCTTCGGTCAGGCCGCAGACATTGCGGGCAAATTCCACAACGGCCCACTGCAGGCCGTAGCAAATGCCTAGATAGGGCACTTTTTCGCGGCGTGCGAATTCGATGGCCCGGATTTTGCCCTCGACCCCCCGGGCCCCAAATCCGCCCGGTACCAGAATGCCGTGCGCACTTCTCAAGGACTGAAGGTGGTTGTCGGCCGACAGTTCACCGGCATCGATGCGTTCGATGTGGACATTGCACCCACAGGCAATGCCTGCGTGCTGCAGGGCTTCGGCGATCGACATGTAGGCATCTTTGATTTCCACGTATTTGCCCACCAGGCAGATACGCACGGTGTCGGTGGCGGTCTTCATGCGCCGCAACATGTTCTTCCAGGCTTCCAGATCGGGGGGGTGGCATTGCAGTCCCAGTCGCTTGACCACAAAGTCGCCCAATCCTTCGCGTTCCAGCAGCAGTGGAACGTCGTAGATGCTGGGCACGTCGGGGCAGGCGAAAACCGCCTCTGGAGTGACGTCGCCGTAAAGGGCAATTTTGCGGATATGCTCGGGAGCCGGAGTTTTTTCGGTGCGACATACGAGGATGTCGGGCTGAATACCGATCGAGCGCAACTCCTTGACCGAGTGCTGGGTGGGTTTGGTCTTGAGTTCGCCTGCCGCGCCCAGGTGGGGCAGCAACGTAACATGCAAATACATGACCTTGTCGTGTCCCACGTCGTTCTTGAACTGGCGGATGGCTTCCAGGAAGGGTAGGCCTTCGATGTCTCCGACCGTGCCGCCCACTTCCACAATCGCGATATCGGCCTCGCTTTGCTCGGCCACCTGGTGGACGAACTCCTTGATCTGGTCGGTGATGTGGGGAATGACCCTCACGGTATCACCCAGATAGTCGCCTTTGCGCTCGCGTTCGATAACGCGACCATAGATCTTGCCCGTCGTCAGGTTGTTCCAGGAACGCAGGTTCTCGTCGATGTAACGCTCGTAGTGGCCGAGGTCCAGATCGGTCTCGGCCCCGTCGACGGTGACAAACACTTCCCCGTGTTGATAGGGGTTCATGGTGCCGGCGTCCACGTTGATATAGGGGTCGAGCTTCTGAATGGTGACCTTCAGGCCCCTTGCTTTGAGCAAGGTGCCCAGGGAGCTGGCGATAATGCCTTTCCCGAGCGACGAGACCACCCCACCGGTAACGAAGAGATAGCGGACAGATTTACTCATGGCGTAGCAACATTACCTTTGTTTGAGTTGGGAGCCGGGCCAGTTCGATTTCCATCGCCATGGTGGCGGCGTCCTCTACACTGCTCATCTTGGCAGCAAAGTCTTTCAGGGTGAACTCGGCCAGCCCGTGGCTTTCAATTTGTGGCGTGAGGTAGTGCATTGGGAAGACCAGTCGGGGCTCGAGCTGGCCCACGACGAGGCTGGCTTCGGTCGGGTTCAGGGTGATTTTGCCGCCCACCGGAATGAACAGCACATCAACCTTGCCGAGAATCTTCAGTTGTTGGTCGGTGAGCAAGTGGCCCAGGTCGCCGAGGTGGACGAAGTGAATCCCTTCCCAATACCAGTGCCACACCGTGTTGGGACCGCGACGGCGACCGCTGAAATTGTCGTGGAAGGTGGGCAGGCCGTGAAAAGTTAGCAGTTCCCCGGTGCGTTGCACGTTGACTTCCTGTTCACACATGAAGTCGTGGGTGCGTTTGACCACCATGGGCTTGCCTCCCACCCTGTAGTCGGCGTTGTGGTCGCGGTGTTCGTGAGAAATCACCACCACGTCCGACTCGAGCGGGGGAAAGTTGTAGGGCAGATGAGTGCCGTAGGGGTCGACGACCACGGAAGTCGCCTTACTCGAACTGATCCAGAAGCTCGAATGGCCGAGATAACGTACGATCATTGTTCCTCCTGTGTGTGCTTACCCGAGGGTGGCAGGTGCCACCATCACGACCTGGTTTTTGTTGACGGCGATGAAATCAAGGGTGTCCAGGGGCGCCTCGCCGTCGATGGCATAGATGGATGCCTTGGTGACGGGTATGAATTCCCGCTCTTTGTTGATTTCATCCAGCAGCCTTCCCCCCGGAACCACGTGAATGTAGCCTTCTACCCGATAGGTACTGGTCAGCAGGATGACCCGAACCGACTCTTTTACGGCTCGAACCGCCACGGCTGTCTCCTCTCGTCGCACCATGCCTTGCAGGCCATGGTGAACTGCGGCGCGCTTTTGACATCGGACCTGAACCCCCCTGTCTTTGACACGAGTTCGAGCCGGTGATATATTAGGGCGCATTTTCAGGCGTAAAGGAAAACCATGTCCAAATCCAAGTCCGAAGCCATCTGGTCCACTATTCAGAGCAACGTCCAGCGAGTTGCCGAGGAGAATGAGTTGGTCACCGATGGCGCCAAGTTTCAACTGACGGCCGACCAGCAGCGGGGCATTCAGGAACTGACCGATCGGCTGCAGGCCGGTGAAAAACGACTGCTGCTCAAGGCGCCCACGGGCTCGGGCAAGACCGAAGTATTCTTTCGCACGGCCGTGACCCATGTGGTCAATAATGGCGGGTTTGCGGTCATTCTGGTGCCCACGCGCGACCTGGCCCGTCAGCAGGCCAACTATCTCGAGGAACGCCTGGCCGACACTCCTCTTGAAGTGGTGCAGATGCACGCCGGCATTCCGCCTCGAACCCGTCGGTCGCAGTTCGACCTGGTTCGTCAGGGAAAAGTCTCCGTCGTGGTGGGCAGCGCGCTGCTGCTTCAAAACAGCGGCTATCGCTGGATGCTCAACGATGCCAGCCTGGTGGTTGTCGACGACGTTAACGCCTTCGACGAGGAAGAAGACCTGCGCTATATGCACGGCGTCAAGGCCCAGACCGTCTACGTGACGGCCACGCCTGAAGCCGTGGGTCGTTTTCTGCGGCGCGAGGGGGCGATGGACAATCCGGTGGTGTTGACCCAGTTGCCCTTTGATTCGCCGCCCACTGAGCTGCACGAAGAGCGAGGCGAGTGGGGCGAGAATCCCTTCAAGCAACTCGACCGCGCCCATGCCTTGATCGAAAAGCACATAAAGCTGGGCAGTCGGATCTACATCATCAGCCGCACCCGCAGCCGGGTAGGCATTATGGGCCAGTATGTGCAGGACCGCTACGGAGTGCCCGTTTCGATCCTGCACGGCGAGATGGCCGATACGGCCGAACATCGCAAGCGTTTCCGCAAAGGTAAGTCTTCGGGGGTTACTGAGGACCGCGTCAGCATGATGCGCCAGTTCCGTCAGAACAGCCCGGCCATCCTGGTGGCCACCAATCTGGTGGGCAGTGGTCTGGACGTGCCAATGGCCGACCTGGTGGTGGTCACCGACGCCGACCACTTCGGCGTGGCCGAAATTGAACAGTTGATGGGCCGTGTGGGTCGACGCGAAAAGGCTTCGGACGCCTTCCTGGTGCGGGGCACTTCGGCCACGCCTCCGACCGGCTTCACCGTGAAGGCCACCACTCGGATTCGCAACGGTCGAGTATTGCAAACCTTCCGTCTGCAGCCACGCTCGCGAAGAGGCTATAACCCGCGCAGAATTGTGTGATATGCTGAAGCGATGAAGTCGCTTGGTTGGCTCGGTCCCGTGGCTGCCAGTGTGCTGGTGTTTCCCGGTCTGGGCCATTTTCTTTTGCGAAGGTTTCGGCGAGGTCTCCTCTGGGCGCTGGCTTTTGGCTTGCCGATGAGCGCCTGTCTCTACCTGGTGGGCAGCGAATTGACCACCCTGTATGCCCAGTTGCTCGATCCGGTAGGCACCCCCAACTTAGAGATCGGGCTGTTGGTGCGGGCGCTGGGCTGTGCACTGGTGGGTATTCTGGTCTATCTGGGTTCGGCCCTCGATTGTTTCTGGCTCACCCGCCGGGATGCCCGGCGGTCTCCACCCGTTGAACCTTGACCCGTTCGCATACCGCCGGTTCTAGAAGATGCTCTTCCAGGGCCACGCGTACGTGCACCTTGGCCCCCATAGGGCGTCCCAAGACCACCACTCTGGCTCCTTTGGTGAGTCCGATATGAGAGAGTTCGGCGGGGGCTTCCGTGACGTGCAGCGGCGAGTAGAGTTCCATTTGGGTCAGGTTGCGTGGCTTGCCGCAGATTTGCTGGCCCGGCCGCTTGGGGATCGGTTTTCCGTGCGGGTCGCAGGTGGGACGTCCTAACATTTCGTCGATGCGATCTTCAAACTGCTCGGAGATGAAATGCTCGAGTCTTTCGGCTTCTGCGTGCACTTCGCTATGGTCAAAGCCCAGGGCCTGGGTCAGGTAGAGCTCGAGCAGTCGATGGTGACGGATCATCTCCTGGGCTACCCGTCGTCCGTGCTCGGTGAGATCGACCCCGCGATAGCGTTCGTGGGTGAGCAGCCCCAACTCGGCCAGGCGCTTGATCATGCTGGTCACCGAGGCCGGCGCCACCTGAAGTTTTTCGGCTAAAGCCTGGGTGCTGACTCGATTTTGCTGCTCCAACAGACGAAAAATCGACTTGAGATAGTCCTCCATGGCGGGACTCAGGCTCAGCTTGGTGTCGTTGCGCTCGGGTGGGCGTCGTTTCACGGGCCGATCCTATGCTGCTTGAGAAGAAGCTGTCAATTGCGTCCGACGGGTGAGGCTGAGCCAGTAACCCAGGCACAGCCAGCATGCCGTCTGCCCCACCAGCCAGTAGGGGTCGTTGCACATCAGGGCCGGCCGGGCCAAGGACGGGGGCGCCGCCAGGCTCACACTCAGCAGTCCTGACAGAGCGCCGCACAGCAGCCATTCGGGACGGTGCAGAGAGAATGCCGTGGTCAACCAGCTGCCAAGCACCAGGTTGGCCGGGCCCAGAAACCAGCGGACCGATGGGCCCAGCCCCAGCAACGCCAGGGCGCTCAGGGCGGCAGCCAGAGCCAGACCCACCACGCCCCTCAGCAGCGGGTTTCCGGTTCCAGTCGGACCCCAGGGGGCCTCGTAGTCCTGTGTCTCTACCTGGAAGGTGTAGATCAGGAAGGCTTGAGCCACGGGCCAGATGAGAACGTAGGCCAGGGTCAGGCCGAGCGTCCACACCAGCGGAAGAGACCAGTCGGAGGCGCTCCAGCGGTCTCGCAGCAGGCCTGCCAGACTGCAACCCAGGCCAGCGCTAAACCAGGGCCATCCGGGAAAGCGAAACCCCGCCAGGCCACTGGCTGCGCAGCCGGCGAACACCCCTACAGCCAGCGCTCTGGGCAGACTATCCACCGGCCCCCCCAGCACGCCGGCGGCCAGAAACAGGCAGCCGGCGAGCTGAGAGAGCAAGGCGCGTAAAGCCAGAGGGTAGCCCTCCACCGATCAGTAGATTTTGCTTTCTCGCTTCTGTCCGGTGAAGTCGATGTAGACCGTCTTCAGTTCGGTGAAGAAATCGATGGCCACGCTGCCCTGCTCGCGAGCCCCCACCCCAGTATCTTTGACCCCGCCGAAAGGTAGCTGGGCTTCTCCTCCCATGGTGGGGCTGTTGACGTGGGTGATTCCGGTTTCGATCTTTTCAATAAAGCGAAATACTCGATTGGTGTCCTTGGAGTAGATCGAGGAAGACAGGCCGTAGCGCACGCTGTTGGCCACCTCCAGGGCGTCATCCAGGTCTTTGACGCGCAAAACGGCCAGTACCGGACCGAAGACTTCTTCGAGGGCCAGCTGGCTGTTGCGAGGCACGTTGTCGAAGATCGTGGGCTGAACGTAGAAACCTTTGGCCAGTTCGCCTTCGCTGGCGGCCCCGCCGCCGAGCAGGCACTTACAACCTTCGGCTTTGGCCTGTTCAATGGCCGCCAGCACTTCCTTGAACTGGGCCGAATCGACCACCGGGCCCATGTCCACGCCACAGCGAATTTCGGCCGCGCGGGCTACCAGCTTTTGCACGAAGGCATCGGCCACTTCTTCCATCACCACGGCTCGCGAGGTGGCCGTGCAGCGCTGACCGGTGGAGCCGAAGGCCCCCTGCACCGTGGCCTCTACGGCCAGATCCAGGTCGGCGTCCTCGAGGATGACGATGGGGTTCTTGCCCCCCATTTCGCACTGCACCTTCACTCCGCGCGCCGCGCCTTGCTTATAGAGGTCCTGGCCTACCTGATTGGAACCCGTAAAGGAAAGGGCCCGCACCTTGGGGTTGTTGACGATCTCGTCGCCGACGCTACTGCCCGGTCCGAGCACCATATTGACCACTCCAGCCGGGAAGCCCGCTTCCACGAAGATTTCCGTGATCAGGGCGGCGGTCCAGGGAGTATTCGAGGCCGGCTTGAGCACCACCGTATTACCGGCGATCAAGGCCGGAGCCATCTTCCAGATGGGAATCGCCACCGGAAAGTTCCAGGGAGTGATGAGACCCACCACGCCCAGGGGTTGCTTGAGCGTGTAGCAGAAGGTGTTGGGCAGCTCGGAGGGCACGGTTTGACCACCCAGGCGTCGTCCCTCACCGGCGATAAACTCCAGAATATTGAGCGACTTTTGCACCTCGCCGCGGGCCTCCGGCAGCAGCTTGCCTTCTTCGAGGTGCAGCGCCATAGCCACTTCCTCTTTGCGGCGCTCCAGGATGTGCATGGCCTTGAAGAGCAGTTCTCCGCGCTTGGGAGCCGGCATTTCACTCCAGGCTTCGAAGGCCTTGTGGGCCGAATCGATGGCCAGGCGAGCCTCGTCTCGGCCCACCAGATATACGGTGCCTAGGCTTTCCCCCGTGGCCGGGTTCTGGTTGTCGAGCGTCCGGCTCGATTCGGCCGGGTACCAGACCCCGTTGATGAAGCTTGTGAATTGGCGGGTTTTTTCGGCGATTTGCATGGAACAGCAGCCCCTACTTTCGTTGATGGACGGCGTGTTTTCGCTCTTCGCGGGGTGCCTCCTCGTGGCTCCTGGCTCGGCTCCAGCATCAGCCCGATCTCGATGGCGTCGGTGCCGGCAAACATGTCTACCGCGATCAGTTGGGCAATGCGATAGCCGGCCTTGCGCCAGGCCTGGGCCTGTCGGGCCAGTCGAGAGCTATCGCAAACCCAGTGCACCACCCGCTGGGGACCTCGGGCTGCCAGGTGCTCAACCCATTCTCGGCTGACACCCGGACGGGGCGGGTCGACTACCGCCACCCAGGGTTGATTGGGGAAAAAACGCTCGGGTATGGGTTCGCGCAGCAGATCCCAGCGCTTGAACCTGGCCGAAGAATGGAGTTTGCGGGCATTGCGTCGGGCCCAGTCCAGCGAGATGGAGGCGGCGTCCAGCCCCAGGCAGGGCCCGGTGCGCCCCAGTTGTAGCGAGAAAAGCCCGTGGCCACAGAAGAGGTCGAGCATGGGCATCGAGGCGTCGCCGAGCCACTGACGGGTGGTTTCCAGGAGCAGGGGCACGGCCTGAGCGTTGACCTGAGAAAAGCCCAGCGGTGAGTAGTCCAGATTGTGGCTGCTCAGATGGTCCACGCCGAAGAGCCTTTCACTGTCGCCCGGCCGAATGTTGAGGTAATACTCGTCGTCTTTGCTGCCCTGCACCAGCCAAACCCCTTTGACCTGAGGGCACTGCTCACTGAGGCGTCGCGAAAGCCGATTCATTTCGGCGCGCTCGGCTCGACGAGAGCTGAGGTTGAACAGCACCACCAGTTCTTCGAGGCCCTTGACGATCACGTAGTTGAGGTGATGTCGCAGCGGGCTGCGCACCAGTTCGGCGGCGAGGAACTGATAGATGGAGGCGTGGCCAGCGGGTTCGAGTTGGCAGCCGCCGACCGACCAGCCCTTCTCGCGACCCTCGGACATCACCAGGCGCTTGGCCTGGGCCAGCCAGCGTCGCTTGCTGACCTGCCGATACGAGCGACCATTGCCGGCACTGAGAAATTTGCTCAGCGGCAGTTCCAGCTCTTTCAACCACTGCTCGAGAGCTTTCTGGCGCAGACGCACTTCTTTGGCATAGGGAAGACGCCCGGCCCAGCACAGGCTGCAGCGGCCAGCGGGACGAGCGTTGCAGCCCGTGACCTCGGGCAATGGATTCGGCTGACCGTAGACCCGCCGAATCCAGTCGGCTAGGCCGACTTCTCTGGAGCGGGCGATTCCCACAGAGGGGCTCCGAATTCTTCTGAAAGCTGATTGTCCAGGCTGTCGGCCCAGGCCGAAATGCGATCGAGCATGCCGCTGGCCTCGTCGGAGTCCAGGCCACGAAGGGGGCGAATGCCCACCAGGTGAACTTCTTCGCCGCGCACCACCAGGGCGGCCTCGACCAGTTTGTCGTTCAGCTCCAGGAGGCGGCGATAAAAGGCTTCGCGCTGTCCTTCAGTCGGCAGGCGCAGCAACGGGCAGTCGACCATGAAGTAGCTATCCTCGTTCTCGGTGAAGAGTTCGATGAAGACGTTGGCCGAGCCGCGCCGGACACACCAGCTGTAGTGCTTTTTCTCCTGGGCTTCTTCCAGGTTTTCCTGAGGGTCGATGCCCAGATCGGTGAGAATCTCCTCGACCAGATCTCGATAGTTTTCCAGCACGGTGGCGCTGCGGCTTGAGGTTCCAAACATGGGGGCTCCTTTGCTAGAATGAGATTCAAGTCCTGCCGGGCTTTTGCCGCTTGTTCTTGACAATGCTCACATTCCTTGCTTTGATCCTCACTTGAGGTGGGCATGAAAGGGTCGGTTTTAGTACTCAACGCCAGCTACGAATACCTCAACGTCACCAGTGTCCGACGGGCGATTTCGCTAGTTCTGAGAAAGAAGGCGGAGATTGTGGAGGCGGTGCAGGGGCGTGCCATTGCGGGCGTGTCTCGGGCGATCGGCATGCCTTCCGTGGTGCGAATGCTTTACTACATTCGGCGGCCTTTCAAAGAAGTGCCGCTCACCCGGAAGAACGTCATTCTGCGCGACCGAGGAACCTGTCAGTATTGTGGGCGCTCGGGCGACACCGTGGACCACATCCATCCGCGCAGTCGGGGCGGACGCGATTCCTGGGAAAACTGCGTCTGCGCCTGCGGCACCTGCAATCGACTGAAGAACAATCGAACCCCGGACGAGGCCGGCATGAAACTGCTCAGCAAGCCCCGCAAACCCGCCCTGGTGCACTGGCTCATGGCTCGACGCGATGCGGCACGTCAATCCTGGGCGCGCTATCTGGGCTGGGGGGAAGGCTGAGTCACTGTTGCGGGGTTTTACTGCGCTCCTTGTAGGGAGGTCGTAGCTTTCCCTGGTTGGGGGCGGGTCCCCGCAGTTGACGTCCAACCCGCTCGACCAGGGCCTCCGGGCTGAAGGGTTTGGCCAGAATATCGCGCTGGGGCAGGCTCTGGTTGAGGAGCTGGGGTTGAATTCCGGAGGTGAAGAGCACCGGCAGGTCGCGGCGCAGCTTACGCAGGTCTCGCAAGAAGCTGTTGACCGGTGAATTGGGCAGCAGAACTTCGCTGATGACCATGCGGATGCGCGGATTGTTTCGCACCAGTTGCAGCGCCTCGGGGCCGTCGCCGGTCTGCAGCACCCGATATCCGGCCTGCTGTAGAGCGCTGGTCAGGCAGCGGCGCATAAACGTGTCGGGTTCAACCAGCAGGACGGTGTTTTCTGGGCGGATCCACATGACGGAGCAACTCCTTTGGAGGTTTGATGCTCCCAGGATAGTCCTTTTGAGCTATAGACGCTGTGTGCCAGTTCACATCGCGGCAACAATTATTCGCGACTTTGCTCCAGCCCAAGCTGGTTGCGCATGCTGCGTTCCAGCAAAGCCTTGATGACGTAGCGATGGCTGACCATAAACTGAACGTAAGCATCCATGGCTTCGAGAAAGAACTCGAGGGTGATGGGCTGATCGAGTGGAAGCCCCTGGCTTCTGGCCTTGTCGCGCAGCCCTTCGACGCGCTTGAGGTCGGGCCGCATGCGTTTTACCGCCGAGGCGATGGCCGGGTCTTCAAAGAACCCCTCAGCCTGCATCCACTCAAAAGAATCCATTTCAGCCATAGCAACCTGCTCCCGATGATGAAAATAAACGAACTCCCTGTGCCTTCCCCCAGGGCTTGAGGATTCCTTGATTAAAATTCAAAAGAAAGGGGGCTGCTTATGGCGAGTGGAACCGCCGAGAGATGAAGGTTCTCTCGCTCAATCTTCGCTACGACAATCCGGCCGACGGAGCACACTGCTGGAGTCGAAGGCGCACCGCCGTGGGGGAATACTTACGAGATTTGGGTGCCGACCTCGTGGCCCTTCAGGAAGTCTTGCCACAGCAACGCCGCGACCTCGACAGTTTGTTGCCCGGCTACCGTAGTTACGGCGTCTGTCGTGACCTGAAGGGGATGGACGAGCAGTGTTGCTGGTACGTGCGAGACCCCTGGTGGTTTGCCGAGGCGACGACATTCTGGCTCTCCACCGAGCCGCAGAAGGTCTCGCGAGGCTGGGACGCCATGCTGCCGCGCACCTGCTCTTTGGCCCGGATTCAGGGCGACCAGGGGCAGAGTTTCTGGGTGGCCAACGTGCATCTCGACCATGCCGGGGCAGAGGCTCGCCGCCAGGGATTCGACCTGGTGGCCCGTCGCCTGGTTCAACAGGATATGCCGGCCCTGTTGGTCGGAGACTTTAATGAACCGGATCTGTGGTCTGGCGGGGGGGTGCTGGCGGACTGGACAGACTGTCAGAGTCAGCAGGGTCTGGCTCATCAGGGGACCTATCACGGTTTTCAGGGGGGAGTTGAGGGTCCTCGGATTGATGCGATTCTGGCTTCTCCTCACTGGAAGTTGAGCCACTTTCAACTGGATCTGCGGCCAGAGTTGTCGGATCACTATCCGTTGTGGGCTGAACTGGAGGCCAATCGGGCATAGCCGGGCGTTGCTCCAGGCGGCCGTCGCGAAAGGCGCTGGCCAGTTCCTGCAGTCGGTCTCGAACCACCGGCAAGAAGTCACTGCTCACGCTGCGTTTGAGCCAGTTCCGAGCGAGCACGGCATTGCCCATCAGCAACTCCACCTGTCCCAGGGCATAGTGGGCCTCGGGAAACTTGACAAACTTTTCCAGGGCTTTCTCCAGGTAGGTTCGGGCCGCCAGGGGTTTGCCCAGCATCTGGCTGCACCGCCCCAGATAGTAAAAAAGATAAGGGTGCCCGCCCTCGCGCGCCCACGAGTGGATCAGGCAGCGCTGGGCCTCTTCCAGTTCGTCGCGGTTGGCCCGAAACGACGGGGGGGCCGCACTGCCGAAGAGCAAGGCCTCGCCCAGATAGTAGTGGCCGCGGAATTGATGTGGCTCAAGTTCAACGGCCCGACGCTGGGCCACAATCGCTTTGCGAAGATACTCGTGGCGTCGCTGAGGCGAATGGTGAAAGCTTTTCTCCCAGTATTTTACCCCCTCGCGCTGGGCCAGATAGCCCCTGATCGAGCGCGATAGGCCCTCCATCGTCCAGCGCACGGGTTCAACTTCGATCTCGGTGGGGTCGTCGGGAGCGGTGTCGCCTTGCAGGATCGGCACTTCGAGCGGCAACAGGTAGCGTTCTACCTGCAGTAACAGTCGGGAGAGCAGCGGCGGGAAGGGCGCCAGTTCCGGGCGGAACCACTGCACCCAGTGCACCGGGCGCTCGATCTGTTCCACTTCCAGGGCCTGCTCGATACGATGCGCTCCCAGATGGAGCCAGCACAAGAGAGTGGCCAGGAATTGATTGGCGGGGCAGACCCTTTGAAGCTGCTCAGCGGAATGCCAGGCCAGTTCCCAATGCTCGAGCTGGCCCTGGGCCATGGCGCGGTAGAGATGCAATACGGGTGAATCGGGCTGCTGCTTCTCGCTTTGTGCCAGGGTCTCAAGTGCCAGTTCGGGCTGCTCGCCCTCCAATTGGATCAGGGCCACTTGATAGAACATCCGGGGGTCCTGTGGGGACGTACCCAGCAGTTGCGCCGCCAGCTCCAGGGCCTCCGAATGTTGGCTCTGGCGCGAGAGGGTTACCGCCCGGCGAAGAAGGTTCCACGACACCGTGGCTGCCTTTCGACGGCGGGTTAAATCCCCTCCCGAGCGGGGACTTCAGCAAGTCCACCCCGGTACAGCGGTCCCGTTGGGATGGGGCGAGGGTTACATTTTTTTCACCTTCAGTCACTCCTTGCTGGTTACTCTGGGTAGGCGGGATGGGGTCCCTCAGGTTGGTCAGACAGGAGATACACGGTGAAATTAGGCAGCGTTCGAGAAACCAATACCCTCGCTCTGGTGGTTCGGCCCAAAGAGAAACCTTCAGCGGAATCGGTTCCCCAGGAGTCTTTCTCCATTTCTACAACCGATGTGAAGTGTGAGTTCGCACGCCCCAATTTCTGGCAGAATGTTCAGGTCGAAGCTGGCGACGCACCGGTGACTCCCCCGGCCTTACCCTTGCCCGAAGAAACGGAAAGCGAAGAAGACGTCCGCCCTGCGGGTGACGACGCCGACGGTCCGGGTGTGGGCGGTGGCTACTCAGGCTTTTATACGCTGGCAGGACCGATGACTTCCGATGGCCTGCTGTGGTACACGAATGACGCCCCAAAAGAGGCTCCCAAGGCTCTGCCCGCCCCCCAGGAGCAGGTAAAGAAGCCCGGCGAAGGGCAGGAGGCTGACAACTCAGCCCGAAGCTAGCGTGAATGCTCCCCGTCCATAATGACCGCCATCTAAGAGAGTCTCTGGCAGTTCGCAATACCCCGGTTCGAGGTCTTAGTCGACAGCAAACTACGCCGCTCGAGCTTCAGGTCGACGCCTTTCGGCGAGATTCCGATCCCAAGGTCGCTCAGTTTGCTGGCGATATCGCCTCGTTGGCGGGGCGCCTGGGCCATCCCGAACTCAAGCGCAGTCTGCTCGAGAACGGCGCTCAAATCGCTGCATCCGGGATTCCGGGTTTGGTCCCCGTGGCCCTGTCTAAGGCCCTACAGGCGTCTATTCAGGCCGTACCGTCGGCCGAAGCCGAGAAGGTCGCCGAGGGTGCGCTCGAGTTTGTGGCCCGAGGGGTTCCCGGACAACTGAGCCTGGCGGGTTCCTCGGCTCTGGGAACGCTCACTTCCATCGCTGCTCTCGAAGACTGGAGTGCGGTGGCCCCCGCTGCCGAACCGCCTTCTTTCGAGGGCGTTCCCCTGTTGCAGCGGCTGCAGGCGCGCTTCAGCGGCGACGATGTGGCCGCGCAGCGCCTGGAACTCAAGGAAGTTGAGCATTTTCAAAAACAGTTCGAGGCTTTTTCCACGCCAGCCCAGTTTCAGGCCCAAACGGCCAAGCTGAAGGAACTGATCGCGCAGGGTACTCCTTTGGAAAAATTGCGCCCCCAGGCCTATGCGTTGGCTCGTGTTGCGGCCACGCAGGCCTTGGGAAAGACACCCTACGACAGTCAGATGCTCGGGGCGCTGTCGATGGATTCCGGCACCATTGCTCAAATGGGCACTGGCGAGGGGAAAACGCTTACGGCCCTGATGCCCCTTTATTTGAACGCACTCTCGGGCAAAGGCTCACATCTGGTCACCGTCAACGACTACCTGGCCCAAACGGGTTTCGACGAGTTGAAACCGGCCTTCGAGTTGCTGGGCGTTTCGGCCGGACTGGTGCTCAAAGAAATGAGCCCCGACCAGAAGAGGGCTGGCTACGCCGCCGACATCACCTATCTCAGCAACGACACGCTTGGCTTTGACTATCTGGGCGACCGAACCGTTCGCGACCCTCGCCAGCGCGTGCAACGAGAGCCGTTTTTCGCGCTGATCGACGAGGTCGATCAGGTCCTGCTCGACGAGGCCCGGGTTCCCCTCATCATCGCCGGTATGCAGCCCAACGAAGAGTTCCAGCAGGCGGTCGACCAGGGCGCATTCTTCAGGGATATTGTCGGGGCTCTCGTGCCCGGCGAGGACTTTCGCGTCGACCGGAAGATTCACAGTGCTTTCCTCACCGACATCGGCCAGGAAGTGGTTGCCAACGAAGTCGGACTCGCCGAACTCTCGAAAGACGATCCCGACTACGCCGCCAAGATGAAGGCCGGGCAAGAACTACGCAGCGTGCTCCGAGAGGAAGCTCGTCTCACCGAGGGCGAGCGCGACCTGCCCGAGGAACTTCAGGCTCAACGGGGCCTGAAGAAGGTGTGGCATCAGTTGCTGGGGCGGCCCATCAAGTCCGAACAGTCGGACCGATTGGCCGAGTTGCGCGAGCGCAAGGCCGAGCTACAGCAGGTATTTCCTGGCGCCGATCTCTACGCTGAAGACCAGATGCATCGGGTTCACTATCTGCAGAATGCGCTCTCGGCCCGAGGCCTCTTTCGCAAAGACCGAGACTACACCGTGGAAAACGGCGAAGTGCAGATCATCGACGAGTTCAAAGGGCGAATCTCTGAGGGTCGGCGTTTCACTCAAGGGTTGCATCAGGCCCTGGAGATCAAGGAGGGCCTGGAGCCCAAGCCCGAGACTCACACCATCGCCAGCATTACCTATCCCAACCTTTTCCGTCGCTACGAGCGTTTGGCCGGGATGACCGGAACTGCCAAGCAGGCTGAGAAAGAGTTCACCGAGGTGCTCGGTCTCAAAGTGGTCGATGTTCCCCCCAACAAAGAGCGCAAGCGCGTGGATCACCCCGATCAGGTCTACGCCACCATGGAAGACAAGTTCAAGGCGGTTGCGGCTCGGGTGCAGGAGCTTTTCGAGCAGGGGGTGCCGGTGCTCGTGGCCACCCGGTCGGTGGAGATGAATCAATACGTTTCGGCACTGCTCGAGAGCCAGGGCGTTCCCAATCAAAGTCTCAATGCTCAGGACGTAAAGACCAATACGCCTGAGGAAAATGCCATCATCGCCACTGCCGGACAGTCGGGAGTCGTCACGGTTGCCACCAACATGGCGGGTCGCGGGGTGGACATCAAGCCCGATCCCATCAACTATAAACAGTTGGCCATCGCTTGCGACGAGGCTCGGCGCAACGGCAAGCCTATCGTGGTGCAGTTGGAGAAGGAAGAGCACGCCGAGCGACTGATCCAGTGGTTCCAGCTGCCTCCCGATCCGCAGGACCATGTGCCCTTTTCGCGTGGGGTCGCCGCAGCGGCCGCCGGAGTGGTGCAGATTCGAGTCGGCGACGAAGTCGCCGCCCCTGCCGATGGGGCTACGCTACTTAAGGGCAGTGACTTCCCCGGGCGCAAACTGGTGGTGGTCGGCACCGAACGCAACCTCGACCCGCGTATCGACGATCAGTTGCGCGGCCGGGCGGGGCGTCAGGGTGCCCCTGGCGAGACGGAGTTCCACGTCAGTCTCGAGGACGATCTCATGCGGATTTACTCCGATACCGATCGGGAGAAGCTGTTGAAACTCATCGAGAACGGTCAGCAAGACAAGCTGCGGGCTCTGGTAGACGAGGCCCAGGAGCGCGTGATGAACGCTCAGGCCGACGCTCGACTCTCTACGGCCAAGTACGATCAGGTGGCCAACCGCCAACGAGAGATCGTGTGGAGCTTCCGCGACGCCTGGGTCGAGAGTTCGCCCGAACTGCAACACCGAAGCGACGACGCGATGGACGTGCGCACCACCGTGCACGACTGGATGGTGGAAGCCTTTACGGCCGCGGTCGAAGAGAAGCTCGAGGGCAAGCGTAAACCCTCCGACGAGCGCTTGCAGCAGGCCGTTGATGCGGTGTCCAGCGAGCTGAAGTTTCCCCTGGAGCTCCCCCCGGGCAAAGGCAGCTGGCGAGAGCGCGTCGAGCGGTCACTGCGCGACAAAGTGGCCCAGTGTGAGGCCGATATCGAGAAGTATCGCGGCGGGTTGCCCGAAAACATGGTGGCCACCCATTCCTGGCGTTCGCTGCTCGAGTCGCTCGATGAAGGATGGACGAACCAGCTTCAGGTTTTGGAAGATGAAAAGCAGGGCTCCAACCTTGAGGCCTACGCCGGGAAAGAGCCCGAGCAGGCCTACCTCGAGCGCTCTTTCAAAGCCTTCGACGAAATGTGGAAGGGCGTAAAGCGGGGTGTGGCCGATAAGGTGCTGCACCAGCTGGCCGAGGCCGCCAGCGCCCTGAGAAACCAAGCGCAAGCCTGAAATGCGGGCTATTCAAGTCTCTCGCTTCGGCGGCCCCGAAGTGCTGGAATTGTGTACGCTTCCCGACCCGGAACCACGTCCCGATGAGGTAGTGGTCGAACTCCAGGCGATTGGGGTGAACCCGGTCGATACCTATATTCGCTCGGGCAGCTACGGAGAGCGCCCCCTACCCTACGTGCCTGGCAGCGACGGAGCGGGCCTGATCCGCTGGGTGGGCCGCGATATTCCGCGCTGGCGCGAGGGCGACCGGGTCTATCTCATGGGCTCTCAAACCGGCACCTATGCCAGCCTGGCCAGATGCCGGGGAGATCAACTGCAGCCCTTGCCCGAGGGCATCAGCTTTGGCCAGGGAGCGGCTCTGTATGTACCCTACTCCACAGCCTATCGGGCGCTCTTTCAGCGGGCCCGGGCGCGAGCCGGCGAGTGGGTGTTTGTGCACGGTGCCAGCGGTGGAGTGGGCCTGGCCGCCGTTCAGTGGGCGCGAGCCTCGGGCATGCAGGTGGTGGGTTCGGCGGGTAGCCAGGCGGGCTTAGAACTGGTGCTGGCCCAAGGCGCCCATCAGGCGCTCGACCATCGTGATCCGGATTACCTGCGCCAGCTGGTCAACTGCACGGGGGGGTCTGGCCCGGCCGTGATTTTGGAAATGTTGGCCAACGTCAACCTGCAAAAAGATTTGGAAGTACTGGCTCCCCACGGGCGCATCGTGGTTATCGGCTCGCGGGGCTCGTTGGAATTCACGCCTCGAGCCGCCATGACCAAGGATGCCGACGTGTTGGGAATGTCGCTTTTCAATACTCCAGGCCCGGCTCTGGCGTCGATTCAAAAGGCCATTGTGGCCGGTCTGGAAACGGGTTTTCTCAACCCTGTAGTCGGCCGTAGCCTGCCCTTGTCGGAGGCTGCCGAGGCTCATCGCCTCATTCTCGAGCCAGGAGCCCTGGGAAAGCTGGTCCTGCTGCCATGAATGGGGTATGTCGCCGGCTGCAGCCCTTCGGCGAGTCGGTGTTCAGCACCGCCAGTCGGCTGGCGGTAGAGTATGGAGCCGTGAATCTCTCCCAAGGATTTCCTGACTTCGACGGTCCCGCCTGGCTCAAAGAGGCAGCCGTGGAGGCCGTGCGTCAGGGGCCGAACCAGTATGCCGTCAGTGCTGGCAATCCGGCCTTGCGGATGAAACTGGCCGAGAAAATGCAGCGCGAGTCGAGTTTGAGCTACGATCCCGACCACGAGATTACGGTGTTGAGCGGCGCAACCGAAGCCATCGCGGCCTGCTTGCTGGGTTTGCTGAACCCGGGAGATCGCGTGCTGCTGCTCGAGCCCTTCTACGATAGCTATCCCGCCTGTGCTGCCATGGCCGGGGCCGAAGTGGACTATCTGCCACTCAAGCGCCAGGACCTGGGGGTCGATTGGGACGGACTGCAGGCCTTGCTGAGCCCGGCCACCCGTTTGCTGGTGCTCAACACCCCTGGCAATCCCCACGGCAAGGTGTGGAGCCTGGCCGAGTTGGAACAACTGGCCCAGTTGCTGCGCCGCTATCCGAACCTGCTGGTGATGACCGACGAGGTCTACGAGCACATTGTCTTTGCACCGGCGCGCCACTTCACGTTGGCTTCTCTGCCCGACATGCGTGAGCGCACCCTGGTGGTCTCGTCGTTCTCCAAGACGCTCAGCATGACGGGTTGGAAAGTGGGCTACGTCTTTGCGCCCCCGGCGCTGACCGCGGCGGTACGCGCCTCCCATCAGTTTCTCACCTTTTGCAGCGCCTCTCCGCTGCAGGCGGCCCTGGCCGCCAGCCTGGACCGGCTGCCGGAGGTTCTGGCCGAACTGCGGGATGAGTATCAGGTCCGTCGAGACTACTGGTGTGAGCAGTTGGATCAACACGGTTTGCCCTACCGCATTCCGCAGGGCAGCTATTTTGTACTGACCGACCTGCGTGAGTGCGGCATCGAGGACGACCGGGAATTTTGCCACTGGCTGGTACGTCACCAGGGGGTGGCTGCCATTCCGGCCAGTGCCTTTTATCATAGCCAGGCGGGCAAGGGGCTGGTGCGATGGGCTTTCTGCAAGAACCTGGACACGCTTCGCGAGGCCAGTCGACGACTGACAGGTTGGCGAGAGGCCTGGGAACGCTCTTAGGCCCGTTCTGGGGCCGATTGTCGGTCCGAATCCGTTTTGAGAATGGGTAAAGACGCTTACCAGTCCAGCAGTGACTCCAGCGCACGTCGGGCCCGGCGAGCGGCTCCCTTGGCTGTATTGGCCGTCCAGTTGATCGAGGCGTCGGCGGCATCGGCCGTCCAGTCTACCGCCGCTGCCCCCATTCTGCCCGCAGCCTCGGCCACCTGGCCGGTCTTGTGCAGAGCCACCCCGCCGACGGCTTTGGCATTGCCCACCGCGCTGTTGTAGTAGCCGCCCTGTTGGGCCTGGCGAACGCCTGCAAGGGCCAGATCGGTGCCGGCCTCGTCCAGTCGGTTGCCGGCCCATTGGGTGCTGTCGGTGACGGCTCCCCCCGCTCCGCGAATGCCTCCGGCCGCCATGGTGCTGAAGTCGCGTCGGTCTACACCGCGGGCCAGTTGCAGCACGCCCTGGCCGGTCTGGCTGGCGGGAGGCGCTTCCAGGTCGCGGGCCGGGGCGTCGATCATGGGACGGGCCCGCGACGCTTCCATGTTGGAGGAGAAGTAGTCCACAATGCTCCCCTTTTGGGTGGGGTCGGGCTGGAAGTGTCGGGTCTGGCCCTCGCGAGTCAGCGGATAGGCCCCCGGGGTTCCTGCGGGAACCTCGTTGAGCCCCAGGCGCTGCTTGAAGTTGGAATAGTCCTGACCCTTGCCCAGTTGGGCGTGCTGGCCGTTGGTGTCTTGAAAGCTCATGGTGGGAGTGATGGCGCGCAGATTTCGCTTCATGGTGGGGTCGTCGAAAATGGCCCCGTTCTGAAGGATGTGGCCTTGCTCTTGCATCATGAAAGAGAACGTCGAATCTTTGGCCGCGGCCAGGCGCTGAGCCTCGATGGCCTTCTTTTGCTCCGGCGTTCCGGCCTTTTCCCACTGCTGGGAAAGGTCGCGCACCCGCTGCATCGAGGTAAAGGCTCGGGTTACCAGGCCATCGGGATCTTTGTCCGAGCCGGGATAGATGCCGGCTGATTTCAACGCGTCCAGTCCCTTGCCGCCCTGCGATTCGCCCTGGAAGAAGGTGTTGGCGGCGCTGCCCAATTCTTTATGGATTCGGGTGTTGCCATGGACCAGGGCACCCCGGGTGGTTTCCATTTCGCCCCACATCTGGCCCATGGTGCCCCCGGCTACCCGACTGCCGTTCATCAGAGAATTGCTGGTGGGGTTCTGACGCACCACCTGATCGGCCTGATCGGCCATGGTGGCACCGTGCACTCGACGTACCTGATCGAGCGAGGTTCCGTTCAGCATCGACCCACCAGCCTTTACAGCGGCTTCGGCGCTGCCTCCGGCCGCTTGCTGGACGTTTTCGATGTTGCGAATTTGCTCGCCCACGGCCGTCGAGGCTTGTTCGGCAAACTCGAAGAAGTTATTGAGGGTGGGAGCCTGCGTGCCGGCGCGCATGTACTCGTCGGCGGCCCGGCTCAGGCCAGCATAGTCCTGGTTGATCTGGCGGTTGGCCGCAGTGCCCGACTCGCTCGAGCTTCCGGGCTTCCAGAAACTGGCCCCGCTATGGTCCTGCAACTGGCCTGGCCGGTAGTTGAAGTTGCTGGTCAAGGCCGACAGGCCCCTGGGGGGAGCGGTTGGAGCCGAGCGGGCCTCGGCGCTTACCCGGGCCGAGTCTCGCGGCGGCGAACTCGAGCGCGCAGGCGCCGGGCTGGACTTCTTCGAGCTCGGAGTTTGGTTGGCGGGGCGGCTGGAGGCCGCGGGCTTGGGCTGCACTTTCATGGTGGGATCCCCTCCTGATTTCAGGCTACTCGGGAACCGTCCATCTCGAGGAGGGGAGTTTGTTGCCGACATGTTGCCGGAAGTAAACCCGATGTTGACCTTTGTTTCCGGTTAGCAACGTTGCGTGGTCTGATTTTCAGAGTCTTTTGTTTGTGCCCGGCAACAAAAGGAGACTTCGGACTATGGGGGTGAAGCTCGAGCGAGATGGGAGATTGCTGTGAAGATCGCTCTGGTCTGTCCCTATAACCTGGAACGTCCTGGCGGGGTCAAAAGCCACATTCTGGGTCTGGGTCATGCTCTGCAGGAAAGGGGTCATTCTGTTGAGGTTATCGGTCCCAACCCCGATGGCAGCGTGGACGGATTGCCTCTGGTCGGTTGCGGCCGTTCTCGCAAGCTGGCCTTCGGTGGTACCCAGATCGATGTGACCTGGGCCTCACCCCGTCAGGTGCTGGAGGTGTCGCGACGCAATTATGACCTGCTTCACTTTCACACGCTCTGGAATCCGTTTTTTCCGTTTCAATTAGCAACCTGTTTTCGCGGGACGAAGGTGGCCACGTTTCACGATGTTCCCGGCCGCGAAACTCCCACCTGGGCCAGGGCGATCATGCCTTGGGCAAGTCGCCTGCTGCGCTGGCTTTGGGTGCCCCAGGTGGTGGCGGTGTCGCCGCTGGCGGGGGCGCATCTGCGTCCTGGCACTTTCGAAATCATTCCCAACGGTCTCTGGTTGCCCACGGCTCTGCCGCCCGAAGGTGAGCGGCGGGCACTCCTCTTTGTTGGTCGGCTGGAGCCACGCAAAGGACTGGCCACCTTGTTACGAGCGCTGCACCGAATGGGGAAGACCGCGCCACCGCTGTGGGTTGCGGGTGAGGGCTACCTCAGGGCTGAGTTAGAGCAGTTGGCCGGCAACCTGGACGTTCAATTTCTGGGGGAGGTTTCCGAGCAGAGAAAGTGGGAGTTGCTACGCCAGGCACGCCTGTTGGTGGCCCCTTCCACGGGGGGAGAGAGTTTTGGCATCGTGCTGACCGAGGCGATGGCCTGCGGCACCCCGCCGCTGGCCGCCGACAATCCGGGCTATCGTGAGGTGCTGAAGGAGCGGTCCTGTCAGCTGATTTTTCCCGTGGACGACGACCGCGAGCTGGCTGCTCGCCTGGAGCGGCTGTGTCAGGTGGGAGAAGAATGGGCTTCACTCCAGGAGTGGTGCGGGCAGGAATGGGTTCGTTATGACTGGCGCCGGTTGGTCGTACCGATCGAGGCGTTCTATGCGAGGGCGCTGGGCCAAAAAAAAGTGGCCCGTCCTCGGGTTCGAGAACGGGCCTAAACACAGTTCAGAGGGAGCGACCTTAGATTGTATCCCGAATGTGGGATGTCTTGATTGTAGGTCAGGAGGGCCAAGTCGGAAGAAATTCTTCTCAAACCAGATTGCCAGAAAGTGAACTTCCTGTGACACCGGGTTAACACGGGCAGGAGCTTGCAGATGCCTTTCCAAGGCCCGAGAGTGTTTCCCGAGATCGATCTTGTCTATACCTGGGTCGATGGCGACGACCCGGAGCATCGCGCCCAGCGCGAGTTCTATGCCCATCGCCCCATCGACCTGAATCCCGAACGGTTTCGCGACGATCACCAGTTGCTTCGCTACAGTTTGCGCTCGGTGGAGCGTTACATGGGGTGGGTCCGGCGAATCTATCTGTTGACCCAGCGCCCCCAGGTGCCGGCCTGGCTGCGCACCGATCATCCCAAGTTAAAGCTTGTTCACCACGACCAGGTGTTCGAGAATCCGGACTGGCTTCCGTGCTTCAACAGCGAAGCGATTGAAACTCACCTTCATCGAATACCGGGTCTGGCTGAGCATTTCCTGTACTTCAATGACGACTGGTTGTTGCTACGAAACATTCGGCCCTCGGATTTCATCGACCCACAGGGACGCATTTTGGTGCGCGGAACCAAGGTGCATTTGCGGGGACTGCGCTGGTTGTTAGGCATGTTGATCATCTCGAAAGGTGCCGTGGCTCACGTGCCCCTTCTCTATCGCCGCGACCTGTGGATGCAGGCCCTGGACACTCTGGGGCCCGTGTTGGAGGAAACGCGGCGAAGCCGGTTTCGTGCCCATACCCAGCCGACGTGCTTCCTCTTTGATACCTATCGACGGTTTCTCTATCAACAACCGCAGTCGATGCGAGTCATGGTGGACCCATTTCGAACCATTTTCTGGCACTACCAGCTGGGCATTCGACCCAACCTGTTCTGGCAATACTGGGTGCAAACCCGGGCTTTCGTGTTGCAGCGTCCGGCCGTTCTATGCGTGAACGATGATCAGGGGTTACGGCCGAACCCCAAGGTTCGAGGACTGCTCAAATACCACCTCGAGCGCTCCTTGCCCGGCAAGTCGTCCTTTGAGAAGTAGTCGGCGCAGGAAACCAAAAAACCCCGGGGTTACCGAGGTTTCCTTGGTGGGCCGGGCGGGATTCGAACCCGCGACCACCCGATTAAAAGTCGGATGCTCTACCGCTGAGCTACCGGCCCAAATATTGACTTGTCGCTTGGTGGGCCGCGTAGGATTCGAACCTACGGCCAACCGGTTAAGAGCCGGTTGCTCTACCGCTGAGCTAGCGGCCCTAGTGGGGTGAATGAAGGGGCTCGAACCCTCGACCCCTGGTTCCACAGACCAGTGCTCTAACCAACTGAGCTACACTCACCACATATTCAATTTGGATCTTGTTTCGCGCCCAGGAGGACTCGAACCTCCGACCCACTGCTTAGAAGGCAGTTGCTCTATCCGCTGAGCTATGGGCGCCTGCTGGTCGGAGCGGCCGGATTTGAACCGGCGACCCCCTGCTCCCAAAGCAGGTGCGCTACCAGACTGCGCTACGCTCCGCAGTGAACGGGGCTGAGTATACAGGAGCCCCGGATATTCGTCAACAAAATCCTACTTCTGGGTTTGGCCGCGCAGTTGCAAGGTCTCGGCGTGGTTGCTGGACTTCAGGTAGCCCGTGATGATGTAGCGCCCCGGCTTCACTTTCTGACCGCTGAAGGTCTGCTGTTGCCAGGTGGCTCGGAACAGCTTCTCTTTACCCGGAGCAATCGTCAGGCTGTGAGCCTTCGGTTTGGGAACGTTCTCGGGCGCGCTGCTGTGTTGCCAGATGTTCTGGGGAATCTGGGTGAACAGCAGGTCGAGCTCGCTCTGTACCGTGAAGTCGAACTCGAGGTCGTGATCAAAGTTGAGCACGATGTCTTTGTCGGAAATGTTCTTTACCAGCAACTGCACGTCGACGGGCTCGCCCGCGCCGTAACTTTCTTTGCGCATCGAAAGTTTTAGATAGAGCCCGCGTGACTCCAGATCAGCCGAAGTATTCAGGGTTTTGTGGCGATTTTCGTTGAACCATTTGACCCCAAAGACAAACAGCACAAGGACGGCTCCAAGAGCCAGGCCAAAACGCAAGAACTGCTGTTGGGGGCTGGGTTCATCGCTGGCGGAAACTTTTCGCTTCAGACGAACGTTTCGAGCGTCCATAAGAGAGATCTTCCCAGCGACTGTCTTGTCAACCTGCTGAGAGTGGTGGATAATTTGAAGATGCGCTATCGAATGATGGGTGTGGCCCTACTGCTGGGCGGCTGGTTATTGGCTTCTCCCGCGGGTTTTGTCATTCGTGTCGAAGGGGAGCGTATCATTATCAACCGCGGCATGATGGATTCGGTGAAGCCCGGCGACCGCTTCGTGGTGATGCGGGCGGGCAAAAGCGTGGCCGAACTGCAGGTGGAAGATGTCGGTCAGCGCGAGTCGAAGGCCGTGATCGCTCAACAGTTTTCCGGCGAACCGGTTCTGGCCGGCGACGCCCTCAGCCTTTCGGCGCCCACCACATCTGAGGTCGTGCCCAACAAGCCCAAGGCATTAACTCCGGTGTCGATCTCGGGCGAGGAGGCTCGTCAACACTATGAAGACTTGCTGCGCGGCAGGGTTCATAGCAAAGAGTTTGTTCAGCAGTGGTCGGGTAAGGCGGGTAACCCCAAGCCGCCGCTTCAGGATGTTGAGAGCATCGTGGTGCTCAACAGTCTGATCGACGTGGCCTACGGGGCCTGGTGGGGTCCGGTGGACCTGTTGCTGCAAAGTGCTAACCAGGCCGCGGCCAACCGCTACTATCGCGACCACCTCTCTCGCGATTTTGCCGCTCGCATTGAAATCGAGGTGGTTCATTGGGACCAGGAGTTGCTCGAGGCCTATTGCCGATTTCAGGCAGCCCAGAACGGCGTGCGCAGCGTGGAAGAGTTGAATACTTTGCGCAACCAGATGATGCGGGAAAAGGGGCTCGATCAGAACGACGTTTTTCAGGTGCGGATTCGCAACAGTGGCGAGTTGAACGTGGAACTCTCGCCATTCCACTGGCACATGTTTACCTCGGCTCCCAACGGCAAGCGCGTGGCCGCAACCCGCTACGACCCGATTCTCGACCGTAAGCTCACTCCCAAGCAGGAGGTGATGGGCTACGTGACCTTTCCCCGGGTGCCCGACCGTGATGAACTGACCGTGTATCTCGAAGACATTTACGGAGATCAGGGCGAGTTCTCGTTTTCTCGTTAGTTTTTTGACGAACTGGGGATGATATCCCAGTTCCGTGTTAAAGATGTAGAAAAATTTTCAATCCAAGAAATACCTGGAGGACCTCATGCTACGACGAACTGCCATCCAACTGCTGGGCCTCAGCATCGCCTTCGGGACGCTCGGGGGTCATACTCAACCGGTCACTTCGGCCCGCCAGGCGCTTTCCGCCAAACTGCCTGTATCGATCTACTACAGCCTTCCCGCCTCTTCGGGCAAGGTTATTGAGGGGTTTGTTCAGGAGTTCCAGGAGACCCATCCTTACCTGGAGATTCAGGTCAAGAACTTCCCCCGAACCGAGGAGCTCTATCGTCAGCTCAACACTCCGGGTGGCGAACACCCTACGCTGGCCATCGTGGACAACAGCTGGCTGAACGATCTGGTGAAGAACCAGCCCGACCTCTACCCGGTGGAAACCTGGATGCCCAAGGAGCAGTTCGGCTTTTCCTGGGCCATCAAGAACAATGCCTACGTGCCTCTTTGGGAGGCATCGCACGTAGGCGGCACGCTTTACGCTTTGCCCTATTTCTTCACCACCAAGGCTCTGATTTATAACTCCGACGTGTTGCAGCAGGCGGGCGTCAAGCAGGTGCCGGTCACCTGGGAGCAGGTCCTGGCAGCGGCTAAGAAAATCAGCACTGGCCTGGCTCTGTCGCTGGGTAGCCCCGACCATCCCGATGACATCGCCCGCAACTTCCAGTTGCTGATCTGGCAAAGCGGTGGTGAAGGCCTGGGCTCCAGCACGGCCGCGGCCACCACGCCGGCTGTGCAGACGGTGGTGGATTATCTGAAGAAAGTGGCTCCCTCGTTGGCGCCCCTGGAGGGCTCGGGCTCGCCGCCGGCGGGCATGTACATCGGTAATGTTGAAGATTATTTCAAGCTGAAGGCGCTGGGTTTGCCGGTCAAATCGGCAGTTATTCCCGGATTTGATAAGAGTCAGCGCATCACCGAGACTCAGGGTTGGGCCCTGGCCATGTTCAAGAGCGTGCCCGAGCGGGAGATGTACAAGGTTCAGGAGCTGGCCTTCTTCTTGCTCGACTTCCCCCAGCAGCGGCGCTTCGCCGAGCAAACCCCCTATCTGGCGGCCCATTTGAAAGTGTTTGACAATCCGTTTTACCGTCGCGAGCGCCTGGCCGATCACGCCAACCTGCGAGTATTCCTGAATTCTGTCGGCAAGTCGAAGATCGTCGACACCTCCGGGCAGAACCCGCAGCGTTACAACTGGGTGGGGCGCATGTTGGGAGCGGTCTTGCGTGGCGAGAAAACCCCAATGGATTTGCTTACAACTCAGTAGCAGCGCCAGTTTATGATGTTCACGTGCAGGAACCCCGACTAGCTTCCGGAAGCCGATGGGTTCATGATTCGCTTCTTTGAATCACTCGGGCTATCGGTTATCTCCGTCCTCGAATATATTGGCGGTCTGGCGATTCTGCTGTGGGAAGCCGCGGCCTTTCTGGTGCGGGGCCAGCTGCGCTGGGGGCAGGCCCTCTTCCAAATGGCCTTTCTCGGCGTCAACTCCATTATGATCGTCTTGCTCACCACCACCTTCGCCGGCATGGTGATCAGCCTGCAGCTGGCCCACGTAGCCGTGACCTACGGGGTGGCCAATATTGTGGGTGGCGGCGTGGCCCTGGCCATGGCTCGCGAGCTGGGCCCCATGCTGACCGCAGTGGTGGTGGCCGGTCGGGCTGGCTCGGCCATCACGGCCGAGATCGGCAGCATGAAGGTCACCGAGCAGATTGATGCTCTGGTGTGCATGGCCGTCAGTCCCGTGCGCTATCTGGTATGCCCGCGGGTTGCCGCTCTGCTGGTGATGATGCCCATGTTGACCCTCTTTTCCGATCTGGCCGGGCTGGTGGGGGGCTCGTTCGTGGCCGAAGCCACTGCCGGCATCCCCCAGGAGGTGTTTTACGACTCTGTGCGGCGTATGACCGAACTGTCGGACGTCACCAAGGGCCTGTTCAAGTCGATGATATACGGTGTCCAGATCGCGCTCGTATCCTGCCAACAGGGACTGCAGTGTGGCCGAGGCGCTGCGGGTGTGGGCCAGGCAACTACCGGGTCGGTGGTGATCTCTATGATCATCATCTTTATGACCAACTACTTCCTCTCTGCCTGGCTGTTTCAGCTGAACTGATGAGTAAAAGCCTTCAGCCGATCACCGGTCCTCGCGAGCCCATGTCCGATCCGGCCATTGTGGTGAAGAACCTCACCGTGGCTTTCGGCAGCCGAGAAATCTTGAAAGACGTGTCGTTCGAAGTCCCTCGGGGCACAACCCTGGTGATTCTGGGGTTATCGGGCGTCGGCAAGAGTACCACGCTGCGTTGCATGATCGGCCTGCAAAAGCCCAATCGCGGCGAGGTCTTCATCAACAATCAAAACATTGCCACCATGCCCCACAAGCAGCTGGACAAGCTGCGCAGGCGCATCGGTATGGCCTTTCAAAAAGCCGCGCTGTTCGACTCTCTGACCGTGGGCGAGAACGTCGCTTTCGGGCTTCGAGAGCATACCGACTTGCCTGAAGAAGAGATTCAGCGCATCGTGGCCGAGAAGCTGGCTATCGTTGACCTGGAGGGCATGGATCACCTGTATCCCAGTCAGCTCTCCGGTGGCATGCAGAAGCGAGCCAGCTTTGCGCGCACCGTGGCCACCGATCCCGACATCGTCCTCTATGATGAGCCCACCACCGGTTTGGACCCGATTATTTCTCGGGTGATCAACGAGCTTATCCTGGAATTGCAAAGCCGTTTAACCGCTACCTCGGTGGTGGTAACCCACGATCTTGCAGGAGCCATGCTGGTGGCTCACAACATCATCATGTTGCATGAAGGCCGTATCGTGTGGAGCGGCCCCCCCAACGAATTCAAAGTGACGACCAATCCCTATATCCAGCAGTTCCGCGAGGGCAGCTCGAAGGGACCGATCCGTGTGTAGAGCGAGGACCAGGCGATGGAAATGAGTGCAGCGGCCCGGGTGGGCATGGTGGCGGTCATCGCCCTCATCCTTTTCGGACTGGTGGTTACCCAGATCGGTGGTATCGCCGATGAGCAGGGTCGTGAGTTCACGATCAGCTTCCGCAACGTGGGCGGGCTGCAAACCAAAGCCCCGGTGCTCCTGGCCGGGGTGAAGGTAGGGGCCGTAAAGAAAATGGAGCTCGAGGATACCAAGGTCAACGTGACCGTGTTGATCACCCGTCCTGGGGTGACGCTGTATCGCAATCGTCGACCCGACGACCCTCGGGACTCCTACTATGTCTATACAGTGGCCGGAAACTTGCTGGGCGACAAGTGGGTGGATATCCGCACCGGACAGATCCCCCCCGACACCCCGGCTCTGAAGCCCAATGACGAGGTGATCACCGGAGAACCACCCGTCAGCCTGGACGACCTGGCTCGTGAGGGTCAGGCCGTGATGACCGAGTTTCGGGCTTCGGTGGCCGCGCTCAACGAGCTGGTCGCCGACAAGAAGTTTCAGAACGACATCCGCGACACGATGGGCAACTTCAATGAGATTTCCAAGAATCTCAAGGGGGCGAGTTCCGATGCCAAGTTGCTGGTGGCCAACCTGAACCGTAGGGTCGACCGGCTGGGCAATTCGCTGGAGTCGGTGGTCAGTCACGTCGACGGGACCATCGCCAGTTTTCAGGCCGATGCCCAGGCCGTTGGCTCTGACTTGCGGGGCTTCAGTTCCAGCCTGCGCAGGGTGGTCAGCAAGAACGAAGGCAATGTGGAGACCATCGTATTGACCCTGCGCCAAACGGCTCAGAGCCTCAACCGCACGGTGAAAGCCCTGGAGACGCTGGCCAACAATGAGGACCTTCAGGGTGACGTGGTGGCTACCGTGAACAATCTGAAGCGCACCAGCGAAGAGGTCCAGGGCATCGCTTCGGACATTCGCTCCATCACCGCCGACCCCGAGGTTCAGGGCGACCTGAGGGATACCATCCAGAATGCCAAAGAAGCGACCGATGGAGCCAATCGGGTTATGAAGAAGGTCGAGGGCATCACCGACGGCGTGACCGGTGGAAAGCTGGCGAACGTTTATCTGGACAACGAATGGAACACGAAGAATGGTCGGCCCGCGACCAATCTCAACGCTTTCTTGTTGCCCGATGGGCCCTATGGAGCCAAGCTCGGTGTCGATTCGCTGGGTCAGCAAAATCTGATCAACCTGCAGGCGATGAAGAATTGGGAGAACTTTCGAGTGCGCGCCGGAGTGGTTCGCAGCCAGTTCGGCCTGGGCGCCGACGCCCGATTGCTGGACAAGAAACTCGAACTGAGCGTCGACGCCTACAACACCAGCAAGGTAGAAGTCGATGTCTACGGCAAGGTGTTGTTCCCCGGCGACTTCTATTTGTTAGGCGGTTATCGCAACGTGAACTCTCGCCAGGGCTATCCCATTCTGGGCGCCGGCAAGCGTTTCTAGGAGTACCACTGGTGTTTTTGTTCCTTGACGCCGACCTCGCATGCATGCTAAGGTCTGCAGCATTATCAGGGCCAACCTGTTCGATGGGGCCAAGGGAAGGAGGGATTAGGCGTGGAGACCCGCGTTGAAGAAGGCGAGTCGATTGAGTCTGCCCTCAAGCGTTTTCGTCGACAGTGCCAGCGTGATGGCGTGCTGGCTGAAATCAAAAAGCGTGAGTTTTACGAAAAGCCCAGCGTTCGTCGTAAGAAGAAAATGCTGGCAGCCCGTCGTCGGCGGAGTTAATCTCCCCGACTGCCAAAGAAAGGCCCTCGCTCCCGGGGGCCTTTTTCCATGGAGGGAAAGTGCGATGGATCTGGCCTCATTGCAGAAGAGAACTCGTAGGGCCCGCGACGAAATCGCTCGCGAGAAAGCGCAACTGCTGCTGCGGTCCTGGACGCGGGTCAGCGCCCAGGCCGCCGATAAGGCGGTAGCCGCCATCGTGGTCGCTTCGGAGCAGGTCGAGCAAAAGGCCCTGCGAGCGGCCGATCAGGGACGTAGCGGAACGGTGTTGCTCCGCCTCAGTTTTCAGTATTGCGATCTGCGTCACGAGTTACAGGCCGAATTGCACGCCAGTCGCCTGGAAGATCCCGACCCCTATCCGCGCCTGCGCACCCTTGGGCCCCCGAGTTTTCGCGAGATTGAAGAGTGGCTGCGCACCGACCTGCAGGTCAAGCAGGTCGAGCGGGTGTGCCCCCTGGACTGGCTGGAGGACTTGAGTCGATGGCTGCGCAAGCAAGAAAAGTCCGGCGCCCTTACCCGTTGGCTCCAGCGTCGCCCGCAACTGCCGCAACCCCTTGAGGAACTGTGGAAGCAATGCCAGCGACAGGGTCTGAAGCCCCGCTATGAGAGCTATCGTCATCAGGATGAATCGGGCATTGCGCTGGTGGTGCACTGGCAACCCTGAGTGCAGAAACAACAAAAGCCGTCTGAATTCTCAGACGGCTCTGTTCGTGCCTGGCTGCCTTCCCCACCTACACCAGGCTCCGTAACGAGGTGCTGCTGGCCTTTCGAGCTTTCCGCACCGTTTCCGATGCTTCCCCACTCGAATCGCTTGTGCCTCACGGCCCAGCTCTTTCGTTACGGCCTCTCTGCGTCGCTTCACTTCGCTCTCGACGCCGCAGCGCGCCGACGTGCTCAGGTATGCACGTTACCCCTGTCCTTCCGGGTCAGGACAGTGCCCCCCGGCCGCCATTCCCTCCAGCACCGGGCTCCTCAGACAGGGCAGTTCCAGTAACTACCCGGAATCAGGCGCTTCCTGCGTTTTGCCGTTGCCGGCTCCCCGCGGGATTCATTCTGCCTCTCGGCTTCCTGACTCTCTCCAAGGCCTCTCTCACTCGTCCACTGTTTGACTCTCGCTGTGTGAGCGCAGCGGCTTGCTGAAGTCTGCAAGCTACCTCTGACCGATCCAGGCCCGATCAGTGCCCCCTGGCCGCCGTCCTCCTGCGCCAGGCTCCCACCTTGTTTCCCAGGGCCCCTTCCGTGGTTTCGCTTGCGCTTCACCTCGGTCGACTTGCTTGCCTCGCGGCAACCCTGGCTCTCCAGTGAGCCTTACCCGCTTGTTTTCTATTCACTCACGCCCTGCTGGTCGGGCGACCTGCTCAAGTCTGCAGGCTACCTCTGTTTGATTCAGGCTCAAACAGTGCCCCCTGGCCGCCGTCCTCCTGCGCCAGGCTCCTTCTTCCGTCGGTTCTCGAGTCGCCCCGAGTCCCTTTCGACCAGTGTGGTTCACTGGGGCTTTCGCCTCAGTTCTTTCGCCTCGCGGCTCCACCCCTCCGAAGAAGGCCTCACAACACCACGCTTATGCGCTCAGTCGACGTTGTCCGACTGCGTACTGGGTCTGCACGCTACCCCTGATGGTTCAGGCCACATCAGAGCCCCCTGGCCGCCGTATTCCGCACCAGGCTCCCCTTACCGTCGCGACCTGGCGATTGCTCACCGTGCCTCGTTTTTGCCTCTGGTCGATGTGCCTTTTCCGAAGTTCTCGGCCTTCGGTCCTGGCAGTATCTGTCTCACCTCGCGGTGCCAGAGAGGTTCAGGGCTTCCAACGGTTATCGCTCCGTCACCAGCGGCCTGATCAGGTCTTCAGGCTACCCCTGCTTCTCAGGTGAAGCAGCACCGCCCGTTTTACCGGGCCGCTCAGCGGCTTTCGCTGCCGAGGTCTGGATACTATCACGTTCCCAAGAACTGTCAACCCCACCGCTGAATAGCTACTTTTGCTTTGTGGCATATAGCTAAAGTAGGCAAAAATTGAAAAGGGTTCTATGTAATTGGTGTTCCTGTTACAATAAGTTCATCTCTTGTTCGTAGCCAGGAATCATCCGGGGCCAAGTGCAACACTACGTTCTCGATGACGGTTGTTCGAAAAAGCACGGGCGAAATTTTCTTGCCCTCCAACGCCAACCAGGATCTGGCCATCTTTCTGATGTTTGCCGGCCTGGCCCTGAGTTTCCCTGTTCGCAACCTGATCGCTCGGGTCTACCCGGGGCGAGGATGGATCGATTATCTGGTTCCGCTGGGTTTTGCCACGGTGGTGCTGGCAGCGCTCATGCTTCGCTTTACGCGCAAGTCGTTTCGGGTGGAAGAGCGAGCCATCGCAGTGAAGAACGGATGGTTTGGGCGAACTTTGCGCTATCGCTGGGAGGGCCAACCGATGATACGTTTGCGCTCGCAGGAGGAAGAGAGTGGCAAGGCGTCGCGTGATTTTTGGCTGGTCAATCTGGTAGACGGCAAGCGCCAGTATGTGCTCGACCGTCGCGAAGGCCATCGTATCGAGAGTCGTTCGCTGGCAGAAGCTCTGGCCAAGCAAATGAACTGTCCCGTGCTCGAGAAGGGTGAGTCGGGGGAAATGATGATCCCCCGAGAGGAACTGGATCTTCCTTTTCGCGAGCGGGTCCGGCGCCATCCAGAACTGCTCGGAAACGAGTTTGACCGACGCCCCGACGGTTGCAGCGTGGTGGAGGAGGGCACTCAGGGTGATGCCCAGATCTATCGCTGGAAACTGCTCAGCCCGGCCATGCTGCAGGAGTATTTCACCCTGGTCTTCTTTCTCGTCCTCATGGGGGTGGTCCCGATTTTTCCGCGTGTGGTCGGGTCGAGTGGTGAAGTGGAGAAGTTTCAGGTTTCCTTTTTCAACCTGGCCATGGCGCGTCACGACTACACCTATTTCCTGGTGACGGGTATCATTATCGCCCTGACCTCATTCTTGTTGTTCGGTTATCGCAAAGAGTTGCGCACCGACGGAACCGGCATCTCGGCCCAGGACAAAGTGTGGGGTGTGCCATTCTGGTCGGCTCGCATCCCCGCCGACCAGTTGGAGGCCATCTGGGTGAGGCAATCGGCGCGCGGCGCCCATCTGCAGCTGATCTCCGACGCCTGTATCATCACGGGCCGCCTGGCCTGTGCCGAAGAAGCGTCCTGGTTGGCCTCGCGCATCCGTCGCTTCTACGGGGAAACAAAAAACTAGAGGGACGTAAGTCCCTCTAGAAGTTGGCCTGTAAGCCGGGTTCTGTGCCGGCCGAAGCCAGCGATGGTCATCTCTCTGGGATGGACGTTACCGCCCATCTCCTGCGACATACTCCAGGCACGCTCGACGGGCCGCCGAGGGAAGCCGAAGCCTCCGACCTGAACTGAGTCTTACTCCCGTGCGGGGTTTACCTAGCCAGCACGTCACCGTGCTGCTGGTGGGCTCTTACCCCACCGTTGCACCCTTGCTGCCTTGCGACAGCGGTCTTCATTTCTGTGGCACTATCCTCGAGGTCACCCTCACTGGACGTTATCCAGCGCCCTGCCCTGGGGAGCCCGGACTTTCCTCAGGTCGATGCTGCACCGACCCGCGACCATCCGGCCAACTTGTTCCGCAGTCTACGACAATCGGGAATGGACTGACAAGAACCTCGCGAAGAGACCCCGATGCTACGCAATTGGATTCACGATCAATGGCGCTCGGCTTCAACCGGCGCCACCCTTCCTGTGCTCAACCCGGCCACCGAAGAGGTGTTGACCGAGGTTCCCCTTTCCTCGGCCGAGGATGTCGACCTGGCGGTCGACTCGGCCCGGCGGGCCCTGAAGGGCTGGCGCTGCACTCCGGTTACCGAACGCATTCAGGTCATGTTTCGCTTCAAGCAGTTGCTGGAGGAGCACTTCGAAGACATTTCCCGGCAGATCACGCTGGAGTGTGGCAAAACTCTGGACGAGTCTCGGGGCGAGCTACGCCGGGGCGTTGAAAATGTGGAAGTGGCCTGTGGGGCTCCCATTCTGATCCAGGGCTATCACAACGAAGACATCGCACCGGGCATCGACGAGTTGATGATCCGTCAACCGGTGGGTGTTTGCGCTATCATCACCCCGTTCAACTTTCCGGCCATGATTCCACTATGGTTTCTGCCCTATGCGCTGGTGTGTGGCAATACGGTCGTCATGAAGCCGTCGGAAAAGGTGCCTCAGACCATGGTGCGGCTGCTTGAGCTGCTGCTCCAGGCCGGTTTGCCCGCCGGCGTTTGCAATTTGGTGCACGGCGCCCGCGAGGCTGTAGACCGCCTGCTGGAACACCCCGAGGTCAAAGCTATCAGCTTTGTCGGCTCCACGCCCGTGGCCCGCTACATCTATTCTAAAGCTTCGCAGCACGGCAAGCGCGTGCAGGCTCAGGGGGGAGCCAAGAACCCGATCATTGTTCTGCCCGACGCCGACCTGGAAATGACCAGCAAAATTGTGGCCGACAGTTCTTTTGGCTGTGCTGGCCAGCGTTGTCTGGCCTCTTCGTTGGCCATTACCGTGGGCGCATCACGCCAGCCGTTTCTCGAGGCCATGCGCGAGGCCGGTCAGAGCCGGGTGGTGGGCAGTGGCCTGGAGCCCGGTGTGCAGATGGGGCCGGTGATCAATCAGGCCAGTCGCGATCGCATTCGTGGACTGATTGAGGTAGGGGTCCAACAGGGGGCCGAGTTGATCGTCGATGGGCGCCAGCACGAGTTTGCCTCGAAGGGGGCGTTTCTTCGCCCCACCGTGATGACGATGCCGGCCGACAGCGACCTGCTGACCACCGAAATCTTTGGCCCGGTGCTGGGGGTATTGCACTTCGACGACATGGACCAGGTGATCGCCTTCGTAAACTCGGGCAAATATGGAAACCAGGCCTGTTTGTTCACCAGTAGCGGGGCGGCCGCCCGCAAGTTTCGCCACGAAGCCGAGGTGGGCAATCTGGGCATCAACATCGGCGTGGCGGCACCCATGGCCTTCTTCCCCTTCAGCGGCTGGAAAGACAGTTTCTTCGGCGATCTGCATGCTCAGGGCCGCCACGGCATCGAGTTTTACACTCAGACCAAGGTGGTGGTCGAGCGCTGGCCCAAGGAGTGGAGTCGCAAGTTCTAAAAGGCTGAGTCCATGAGCCAAGATGCCTCTGCGATAACCAGCTTTTTCGCCGAACTTCTGGTCATTACGCTGGTGGCCATGTTGTGCAAGCGGGTAAGGATTCCCTATACCATTGCACTGGTCGGAGTGGGTCTGTTGCTGGGCCTGACGCGTTCCGTGTTGCCGCTGGAGGTTACGCTCACCCCCGACCTTCTGTTCGTCGTCTTGCTTCCGGCCTTGCTCTTCGAAGCCGCCATTCATCTGCCAGCCCAGCGCGTGATGGCCAATCTCAAACCCGTCGTGTTGCTGGCCGTGCCTGGCATGCTGATCACGGCCTTCGGGGTGGGCTATGGCGTTCACTGGGCGCTGGGTCTTTCGCTGCCGGCTGCGCTGGTTTTTGGAGCCCTCATCTCGGCCACCGACCCTATCAGCGTGCTGGCCTTGTTCAAAGAACTCAAAGCTCCCAAGGACCTCTCGGTGGTGGTGGAAGGCGAGAGTCTGCTTAACGATGGCGCAGCGGTGGTGCTCTTTCAGGTGCTGGTGGGGGCGGCCACGGGTCACGCGCTGGGACTGTCGTCCAGCGTAGGACTGTTCTTCCTTGAGTCACTGGGGGGGTTGCTGATCGGAGCGGGCCTCGGGTTTATGGCCTGTAAGATTCACGAGCACCTCGACGATGCCATGATCGAAGTGACGCTCAGTTCGATTCTGGCCTATGGGAGCTATCTGCTGGCTCAGCAGGTGCATGTCTCCGGTGTGATGGCCGTGATCGCGGCCGGATTTGTCTTTGGCAATCTGGCCATGCATCAGGGCTTGTCGCCACAGTCCCGGCTGGTTTTGCTGTACACCTGGGAGTTCATCGGCTTCATTTGCAATTCGCTGGTGTTCTTGCTGATCGGCACTCAGGTCGACCTCACGCTGCTCTGGCAGAAACTGGGTCCGATTTGCCTGGCCTTCCTTATCGTTATCCTGGCTCGCGCGCTGGCGGTGGCCGTGCTGGCCCCATGGACCCGATTCCCCTGGCGCTGGCAATTGGTGTTGGTATGGTCGGGGCTTCGGGGCTCGATCGCCATGGCGCTGGCGATGGCCCTGGCTTTGCCCGAGCGTCAGGAGTTGCTATTGCTTACCTTTGGCGTGGTGCTGCTCAGTCTTTTCGGGCAGGGACTGACGATTCGGCCTTTGCTGGTCGGGCTGGGCCTGCGGGGCGAACGTCCCCTGATCAAGCAGTTCGAGCGCCTCAGCGGAGCCTTGATGGCCCACGAACATGCCCTGCGACAACTGCGCTCGCGCCGCGAAGCCTTTCATATCCCCGAAGAGGTGTTTCGCGAACTGGCCACCCCAATGCAGGCCGAAATTGAACGCCTGGGCGCTGAGCTTGAGGAATACACCCGAGCCCACGCCGAGGTCAGGGACGAACAGCTGCAGGACGCCACCCACCTGGTGCGCAACGCACGTCGATCTTCGCTGCGCGAAGCGCTGGCTGCTCAACTGATTTCTGAAGAGGTGTATCTGGAGCTGGTGGATCAGCTTTCGGGGCCGGAGCCCGGAACCGAATGAGGCGCCTGCTGGCCCTGACCCTGCTGCTGCTGGGAACTGGCCGTGCTCAGCCCTATTCGTTTCAGGCTTTGGGCAGCACCTGGAGTTGCTCGCTTGACCCCATTCCTTGCAAATCTTATCGATCCCGCGCAGCCGACTTTATGTGGCCCTCGTTTGACGGGCCCAAGCTCAATCTGGTGTTCCATCTGGCCCCTCAGGGGGCAAGCTTTGAAGAAGAGCTAGATTTTGCCTTTGGCGAGACTCTCAAACCCCTGGCGATACGGGCGCCAAAAGGTTATTCGTTGGCACAAGGGCCGGGGTTTTGCGCCGCTTTTGTGCATACCGGGCGAGGCCGGGTGTTCATCGGGGCCCGCAGCCGATCGAAGCCGCCCCTTCCGGACCGTCGCCTGGAGCAGGTGGTGATGGAGTTGATCCGCTCGGTCTACCGCTAGATTCCGTCGTTGTATGAAGGTAGTTGATCCGAGGGTTTCTTCGGTTTGGGCTTCTTGCGCGGCGGGATGTAGGCCGGAGGGGGCGCCTTTTTGGGGGGCATGGCCGCCACCGGAACATGCTGGGGCTCAGGCGCAGTCGTTCGAATCGGTGGAGTCTTGCCAGTAGGGTAAGCGGGCTCGTCGTCCAGACGGGGTATGACGGTCGCCGGCGCCATCGGGTTGGAGGCGGACGGCTTGACTTTGGGATGGTGTGCTCGAGTGGCTTTGTCGAGCTGGCGTAGCGCACCCTGATAGCCCGCTTTGGGGTCGAGCTGATGGGCCTGCTCCAGGGCTGTGCGGGCGGCATACAGGTCGCCCAGTTGCCGATGCAGTCGGCTCTCCAGGGCCAGAGCCCGGGCCTGAAGGCGGGGCGAGTGGGCCCGTTTGAGCAGCACCTGAGCTTCGCGACATTGCTCTAACGCCTTTCTGTTGCCCGGTTTGCCAGCCTGAACCAGCAAACTTTCGGCCTGGCGCAGGCGGGCCTGCTGGCACAGCGCTTGCAGCTCTTTGAGCAGGGCGGGAGAGGTTTTCGGCAGCGGGCGAAGCAGGTCGTAGGCCGCTTCCCCAAGCCGCAGGGCACCGGCCCAGTCCTTGCGCTGTAAAGCTGCGCGGGCCTGGCGGGCTTTGTCTTCACCCTGGCGGGCAACGTCTTCTTGAAAACTCGGCGGGCGAGAGAGGTCGGGCAGGGTCGACTGCTCTTTCAAATGCTGGGCCAGCCAGCCCAGGCCGCCCAGCAAAGCCAGCAGCAGCAGGAAGGCCAGCCTTTTAGGCCAGGAACTGACCCTTTGGGGCGCCTCGGGCTTGGGGCGCAGCACTTCCTCCAACATGGCCTGCTTCGAGGTGGGAACCGGGCTGTCGGGCTGCATATAGGATTCTTCCAGCGACTTGAGCCAGAAGGGAACGGGCGCGCTGCCCCCACCCTTGGCCCGCAGCCATCCCAGGCAGTTGGGGCAACGACTGGCTCCGCTGGGGAAGTCCATGCGGCAGTTGTTGCAGTACATCCCGCTCATTTCAAGGGGTTTTCGGCGTCGACCTCAGGAGCCCCCCGAACGCCAATGCCGCCTCTCCCATTGCGGATTATTGAGGCCGGTTGGCATCGATCAAAGTATAGTGAAAGTTTCCTCCGCCCACAGCCCGGGTGAGTTGTCCCAACACCTGGTCGGACAGCACCTGGCAGCCGATGGATACGCCTCGGTCGCGATGGAACAGGATTCCGTCGCCCTTGGTGTTGTTGGCCAGGGCGTGGGCTTTCTCGGCCTCGGAAATATGGCCGTCGCGGTTGCGGTCGCGATAGACCGGCACGTTGCCGCCGCCGTTCAGGGCCCAGGCCTCGCGGCCTTTGTAGTCGTGGCGACGGGTGGCCTCGTAATTGCCGGGGCGAAGTTGTGCCACCCCGCCGGCAATCGGCCCCTTTTTGACGGCTGCGTGAGTGGAGCCCGGCAATTCGGTCACCACCGGGTTGCCCTTCTTGTCGCGACCCAGAACCACAAAGGTGTCATCTCCTGAGCCGGTGTTCTTGCCGGAATCGTGGCGTGCGCCGTCGAGGCCCAGGCCACGCAGGCCCAGCACGGTGGGTTTCTTGGGGTCGAGCTTGCCGCCGGCCGCTTCCACCATGGCGGCGTAGTGGTCGTAGCGCTCTTGCGGGGTCATGTCTTTACCTGCCAACTGAGGAATGCCTTCGGCTTTGGCGACGGCCTCGGGTTTTTTGACCTCTTCGGGCCTGGCGACGGCCTCGGGTTTTTTGGCCTCTTCGGGCTTGATGGCGGCCTCGGGCTTCTGCGCGGAGATTCCCTGGTTCAGGGCTTTCATGGTTTCGGGCCCCACTTTGCCATCCACTTGCAGGCCGTGCTGCTTCTGGAATTTCTTGACGGCTTTTTGGGTCAGGGTTCCGAACTTGCCGTCGACCTCCAGACCGGCACCCGACTGGTTGAGGTGTTTCTGCAATTCGGCCACCCGTGTGCCTCTGGCTTTGCGGCTCAGCGTATCGCCAGTCATGGCTTTCAGGGGCGAGGCGGACGGAACTGCGCTGGGGTTGGCCCAGGACCCAAAGTTGGGGGTTTGAGAGGCGATGGGCTGGGCTCCGGCGTCTTTCGAAAGGCGCACCTGGTCGCGCGGTGAGGAGTTCCGCGTTCTTTGCGAGCCCTGGGGTCGCTGGGTAGAAGACGACTTGGAACGCCGAGCACTGCTTGAACGCTGGCTGGTGCCTGAAGACCTCGTGCGGGAAACTGTGGACATCGTACCTCCTCGGATACCTCTATCCTGGAGCTCAAAAGTCTTTCTGACAGTGGGAGAATGTGCAAATGTTTGTAAACTTGTTAACGCCACATTTCCGTTGTGGCTCGATGATGTTGCCGCTTCGTCGGGTAGAGCAGGATGACAAGGGTGCCTACCGTTGCTCCCAGGCCCACAAACCACGGGAAGGCCAGCTGGCTGTGGGTTTTCACCCAGAGCACCACCAGGATGGAAAGCGGGATCGCCAGCAGGGCCGTCCCGCGGTCATGGCCGGCCGGAGTCTCCTCGCTTCGAGCCAGGGCCAGAGCAAAGACGGCCAGCAGCGAGCCATAGGTGTAGGTGCCGATTTCGAGGCCGAATTTGAGGATCTCGTCGACCTGCTGCGAGTGATAGGCCACCAGCGCCAACAGAATGGCAAAGCCCAGCGTGGTCCAGCGGGTAACCCTCAGATAGTGCTCGTCGCTGCGGCCGGGACGTACAGTGGGTCGATAGAAGTCCACCACAAACGAGCCGGCCAGCGCGGTCAGTGCCGACTCGTAGGTCGAGAGCACGACAGAAATCACGGCTGCAATCAGCAGACCTACCAGCCCGGCCGGGAGTTGAGTAACGATGAAGTAGCCAAAGACCTCTTTTGCCGACGAGGGCAGCTGGGGGTCGGGGTGCACCTGATAGTAGGCCCGCAACAAGGTGCCAATCGACAAGAACAATAGAGCGATGGGAATCTCGGCCAGGCCCGAGCCCAGAACGGCCCGAGCGCTTTGCTTGCCATCGCGGGCGGTCAGCATTCGCTGCACCATATCGTAGTCGGTGCCAAAGATGGCCGTATTGGTGAGCGTGGTTCCCAAAATGGCGGCCAGCAGACAGAACTCGAGGCTGGGGTCGATGCGCAGATCGAGAATCTGAGTGGCCCCCTCGGGAAAGACATGGCCGGAGGGCAGATGGATCCAAAGAAAGATCAGCGCACAGAGCGCCCCGAGGAACATGACCGAAACCTGCACGACCTCGGTCCACACCACGGCCCGAATCCCGCCCACGGCGCAAAAGACCAGCCCTATGGTGGCCAGCCCCGCCACGGCGTGGGTGGCCGAGATGCCGAAAGCCGCCTGCAGCACCAGCGAACCTGCATACAGGCGCACCCCGCTCATCATCAGGCGCGTGTAAAGAAACACCAGGACCGCGCAGTTGCGGGTCCAGGGACCATAGCGCAGTAGCAGGAACTGGTAGATCGAGACCACTCCGTGTCGGTAGTAGGCAGGCACGAAGTAGCGGGACACCAGATAGCGCCCCCCGATCGCTCCCAGCGTTACCTGCAAGTAGGTCCAGTTGCCGGAATAGGCAAAGGCAGGCACACCCACAAAAGTCAGAGCCGAGATTTCTGTTCCCAACACCGAAAGCAACACGGCCCACCAGGGGATCTGGCGGTTGCCGATCAGCAAGTCCTCGGCGTTGTGCTCGCGGCTTCTGGAATGCCAGCCAATGGCGCTGAGCACCAGGAAATAGGCGACCAATACGCATATGTCCAGCGGATGCATCAGTCTTGGAAAACGGGCAGACGTGCCACCAGGGTGGTGCCGTCGGCCAGAGGACGCAGCTGCTGCCAGGTAGCCATTCGGCCCTCAGGACGGGCCCATTCGTCGAGCAGCCCGCGGGTTTCCCCGTCGGCCCGCGGGTCAAGGGCCTGGTACACCAGTTTGCCCTGAGCGTCGAAGGTGAGGGTCACCCCCTCGGCCACCTCGGAACTGAGTCCGGGCGCCTGCGGGCCCAGGCAGCGCACTTCCTTGCGTAGGGCCTCAATGAAAGTCAGGCCGCGGCCTCCGGTCAGCTGCCGGGTCAGGCTGTAGCCCGGGCCTAGCAGCTGGTCGACCAGAGCCTGGGCCTGCTCACGGTTGGTGGGGGCTGCGTCCCAGGTGAAGTCGGGGAGCGCAGGGGGTTCGGGCTGGATCCCGGCGCGTTCGAAGGCCGCCTGCAAAATGCTGCGATGCTGGCCCTGGTAGAGAAGCTCGTCGGCCCGCAACATCGCCCCGGCGACCTGATGGAAGCGAGCCCGGGCCGGGCTGGACATCTCTACGCCCAGCGTCAGCAACTTGCCGGCGACCTCTCCGGCCGCCTGAAGGGCCTCGGGGCCGCTCGCCCCCAGGTGCTGGAAGAGACCGTCGATCAGTTGGTAAAACCCGCGCGTCCATACCTGGCAAAAACTATGAGACTCGGCAGTCAATTGGTCGCGGGGTCCGTCGGAGGGCAGGCTATTGGGGTCGACATAGAGATAGTCGTTGAGGTGGGTGCGCAGGTAGTCGCGGTCGTCTTTGGGGCTCTGGTTGAGGCGTCGTACGGCAAAGCCGAATTCCTCACCCAGTCGACTGAGGCAGTTTTCGCGGCTCAGGTCGCCGCCGGTTTCCTGGAGAATGCTTTCGCAGTTGCTGCGACGCCGCAATGTGAGCAGCATGGCCGCACAGTCGCCGAAGGCTTCGTGGAAAGCTCGGGTTTCGCGTTCGAAGGTGTGGCCGTATTCCGGCTTCAGCCCGTCGAGAATGGCGTGTCCGGTTTCGTGACTGACCACATCGGCCGACTGAGCGGTTTGGACCCGCTTGCCCAGGGCCTTCGAGTCGAAGTAGTAGAAGCTCAGCGACTCGGCAAACCTCTGGTAGTAAGCGTTGGCGCCTTCGCCCGCGTGGGGGCCCACTCCCAGGGTGGTGCTTTCGAATGCCCAGGGCAGTTGACGTTCGGCATGCTCTTCAAACAGATCCAGCGTTTGTTGAGCGCTGACGAAGGCCTGAACCTGATCGAATTGGCGACGCTCGGGTCCGATCAGGTAGTTGCCCTGGGCGTCGGCCGAGGCTTTCATCACCTCCTGATCCCAGATGCCGATACGGGGTCCCTCGAGGCGGCGACCAATTTTGGACACCTCGACGGTATCTTCGCAGGTCGGAGCCACCCGGGAATCCTGTGCATAGATGGTCACCCGAGAGAGCGGCGGGGAAGGAACTGTAGTGTCGACTTTCACCCGCCCATTGTGGCCGTAGACGTGGCCTTGAAGTTTATCGACCTGTTGCCAAACGGTAGGACCCTGAATTTGTTAACAATACGTTGCGATACCCTGGTTGTGGAGTGGGGGACATGTGATATGATACCCAGGCTCAAAAAGGAGCGCAGCGCGGAGGAGGTTCCAGATATGGCAAGCGGCATCAGCGGCGGAAACTACTTCAGTAACATCAATCAGCAACTGGCCAAAGGGCCGGATATGAAAACGGCCGAAAATTTGCGTCAGACGGGCGGCACTGCCAACACGCAGCGCAAAGGCAGCAAGACGGTCAAGAAGGATGAGGACGGTGGCGTTCAACTCAGCGACGCTGCCCAGAAATCGCTGCACGCAGCTCACTTAGAGCACATTGAGGGTCACGAAGCCGAGCTGGCTCATCAGGCCGGCCTTCAGGAGACCGAAGATAACGCCGAGTCGCAGGACCTGAAAATGAAGCGCGGCTACGAGCGCGATCAGGAAGAGAAGGCCGAGGCCAGCGCTGCCGGCCACGGTCAGGTTCCCGAGGGTTATGGCGTGGTGAAAGGTGTCAACGGCGTTGAGCAGGTGGTTGCCAGCGACCAGATCGAGGAACTCAAGGCTCTCGACAACGACCTGGAGCACGTCGAGAACCGCGTGTTGGGCGACATCCCTCAGCAAAGCCTGGAAGCCGCCGAGCGAGTGCTGGACACGCAGATGAAAGATGGCCTGAAGAAGGTGGCCAACTTGAAGCCAGTTCCCGAAGCTCAAGACGCCGGTCGCATGGAACTCTCGGCCGTAGACTTCCTGGTTGAGCCCCTGGAAATCCGCGAAACCGGCAACGACCGTTCCCTGCCCATGACGCTCGACTTTCCCGATTCCATGATGGAGGTGGCCCGCGAAAAGGCAGCCGACGCTCTGGCCTCGGGTCACACGACCCAGGAAGAGATGCTGAATCCCTAGCCAGGCGCCCGGACGCGTTTCAGCGCTTCCAGCGTTTTTGCACGGTCAGACGATAGCCTGTGGCAGACAGATGGTACTGCCGCAGGCTATATTCTTTTGCGGCGGCATCGCCCACCCACAGGCGCACCCGGATGCTGTTGCCATCGGTCACAACCTGCGGCGCTTCATAGACCCCGGTTCCTTCCAGTTCGTCGGGCAGGCTGAGGAAGGGTCGTTCGAAGGCCAGCAGCACCTGGGATACCCAGGCCAGGGCCTGGGGTTCGTCGAGTTGGGAAAAGACTTCGGCGGTGGCCGGATGGGGCGCCAGGTAGCGACCGCCCATAAACACTCCGCCCAGCGACAGCATGGCGTCGGGCATGTGCCGTCCGATCACGGCCACCTGAGGAAAGGCCGCGGCGTAGCGCACCTCCACCAGTTCTCGGGGTAGCCCGGCCGCCTCGACGGTCTGCCAGACCGTTTCGGCGTCGGGCGCCTGGGCGGCCGCGGGCAGGTTCAGCAGGCAGACGAGTGCCAGGAACAGTTTAATCCACATAGGCCAGCACTTCGATTTCGACCAGTGCCGATTTGGGCAGCCCGGCCACCGCCACGGTGGAGCGAGCCGGCGGATTCTCGGGAAATACCCGGGCATACACTTCGTTCATAGCCGCGAAATGGTCCATCGTGGTCAAGAACACGGTGGTTTTGATCACTCGGGTCAGGTCGCTACCAGCCGCCTGCAGCACGGCCTGCAGATTTTTGAAAACCTGTTCGGTTTGGCTCTGGACGTCCTCACCGATCAGCGTGCCGGTCTGTGGATCCAGCGCAACCTGTCCGGCCGTGGTGATCAGGTGGCCCCAGCGAATGGCCTGGCTGTAGGGCCCCACCGCAGCAGGGGCCTGATCGGTATGAATTACCTCGTGAGACATGGGGCTTCACCTCGCTTTTGAAAAATCGCCCTGGCCAGTTCCAGGCTCTGGCTATCGTCGATATTGAAGCCGAGTTCAGCAAAGGGCGTTTCGATACCCGCGCAGGGCACTCCAAAAAGTCGCGCTCCGGCTTCTTCCGCTCGCAAGACCGTCAACCTGCCCAGCGCAAAGGCCAGCAGATTCGACCAGCCCAGGCATCCCGCCAGGGCAAACATGTTCTTCCGAGCTCGGGTTAGCCGCTCCATGGCGTCCCGCATGGCCAGCATCACGGAAGGTCGAAGCATCATCACTCCGCTGCCGCAAAATGTGCCGTCGCGCAGGCGCGCCCAGGTGTGGGGCAGGGTTGGATAGGCTTTCTGACTGACTTCTTTGCGCAAAAAACCATACCAGATCGAGGCCGCGGGGCGGGCTCGACAACGGACGATGAAGTCGTCCAAAGCCTCGGCCTGAACAAAGGGCAGATCGCCGCAGCAGACCAGCACCGGATGGTGGTCGTCGCCATCGCGAGCGGCCTGAAGCACCCCCGATTCAAAAGAGCCCATCAGCCCTGGCTGGGATTCAGCCCAGTGGGTGACTTCTGACCAGTGGGGGAAGGGTTGGGGGGCGACCACCGTCTGCGAACGCACTCCCTGGCATCCCGCCAGGGCTTTCGAGGCGTGCCGTGCCAGGGGTAGACCCGCAATTTCGAGCAGCCCCTTGCTGGCGGGGCAATCGCCCGGTTCGGGCTGAAGCTCGCCCAGCGCTCCCCCGGCCAGCACCACCGCTGCCACTCTGTCGGGAAAATTCATAGGCGCGGGCCCCCGCCCAGATGCGTGGTTACGACCTGGCAATTCCAGGCGCGAACTCGATGTTCCACCTCGGCGGTGGAAGCCTCGCTCCAGCAACTCAGGGTGGAGCCGCTGCCGCACAGTAAGACCCGACCAAGAGACTGCAGGGCTCGGGTGATGTCGGCCAGGGCCGGTTGCACCTGCCAGGCCGCACTTTCAAGGTCGTTGGCCAGATGTTCGAGAGCCAGAGGCGTATCCGTCTGCAACGCGGCAACCAGCCGGGCCGAGCAACCCGGGGCCTGGGGCACGGGACGGGCGTCCCAGGCGCGGTACACGTCGCCGGTAGGGCAGGCAAAAGGAGGGAGAATCAGGTGCACGGTCTGGCTGCGCGGCACCGGTAGTGGCTCGAGTTCGTCGCCACGCCCACGACCCCGAGCAACGCCGCCCAGCACACCGTAGGCTACATCGGCCCCAAGCGTGGCGCCGAGTTGCTGCAGTTCCAGGGGGCTCAGGCCGAGCTGGTGGCTTTGATTGACCCCCCACAACAGTGCCGCGGCATCTACCGAGCCGCCCCCCAGACCCCCGCCTGCGGGAATTCTTTTGATCAGCTCGATTTCGAGAGGCAACTCACGCCCAACCCTGGATTCCAGAGCGCGTAGTGCCCGCAGCACGAGGTTGTCTTCTCCGGATGAAATCGGCAGGCCGCGCAACTCGCCGCTCAGGGTCAGCCTGGTTTGGGTCGCTTCACGCCAGCGCAATTCGTCCGCCAGGTCCAGGCTGGCGAACACGGTGTCCAGTTCGTGGTAGCCCCCGGGAAGTTCACCCAAGACCTCCAGTGTGAGGTTGATTTTTGCAGGTGCCAGCAGAGAATGCACTGATCAGGAGGGCGACCTTGCAGTGCCCTGGTTGGGCGCCAGCAAGACTCGGCCGCGTGCCCGAACGACCTGACGGGCAAACTCGGCCAGTTCTCCCACTTTTTCTTTGGGGATGACCGCTTCGTGGATCACCAGTCGGCTGTAGTAATGCAGTTGCTTGCCGTCAGAACGCGCGGTCGCAAAAAAGCTGCCATAGGGGCTGTTGATCTGGATGGTTTCCGGCAATTCGACAACCCGTGTGCCGCTGGGCAGGTGAAGCCGCAGCCGGCAGTCCTCCCGCCAGGGATGGTCGACCCGCGCAGGGTGAAGCCGCGGGCCCCCGACCTCGGCCAGGTTGACCAACTGGGGGTTGACGCGGATGGGCATGGGTAGGGCCAGTTTGTCGCCGATTCGCACCGCAAAGTCGGGCAGGGCTAGAGTTGCGGCCAGGTCGACCGGTTCCCCGAGTTTGGGTGAAAGATTGAAGTAGTGGTCGAGCACCCGAGCCCGAGAGCCATAGCCCTGGGCGATGCGGTCGAACAACCGCTTGAGTTGGCGGTCGCGTTCGTCTTTGCCAGATTCGAACAGTTCCCGTCCGGCCTCGCGATACATGGCACCCGAAGCGCCGTGTTCCTGGCTGTTGAAGCGCAACTCCAGTCGGCCTCGTTCGTCGAGCCGGGCCTCGACATCAGTAACCACTCGATTTTCCTCAGGAAGCCCCGAGTCCAGGGCTACCAGAGGTTGCTCGGCCGCACCCATCAGGGCTGAACCTCCTTGCAGACCGGAGGGGGGCGACGGGCTGAATTCCAGTGGATGGCGCGGGTCAACCCACCAGGACTTTCCGTCACGAGAGACCCGCAGCAGCAGGTTGTCGGCCCGGTTGAATCGAGGCAGGCTCTGCTGAACTTCGGCCGCCGGCAACTCGAAGGCCAGCACAGGCTGCACGCTGAAGTTCGCGCCCCGGTAGAGCGCCGCCATCAGCACAGCGGCATCGACCGGTGTCATCACCTCTTCGTTCAGCAAATGCGCTGCCGGATGAGGGTGAAACTCGTCAAGCGAGCTGGACAGGAAGCGTTTCTTGTTGGCCCAGCCCCCGAGCAATTCCAGGGTTTCCTGAGCTGTAGCGGTTTCACCGCCCAAGGACTTGACCTGAGCTGTGACCGCCGGATCGGCCTGAGCGCAGGCCTCGAAACGGGTCTCGAACCAGCTTCTCAGATCGTTCCAGTCGATGAAGTTGCTGACTTCCAGGCGCTTCATCTGTTGCACCAGAGGAGGCCCGGCAGGTTCTTGCTGGAGCGCCGGGCTCTTTTCAATGGTCCACCGGGCCTGCTCGTAGTCGCCTTCCTGTGTGCGTTGTGGTTCCAGGTCGCCATAGCCCGGAGTGGCGTAGCGCCAGAATTGACCGGCCGGAACCTCCACGGTAAAGCGACTGGACACCATGGGTTCGGGGTTCTGGGTATAGCTTACCGCCCACCATTTGCCTCCGGGCAGTGGCTTGCGCCGGGTGCGCAGATGAAACTCCAGGATGGCATTTGGCGAAAGGGCGGGGTAGCGCACCAGCAGGCGCCGGAACGTATGGTTGACGCTACCCTCTTTCTTTTCGAAAATCGGCTCATCCACCACGGCGCTCTTGGGGATCTCCAAGTAACGGCCGTCGGGCAAAATGGTGCGGGCCCGCACCACCTCGACGGTCTCGACGTCCGAGCGATAGACCCTTAAGAGGTCCTTGTGTTCCTCCACGCCGGCTGCAGTAAAGACCTTGATCACGTCGTGCTCGTCATACTGGGTAGAGCCGTCGGGGAGAACCCGAAAGGTGACGTCGTCGGAAAGAAAGGCCGCATTGCTGCCCGGAAAGGCCGAAGCGTCCGGGCTATTGGCAAAACTCGGGTCGCTGGGCAGCACCACATCCTGGGGGAGCTGCTGGGCCCGGGTGACTCCAACCAGGGCCAGACCGGCCAACGCTACCGACATCCATCTGTTCATTCTACAGCTCCCACTTCCACCGGGTGATAACAAACAACTTCGTGAGCTTCGCCTATCTCCTGCAGTTCTGGGGCTTGTTTCCAGCAGGCTTCCTGGGCCCGCCAACAGCGTGGTGCAAAGGCGCATCCCTGGCTCTTTCGCGTGTTGAGCCCAACCGTAGGGGGAGCCGGACGTTGACTGCCCGGAATCGAGGCGATGAGGTTCACTGTATAGGGGTGTCGCGGGCGCTGGCAAATCTCTTCCGCCGGACCCATTTCAATCAGTCGACCGAGATACATGACGGCTACTCGTGAGCACACCTGCCGGATCACGCCGAGGTCGTGGCTGATGAACAGAATGGCCAGCTGCAGTTCCTTTTGCAGCTCGGCCAAAAGGTTGAGCACCTGAGCCTGGATCGAGACGTCCAGCGCGGAAACGGCCTCGTCGGCCACGATGAACTCGGGTTCGCTGGCCAGCGCCCGAGCGATGGCGATTCGTTGGCGCTGGCCTCCGGAAAATTGATGAGGAAATCGTTGGGCGTGCTCGGGTCGCAGCCCTACCCGCTCCAGCAGTTGCTCGACCCGACCCTGAGTTGGCAGGCCATGAACCTGACAGGGCTCCATCAATGCCTGAGCCACAGTGCGACGCGGATTGAGACTGGAATAGGGGTCTTGAAATACCATCTGGGCTCTTTTGCGAAAACTCTTTAGCTGAGCCCCATGCAGCTGGAAGACTTCCTGACCATCGAAAAGCACCCGACCTGCGCTGGCCTCGACAAGGCGCAGTAGGGCGCGGGCCGTGGTGCTCTTACCCGATCCCGACTCGCCCACCAAGCCCAGCGTTTCTCCCCGCTCGAGCTTGAAGCTGACCTGTTGCAACGCTCGAAACGTGCCGAACTGTACCGAGAGTTGCTGCACTTCAAGCAGGCTCAAGCCGGGCCTCCGAATCTGGCTGCAACAACCAGCAGCGAGCCAGTCCTTCACCGGAAGGGCGAGGCAAGACCGGCGTCGGCTGTTGAGAACAGCGGCTTTGGGCGCTGGGACAGCGGGCTGCAAAGGCGCAGCCGGGTAAGGTTTCGTGTAAGCCCGGAGGGGAACCCGCAATCGAAGGCAGGGGGCCGAGAGGCCTGTCGAGCCGAGGAATCGAGTCCATCAATCCCCGGGTGTAAGGATGTTGAGGAGATTCGAAAAGGGATCGGGCCGAGCAACACTCCACCAGTTGGCCAGCGTAGCAGACGGCTACCCGATCGGCGACTTCACTGACCACGCCCAGGTCGTGGGTGATCAGCAATACCGCCATGCCGACTTCTTGCTGCAGTGATTGGAGCAGTTGCAAGATCTGGGCCTGCACCGTGACGTCGAGTGCGGTGGTGGGCTCATCGGCGATGACCAGGCTGGGGCGACAGCAGAGGGCGATGGCAATCACCACGCGCTGCCGCATGCCTCCGGATAATTGATGAGGGTAGCTGGAGAAAACCCTGTCAGGTTCTTGCAGGCCCACTTTCGATAGCCAGGCCAGAGCTTCGAGACGAGCGCTGGTGCGGTCGCGCTTGCCGTGCAGCATCAGCGGTTCAAGGACTTGCTCGCCGATCTTCATCACCGGGTTCAAAGCGGTCATCGGGTCTTGAAAGATCATGGAGAGCCGGTTGCCCCGAAGCTGGCACCAATCGCGTTCGCTGATGTTGAGCAAATTCTGGCCCTGGAACGTCAGTCGATCGGCCTTCACACGGGCCAGAGGATCGAGCAGGCCCATAACGGCCTGGGAGGTGACGCTCTTTCCCGAACCCGACTCGCCCACCAGGGCCAGCGTCTCGCCAACCGAGAGCTCGAAGCTCACTCCTCGTACCGCTTCGAGCCATTGACCACGGGCCGGAAAGGCCACACTGAGGTTATGAACCGACAAAACAGGTTCCACCCGGCCTGCTTCGAAGCCGCCCGACAATGTCCCCCACCTCGATATCCTTGAGCGAACTGGCCCGAATCCTGGAGCTGGAATATCTCGGTCAGGGAGAAACCCTGCTGACCGGCGCCTGCTCGTTGGAATGGCCTCGGGCCTCCTGTCTCAGCTTTGTTGAAAAGGTGGCCCAGCTACGACTCGAGCCAGGAGCCGTAGGTGCCCTGGTGGCCAGCCAATCGCCCGGCGAGGGTTGGAACGTGCTGCTGGCCGAGAATCCCCGGCTGACCTTCGCGCGAGCATTGGAACTGCTGTATCCGCCTGAGCTTCCGGTGGCAGGAGTTCATCCCAGTGCCCGGGTGGCCGAGGGAGCGCTGGTCGACCCCCAGGCCTCGATTGGTCCCCTTTGTGTCGTGGGTCCAGGGGTTCGCCTCGAAGCCGGCGTGCATCTGGTGGCTCGCGTCAGTCTGGGCCCCAATTGCAGCATCGGGCGCAATAGCCGGTTAGAACCCGGAGTTTCACTGGGTGAAGCCTGTCAGGTGGGCGAAAATTGCTGGCTCGAACCTCTGGCTCAGCTGGCTGACAACACCGTCGTGGAACGAGACGTCTACATCGGGGCTCGTTGTCGCCTGGAAGGTTGTCACGTAGGGCGAGGTAGCAAGCTGGACAACCTGGTCTTCGTGGGTCGCAATACTCGGTTGGGTCGAGGGGTCTTGTTGATCAGTCAATCCCTGGTCGAGGCAGACTGCCGGCTGGGCGACTATTCTCTGGTGGCAGCCCAGGCTGTGGTCGCTCGAGGTGTTGAAATTGGACCCCAGGTGCAGGTAGCCGGTCGCTGCTGGGTAGACCGGTCTTTCCTCGAGCGCGGTCAGGCTCTGGCAGGTGAGCCCGCCGTCGACTACGCCCAGGAGATGAAGGCTCGGGCTTTGCGAGCCCGAGCCCTGGCCAGCTATCGAGCGCGAGGCATCTGAATTGAGAACGGGTGTTCGCCTGGTCCCGGATTCAACCGCTGCTGGGTCAGGTTGACGTTGCAGCCACTGTTGAAGAAGGCTCCGCCGGCGGTGTTGCAGGGGTTGAGAAAGGCGCCATTGGGAAAGCCTGGATTGCAGCCCGGGAAGAATCCGGTGTTAAACCCTGTGTTGTAGAAGCCCGGGCCATAGGGAAAGCCATTATAGAAACCGTTGCCGAACCCCCAGGGACCCCAGATGGGACCGGTGGTATAGATTGAGGAACTGAAAGTGCCGGAACGGTTGGCGGCCAGTTGGGACGGTCCGGGGTTGTGCTGCTGAGTGTAGGACTCGGTGGCCATCACCTGCGGTGCCGGAGCAGTCGGAATCGGGGGGGCAGTGGGAAGCGGCACGGCCTGAAGGGTGGGAGCCTGAACGTCGATCTCGGCGTACTGAGCCTGGGGCGCCTGGGCGGCGCGAGGCGTGCGGCTGCGGGGGCGATTGTCGTGATAGATATAGGAATTATGATTGTTGCCGATTTTCTTGGTTTTCTTCACGACCGGGGGCTCGGCCGAAACCGCCCCGACCAGCGCTGCACCGACCAAACCCATCCACAGAAAGCGCATTGATTCCTCCTCGCTGATTCCTGGATCTTAGCCCATAACAGGGGGAACCGCAAGGCGAAGGCCAAAGTTCCAGGCCATGAAAGCTTCTGTGGAAAGCCTGCCTCTGCGCTGGTTTACGCCCGATTCTTGGGCCGACAGCGCTATGCAAGACCTTTGCTCGCTGCTCGACGATCACGCTCACCTGGAACGCAAGGCCGCCACCAATGCGATGGACCTGCTCAACCGTTGGCCACAGCCTTCACCGCCCTTGGGTTGGGTGTCCACCCTGGCCAGCATCGCCCGCGACGAGACCGACCATCTCTTCAAGGTCAGCAAGTTATTGGCTCAGCGCGGGCGCCAGTTGAGCCGCTTTCACAAAAGCGACTATGCGGCCGGGTTGCGGGACATGATTCGTATGGGCCAGGGCCTGGATGAACTGGTGGACCGAGTGCTGGTGTCGTCGTTGATCGAATTGCGCAGCTGCGAGCGTTTTGAGATTCTCGGCCGACTGTGCCCCGACCCTCAACTCCAGCGCCTGTATCGCGCGCTGTGGGGTTCAGAACATAACCACTATCGGGTTTTCCTCAAGCTGGCTCGCCAGTTGGAAAAAAAGCGAGGCCGGGTGGACCAGCGCTGGAATGAACTTCTCGATCTGGAGTCCGAACTGATCCAAAAGCAGCCGCCCGGGCCACGGCTCCATAGCAGCGGATGAAATTTGGTAAAGTCAAGCACGAACACAGCATGCTTGAGGGGTTGGAAGCTCTGTTGAAACAACTTCTCGAGGAATGTCCCAGTGTGCAGCGCATCGTGCCCGGGCGGATCCATCGTCGCAAGGGCAGAGGTGCGGCCCAGCTCAAGCTTCAGTACCCTACGCCCACGGGACTGAAGTGTCTCTACCTGGTGGGAGGGGCCACTCAAGAAGTGTTTCTGGTGGGCGGACAGACGGCTGAGGTTGAGGCCTGGCTAGGAAGCCGCTAAAACTCATTGCGGGGAAACCCCGGCCGACCGGAAAATGTCGTTTGAACCGCGGCCCCCTAGGGCGAGACTGCGGCCTGAGTAGACTCCCAACGGAGCACTCGAATGACGTTGCCGCTATAGGGCCCCAGCGTGTGGCGAACCCAGGCCTGACTTCGCGGCGGGATTTCCAGTGCCAGGTGGCCATCGGGGGTCAGTTGCGCAGACACAGCTGAGCGGAGGCGAGCCAGTCGAGCAATGGCATCGGCCTGGCAGAGGGCAAGAGTTCTTGTGAACATTGTGTAAACACTATCCGATGTGGTTAATCGGTTGCAAGAGTTTGCCTGATTTTTCTTGACCTTTGCCTTAGCGTGGTCGGCATGAAGCTTCAAAGCTATCGCACGGGCGTTCTTCCGCTGCGACTGCGACCGACCCCCTTGCAGGCCCAGCCGCCGGTTCCCGATCCGCCTCCTGAGGTTCCCGATCCGCCTCCTGAGGTAGGATGGGGAGAGCGGCTGACCCGCTTCGGCTTGAAGGCTGCCCGGGGCGCAGCCGGGGCAGCCGTGGGTGCCATTCCTAGCGGACTGGCCGGCTATGCCATGGCCTCGTGGGGCGGTGTTCCCGGGGGCATATTGGGAGGGGTGACCGGTGCGGCGCTCGGCTATCTTTCCGGACGCCGGGCTTATGAGGCGGCCCGCAGCCTGATGAACGACAACCCCGAACAGCTGGGCTGGACTCAGAAACTGGCTTTACGACTGGGCAAAGCTGCCCCCTTTGCCTGGGCGGCTTTCTCGGCTGCCAACGGGGCCGTGGCGGCAGCCACTTTCCCTCCCGCCGTGGCGGCCGCGGTGTTTGCCAAAAAGGGCGTGGTCGCCGGGGCGTTACTCAGCAGCGCCTTTGCCAGCTAAGGGTGGCCCTGCTTTCGGTGATTTACACTCCGGCGGTGTCGGTTTCGTAGATAGGGGTTCCGCCCCTTTGGGTCAACTCGCGGAAGGCCGAGAGCAATTGTTTGGTCACCGGGCCCACGCGCCCGTCGCCCACTTTGCGATGCCCCACCTCGACGACGGGAAGAATCTCTGCCCCCGTGCCGGTCACGAAGCTTTCGTCGGCGGTGTAGAGGTCGTGCGGAGTTAGGAAGGCCATCTGGACCTCGATGCCGGCCCGTTGGGCAAGCTCCATCACCACGCTGCGGGTAATGCCCTCGAGAATTCCCACTACGGCCGTCGGGGTGTAGAGAACCCGATTCTTGATGAGAAAGATGTTCTCGGAGGTACATTCCGTCAGGAATCCGTTCTTGTCGAGCATCAGTGATTCTGCGACTCCGGCTCCAATCGCTTCGATCTTGGCCAGGATATTGTTGAGATAGTTCATCGACTTGATGCGGGGGCTCAGGCAGTCTGGGGAATTCTTGCGCGTTGAGGCAATGATGATACGCATTCCCTGCTCATAAGCATCGGCCGGATAGAGCTTGATGGTATCGGTGATGCAGATGATCGAGGCCTTGTCACATTTGCGCGGGTCCAACCCAAGGTCGCCGACGCCGCGGGTCACCATGAGTCGGATGTAGCTGTCTTTCAGTTGGTTCCTGCGCAACGTATTGAGGACGATCTGGCGCATTTCGTCGAGCGGCACCGGAATTTCAATCGCCACCGATCGCGCCGAGGCGTAGAGGCGCTGGAGGTGCTCGTCCAGGCGGAAGACTCGTCCGCTGTAGGCTCGAATCCCTTCAAAGACACCATCGCCATAGAGCAACCCGTGATCGTATACCGATACCCGTGCCTGTTCCTTGGGATAGTATTTTCCATCAATGTAGACTTCGAGACTCACAGTACCTCCCTCAAACCCCGGATGGCTATTATGCCTCTCAGGACCTCGGGGCAAACATTCAGGGCTGCAGGCTGATCGACTCGGTCAACAGGGGGCTGTCCAGTGTCTGGCCATAACCGCTCAGGTTGATTCGATGCCGTTCGGGTTCGGCCCTGACGACCACGCACCAGGGCAGTTCGGGACGGCGAAGATAGGCGATTCTGCCGGGCAGTCGAGAGGCGTCCTGGCTGCGGAAATCGTGCTCGGCATCGAGTGGTTTGGGCCACAACTTTTGGCCTTCGGGGCTGAACAGGCACTCTACCAGTCGCTCTTCAAGGCCGAGGGGAGCCTTCTTCTGACGGGCCATCTGCAGCAGGCGAGGATTGGCCAGCACGCTTCGCACCTGATCCATAGCGCGTCGTAAGGCCACCGGTCGATCATCCAGGTGACAGCCCGAAATCAACAGGATCAGAGTGAGAACCAGCAGGCGCACCTCACAAACTACTGGTGCCAGGCAAGGAATCCTGCGCCATGAAACAAACCCCTCCCGATGCAAAATCGTCCTTCTTTCGAACAGGCCCAACGCTTGCTGGCCGTGGCCAGAGGCGAGGTGCCCGCTGCCACGGTGCTGCGAGGAGCCCGTGTGTTGAACGTCTTTACCGGTGAGTTCTTGACTCAAGATGTCGCCATTGAGGGCGATCGCATCGCCGGTCTGGGCAACTATGAAGGGCACGAGGTGATCGATCTCTCCGGTCGCTATCTGGTGCCGGGCTTTATCGATGGACATATGCATCTGGAATCGTCGATGGTGACCCCCTGGCAGTTTGCTCGAGCGGTGGTGCCCCGGGGTACTACGACGGTGATTACCGACCCTCACGAAATCGCCAACGTATGGGGAGCCCGTGGCATTCAGTATCTTCTTGAGAGTTCCGAGGGCCTGCCGCTGGACATGTGGGTTATGCGCAGTTCCTGCGTTCCAGCCACCCATCTGGAGAATGCTGGCGCTCGGCTCGAGGCGGCTGAACTGGCTCAGTTGCGACATCCCCGTCTGCTGGGGCTGGCCGAGATGATGAATTTCCCCGGACTTGTTCACGGCGACCCCGATTGTCTTCAGAAGGTCCTGCAAACCGGCGACCAACCCGTCGACGGCCACGCCCCCCAACTGTCTGGCAAGGCGCTGTGCGCCTATGTCGCCGCCGGGGTCCAATCGGACCACGAATGTACCCGAGCGGAAGAGGCCCGGGAGAAGCTGCGTCTGGGCCTTCATCTGATGTTGCGAGAGGGCTCGGTGACTCGCGATATCGAGGCCCTTCTTCCGGTGGTCGACGAGGTGAATGCACACCGCTGCTTCTTTGTTACCGACGATCGCGAGCCGATCGATCTGCTGCGCGAGGGCCACGTCGACTTCTGTATCCGCAAGGCCATCGCGCTCGGGTGCCCGGTGGCACGGGCCTATTCCATGGCCAGCTATCATGCCGCGCGATATTTTCAACTGCAGTTTCAGGGGGCCCTGGCACCGGGCTACCAGGCCGACCTTGTGGTGATTGGCGATCTGGCGGAAGTCGGTGTGGAACGTGTGATGAAACGGGGGCAGTGGGTAGCCGAAAGCGGGCGCCTGACCTGGACGGGGTCGCCTCCAGAAGTTGCCTCACCGGGAGCAAGCATCGCCCTGCCCTCCCTGCAGGAAAGCAGTTTTGACATCGCTGGCAGCGATCACGATGTGCACGTGATCGAACTGATTCCCCATCAAATCGTCACCGGGCGAAGTCAGGCCCGTCCCCCGCTTGTGGAGGGTAAATGGCAGGCCGATCCGGCTCAGGACTTGCTGAAAATTGCTGTGGTCGAGCGCCACCGCGCCAGTGGGAACGTGGGTCTGGGGTTCGTACGCGGTTTTGGTATCCAGCGTGGGGCTCTGGCCTCGACGGTGGCTCACGATAGCCATAACCTCGTGATCGCTGGTTGCAGCAATCGCGATATGTTGTTGGCTGCCCGCGAAGTTGAGCGGCTGGGTGGGGGATGGGTAGTGGTCGCCGATGGCCAGGTGCTGGCGGCCCTTCCCTTGCCGATTGCCGGTTTGCTCTCGGATCAGGAACTGGAACAGGTGGCGGAGCAGAACCTCCAGCTGATCGAGGCCACCCGGCGGTTGGGGGGCACCGCGCCCAACCCTTTCATGTCCTTGAGCTTCCTGGCACTGCCCGTGATACCCAGTTTAAAGATGACCGACCTCGGGCTGGTGGATGTCGACAAGTTCGCTCACATCCCTCTGCTCGTCGGTTGATTACCGGTGAAGATCGGCATCGACGCTTCTTTTCTGGCTCGTGATCAACGCGGGATGGGGCGCTGCCTTCGGGCGGTCCTGAGCCAGTGGGAGGCCGACCCCGAACGCTTCTGGTTGCTGGCTCTCGAGCGTCGCCATTTGAACAGCCTGAAAGATTGGGAGCGACGAGGTTGGAAGCTCTGTCTCTACAACGAGGCTCCTGAACTGGACGTCTGCTGGTTTCCCTGGAATCGCATCGATTGGGATCCCGAGTGTCCGCGCGTCGCCCTGATTCACGACGTCGCCGCTTTTACTGAATTTCACCCTCAGACTCGCCATCGCGAGGACGATCGGGCTCGTGTGGCCGAGGCGGTCCGGCACGCCGACGCGGTGATGACGGTCTCGAATTTTTCCCGCGGTGAGATTCACCATCATCTCGGCTACCCGGTGGAGGATATGGAGGTCGTCTACTGGGCCCACGACCGCCAGGTTTTTCGCTCGGACCTGCCCATCGATCCCGAGTTGATCCCCGAGGAACTTCGGGGAAAACCCTTCCTTCTTTACGTGGGCACCTTGGAGCCGCGCAAGAACCTGGGCGGCTTGCTGGAGGCCTTTGCGCTGCTGGAGAAACAGCTCCCTCATCAACTGGCCCTGGTTTGTCCGCGACCGCATACGTCCTGGACGGACCGGCTTTGGGGAAAAACCCACGAGCTCGAAGACGTAACTCGCTCGCTGAAGGATCGTCTGGTCTGGCTGGAGCAGGTCGACGATCCGCAACTGGTGGCTCTCTATCGTCAGGCTGACCTTTTTGTCATGCCCTCGCATTACGAGGGTTTTGGTCTGCCGCTTCTTGAGGCTCTGGCATGTGGCGCACGTTGCGCAGCCTCGCGACGCTCGTCGCTGCCGGAAGTCGGAGGGAGCTTGCCGTTCTACTTCAACCCGAAGGATTCCGTGGACATGGCCAAGGTCATTCTCGAAGCGTTACAATCTCCAGCCCGTTCCGCTGAAGAATTGGAGCAACACCTGCAACACTTTAGTTGGGCTCAAACCGCTGGTGAGATTCTGCACTACATTGAGGAGGTGGCTCGCCGTCCTCGACGTACGGGGTCCGGGGTGTTTCCCAGCCTCCCGCCTCACCTGCAACTGCCCGAAGGGATCTAAGATGTCCATCCGACGTTCAACCTTGCAGAAATGGATCGATACCTGTTCTCAAAACCCCCTGCTGGTAGTGGGCGATCTGATGCTCGACCATTGGGTGTGGGGTCAGGTCAGCCGAATCTCACCCGAGGCCCCCATACCGGTGGTAGATGTGGTGCGTTACACCTACACCCCGGGTGGCGCCGCCAACGTTGTGAGCAATTTGCGAACTCTGGGAGTGCCGGTGCGCATGGTTGGGGTGGTCGGACGCGACGAATCGGGCCGACGCCTGAAGACCTTGTTGAAGCGCAAGGGTGCAGACGTCAGCGGGGTGGTGGCCGACCCCACCCGGCCCACCACTCTGAAAACGCGCATTGTGGCTCATTCGCAACAGGTTGTCCGGGCGGATTTCGAAAGTCGCGAGTCTCTGAGTCCTGCTCTCCAGGTCCAGGTGCTCGAGGTCTTTCAGCGCCATCTCGAGGACTGTCGTGGTGTCGTGTTTTCCGATTACAACAAGGGATTGTTTCAACCAGGATTGGTAGGCTCGATGATTGCCCTGGCTCAGCAAAAGGGCGTTCCACTGCTGGGGGGGCCCAAGCCCGAGAATCTGGACCGGTTTTTGGGGGCCACTTTGATCACGCTGAACGCTCGTGAGGCTCACCAGGCCAGCGGGGTGGCCACCACGCCACTGGCCAACCTGCTGGAGGCTGGCTCGCGCCTGGCTTCCAGACTGCCCGGCAGCCATCTGGTGGTTACTCGGGGGGAACAGGGCATGACCCTGTTTGAGCAGGGCGGCAAAGTGCATCACCAACCCGCGCTGGCCAGTCAGGTTTTCGATGTCAGCGGGGCTGGAGACACCGTGCTGGCTACGCTGGCCTGGAGCCTGGCGGCGGGTGCCGTTCCCGCTCAGGCCATCGAGGTTGCCAGTCACGCCGCTGCGGTGGTTGTCAAGAAGGTGGGCACGGCCACGGCCAGTGCCCAGGAGATCCTGGAAAGCTTTCAGGAGCCACGATGAGCAAGGTTTGCTCGCTGGCGGATCTGGTGCGAGAATTGCAGCCCCGGCGAGCCGCCGGCCAGCGAATTGTCTTTACCAACGGCTGTTTCGATTTGCTCCACGTGGGTCACCTGCGCACCCTGCAATGGGCCCGACAGCAGGGCGATGTGTTGGTGGTGGGTGTGAACTCCGATGCCAGTGTTTCCCGCCTCAAGGGGCCCCATCGCCCCCTGGTCGGGGAGAACGACCGGGCCGAACTGCTGGCAGGATTTGAGTGCGTCGATTTCGTGGTGATGTTTTCCGAGGATACCCCGACCGCCGTACTGCAACAAGTGCGTCCCGACGTGCATGTCAAGGGTGGCGACTATGTCATCGAAGAGATGCCTGAAACGGCTGTGGTCCGTGCCTATGGCGGGGAAATTCGTCTCACCCCTCTGGTCGAGGGGCGCTCGACGACCCATTTGGAGCAACAGATCCGTGAAGCTGCTGATCGCCGCCAATAGCCCCGGCGAAGTGGCCTGGGTTCGACCCTTGGCCCGGCTCCTGTCCGAACGCGGGGGCAGTTGCGACGTTCTACTCTATCCGTGCACCTTCGCCACCGGCCGCGAGGCCGATGTTCTCAGCAGCTTTCCAGGGGTTCATCGAGTGTGGCAGACCAGGCAATTGCCCGGGTTATGGTGGCGACGCCAGAGCGAGTATCCCGCCGGCACCCCGCTGCTCCACCTGGGTGGCGATCTGTTCTATACGGCCGCGTTTCAACTTCGCTATGGCTGGCGCTGCTGGAGTTATTTGTGGGCCAGGCCCTGGTGGGATCGATGTTTCGAGGGATACTTCAGTCGCAATCAGGCTTCCACTCGCGGTATCCTGCGTAGAAAAATCGATCCTTCCAAAATTTGTGAGGTGGGAGACTTCGTGGTCGACACCTGCCGCCTGGCGGTGCCTCAATTACCGCCCTGTCGACCCCGCTGCCTGGCGCTGTTGCCCGGCAGTCGACCCGAGGAGGCTCGGCGTCTGATTCCCTTTTATGCTCGAGTGGCGGAACTGCTTCAGGAACGATGTGGCGATCTGGAGTTTGTGGCTCCCATCTCGCCGTTCCTCAGCCACTCGATGCTCCAGGCCGAGCTCGAGCGTCGACCCGACGCTCGATTCGACTACGCACCGGGCCGTCTCGAGCCCAACGCCTATCAAACCCACCGCGGGGTGCGTCTGGAGTTGGTGAGAGAGCAATCGTTGGCTCGCCTGTCCGAGGCGGCCCTGGCCGTTTCTTTACCAGGCACCAAAACGGCTGAAGCCGGAGCTCTGGGGGTGCCCATCCTTTGCATTGTGCCGCTCAATGCGCCCGAATACCTCCCCAGCGTAGGACTTCTGGGCCTGCTGGATTGGGTTCCTGGAGCACGCGGACTCAAGGGCCAGGTGATTCTTCGTCAGCGCCAGCGCATAGGATTGCTGGCACAACCCCACCAATTGCTGGGAGAGGCACTGATCCCCGAGCTGGTCGAAGAACTCAGTGCTGAAGATGTCGCCAGGGCCATCCTGGAAACGGGCTTTCCGGCCATGTCAGGCCAGGCCAGACCCCGATTGCTCCAGGCCTATGAGGCGCTGGCGGGGTGCTCGGAAAAAATCCTTGAACGACTCTTTGGTGGCTGAAGTCAGATCAACGAGGGCCAGACTCGCTGATACTCCAGGACACTCGATTGTTGCAGCTTGAAAGCCTCTTTGCATTTGCTTTCGGCTTCTTTGACTTTGGCGTCGCGCTCGGCGCCTTCCAGCGACCAGGCCTCTTCCAGGGCTCGGGTGCTCTCGTAGCAAGCCTTGTGACAGAGGGACATTTTCGAGTGGGAACCGTTCAGTTTCTTCGGGACCTGCTGGCCATCGAAGTCGGAAATGCTGTCGTGAAGGGCGGTGATGAAACCCTTCACGTCGGCGGTGAAGGCGTTCTCAGATTTGTATTTGCCTTTCTTGAACTTGACGATCATGTCCCAATTTTGCTTGGTCATGGCCCGGCCCTGGATGGCAAAGTGCTGGCGGAAGCGGCGTCCATACTCGATGACGGCCCCGTGATTGTCTTCTTCGTCGAAGACGACGTGATTGTTGCCGGCCTTGGTCAGGTTGCCGTAGTGGAAAAACTTGAAGTACCCCCAGATGGATCCCCCCAAAACAATGGCGATCATCAGCAGGCAGCCGCCGACGCTTTCTCCCAATCGACGGCGCCGCAGCCCCGACCTTCTCAGCAGGCTTCCTTCTCGCATACGTTCTCCGTTCAGGTCCTCTCGACAGCTTTCACTCATTTGTATTGCAGTCCAGACCGGCTTTTCCTTCCCGACTGCTGAAGCAAGAAGCGCGCCAGGGATATCCTGTGAATCGGTAGAAAGCCATAGCGAGTCGCCCCGAAACGCCATGCAAGATGTAGAAACCGAAGACATAACGCCGGGGCCGCCCGTGCCACCCTCCACGCCGAGCTTTTCGCCGCGTTTCGAGGCCGCATTTCAGCGTTTACAGCGCGGCAGTCTCTCCCAAGAGTCCCTCTATACCTGTCTGGAAGAGTTGGTCAAGCTCTATACCGGTATCTGCGCAGGGCTGGTTCGGTATCACGACCCCAGGCGCCCCGAGATCGCGGCTCTGGCTTCGGGATTGGATCGGCCTCTACAGTACGAGCGACTGCTACGTTTCTCGGTCAACTTGCTGCGGGGCAATAGCAGCTGGCTTGAGCACCCGCCCACCCAGGCGCTTCTTCAGGTGTTTTTCCCTCATCCCGAGCGTGAAGATTTGAGTGCCCCTTTGCACACGGTCTGGCTGCAGTTGGGAGCCGAGGTCACCTCATTGCCCCCTCTGTCGCGTTGGTCCAGCGGTAGTCTGGATCAGGAAAGCCTGCTGCCCCAGTATTGGGACGTGCTGCTGAGCTGGTCGCGCGGGGCTGAAGACTTTTTGCGAGCGGCTCGGTTTCGAAGCCGGCCGATGTCCAATCCAGAGCACGAGGAAATCTGGGCCTGGCAGATGGCCGAGGGTGAGTGCATTCCCCTGTTGCCCACCCTGGTTCGCTCGGAGACCACGGTGCCTCCGGAAGCCGAGTGGTGTCCACCCTGGACGCGGCTCGATTTCGAGCGCATCACGGCTCAGTTGGATCGTCAGTTCCTGGTGCCCAACCACGAGCTTTGCCCGGGGTTCCTGGCTCAGCCCGTACAGCAGGCTTTGAGTCACCAGAGTTCTGGCTATTTTTTGCTCGAAGGTCCGCCGGGGTCGGGAAAAACGCTGGCGGTTGAGGCTCTGCTCGATGTCCTCCGAGGCGACCTCGAGCTGCTCTACTTCAATATCCGCAGCTCGTTTCGGGGCGACTTTCAAACCCTGATCGAGGAGCTCGACGAGGGCATTCGCATTCGTCAGCAGGCTCAGCTCACCCCGCTGGTGCCCCTGGGTCCGCTGGTCATTCAGCAGCTCAACCGCCGCAATTCCAGTGCCAACGCTTCGGAGAAACTGCAGGCATACCTCAGTCAGTTGGTCTTGCGCAACGGACAGCGCTTCTTGCTGGTGCTCGACGGGCTCGACGAGGCTTTGGAACTCTCCGAGGTCGAGGTGTCGCCGGCCGAATATCTACCCGACCATCTACCCGACGGCGTGTTTTTGCTGCTGGTCTATTCTACCCAGGGTTCGGCTCGGCTGATTCGCCGTCTCCACCAGCTCGAGGAGCGGGGGGCCCAGCGGCTCGACTTTCCAGTGGGCAGCCCCGAGTATCTGCTCTGGTTCTTGACGGTGTTGCGAGCCAGCGGGATCTCGGCCCAAATGGGGCAGGACCTGCTCGAGAGTCGCCAGAGCCTGGCGCTTGCGAGGCTTTCGGGTCAGGGCCTGGAGTCAGGCTACCTTGTGCACCCCGAGAACCACACCATGCTGCAAACGCTCATTGAGCAGCTTGAAGAACACTGGGGTCCCTCATTGGTCAGCTTGCTGCTGGTGTTGAGCACTTCCTATTCGGCCGTGCCCCTGGAAGAACTCAGCGAATTCGGTTTCGACCCGGCCATGGTAGAGGGTCTGCTGCACCAGCTTCCGGCCCTGTTTCGGGTGGTGCGACCCAATGCTTCGGTGGGCTGGCAATTGGAACTCTCCCACGAGTTGCTCAGACAACACCTGCAGGAGCACTACGGTTCACGCTACAGCCAGATTTGCTATCGGCTGGCTGCTCGGGTGGCCCAGCAGCTGCTCCATCGCCCGGCCGTCACGGCTCTGCTGGAGGACTCACTGCAGCTCGGAGCCTTTCGCCTGGAGTGCCTTTTCCGCTGGCTGCTCGACAGCCGCGACTTGACCCTGACACAAAGTGTAGCGGCTTCGCCGACCCTGCGCGACTTTCGAAATCAGGTGTGTGGCTATCTCGAGCAGGCCGGGTGCTACCATCAAAAGTTGAGCATACTGCAGGGATTGAAAGCCTGTTTGGAACTGGTGGTTCCCGCCACCGATTCGGTGGAGCTTCGTGAAGAGCTGGCCTGGGCTTATAACAGCCGGGGGTTGACGTTCTTTCATCTGGGTCAGTATCAACAGTGCCTTCGTGAGCTCGAGTTTGCCGAGCAACAGTTTCGTATCCTGGTCGACCAGCGCCATCAGATCCACTATCGCAGTGGTCTGGCCTCGGCCTTGAATCGGCGTAGCGAGGCACTTCGAGCTCTGGGACAGGTGGGCGAGGCCTGGGAGTGTGCCCACCAGGCCGTGGAGCATCACCGTCATTCGTTGGTCGAGGGTGGGCCGCAACAGCCCCGCCTGGGTCTGGCTCGGGCCCTGGTTCAGCGGGCCGGGTGCGCGGCCGATCACAGCCTCTGGCCTCGGGCCCTGACCGACCTGCAGGAGGCGCTGAGCATCCTCGAGCAGAGCAGCCGGGTGGCTCAGGCTCGGGCCAATCAACAGGACGTTTCGACCCATTTTCAAGAGTGGATCAAGGCCCTGCTGGTGCGAGCCGAGGCCTATCGAGTGCTGAACGAAAACGACAACTGCCTGCTCGACCTCGATCAGGCGCTGCTGCTCACCCAGCACCTGGAAGAGGTGCAGGGCCAGGATTGGAGCCAGTCCAACGCGCCCGATGTGCTCATGCTTCAAGCTCGGGCCTATCAGGCTTTGCAGGGCTTTGAAGAGGCGCTGGACGCCTATGACGAGGCGATCCACGGTTACAACCAGCAGGTTCGTCAGGGGCGGCTGGACCTGCGACTATCGCTGGCCGAAGCCTATCATGCCAGGGCCGACCTGCGCCTGCGCCGGCAGCAGATCGACGCGGCCATCGAAGACTTTACGCGCTCGCTGGCCTTCCAGGCCCAGCTGATCGAGTGTGAAGAACAGGCCAATTTGAGACCCTTTCGGGCCCAAACCTACCAGGGCCGAGGAGACTGTCTGGCCACACTCGAGCGCAGGCGTGAAGCTTTGCAAGATTACGACAAAGCCATCGAAGACTTTCTTTACGGCCTTAATTCCGGCAGCCTTCAACAGGTCGACTTGCGACGACTGGCCTCGGTGTATTTCGAGAGTGGACAGCTGCATCGCGATTTGGGAGAGGCCAGCCAGGCTGCCGATCGAGCCGCCTCGGCGATCCAGTTGCTGGAAGACCGTCTGGGCGTCAGCGGCGAGGCCCTGGCTCCGGCCTTGCTGTTACAGGCCGAAACCTTGCTGCAGCTGGGTGATTTGAACCTGGCTCTGGAGTCTTCTAGCAAAGCGATTCGCGTCTTGAGTCTGGGAGTCCGTGGTGGGGCTGGCGCTGGAGCCAGCCGTGTGGCTGCGGCTATCCCCTCGGTGGGGATTTCCCGCTCGCTGGAGTCCGAGCTGGCGAGGGCCCATTCGTTGAGGGCTCGGGTGCACCAGGCCCAGAACGAAATCAGCAGTGCTCTCAAGGATTATGGTCTGGCCTTTCATCTATTCGGCGGCGAGGGCGGTCAGCCCGACCGCCTGCAGCAGGCTCGCGTTCTCTGGCAGCGGGCCGCCCTTCAGAATGAGTTGAACGAAGCCGAGGCTGCTCTCGAGGATCTGGCGGCGGCCGCCGACTTGCTGAGCGACAACCCGCCTCAGGGTTTCGAATTGCGCCATCAGATTCACCAGTTGCGCAGCCAGATACTGGTTCAGAGCGGACGCAGTGGAGACGCCATCGGCGAGTTGCTGTATAGTCTGGACGAGTTGAGGCAGCACCCTCACCAGGGGCCGCGTCGCTTGCAGGTGTTGCTCGAGTTGATGACCTATCAAGCACGCAGCGGGCTGTGGCACGAGTTCAGTATTCTCTACTCCGAATTTCTTTCGTTGCGCGAGGAGCAACCCGAAGAGCATCTGGCGGAAGCTATTGCGCAGTTGTTCAACGAAATCGAATGCGAGCCTCAGGGCGACAATGAGCAAGATCGACTGGCTCGAGCCGATGTCCTGGTGGCGCTGGCCCGGTTGCTCTCTCAGTTGGGCTCGGAGGGCAGCTGGTTGTATCAGGCTCGGGGGCTGTGTCAGCGTGGCCAGGAACGACTGGCCTTCCAGCGCAACACCGAGGCTCTGGAGGACCTGTCGGAGGCCATCGCTCATTTGCGCGCCCATCCCGAGGAGCGGCTGCCAGCCTTGCTCGTCGATCTGTACTCACTGCGAGCCGAAGGATTGCTGAGGGGCGGCTGGCCTCAGCGGGCTTTGCGTGATCTGGACGAAGCCACCCGGCTGCTGGTCGAGGCTCCCGGGGATGTGCGAATGCTGGCTCGACTCACCACCCAGAAATCCGTATTGCTGCGGCGCGAGGGCCATCATCAGCAGGTCGTGCAGGAGTTGACCTATGTATTGAGCCTGAATGCCACGCCGCCACTGGGGGCAGAGCAGCTCAGCTGGATGTATTTGGGTCGGGCCCTGGCTTATGACCAGTTAGGCCAGACCGCTCGAGCTCTGGCCGACTTTCGCGAGGCAGCCCAACTGTTCACCCAGATCCAGCAAGAACGAGTAGACGTACTTCAGGAGCGATTGCGTTGTCGGCTGCGCCTGCTTCAGCTGGAGGATCGACATCACGGGCAGTTCCTGCAGTTTTGCTGCGAAGACGCGCTGCGCACCCTGGGTCGCTTGCGGGCGCTCTCGCCGCCGCTGGCAGCCGAATGGCTGCTTCCCTGTTTGAAGCAATGGCTGCATCACCAGCCCATGAAGTTGGTGGGCGACTTGCTGGAGGAGCTGAGCCACTATCAGCCAGGGCCCCTCAATGCGATTCAGTGTGACCAGGCGGTTCGATTGCTGATCGGCTTCTCTGCAAACAACGAGAATGCCAGCCTGTCGTCTACGGAACGGCTGCTGGGATTGGCCCTGAACCTTGCCCTTCTGGGTCAGCGGCAACGATTTCCCCTGACCGTCCTCGACGGCCTGGGTCAGCTGTGTAGACTGTATGCTGGTCACCCCGAACACGTGCCGGCCTTGCGCCTCGACCCGGTGTTGAAAGCGCTGCAGGACTATCTTGAGCAGCAACAGCCCGAGGGTGAACTGGGCGTTCATTGGAACAACATCGTGCGAGCCTGGTTACAGTTGCCCGAGCACCAGTTGGCCGCCAGCGGCGGTGATCGCAGCCGCTGGCAGGCACTGCGTCTCTGGTAGTCCTACTCTCGTGGGTTCGGCTTGCGCCGCTGCGACTCGGGTGCGGCTCCCGCCATACCCTCGGGGGTCAGTTCCATCTGGCGGGCCGCCTTCTTCATTTGTTCGAAGTCTTTTTTGCCCTCGCGCCAGCGGCGACGCAGGCGTAGCGCAAGCCACACCAACGCCGCCACCAGCAGCACCAGGACTCCCCCGATGACCCAGAGCTTGTAGCGAGGGTTCAAAGGGTTTTACTTGCCCTGGAACTGGGCCGAGCGCTTGGAAACGTAGGCGTCCAGGCCCTCTTTGGCGTCACTCGATTGGAACAGCTGTTGCTGCAGCTCTCGCTCGAGCGACAGGGCTTCCTGGAAGCTGATCTCCAGCCCCGACTGGACCGAACGCTTGATGCGGCCCACGGCCAGCGAAGCTTTGTTGGGCGGGCAAAACTGCTTGGCATAGGTCATGACCTGACCCATGAAGTCGTCGCCCTCAAAAATCTGGTTGATGATGCCCATCTCCAGAGCCTGTTCCATGCTGAAGGAGTCGCCGGTTACCATGAGCTCGATGGCCTTGGAACGACCGACGATGCGAGAAAAGCGCTGGGTGCCGCCGGTGCCGGGCAGGACGCCCAGATTGATTTCGGGCAGGCCCACTTTGCCAGCGCCCTTTCTGGCGATGCGAATATCGCAGGCCATGGCGATCTCGAGGCCGCCACCAACGGTGTGGCCATTGAGGGCGCCGATCACGAGTTTGGGCGTTTGCTCGAGTCGGTTGAGCGTCTCATTGGCATGCAGGCAGAAGTAGTATTTGAACTGAGGGGTGACTTCGCTGAGCATCTTGATGTTGGCGCCCGCGCAGAAAAATTTCTCGCCGTGACCGGTGATAACGATGACGTGCACCGAGTCGTCGAAGCGGGCCTTGAGGATGGCCTCGTCGAGTTGGCGCATCATTTCGTGGGTGTAGGTATTGGCCGGAGGATCGTTGAGTTCCATGACGGCCACCCCGTCCTCTACTCGATATCGAACCAGTTCGGCTTGTTGGGTTTGGGTTGCCATGCTGCCCTCCTGAAGGCGAAATTTGTCGGGCTATCCTACCCCTTTCGCGGGCTTTTGAACCGTGGGCCAGCCGCCTTCGAAGAAAATCAGGGGATCCACCGCCTCGCCCCGCTCCAGTGCGAGAACCTCACCCAGCAAAATCAGGTGGTCGCCAGCTGTTACGATCTGGTGCAGGCGGCAGTCGAGCCAACCCAGGCAGCCCTCCAGCCAGGGGCTGCCGGTTTGGGGCGCAGGTCGGACGGCCAGCTCCTGAAAGCGGTCTTCCTCGGGATCGGCGGTCTGGCCAGCAAAGCGACGACAGAGTTCGTGCTGATCCAGGCTGAGAATATTGATGGCGAAGTTCTGACTGGCCTGAATAGCGGCTGCCGTCAGGCCTGAAGAGCCCGCACAGAAAAGCACCAGGGGCGGTTTCAATGAGACGCTGGTAAACGAGTTGACGGTCATGCCGAAAGCCCTTCCCTGGTGGTTGCTGGTGACGATGGTCACCCCGGTGGCGAAGCGCCCCAGCACCCTCCGGAATTCCTGGGGATTAGTGTTCATCCTTACCTCCTGGGAAATACAGACAGGTGCAACTGCCCTCGGGGGTCGATTCCAGGCGCAGCCTGGCTCCCAAAGCTGTGGCCAGCTCACTCATCAGTCGCAGGCCCAGCCGGAGCTGACCTTTCCAAACCCAATCTTCGCCCTCGAGCCAGTCCAGCAAGCCTTCGGGCCAGCCCGGACCCTGATCTTCAAAGCGCAGCACCCAGCCCTGCTGACTGTGGCACAGCTCGATACGTCGCAGCCCCTGAGCCCAGAGCTCGGCGTTGCGCTGGACTTCTTCGACCACCCCCCAGAGCAGGTCGGGATCGACCCGCACAGGGCTTTCCACAACGCTGGGCTGCAGGGCCAGTTCGCCTTGTTGAAACCAGCGGGTCAAGAGCTGGTCCAGGGCCACCGGCGACAGCGGAAAGAGCGTCTTGGAAAGCAGATTTTGCTGGGCCAGGCGGCACTGCAGCTGGCCCAACTGATTGAGCATCTCGGGACCCAGCGGGCCAAGCAGGGCCGGGTCGCGCAGGCAGGCTTCGAGAGCGATGCGCAGGTTAGACACCGAACCCCGCAGGTCGTGGTGGAAGCGACGCAGGCCGGATTCGGGAAGGTTCAATCCGGGTCGGTCTCTTCGGGGATGAGCCCCCCGAGTCCGATTTCAGGTTGGCAACTGGCCCCGTCGGCAGGCAGAGGCAGGCTGTTGAGCTGGTCGATCAACTGGCGTAGCCTGCCGAAGCGGCGCTTCACGAAACGGAACGACAATCGGGTCAGGTGGGCGATCTCCTGGTCGTCCGCCTCTTGTGGCAGCGAGGGCCCCTGCTCGAAGCCCCCGGCCTGCACCAGATCGGAAAACTCCTCGTTGATGGCAGCCAGTTCGGCCTCGCTGAGCGGCGCCTGCAGGCGTAACACCAGCAGGTCGCCGACGTAGCGACTGCTGTGATAACGCCGATAAAAACGCAAAATCTCTTCAACGCCGCGTTCCACGCTGTCGGTCACCAGGTAGAGACTGCGGTCTTCGGGAGAGATCAGACGGGGGGCCAGGAGGTGTTCCAACACGTAGTCTTCCCAGGTGGTCCAGAAGCGACTGCCGGGCGGATGCATCAAGACCACGGGAATGAGGTGAGACTTGCCGGTCTGGATCAAGGTCAGGGATTCAAAGGCTTCATCATGGGTGCCGAAGCCGCCCGGGAAGCACACCACGGCGTGCGACTCTTTCAGGAAAGCCAGTTTGCGCGTGAAGAAGTACTTGAAGTTAATGACTTTCTTGTCGCCTTCGATCACCGAGTTCGAGGCCTGTTCAAAAGGCAGACGGATGTTGGCTCCAAAGCTGCGCTCGCGACCGGCGCCCGCGTTACCGGCTTTCATGATGCCATTGCCGCCTCCGGTGATGGCCATGAATCCGGCTTCGCCGATGCGGCGGCTGAACTCCAGAGCCATACGGTAATCCGAGTGGTCCTCAGGGGTGCGCGCGGAGCCAAAAATCGACACCTTGCGCTCGCGTCGGTAGGGGCCGAACACTTTCCAGGTAAAGCGCATCTCTTTGAGGGTCGAGTTGATGATTTTGAGGTCGCCTCGTTCGGCCCCATCCCGCGCAAGCTTGACGGCGGTAACCATCATTTGATAGATCAGGTCTTTGTTTTCGCAGGGACCCAGGTGGTCAAAAACCTGCTGCAGCAACTGATCGACGGCTTCGATGTTGGTGGAGTAGCGGGGTGTCACGCTGCGGGCCGTTTGCCCTCTGACAAGATTTCCCTGCTCCTCAACTGCGTAGCCCTACCCCTTTGCGAATGAGCAGCAAATCGGTGGCGAAGAACACCACATTCAGGGCGAGCATTAAGAACAGGCCTACCCAGAGCGAACCTTCGTGCTGGCCCAAAAATCCGTAGCGAAAACCGTCCACAAGGTAGAAAATCGGATTGGCGAGCGAAGCCTGACGCCAGCTTTCGGGCAGTCGGTCGATCGAGTAAAACACGCCTGCAAAGTAGGTCAGTGGGGTCAGCACGAAGGTGGGAATGATGCTGACATCGTCAAACTTTCGGGCCAACAGGCCATTGAGCAATCCGGCCAGGGAGAACAGGCTCGACGAGCCCACCAGATAGGCCAGGATCCACAGGGGGTGCAGAGTGGGAATGTGGGTGAAGAAGGCCCCCACCAGAGCTACGATCAGACCGCATAAAATGCCGCGGACGACCCCACCTGCCATATAGCCCAGCACAATGATCCAGTCGGGCACGGGCGAGACCAGAATTTCCTCGATGTTGCGCTGGAACTTGGCCGCAAAGAAGCTGGAGGCCACATTGCTGAAGCTGTTGGTGATGCTGCTCATCATCACCAGTCCGGGCAGAATGAACTGAATGTAGGGCACTTCCCCCACCGAGCGGATTTGACTGCCTAAGAAACTGCCAAAGACCACGAAATAGATGCCCATGGTTATGGCCGGAGGCAGTAAGGTTTGCGACCAGATGCGCAGCACCCGAATGACCTCTTTGCGGGTCAACGTATACCAGGCTACGTACAGTCGATAGGCGCTCATGAGAGGCCACTTCCTTTCTTTCCCACCATGCGCAAGAACAGCTCTTCGAGACGGTTGGATCGGGTGCGCAGGCTCTGAACCTTTACGCCGCAATGGGTAAGGTGTTCAAACAGCTCGTTCATGGTCATCCGTTGGTCCACATCGACCTCCAGAGTTAGGGGGTCGACCGAGCGGAATTGCAGCTGCTCGGAACTCTCGGGCAAGGGCACGGGCTGGGGGAGTTCCAGCACAAAGGTCTGGCGGGTAAGCTCGGAGAGCAGTTCGCGGGTGCTGGCATCGCGCAGAATTTGCCCCTGGTCGATGATCGCCACGCGTCGGCACAGGGCCTCGGCTTCCTCCAGATAGTGGGTGGTCAGCATAATGGTCAATCCCTGCTGGTTGCGCTGCTGGAGATACTCCCAAAGGCTGCGGCGCAGTTCGATGTCGAGGCCGGCGGTAGGTTCGTCGAGAATCAAGAGACGGGGCTGGTGTACCAGGGCTCGGGCCAGCATCAGTCGGCGCTTCATACCCCCGCTGAGGTTACGCACAGGTTGGTGGCGTTTGTCCCACAATTGCAGGTCTTGCAGCAACTTTTCGGTAGCCTGTTGGGCGGGGCGCAAGGGGATGCCATAGTAGCCCGCTTGAAAGATGACGGTATTCCAGCACGTCTCGAAGACGTTGAAATTGAACTCTTGAGTCATGACTCCCAGTTGGGCCTTCAGGCGCTCGGGCGAGCGGTCGAGGTCTTCGTCAAAGACCTGCACCTGACCCGAGGTTTTGTTTGCCAGGCCGGTGAGAATGCCAATCAAGGTCGATTTGCCGGCTCCATTAGGACCGAGCAGGGCAAAAAAGTCACCGGCTTCCACGTTGAGGTCGACCCCTTTCAGAGCCTCGACGCCACCGGCATAGGTTTTGCGTAGTTGACGAATGGTAAGGGCTTGCATAGCTGTTTCTTTAGCGATGATATTTCTGATGGGCGGCCCAGAACTGATGGCCGTAGCGGGGGTTCAGACAGATCAGGATGTCCCCGTTGTCGAGCGTTGAGCGATAGATGCGATCATTGAGAAAGTCTACTTCCAACACTTTGTTGAGGGCTTCTCGAGCCGGCCTGGGTAATTCCTGGGGGGCCAGCAGTGCGGTCACTCCGCGCAGTTGCACCTTGGAGAAGAGGCCATACTGTCCGCGCCCCAGTGCAGCCACGTTCATCAGGGTCTTCACCGGCAGCTCCAGTTCGTTACTGCGAGCCGTATTGCGCCAGCGGGCCACCAGGCTGAAGAGATAGCCGTCCAGTTCGGGGGTTACGGCATCGGCGTACTGGGCCAGAGATTCGGGCGCTCCCTGGCGATAGCCCCAGTCGGCGATCGGCGCCTTGCAGCGCACCAGTTTCTTGCTTTGTAGCCCCTGTCGCAGGCTGTTGGCCGACTCGTAGGTAGGTAAACCCCGCACTTCCACCTCCGATTGGGGCAGGCTATAGCGTTGGATCTGTTGCTTGACATAGTCGGCTCCCTGGCGGTAGGCGGCCAGCGACCCCAGCACTTTCCAGGGATAGATGTCGCTCTCGTCGCCCAGGGCCTCGGAGCGATTTTCGGCAGTGGTGACCTCCCCGTCCATCGTTCTCAGCCCATTGAGCATCTGACGAGAACGGGTATCGTTCCAGAGCGTCAGATAGGTGACGTTGCGCTTCTCGACCTGCTCCAGAAAGTCGCGGCGATCGGTGGCGGGATAGACCACCTCCTGACCGCCTCGGGTCAGAAAATCGTACAGGATGTCGTCGGTATTTCCCACGCCCTTGTGGTAGGCCCCGATGGCGTGGTCGACTCGCCCCCCCAACTGGTTCAGGAGAAATTTGAAAAACAGCACCACATCCTCGAGGTTGGCCTCGGGCACGAAGCGTTCGTCAGAGACTTTGGCTTTACGCGCCATCTGCTGGTGGCGAATTTCGATGCTGTGCAGGGCTTTGGCCATCGGCTCCACGGCAGCCGGGTCGGGCGACTCGGTGCGCAGGCGCACGGCTTCCTGATGGGCGAACTCGTGGGCGGTTTGGATGGCCCCGTCGGTCATTTGACCCAGTCCGGCGGCATCGGCCGATGAGACTTTGCTCACCCCGCCCGAATTTTCCCAGGACACGATCGCCATGACGGCCAGTTCGGGCACCTGGTAGCGACGACAGAATTCCACCAGCGTTTGCTCGTGCTTGCGCAGAGCGGCGTGGTTGCGGTCGAGCCGGTGGTGTTCGGTTTGGTGAAAGATGACGTAGCTGAAGGAGAGGATTTCGCTGATGGCCTGGCGCTTCTCGGCCCCACTGTAGTTGGGAAAGAGCTCTTCGACCAGGGAGCGCACCGACTGAAACTCCTGGTCGCTGTATTTTTTGTGGAAATACTTGCGCAGCTCACCCTTCTCAAGCGAGGGATCGATATCGGGAGGCAGCCGAGTCGGACCTGTTGGCGTCGCCAGGGGGGTGGCGGGAGTCGCGGTGGGGGTGGGGGAAGGGGGCGCTTTCTGGCAGCTCAGGCATAGGCAGGCCAGGGCGGCCACTACCAGAGTTTTGCTGCACCTCATCTTGAGAGGAGCTTCCCCCAGTGTCGAGCACTTCCTACCAATTTGGTCGGCGCGCCGAAGAAGCGGCCCTGGAGTATCTCCTGAGGCAGCCAGACTGGACCCTGGTTCAGCGCAACTTTCGAGGGCGCACCGGTGAATTGGATCTGGTGGGTCGCGAAGGTCCGGCCTGGACCTTTATCGAGGTCAAGTCGAGCCTGCGCCGGCCCCCGGTCGAGGCCCTGAGTTGGCGGCAACAGCAGCGTATTCGGCGCGCTGCTCAAGAGTTTCTTCAGAGCCAGGGCGAGAGCCACGAGGTCGACATGCGCTTTGATGTGATCTGGCTCTGGGGCGAGCCTTTTCAGCTCGAACACTTGCGTGACGCTTTTTAGTTGGAGGTCCAGGATGGACAGGCCCGCTGGTGAATCTGCGGGGGTGGAAAAGAGCACCGAAACGGGGGTGTTTACGCAACTTCCTTTTGAAGTTCGCCAGTTTGTTTCCGCCTGCCGCATCGCCAGTTGCTACTGTCTGCTGACTCAGGGCGTCAACCTGCTGGGAGGTCTGCAGCCGGCCTTGATGGCCGTGGTGCTCAGCTTGATGTTGTTGCTCGAGGGGCTGCGCTGGAAAGCGCTGCGTTCCGGATTGACCCACGAACTGGAATGGACGTTCGCCATTTCCACCTGTCTGACGCTGATGCTGGCCTGGATGCTGAACGGCGGGCTGCACGGCTCGATTCCCATCGTATATCTACTGGCCTTGTTTCTGTCTCTGAGTATCTCGGCCACCTATCGTCTGCATTTCCTCGGGCTCTACCTGGGGTCGGCCCTGTTTTGCCTGACGTTGCAGGCCACACAACCGGAATGGATCACCTTCTATCCCAACAGTCGGATTCAGTTTGTCGACAGCTCGCTGGGGCTGCTTACGGCGATGCTGGCCCTGGGCTATGGCACCCACCAGTTCAAAAGCAGCTACGATCGCCAGCGCCTGCGCGTGCAGCGCACGAACGAAGAATTGAGCCAGGCCTATGCGCGTCTTCAGGCAGCCATGCAGCGCAATCACGAGCATCTGCACATCATTGCTCATGACCTGCGCAATCCGGTAGGTGCGGTCATCGGCCTCGTGGAGGTCTGCCGTGAGGAATATACACTCGACGAAGGCCTGAAGCGGGATCTGGCCACCATCGAGCAGGCGGCTCAACAGGCTTTGGGGCTGATTCAGCAGCTCAGCCAGGCCGCCTACCTGGAAGAGCGCAAAGTGGTGCTGCAGAGAAGCCCCGTAGCACTGGGCAAATTGGTCGAACGCAGCCTGCGCAAGTTGGAGCCGCTGGCTCGCAAGAAACAGCAGAGTATCTCTGCCAGGCTCGACGACGGCGTTGAAGTCGAGGTGGATGAGGGGCGCATGGCTTCGATTCTGGACAATCTGATCGAAAACGCCGTCAAGTATGCCCCCGTGAACTCAACGATCGAGGTGATTTTAGAACGACAGGACCACCAGTTCGTCGTAAGGGTTCGTGACCAGGGCAAGGGAATTCCCGAAGACCAGAGAGACCGCCTTTTCACGATGTTTGGTAAGGTGGGTAGCCGTCCCACGGGCAAGGAAAGCAGCACCGGACTGGGTCTTTACATCGCCAGCATGCTGGCCGAACTGCACCGAGGCAAGTTGGAACAGGAGAATCTCGAGCCGGGTTGCGAGTTCCGTCTGGTCTTGACGAAATGAGAAGTTCCCGCTAACCTCGTGCAACTGACACTCGAAGGAGGAGCCCGACATGCAGAAGATGATGATTCCTGCCCAAACCGACTCGGGCTTCTCGGTGCATCCCTACACGGCCTGACCGCCGAGCCGTCCGTTTTGTAGCGCTCTCCCTCGTTTTTCCGAGGGCCGGTTTTCACCCTGGAGGTCGATGTGTCTCGAATTTTTTCCAATTCATTTGAATTATGTTCACGCTATCCGGCTTTTGCTCGGGTGTTCTGGGCCGATCTGGCCGCCCAGATGGGCCACAACATGCTGGTGGTGGCCCTACCTACCCTCATTCTCGAAATCACCCACGACGTAACGCTTACCGGACTGGCCTTCAGCGGTGAGATTCTGGCTTATGGCCTGCTCAGCCCCTGGGCGGGCTGGGTGGCCGACCGCTGCGAGCAGAAGCGCCTGATGATGCTGGCCAATCTGGCCCGCTTCCTGCTGTTGCTGGCTCTGCTGGCCAGCCTCTCGGGCTCGTCGCCCCTTTGGCTTTGCCTCGGCCTGTCGATGGCATTGGGGGCCACTGCGGCCTTCTTCAGCCCGGCTCGGGCGGCGTTTCTGCGTCGTTTGCTCAGCGGTGACGACTTGTTGGAAGCCGTGGCGCTGGAAGGCACCTGTGGCTTTCTGGTGCGCCTGGTGGCACCGGCCCTGATGGGGATCATTTTGGTCGTCAGCGATGCTCGGGTGGGCATCGCCGTCGACGCAGCGACCTATCTGGTATCGCTGGCGTTGCTGGCGCCTGCCTGGGTGAGCGGTCCTTTCCAACCGGTCGGTGCCAGCCGTTGTGAAGGCAGTTGGCGAGGCGGTTGGCAGGTGCTGCTGGCTTCTGCCGACCTGCGCGGACTGCTGCTTGTCGACCTGGGGCTCTCCTTTTTGGGCATGGCTTCCTGGTCGACGGCCGTGGCCTATCTGGAAGAAGTGTTGCACGTGCGGGCCGCCAACAACGGTTGGCTGCAGGCTGCCATGGGCCTTACGGGCGCGCTGGGAAGCCGGGGCGTGGTTCGCTTTCGCGACACCCCCCGTTTGCGCTGGTCGTTGTTGGGACTCATTGCCCTGAGCTACCTGGGAATGGGGGCCAGCCACAATCTGGTTGCACTGGTCTGCTGCTGGATGTTGCGCGGCCTGGGAATCGGTGCCTTTATGGTGCTGATGTCCCAGCAGATCGCTCGCGACGTGCCTTCGACTCATATGGGTCGGGTGCAGGCAGCCTGGGAACAGTCGGTGTTGCTGGCCTGTTTGGCAGGCAGCCTGATAACCCCCTGGTTGCTGCGCGAAGTGGGGGCTCTGGCCTCCTTCCGCCTCTACGGTTGGGCCTTCCTCACCGGTTATCTGGTGGCGATGGCTCGAGCTCTTCGGGCCTGGCGCTGCGCGAACGGTGCTTTACCGAGTGTCCGCTGACCAGATAAACGACATTCTCGGCGATGTTGGTAGCATGATCGGCGATGCGCTCCAGGGCACGCGCTACCAACATCAGGGCCGTGGCTCTTTGGGCGCTACCCGGGTGGCCCTGCATCAGAGCGAGCATGCGACTCGAAACCTGCTGGTTGAGCCGGTCGACCTCACGGTCGCGACGGCAGATCTCCAGGGCCGAGTCCATGTCTCGCTCGACCAGGGCATCCAGGCTGCCTTTGACCATGGCCTGCACCTGTTCGGCCATGGTTTGGATGTCGATCAGGGGATGCAGCAGCGGCTCGCGCAGCAACTCCAGAGTGTGCTCGGCAATGTTGTAAGCCTGGTCGCCCATGCGCTCCAGGTCGGCGTTGATTTTGAAGGCCATCGCGATCAGGCGCAGGTCGTTGCCGCTGGGACGATGCTCGTCGAGCAGGCGCAGGCAAGTTTCGTCGATCTCCAGCTCGGCCTCATCGATGAACTGATCTCGCTCCAGCACCTGACGGGCCAGTTCAGCATTTCTCAAGGTGAGGGCCTGAACCGAGCGGCCCACGGCTTCTTCCACCAGGCCGCCCATCACCAGCAGGCGCTCTTGCAGTTGACCCAGCTCCACGTGCAGTTCCTGGGGTAGCGCCGACTTCACCAGGGGCCCGGGATGTTGGGAGTGGACGGGCTCGGGTCGTTCTGAGTCGCCGCTGGCCAGGGGCAGGGTCAGACAGAATTCACTGCCCGGCCCCTGGGGGCGACTTTCGACCCAGGTGCGGCCTCCGTGCGATTCCACAATGTGCTTGACGATCGAGAGCCCCAGGCCGGTGCCGCCCAGCTGGCGAGCCCGCGCCTTGTCCACTCGATAAAATCGTTCAAACACCCGAAGCCGGGCTTCTTCCGGGATGCCCGGACCCTGGTCGCAAATGCGAACTTCGGCCATGCCACCGGGGGCCGGGCGGGCATGGATTTCCAGCCTGCCGCCGTCGGGGCTGTATTTCACGGCGTTGTCGATCAGGTTGTCCAGCACCTGACGCAGTCGGTCAGGATCGGCCCGCAGGGTCAGATCGGGGGTGATTGTTGCAGCCACCCTCAGTTGCTTGCTGGCGATCAGCACCTCGCGTGGAGCCAGCACGGCCTGCAGAGCCGCCCCGAGTTCCACGGTGGAAAGTCGCAGTGGGAAAGCCCGCGACTCGACCTGACTGAGAATCAACAGGTCGTCGATCAGGCGGCTCAGGCGCGACGAGTCTTCCTCGATCAGCGAGACGAAGCGTTGGCTGCAGTCGGGGTCGTGCAGCCCCCCGTCGAGCAGCGTTTCGGTCAGACTGCGAATCGAAGTCAGGGGACTCTTGAGTTCGTGGGACACGTTGGCGACAAACTCGCGACGCAGCTGATCGTAGCGATGCAGTTCGGTCACGTCCTGCAGCATCACCACAACCCGAGCTCCGTCCTCGCCGGGCGCGTCGCAGGGCATGCCCTGCACTCGCAAGATGCGCTCGCGGGGAGAGAAGATCGGGAATTCTCGCAAGGCAGGACGGGCCCGACCCACCACTTCGCGAACCAGCTCGTGCATGTCCCGGGGGCGCAGCGTCTCGAAGAGGTTGTGGCCAAGCAGCGAGAGCTGACCCAGCCCCAGTAAGGTGCGAGCGGCCGGGTTTAGAAATACGATTTCACCGCGGGCGTTGACCGCCACCACGCCTTCTGAAAGGCTTTCCAGAATGGCGGCGGCCTGCAATCTTTCCAGCTGGTCCACGTTCAGGGCTCCTGGTCCAGTCGGTAGCCGGCGTTCTTGACGGTGACCAGTCGTCCGGCCAGGCAACCCAGCTTGCGTCGAAGCTGGCTGACATGTAAATCGACGGTGCGGGTGCTGATATCGCTGGCCTGCTGGTAGTCCCAGGCCTGACTCAGAAGCTGCTCGCGACTCAGCACCCGGCCTCGGGCTTCAACCAGGGCCTTGAGCAACTGGAACTCTTTGGAGGTGAGCTCCAAAGGCAGTTCGGCCAGCTGGGCACGGTGTCGGGCCCAGTCGACGCGCAGCGGTCCAAGCACGAAGACCTCTTCTTCTTGCGTCGGGGCGGGTGCCGGGGAGCGCAAGCGCAGATTGGCCTTCACCCGAGCCAGCACTTCGCGCACGCTGAAGGGCTTGGTAATAAAGTCGACCGCTCCCATTTCTAGCCCGAGCACCTTGTCGGTTTCTTCGTTTTTCACCGTTAGCAGCAAAATGGGGATGTGCTGGGTCCGCGGGTCTGCAGACAGGCGTTTGCAAACTTCGAGGCCGTCCATCTCGGGCAGCATCCAGTCGAGCAAAATCAGATCGGGGCGCTGCTCTCGGGCGTGCACCAGCGCCTGCATGCCGTCCTCGCAGACCTGAACCTCGTAGCCTTCCCGCTCCAGGTTGTAGCGCAGGGCCTCGGCGATGTTCTTCTCGTCGTCGACGACCTGGATGCGGGCCTTTTTGCTCATCTCGCCATCTTCCGTTTCTCGGGAATCAGGCCTCCTGTAGTCGGGCGATCTGTCGCTCCAGCTCGGTCCGCTTTAGCCGGCGCATATCATAGTGGATTTCCAGACGCTGAGTGTCGGGGTGGCAGCGCACGCGCTGCACGCCCGGCAGCGAGGACACTTGCCTTTCCAGGCGATCCAATCGGCCGGGGTGGACGAGCGAAACCTGCAGGCGTTCGCTGAACACCTGGTTGCACAGCCAGTCGTGGCCGATGGAATGTTCAAAACACGATAGATAGGACATAGCCAGGGTGTATGACACCGAGGTGAGTTTCAAGTGGGTCCAATGTCAGGTGTATGTAAAGTTTGCAAGAAAGCCTTGACGGTGAACGTTCTTGCTCGGCACCGAGTTTGATGGGGAAATGGTTACAAACTGTTAACCGGGGTAACGCCTTATTAGCCTGGACCTACTTCCAAGTAGCCACTGGCTGGACTATGTTGAAATCAGTTTAGCAGGAGGTTGGAAACCACATGGGACTCCCCCTTATCGGTGCGGCCATCGGTGCCGGTGCTCGTTTCATCGGACAGCGAGTAGCTCAGGCCGGAGCCCAGCAGCTCACCCGTCAGGGTATTCAGAACCAGGTGGCCAAGCAAACAGCTCTGGGCACGACCGGACTGGGGATCATGAACGCCAGGCCCGCCCAGGCGCCAGGAACATCCTCGCCGGACCAGGCTCAGCTCAGCCCGGAAGCCAGCTCGCCCGAGGCTGCCCCCCAGTTGCCCGACTTTTCGGGCCTGTTCAACGGCGCTCCCTAACCGGCTTGAGCCACGTCGTTTTCGGGCGACAGGTGGTGCCAGAGGAAGGCCCAACGATCGGCTTGTTCGGCGATACGCATGTCTTTAGGCATGGCGAATCCGTGGCCGATGTTGTATTCCGTGCGTAGCAATACCGGGTTGCCATTTTCCGGAGCCGACTGCTGCATTTCGGCCGCCAGCTTGTAGCTGTGGGAGGGAACCACGCGGTCGTCATGGTCGCCCGTCATGACCATCGTGGGTGGGTAGCTTACGTCGTCCTTAACGTTGTGGATCGGCGAGTACTTCAGCATGTTTTTCAGCGTATTCGGCTTGTCTTTTTCGCCATACTCGCGAATCCAGTGGTGGCCGCCCGTGAACTCTGGGAAACGCACCATGTCGTGCACACCCACCTCGGGCAGGGCGGCTCCGAAGAGGTCGGGGCGCTGCAACTGAGTGGCCGCCACCAACAGGCCACCGTTGCTGGCGCCACCAATGCCGATATGTTCCGGTGAGGTGATTCCCTGTTTCACCAGCCCTTCGGCGGCCCCGATGAAGTCGTCGAAAACGTTCTGCTTGCGCATGCGCATTCCGTCTTTGTGCCAGCCGTAGCCAAACTCTCCGCCACCGCGCAGAGCGGCCGAAGCATAGACGCCTCCTTTTTCGAGCCAGGGCAGTTGAGTCCAGTCGAAAACCGGCGTCTGGCTGGCGTCAAAACCGCCGTAGGCATAGAGGTAGGTGGGGCGTTCGCCGTCCATCGGCAGGTCTTTGCGGTGGGTGAGGTAGACCGGAACCTGGGTTCCGTCCTTGCTTTCGCAGAAGGTCAGGCGGGTCTCATAGCGGCTCAGATCGTAGTTGATTTCAGGTTTCCAAACCGTCTTTTGCTCCCCGCTGGCCGGATCGTAGCTATAGATGGTGGGCGGTTGGGTGGGGCTGGTAAAGGAATAGATCACCTTGCCGTCGGCGCCGGGTTCCATGGAGGTCACCGTTCCCATGCCGGGCAAGGGGATTTCTCCCAGCGGCTTGCCCTGGCTGTCGAAGCGCAGCAGCTTCGAGTGTCCGGCCTCCAGATACTGGGCGATGATCTGGCCCGAAGACATGACGGCGCCCGTAAGGGTCAGGTTTTCCTGGCAGGGGACCAGCACTTTCTCGCGCTCGTCCTCCTCGTCCCAGGTCATCAGCGCACCCTTGGGATACATGGGCCCCTTGGCCAGCACATAGGTCAGGCCATCCTGATCGCCGATGCGACTCCAGTCGTTACCCTCGAACTCTTTGTATTGCCAGGGGCCCTGTTCTGGCACGCCCTCGGCATCGGCCGGCTTGTCGGTGCTGGGGTCGGTGTTCAGGGTGTGATAGAGCTGGGTGTCGTATTTGACGATTTCGGTGAGCTCTTTCCCGGCCTCCGGCTTCTTGTAGCGGTGGTAGAAGAAACCCTTCGAATCGTCGCTCCAGCTCAGGCTGTCGGCGCCATAGCGGCTGTGGTGGATGCGTTCTGGCAACACTTTGTTGGCCTGCAGGTCGAGCACCCGCCACTCGATGGCGTCTGTGCCGTTCAGGCGCACGCCCAGGGCCAACTTGCTGCCGTCGGGACTGATTTTGAAGTTGTCGGCAGCCAGGGTGCCCTTCAGCGAGAGCTGGTTGGGGTCGAACAGCATTTTCTCTTCGCTGCCGTCGAGTTTCGACTCGAAAATGGCCGGATGCTGTTTGCCGATGCCCATCGTGTAGTACAGCTTGTCGCCCTGGACGTCTTCGAGACGGCGGGCCTTCAACTCCACGCCTCGCAATGCGGCCTCGAACTCGGCCCGTTCGGGAATGCTCTGCAGATAGTCGTGGGTGAGCTTGTTTTGCTCGTCCACGAAGGTCTTGGTGGGCGTGCTGGTCAGCTCTTCGAGGGGACGGAAGGGATCGGCGATCTCGATACCGTGAAGCGTGTCGACCGTGTCGGAGGTCGGCGCCTTGGGATATTCGCGCCGGCTGCCATCGGGCAGCGTGACCGAACCGGCTTCCTTACGACGCAGGGGTGCAGGGCTGGCACTCTGAACTTGCATTTTCTGGACTCCTCGAACGTTCTGCTGAGGTGATCCATAGTGCATTCTTGTTAGAAGAAGAATGCCGGGTTGTTTCCGGGGCTACAAACCCAGGAACTCGTGAAGGCGATCCAACGACTTGCGCATGGCCTGCTCGCAGCCTTCACCGTCGTCGCTTAGCTGCGCCAGAGCCCGGCGAAAGTCGCGCTGAACCCCTTCGAGTTGCAGGTGCAAGGCCAATTCGAAGGCCGCCAGGTCGGTTTCGCCTTCCTGACGCGCCCGCAGTAAGCGCTGCCACCATTGCTTGCTGCGTTGCGAGCGAGGCGGGCGTTGCACATAACGATGCATTTCGCCCAGCAGCCAGAGGTACTCATCCTCGCCCTTTTCCAAAATGAGTCGCCCCAGATGCAGGCTGCCTTTTTCCAGATGTTCCAGGCCCAGTTGCAGCAATTGGTGAGCGTGATCGAAGGCTTCTGCCAGTTGCTCTCGCGGCTCGGGAACCACCGAAGCCTCACTCCAAAGCTGATCCAGCGTGCCTCGGTGCAGTTTGTCCACGCGAGTTCGGGCCGCCTGGACGTGCTCATCGCTGAGTTGTTCTCGCTGGGCAAGTTCCAGCAAGGGTCCGCTGAGGTCGCTGCGGCGAGGGGGGCGAAAGAGGCTCACTCTCCAGCATTCTTGGAGTTGCTCGGGGCCTCCTGGGAACACAAAGATAACAACCTGTTCGCAAAATGGATGAGTTGGCAACATGCTGTTAACAAATCTTCTGAGGCAGCTGAGGCGGTTGCGGGCTATGCTGAGAAAAATCGCCGAACGGAGAGACAACGTTGAGTAAGACCTGCAGCTGCGGCGCCCGTTTTGACCTTCACGTGGAGCTTGCCGTTCACTGTCAGAAAACCGGGCATTCGGTACAACCGGCCCGCGATCGTTTGCAACTGTCGGTTCAGCCGGTGCGTCGCAGGCCTGCCCCCGGATTCAATCGCTCGGTGGTCGCTGGCATCACGTTGCTTTCCCTGTTGGGACTGACGGCGGGTTTCAAATCGGCGGTTTCCACCTACACGGCCTGGCAGTGCACCGCCCAGGTGCTGCACCTGCCCTAATACAGGTGGGGCAGCGGATACACCGTGGTGGTCTCGGGTAATCTGTCCAGCCGCAAAACCCCCTCGCGCGGCTTCTCAACGACGTAGTCTCGCCCAGCTTCGCGCAAGAAGCGCTGGCTGCACTCCAACGACGGAAAACGCTGCCGGCACAGGAAGGGGGTGCGGTAGTGCATGGGGATGACCACCTTGGGACGCAGCTGCCGAATGACCTCCAGGGCTCCGGCTGCGTCCAGGGTAAAGGCGCCTCCCACAGGAACCAGCAGCACTTCGCAGGCGCCGATTTCTGCCAACTGTTCGGCGTCGAGGGGCTGACCCAGGTCGGCCAGGTGGCAGATACCGGGGCCCTGGGCGTGACGCAGGCAAAAGAGCGTCAGGGGCAGAGACGACCCCCCGTGATGGGCCAGCACCCCGCGTATTCTTAGCTCGCCCAGTTGGCGAGCAGCGCAGCCCCGCAGCACCTGGGTCCGACCGGACACCCCGGCCACATAGTTGTGGTCTTCGTGCTCGTGGCTGACCAGCACCAGGTCGGCCGGGCGTTCGGGCCATTTGTAGCCGATCTGTGGGGAATAGGGGTCGATCAGTACCTTGCGTCCTCCGAGGTGGAGCAGAAAGCAGGCGTGGGCGAAATACTCCAGGTGCAGCATCGCTGCGGCCTTTCTCTTTCAGGGCTGCATCCCCTTTGCGAAAGGTTCCCGGCAGTCGGCCTTGAACAGCCACTTAAGGTTCAACCTACACTAAATCTGCAATCGAGGTAGGGTCATGGCGAAGAAACCCCATAAATACGGCATCCTGGTCGGTGGGGGACCGGCTCCAGGCATCAATTCCGTCATCAGTTCGGTGACCATCGAAGCCACCAAGCGCGGCCATACAGTCATTGGGATCTACGAGGGCTTCAAAAACCTCATGGAGGGGCAGACCCGTATCGAGTTTTTGACCATTCCCAAGATCAGCGGTATTCACCGTCTGGGGGGCAGCATTCTGCGGACTTCCAGGGCCAATCCGACCAAGAAAGAGTCGGACCTTCGGGCCACTGTCGAAACGCTTAAAGACCTGGGGATCACCCATCTGGTCACCATCGGTGGCGACGACACCCTGTATTCTGCCAGCACCGTGGCGGCCTATGCCAAGAAGTATCTCGACCACGACCTGGCCTTTGCTCACGTGCCCAAGACCATCGACAATGACTTACCGTTGCCGGCGGGCATACCCACCTTTGGCTTCGAAACCGCGCGCTCCGAGGGGTCGAGGTTGGTGTCGCGCTTTATGGCCGATGCTCGCACCACGGGGCGCTGGTTTGTGGTGGTGGCCATGGGCCGGAAAACCGGTCACCTGGCGCTGGGTATCGGCAAGTCGGCCTCGGCTACGCTCACCCTGATTCCCGAGGAGTTCAAATCCCAGATCACCCTGAAGCTGGTGGTGGATACCATCGCCGGCTCCATCATCAAGCGCCTGGCCGAGGGACGTAACTACGGTGTGGCCGTGGTGGCCGAAGGTTTTCTCGAATTCTTGCGGGCCGAGGAGTTGGAGTCTTTGGTGACCGACCACCAGAAGCTCGAATACGATGAGCACGGGCACCTGCGCCTCTCCGAACTCAACTTCTCAGACGTGATCAAGTATGTGCTTTATCAGCGGCTGCGCAGCCTGGGTATCGGCACTCGAGTCAACGACCAGGAAATCGGCTACGAGTTGCGCTGTGTCGACCCCTGTGCCTTCGACATCGACTACACCCGAAATTTGGGCTTTTCGGCTGTCGACTATCTGGAATCGGGCGGCACCAATGCGATGATCACCATTCAGGGCGACCAGATCGTGCCCTGTCGTTTCGAGGAATTGAAAGACCCCGAAACGGGCAAAACCCGCGTGCGCATGGTCGACACCCAGTCGCTGTCGTTCAAAATTGCCCGCGAGTATATGATCCGACTCGATGCTTCCGACCTGGAAGAGCCCGAAAAGTTGCGCAAGCTGGCCCAGGTGTGCAATCTTTCGCCCGAGGATTTTCGTCGTGAGTTCGCCCACGTCGTCGAGCCCCAGATGGTGATGAAATAGGGCCTTAGTCTCAAGACAAACCATCGTTTCAAACATTAGTTTGAAACGATGGTTTCAGGGATCAGCACTCGAGAACGTATTCTCGAGACGGCGGGTCGCCTGTTTGCGGAGCGGGGGCGCCAGGCTACCACCGTACGTGACATTGTGCGTGAGGCCGGCGTCAATCAGGCCGCCATCAATTACCATTTCCGCGACAAAGACAATCTCTACTTCGAAGTGCTTGAGCACGGGGCGCGGGCGGCCTTCGATCGTTTTCCTGCCGACGGCGGAGTGGGTTGCGACCAGCCCCCCGAGTTGCGCCTGCAGGGGGTGATTCGGGCCTGCTTGGGGCGCGGCCTGAGCGCCGATCGGAACTCCTGGCACGGCCGCCTCATGGTGCGCGAGATGGAGGACCCCTCCCCCGACTTTCTGCGCCTCGTCGATCGCATCATCGGCGAAATGATGCCTTTGCTCGAGGATATCGTCGGCTCGTTGAACCCCCGCCTTGAGGAGCAACAGCGCTGGCTTTGCTGCCATAGTCTTATGTCGCTCTGTCACGGACTGTGCAAGGGCGACGTTTTTTTGGCCCGCACCCGGCCCCAGTGGCAGGAGCTTTCTGACCCCCAGCGCCTGGAGCTGCTGGCCCAACATCTCTATCGTTTTTGTCTGGTGGCAATAGGAGGAATGCAATGAGTGAAGATGAGTCGCCCAAGCGAAGCTGGAAAAGTTCATTGGGGGCCTGGTCCATCGTGGCCCTGTGTGTTGTGTTCTCCTTTGTGACGCTCAAGGTGTTCGCAGCCCGACGCGCGGCCAGTAAGAACGTCAAAGTGGTGGCCACGCCCGAGCCCGTGATCACCGTGACCACGGCCAAAGCCACCTATCTCTCCGTGCCGGACAAGGTGGTGGCCACCGGCACGATTTCGGCCGTCGACCCGATGGCTGTGGGTGCCGAGGTCAGCGGGCTCAAGGTGGTGGAAGTTGCCGTTGAGGAAGGCGACTTTGTGCGCAAGGGTCAGGTGCTGGCCCGACTGAATTCCTCGATTC
>CAZYPN010000006.1:0-189367 GCA_964649085.1 uncultured Burkholderiales bacterium | reverse complement strand
ACCCTACGTACGGTGGTGTGAGAGCTGGGGGCCGAGAGGCCCCCGGCTACTCGTTTGGGGGGGGACACGAAGAGACAAACCTGTGAGGAGAGAACTCGATGAACCAACCTGAAGAGCTGGCCATAAAAGTAATGATGATGCCGCGCGAGACCAATGGACAGGGTACGATTTTCGGCGGTGTTTTGCTGAGCTACATCGACCAGGCAGCGGCGGTGGTGGCGCGGCGTCACGCGCCAGCCCAGGTGGTGACGGTGGCTATCGAAAAGGTCGAGTTTAAACGACCGGTGTTGGTAGGGGACATCGTCAGTTTCTACGGAAAGCTGGTGCGGCGAGGTCGAACCAGTCTGACGGTCGATGTGCGCGTGGAGGCCGAGAGGGTAGAGAACGAATCCAGTTGCCTCATCGATGTGACTCAAGCCACCCTGGTATTCGTCTGTATTGACGAACGGGGCCAGCCCCGGCCGCTGACTGAACCGGAGCCGACCTAGACGGGAGCCGGGGTTTGAAGCAACTTCAGTGCGGGAGTTGCGAAACTTACTCCAAAGCGCTTTTGCAGTCCCTCCAGTTTGTGGAGCACCGTGTCCAGGCCCTGCTGCTTCATGAAGAAGAATGGCCCGCCCAAGAATGGTGGAAAGCCGAGGCCGAAGACGCTGGCCAGGTCGCCATCGTCCTGACTTTTCAAGATCCCTTCCTCGAGGCAGTGGATGCTCTCACAAAGAAAGGCGTAGAGGCAACGCTCTTGAACGTCGCGCAGGCTCAACTCACGACGTTTTCCCGCTGCGCTCACGACCTTTTGGTGGAGTTCCGCATCGGCAGACTTTTTGCCCTTGCCACCGTAGATGTAGAAACCCTTGCCCGATTTCTTGCCGGCTCGACCGTCTTGCACAATCACTTCCCAGCCCGCCGGCTTGGGGAAGCGCTCGGGGATGTGTTCATTCATGACTTTCATGACCTTGGCCGCCACGTCTAACCCGACCTCATCGATGAGCGTCATTGGGCCCACCGGGAATCCTCTGTCGAGCAGTGCCTGGTCGATATCGCTGGCGCTCATGCCCTCGGCATAGCTGAGCAACGCCTGACCCAGGAACGCGGACAGCACGCGCGAGGTGAAGAAGCCTGGCCCATCGCCCACCACGATCACGTGGGTGTTCATGTCTCGTCCCAACTTAACGACTTTTTGCAGTGCGTCAGTCGAGGTTTGTGGGGTCGTGATCACCTCGACGAGCTGCATCTTTTCCACCGGCGAGAAGAAGTGCATCCCGATCACTCGCTCGGGGTGTTCCGCGCCCTCGGCAATTCGAGCAATGGGGATCGTCGAGGTGTTGGAGGCAAAGATCGAGCCGGGTGCGGCCGCCTCGATGTCTTTCAGCACCTGGTGCTTGATCGCCAGGTCCTCGAAAACAGCTTCTACGACCACGCTGGCGTTAGCGAAGGATGTGTAGTTGGTGGTCGGATGAATCCGATTCAGTCGGCAGTTCTTCTCAAACAGTCGGATCCGCTTACGGTCGACCTCGCGAGAATAAGTTCGATCGGCATAAGCCAGGGCTTTCCCCGCGCTCTCCAGGTTCTGGTCCTTGACGGTCACAGGGTATCCCCGCGATGCGGCGACCGTGGTGATGCCCGAGCCCATGAGTCCCGCTCCCAGCACGCCGATCTTGAAGGCGCTTTCCCCTGCTGGTTCGCTAATACGTGCTGAATCGGCACGATTTTGGGTGGTGATTTCGTAGAGGTGAATGAGAGACTTGCAGACACTCGTCGTGGCGCACTCGGCGAAGAGTTCTGCCTCGAGCCGTAGACCGGTGGCCAGATTGGTTTTCTGGCTGTTCAGCACCGACTCCAGGGCCTTGAATGGGGCGGGATAGTGGTTCCGCGTCTTTTTCTCCAGGTCCTGACGCACCTTGTAGGGCAGAAAGCTGTGGGCAGCCAGTTTTCCCAGCCACCCCGCGGCTTTGCTGGAACCGCGCTTTTGCACCCGAATCCAGGCCGTTCCCACTCGGTCTCTCAGTTCTGTGGCCGCCTGGAAGGCGCGTTTCTCCAACAATGCGGCGGGAACAACTTCGTCAACCAGGCCGGACTTCAAGGCTCGTGGCGAGCGCAGTTTGCGCCCCGTGAGGATCATGTCCAGGGCGGACTGCAGTCCGATCAGTCGGGGCAGGCGCTGAGTGCCTCCCAAGCCTGGAATGACTCCGATCTGAACCTCGGGAAGTCCCAGCACACAGGCCCTGTCATCGGAAGCAAGGCGATACTGACAGCACAGGGCAAGTTCCAGGCCCCCACCCAGGCACGGCCCCTGAATCGCGCAGAGGGTAGGAATGGTGAGTGCAGCCAGTCGATCAAAGATGGCCTGAGCCTGGAGGCACATTTGGAAGCCGGACTCGATGGAGTGGATGTCGCGAATCAACTTGATGTCGGCGCCTGCCACAAATTGTCCGGGCTTAGCGCTGGTGATGACCAGAGCTCGTATCGAGGGGTTGGAGCCGATCTCGTCGAGCGTGTCCCGGATCTCCTCCAGCATTTGCTGGCCCAACAAATTCACTCGGCTGTCCTTCTGGTCGAGTATGAGGACGGCCGTACCGTTCTCTTTGATTTCCAGGCGACTGTGCAGGCGCTCCATATCTAAGCCTCAACCCTCTCTAAAATCAGTGCGGTGCCCAGACCGCCTGCCGCACAGATGGCGATCAGGGCGTATCGGGCCTGGCGCCGCTGCAACTCGCGAGACATGGAAAGAATGATTCGTGCTCCGGTGGCACCGAAAGGATGTCCCAGGGCAATGGAGCCTCCGTTCACGTTGAGTTTGTCCGGGTCGACCTTGCCAATGGGACGGTCCCACCCCACTTCGCGAGCGAATTCGGGGCATTCCATTTTCTTCAACACACTCAGCACCTGAGCTGCAAAGGCCTCGTGAATATCCACCAGATCCATGTCTTCCAGTTGCAGGCCGGCCTTCTTCAGCACCGCTGCCGCCGCATAGGCAGGTCCCAGTAGCAGCTGGGGCTCCGGCGACAAGGCCGAGTTGGCATAGGCCACCACTCGGGCCAGTGGAGCGAAGCCGCGGTCCTGGGCCCATTTTTCCTCGGCCACCAACAACATCGAGGCCCCATCGGTCAGTCCAGAGGAGTTCCCCGCTGTCAGTGTGCCATAGTTTCGGTCGAAGGCAGGCTTCAACGTGGCCAGCTTGTCCAGTTGGGTTTCTCCCCGCACGTAGGTGTCCCGGGCCACCGGCTTATAGCTCGGGGGCGCCCACAGCGGACAGACCTCCTCGGCATACTTCCCCGAATCCCAGGCTGCCGCTGCTCGATGGTGGCTACGCAGAGCCAGTTCATCCTGCTCTTCCCGAGAAATCCCGTTGATTCGAGCCATCTCCTCGGCGTGTTGACCCATGCTCTTGCCGGTGGAAGCCTCGGCGATATCGGGAGCTCGCGGCACGAGTTCGGAGGGTCGCAGTCCGCGTAGCATCTGAACTTTCTTCGCCAATCCGCGGGCTTTCGACATTCCCATAAGGGTATCGATGACGGGCTTGGAGTAGGGTACCGGAACGTTGGACATCGATTCGACCCCCCCTACCAGTACGGCCCGATAGTCGCCGCAGTAGATTCCCTGAGAGGCCAGAATGAGTGCCTGAGCCGAGGAAGCGCAGGCACGGGCCACGGTCATTCCCGGGATAGAACGCGGCAGGTCCAAACCCAACACCACCTCACGGGCGACGTTGGGCGCCTGCACGCTGGGAAGGACACACCCCATGATCACTTCGTCGATCTCGCCCACCGGAAAGCGGCTCTTCTCTAGCAGCTGGGAAGCCACTCGTTGGGACAATTCAACGGTGGATAAGCTTTGAAATTCGGCGAAAGCCTTGACGAAAGGGGAACGCATCCCGTCGAGGATGACGGCTCGGGGGCTGCCGTTTTTAGTAGAAGTCGTTTTCTTGGCCATTTGACTGCCTTCGGAACCCACCCGTAAATCCTTGCCAAGGAACTCGCCAGGGATACGAGAACCGAGGGCACGACATGGCGAACGAACTGTTAGTTTTTGAAGTGGCCTATGTGGCCGGTAACGATCAGTCCCCCCCCACTCGGGCTGCGCTGCGGCAAGCACTGGCGGCCCTCGAGTTTCTCCAACTGTCGCCCCGAACCGGGGTGCACCGCTACCGCAATCCTGTGACTCAGGTTTGGGGAGATTTTGTGGAGTATGAGCCCGACGGCGATTTGGTAGGGCTTTCCTTCGAGATGGAGCTGCCCCGGCCGCTCTTTTTCGCCCTGGAGTGTGTTCCGCTCATCGTCCAGGTGGCCCGTGAACTGAACCTGCAGGTCGAAGTTCTGAGTCCCGACAATGAGGCCGGAGTGCTGTCGCCCACCTTCGAGAACTTGCTCGACGAGTGGCAAAAGGCCAACCGTGACGAGGTTGGTCTGATCGAGTCTCAGGGGTCCAAAAGAGCTCGCCTGCCAAACCAGGCACTGGAGTCCATGTGGGAGTTCCTCCTGTTGCGTTCAGAACTGGCCCGTCGTTATGGTCGTAGCCGAATCGACGTGCCTACTCTTGAACTGTACCGGCATCGTCGCGAAGGTTGGGTTGCGCGGGTGGCTCGCTGGGACTTCAACAGTGCGGTCGCGCTCGGAGAGTGCGACTATATCCTGCTTTCGGGCGCTCCGAAACCGCTGCTCGATCGCCACTTGATCGCCTTTTCGGCGTTGCGCGAAGTCGCCAAGTTCGCCTTCCGAGATCTCTCCCAGCCGGTCTATCATCGCCTTTTCGAGAAACCCAAGACCTTCGCCGAGTTGCGCGAGGCGGTCGAGGGCCTTTCCAGTCTGAGTCTTGACGAGTTCGAGCCGCTACCTTTCCACCAGGTGGTGGACGCCGACCTTACCCCGCTGATGAACTGAACCCCCGGGGATTCAGGTCGGGGAAAAGACAGTTTTCGATCTCCAATCGACGCAGGCGGGCCTCATCGATGGGCAGGCCCTGGCTCAATTCTTGGTGCAGCGACCAGAATTCGCCCAGGCACTGGAAGAACTGTGCCTTCATGCGGTCGACGAAATGTCCATTGCTGATGACGAAAGGAAGATCGCTCGACATGGCAACCATCAGCTGCCGGCCAGCCTGACGCAGGGCCCGCTGGGGCAAATCCTCACGGGCAACGCTCTCGACCAGTTGCTCGTAAGCCTGAGCCGCCTCGTGCACATGACGGTACATCCACGAGGTATCTCCTCGCATCCACTTCTCAAAGTGTCCCTCCTCGCCCCAGGTTGAAGTAGAACAATAGACGTCCTGGCAGGTGGGATTGGCCACCAGATAGGCGCTGGGGGTGATCAGCTCGCTGCTGCTCTGATCGTAGTGGAGCTTCTTGAATAAGTAGTAGAGGAAGCGGGGGCCTTCAAACCAGTGGTGCCCGAAGAGTTCGGCATCGTAAGGAGCCGTCACCAGGGGTTTCTTCCACATGACCTTGCGCAGGTACTCAAAGCGGGCATTGCGGCAGAATACGAAGTGACCGGCGTGACTGGCCGCCTTGCGATCGGCCCAGTCGGGGTTGTAGGGTTGTTTGTAACCGCTCTTTCGGTCGGTGATGCGGTTGTATTTGAAGACGCCACCGCGAATGTGAAACTCCAGGTAGTCCGGGTCACCGGGGTAGCCTTCGTCGCCGCTCCAGACCTGAGTGCCGGTTTCGGGATCGCGGGGGAAGGCGGCCACGGAGCTGCCTTTCAGATAGACCGGCGCATTGACACCAAATTCAGCCGGGGCATCGGCCCGAGTGGCTGTGATGGCCTCGCAGAAGAAGTAGCGGAAGCCAACTTCCTCGAGAATTTTCTCCATGCCTGGCATGTAGGCGCATTCCGGCAGCCAGACCCCCTGGGAGGCGCGTCCGAAGACCTGCTGGTGGTATTCAGCTGCCGCTCGAGCCTGACCCCGAATCGCCGAGGGCACGTTGCTCCACTGGGGCAGCATGGGATGGGTTCCAATGCAGGTGCAGAGCTCGAGATAGCCGAGTTCTTGGAAGCGGCGGAAGCCCTGGGAAAGGTCTCCGCCGTAGCGCAGAAACAGGTCGCGACATCGTCCCAGATGGTTGAGGTGCATGCGGGCGGCCGTATTGTAGTGAGGCTCCTCGCGCACCGTGCGCTCGACTTCGAGTTGGGCCAGTCGGATCAGACGATCGAGGTACTCCAGAGCGTCGGCCGCGTGACGCTGACTGCGCATCATCGCCACCAGCGGGGGAGAGAGATCCATGGAGAGCTTGAAGTCGACGCCCTCCTGGTGCAGCGTCTCAAAAAGCTCGAGCAGGGGCAGATAGGTCTCGCGAACGGCTTCGGGATACCACTCTTGGGGGTAGCCGGCGGGACGCCAGGTATCGCCGGCGCGGAAGTCCACCGGCTCAGGGATAAACGGCAGATGGGCGTGCAGGTGAAGCAGCAAATACCCCAACGAGCGTCGCGAGGTTTCGCGAGGCCCCCGCAGCGGGCGAATGGTGGGGTGTTCAATGTGCTGGGGCAACCATTTATGACTCAACGGGTTGGAGCCCGGTGCCAGCCTCCCCAGCTGAATTTCGTTCGAATCGGCCGTAAGAGGTTCTTCGATATGGCCGTCGATGACGGCTACCACTCGAAATCGATAGAGCCGGTCGCTGGGGAGTTTCAGATAATAGTCTCGGGTAATGTTGAGGTTCACCTCTACCGAGAGTGCTGGCTGGAGCCACCAGCTGCCCTGATACTCCTGATACACCTTGAGAAAGCACTGCACTCTGCCCAGCAGATCGCCGTGGGTCTCCACGAGGCGCTTCCAGGTGGCGGGCTCGACGTGCCAGTAGGCAAAGGCCACCTCTTCCTTTACGGGCAACAGCACGGCACGGTTCTGGGCCGAGTCCAGGTGGAAGGGTCGAGATTGAGCCACAGGCTTGCGACTGCGACCCGAAAACAGGCGCGCTTCATAGGTGCCGGGCTCGAGGTTGAGAAAGAGCCAGTCGCCCTGAGCCCCCACCTTGCGCTGCGCGTCGGGGAGTATTTCCTGGCCTTCGCGGAAAAGCCCCAACCGAAGGGACTCTTTTCCTTCCAGGTTCCAGCGAGCCCTCAGTTGGAGCGTGTCGGTTTCCAGGATTTCCCTCTCCAGCACGAGGCCCTGCTGGCCTGCTGGCACGATCAGCGCACGGCCTGCGATGTGTTGGGCCACCTGGCCCTGGTCGCGACGAGCGACAAACAAAGACTTCAGAGGTTCGCCTGTGCCTTTGCTCAGCACGGCCAGTTCTACCTGATTGAGGCGGCCTCGCAGGGTGCAGTGGTCGCGCTCGGGCACGGGAATCCAGTGGGCGTCCTGCACCTCGCCGCCCGATTCTACCCAGCCCACGGCGAGGCTGACCTCGGTATCGTTCTCCCAAGAACAGCCATGATGTTGCTCGATTTCGCGACGCAGTCCGCGCCAGTCCAGTTCGCCCCAGACCACCACGTGAGAGCCGGGGCTGTCCTGCAGCCAGGCCAGCTGGGGCGTGGGCTCGAGCGACGATTGCAGGCGTATCTGGGGGCGTGACATCCTCAGCAGATCGATCTGGTAGTGGCCCGGTTGCAGCATCAACTGGCGCGAACTCAGGTAATTCACTTCGTAGTGCTCGGCTTCGCTCGGCCCCTGCACTCGTAGCACCAGGTTTTCGTCGGCGAAGTTGAGGCGTTTGCGCAGGTCTCGGTCCCAGCGACAAATCACGTAAGGCGCCGCCACCTCAACCTCGAGCAAGCTGGGCTGGTCTGACATAGGGCCTCCTGGATCGATCACGATGGCCCTGGCTTTCTTCTCGTAGGGAGTTTACTCCCCCTCAACAGCAGGGAACTACGCCACCATGTCCAGCAAACTCTGGGGCGGAGCCTTCGCCTCTCAAACCGACCCCCTGATGGAGGCCTTTGGCCGATCCCTGCACAGCGACCGGCGCCTTGTCTACTGCGACCTCAAGGTCTGTCAGGCTCATTTGCAAATGCTTCAGGAGGCCGGGGTGGTGCCCGCTGATACCTCGGCCCGACTGCGCCAGGCCTTGCAGGCCATGGAGCAGGGGCTTGCCGGCGGGCAGCTCAGCATTGAAGGTGACCATGAGGACATCCATTCCTGGGTCGAGGCCGAACTCAAGCAGCGCTGCGGCGAAGAAGCCTCGCTGATACGGCTGGGCCGCAGCCGCAACGACCTGGTGGTGACGGATTTCCGGCTCTGGGTTCTTCAAGCCATTCCCCAGCTTTGTCACAGCTTGGGCCAGCTCCAGCAAGAACTGGTGCGTCAGGCCGAAGCGGTAGGGTCAGCCTATCTGCCAGGCTATACCCACTTGCAACGAGCCCAGCCCGTGGCGCTCGCCCATCACCTGCTGGCCCATTTCTGGTCGTTCGAGCGCGACCGGCGCCGCCTGCAGCGCTGCCGAGAAGAGGCCGACTGCTGTCCCCTGGGGGCGGGGGCGCTGGCCGGCAGTTCCTGGCCCGTCAACCCTCAGCGCACTGCGGAACTGCTGGGCTTCTCTCGGGCTTTTCAAAATTCGCTCGACGCCGTAAGTGACCGCGACTTTGCTGTGGAGCTTCTTTCGGCCGTCAGTATCATCATGCTGCATCTCTCGCGGATGAGCGAAGAACTGATCCTGTGGAGTGCTCCCGAGTTCGGCTTCGCCACCTTCGACGACGCCTGGTCCACCGGGTCCAGCCTCATGCCGCAAAAGAAGAACCCCGACCCGGCAGAACTGATCCGGGGCCGCAGCGGGCGAGTCCTGGGTCAGCTGTACAGCCTGATGGTCACCCTTAAGGGCTTACCGCTGGCCTACAATCGGGATTTGCAGGAAGACAAACCGCCGGTTTTCGAGGCGGTGGAAATGACCGATCAGTGTCTCCAGGTCATGGCGGGCGTGATTCGCACGCTGCGCTTCCACCCCGAGAGAATGCAGCAAGCCTGTGAGGACCCGGGTTTGCTGGCCACCGATCTGGCCGATCATCTGGTGCGCGCCGGTCAGCCCTTTCATCGGGCCCATGAACTGGCCGGAAAATGGGTCAGTCAGCGCCTCGACGCGGCCGAGCAGGCGTTGGTCCAGCCCCACCTCGACCGCTTAAGTGCCCCTTCGGTATTGGCGGCTCGTTCTCACCCCGGAGCGGCTGGACCTCAGTCGGTCCAGGCTCAGTTGGCCGAGGCCCGCCAGCGCCTCAACTCCGCAGAATAGGTACCCAGGTTCCCATCTGCAGCGAGGCCTGAGCTGCCTCCAGCACTTCCACCACACCCAGCGACTGGCGTGCTTCGGTGCGTGCCGGCTTGCGGCTGTGAATGCTGTCGATGAAGGCCTGGCACTCCAGCCGTAAAGGTTCCAGTTGGGGCACATCGAGATGCTCCACGTCGCCTTTCAAGAGGCCTTGCTTGGGGTTAAAACTGCATTCTTGAATCGAGAGCTGGCCGGTAACCCCATCGAAGACGGCCAGTGCTCGACTGCCGATCACGACCAGACGCTGTTCTTTGATGGGGTTTAGCCAGGAGATAAAGACGTGCCCATGCAGGTTGCCCGGGAACTGCAGACGCAGCTGTACGAGGTCATCCACCTGCCGTTGCAGCACCTGGGTTCCCATGGCCAGAACCTTCTTGGGCTGCAGGCCCGTCACCGTAAGCAACATCTCGATGTCGTGGGGCGCAAAGCTCCAAAGCACGTTTTCGTCCTTGCGCACCTGACCCAGGCTGAGTCGGTTGGAGTAGATATACTTCAGTTTGCCCAACCGGCCCGACTGGACGAGCTGCACCAGGGCCACGAAGGCGGGGTGGTACTCCAGAACGTGGCCCACCATAATCATTCGTCCCAGGCGGTCGGCCAGATCGCACAGTTGAACGGCCTGATTGTAAGTCAGCGCCAGGGGTTTCTCTACCAGAACGTCCTTGCCCGTGCTCAGGGCCTGGGTTGCCAGTTCTGCGTGCGTGCGTGAGGGCGTGGCCACAACCACCCCATCGAGTGGTTCGGCCAGGAACTCTTCGACCGTCTGAAATGCTTTGACCCCAGGGGCCATCGCCACCGCCCGGTGGCAGGCATCGACGCTGGGATCCATCACAGCCCACAGGGCCCCCAGTGCGTGAAAGTTGCGAACGTGATTCTTGCCCCAGTGGCCGCAGCCGGCGACGCCTATTTTCATCGTGGCGCGTTCTTCTGGAGGGCGAGAATCCCTTGCCTTAGCTTGCTGAGCCAGCTTTGGTTATTGAGCCAGGCTTTTCAGGGCCTTCATGACCACCGCGGCCCGGGCTCGAGCAAAGTGGGGAAACTTGCCCATCACTTCAAAAGCACGGTCGATCATCTGCTGGTCGTCGTGGTTCACGCGGTCACGCAGGTCCTTCAAAATACTGCCTCCCAGGTTGCACTGCAAATCGGCATCAAGGTGAGCCATCCTCGCGATCGTTTCTTGGGCCAGCATCTGTATATCCACGTCTCTATTCTCCATCTCGCTTCCTTGCAACAAATCTAAAACAGCCGGCTGAATTTCATCTGAAAGCTCAGGGGGAGAGATTGCCAGGAGTGTGGTAATTTCTGTTATGGACATCCGAGGTGCCGGCGGATTCTCTCGATACGACCCTCAGCACATCGCTCATGTCCAGCGTGAGATCGCTCGCAGCGTCAAACCCAACGTGCTGCGCCAGTTGGAGGACGACGACCTCGACGAAGCGGTCTTCCTGAAACTGCTGGCCGAAGATCTTGTCGACCTCAGTCCCGAAGCCAAAGACCTTCTCAAGTCGCTGCGAAAAGAGCGAACTCGCCGCAAGGATAAGCGCCAGGATGCCGAGAGCAACAGCGATTTTCTCTCCTTGCTCGGGGGGCTGGAAGACCTGCGTCGACAGGTAGAGGAAGGGTTGGCCCAGGAAGATCCGATCTTCACCCGCCCCGGCAAGCCCTTTGTACCCCCGCAGCTGATACTCTCGCAGCATCAACCGCGTCAGGGGCCAACGCTGAGCGGCGGAGCGTCGCGGCCCACTTTGAACGAGGCCGGGGTGCTGGCTCGCAAGATGGTGGTCTATGCGCCGCGTGAAGAACTGAAAGAGTTGCTGGCACTTGAACTCCAGCCCTTCGGTAAAGAGGTGGTGGCTCAGGTCAAGCAGTTTGGCGTGCGTATTATCGTGCTCGAGCGCGAGCGGTCGCTGACCGATATCAAGATTCACGGAATGCACGTGGTGGCGCCTTCGGAGCGCACCTTTGATGGCCGGCCCTGGAGCATGGTGCGGGGCATCTACTGCTCGGACCGCCGCCTTTTCGTGGTGGGTGAAGAGCTGGTAGGTCGGCCGCACCAGTCGGTGGCCCGTCACGAGTTCGCCCATGCCTACGACCATGTATTCAGCCAGAAGAACCAGCGGCGCATGCCGCTTTCGGTGCAGCTCTGGAACTCTTTTCGCGAGCATCGGGCGGGACTGGTCTCTCAGTATGCGGCGACCAACCCGGCCGAATACTTTGCCGAATCGGTTGAAGCGTTCTTCCAAGAAGGAGGTCGAGAGTCGCTGCGGCAAAAGGATCCTTTGATGTTTGATTACCTGCGTCAGCTTTTCGCCGCCTGATGACTCCGCTGCAAACCGCCCTGCATTTGCTCAGCCAGGGTTGCTCGCTTTCCCTGGAACAGGCCCAGGAAGCCGCCGTCGACCTGACCCGCGAAACCTCTCGGGAAGCGCAGATAGGCGCCTTCCTCATGGGTTTGCGGGTCAAGGGTGAGAGCCGCGAAGAGATTCTGGGTTGCGCTCGAGCCCTGCGCCAGATGGCTCGGCCCGTGGACATGTCGGGTCTGACCTGCGTGGATATTTGCGGTACCGGGGGGGACGGCTCCTCGACCCTGAACCTGTCTACCATGGCCGCCTTTGTGGGAGCTGCCGCTGGTCTGACCGTCGCCAAGCACGGCAACCGGGCCGTCACCTCACAATGCGGCAGCGCCGACTTCGTCGAGGCTCTGGGCTTGCCCGTTCAAGAAAACCCTGAGTCGGTCCGAGAGGCCCTCCTGCGCCGTCGTTTCGCCTTCCTTTTCGCTCCCTTTTTTCACTCGGCCACGGCTCGCGTCAGCCAGGTTCGGCGCGCCCTTGGGGTTCGCACTCTGTTCAATCTGCTCGGGCCGCTTACCAATCCTTGTGCTCCTCGAGCTCAGGTCATCGGCGTGCCCGAGCCGCGTTGGTGCCAGCCGGTGGCTTGGGTGGCTCATCAGTTGGGCGTGGAGAGGGCCGTGGTGGTATGCGGGCATGGCGGTGTTGATGAGTTGGTGCTCCACGGCCCCAATCAGGTCTGCACGGTGGAACGAGGCGAGGTTGTTATGAGTCGCCTCGAGCCTGGCGACCTCGGGCTGCCCCAGGTTCCGGTGGAAGAGCTACGCGGGGCCAGCCCCGAGTATAATGCCCGGCTCAGCCTGGAAATTCTCAACGGAGCCAAACACCCTGCCGCCCACGCCGTGGCCCTCAATGCCGCAGCCCTGCTGTATGTGGGTGAACGGGCTGCCACATGGAAAGAGGCCCTGGCCTTGAGCCAGGACCTCCTCGCCAGTGGCCAGGTAGGCCACTGGTTGGACTCTTTTCGGGTTCACTCGCAGTAGGGGTCGGCCAACTCCAGGGCCTGGTCGTAGATGGCCAGGCCTTCCTGAATTTGTTCTTCGGTGATGCACAAGGGGGGAACGGCGAATACCCAGTCCCAGCGAACGAACGTGCTCAGTCCCAATTCCTTTAGCTTGCCCGCCACCTTCGCCATAGGCTCGGTGACCGGCTTATTGAATCCGTTCATCGGCTCACGGGTTTCGCGGTTCTTGACCAGTTCCATCAGCCAGAACAGGCCGATGCCCCGGACGTCGCCCACGCAAGGGTGTTTCTCTTGCAACTGGCGCAGCCCGCGTTCGAGCACCTTGCCCATGTTGGCAGCGTTTTCGATCAGGTTGTCCTCCTGATAGACCTTCATGCAGGCGATGGCGGCAGCGCAAGAAATCGGGTGACTGCTGTAGGTCAGGCCGCACCAGAGCATGTTCTTGTCGAAGTGGCTGGCGATTTTGTCGTTGGTAATGGTCGCGCCCAGCGGCAGATAGCCGCAGGTGATCCCCTTGGCCATGGTCATGATGTCGGGCTCGACCCCGTAATGGTCGATGCCAAACCACTTGCCGGTGCGACCGAAACCGCTCATCACCTCATCGACGATCAGCACGATTCCGTAGCGGTCGCAAATCTCACGGACGCGATGCCAGTATTTCGCCGTGGTCGGGGCCATCAGGCCCGAGGAGCCGGAATAGCCCTCCAGCAAGATGGCTGCCACCGTGCTGGGACCCTCCATTTCGATGGTTTCCTCCAGCAGGTCGACGAGAATCATGTCGCCCTGCTCGGCGTCGCAATAGCGATAAATCGGGCTGCGATACGGATAGGGGTCCTGCATGCGAATGATCCAGGGAACCCCGGGCTCATTGGCAATTCGACGGGGGTCGCCACCGGCGCTCATGGCTGCGAAGGTGGCTCCGTGATAGCTACGATAACGGGTGATGACCTTTTGTCGGCCAGTCACCAGTCGGGCCATTTTCATGGCGTTTTCATTGGCTTCCGAACCCCCCAGGCTGAAGAAAGTTTTCTTCAAGCTCGGCGGGGTGATCGAGGCCAGCAACTCGGCGCACTCTCCGCGGGCGCGAGTGGCCATGGCGGGGTGCACAAAGCACAGTTCCTCGGCCTGCTTCTTGATCGCCTCGATGACCTTGGGGTGCCCGTGACCGATGTTCATATTCATCAGCTGGGAAGAAAAGTCCATGTAACGTTTGCCGGAGGCATCCCAGAAGTAGATGCCCTTGGCGGACGTCACCGGTATGGGAGCTACGCTACCCTGGGCGGACCAGGAAAAAAAAGTATACTCTTTGTTCTTGTCGATAATCGATTGGGCCAATACTGGATCCTGAACGTCGGTTGGCACAAAAACCTCCTCGATGATGGGGGCCGCTCACCCCGTAACAGCGGAAACTACGCCCCTGGACGTCTATCTTCGCAGGTGCTCCTGGGGTTGCCTTTTTTCAAGGGCCGAGCCGGCTCAAGGGGGGAGGTTCGAGCCTGGCGATGTGGAAAACTTTCAACCATGTTGAGGAACGTCTTTCAGTCGATTGAGGCCATGGATGCTCAACAAATCAGCCGCAATCTGGCCGAAAAACGCCGCGCCCTGCGAGTGAAGAGTTACGCTCAGGTGCAGCTTACCTGCGAGGGTCAGGGCTATCGCGGCACCGTAACCGAACTGGGTGTAGAAGGCCTGCGGATCAAGTCGATCGATGCTCCGCTGTCGCAGGGACAATCTCTGGAAGTGCTCTATGAGCTTCCCGAGGAGGTCGAGGAACGGGGCTCGGTCAGGGTTGAGGTCGCCTGGGTTCAGCGGGTGGGTCGTGAGATGGTGGCCGGTGCCCGCTATGTCGATTCTCGCGAGAATATGAGAAAGTCCTGGGTTCGCCTGTTGCTCCAGGAGATCGGCTTCGACGATAGCCGCATCTACCAGAAACGACGGCACCTGAGGGTTGACACCACGATCCCCGCTCGAATGTTCCAAAACGACCAGCTTCTGGGGGGAGAGCACCGGGTGGTCAATCTGGGCATCGGAGGGGCTTTGCTTCACTCGTCGCTGCCCCTCGAGCGGGGAAGCATCTACTCAATGGAGATGTCGCTCTGGAGAATTCTGCCGACCTTGCGGCTGCCTGTGGGCGTTATCGAAGTGCGCCCCGACCCGAGCGAGGGTCACCTCGTCAGTCTGCAGTTTGGCGAGATGGATCCTCCCCAGGTCAAGGTGTTGGGGAACTACATCATCAACATGATCAACCAGACCGCCTGAACTGCACCCCCCACTTCAGCTAAGACAGATTTCGCAGCACCTCGCGAATCGCCGTTGAGCGAAACCCTCGACGCTGCAGGCGGGCTCGAATTTTCTCCAGTTCGACCTTCTGTTCGACCCAGCGCCGCACCAGTTGCTCGATGGCTGCCGACTCGTCGAGCTCGTCGGCGACTTCCACCCCTCGCACGGAACCCTGCTGCTGAAGTTTGATCTGACTCCACTTCTTGTAGACCGCCTTGCGCAGCAAGCTTTCCTGACAGCGCTGGGCCGACAGGTAACCCAACTCTTCGGCCCGGCTGACGGTCTCTACGACGAGTGACTCGGGGCAGCCCGCCCGGGAAAGATAGCGACGGGCCTCCAGAGGTGAGAGCTCGCTGCGGTTCAAGCGGGCCAGCAGGCGCGAAAAGGCGCGCTGAGCACTCCACTCGAGAGGCTCAGCGCGGCGCTTTCTCAACCGACCTCGACTTCGACGGCCTCACCATTGCGCACTCGATCCATGCCCGAGAGGGCGCGGATCTGACGCTCCAGCTGATTGGCGATGTCGCTGTGCTCTTCGAGGAAAGCTCGAGCATTCTCTCGTCCCTGACCCAGGCGGGTGTCGCCGTACGAGAACCAGGTGCCCGACTTGGTCAGCACACCGGCCTCGACGCCCACGTCGACAAGGCTGCTTTCGCGCGAGATGCCGCGGCCAAAGAGGATATCGAATTCGGCCGATCTGAACGGGGGGGCCAACTTGTTCTTCACCACCTTGACCTTGACGCGATTGCCCATGATCTCGCCGTTTTGCTTGAGCGAGTCCTGGCGACGCACCTCGAGTCGCACCGAAGAGTAGAACTTCAACGCTCGACCGCCGGGGGTGGTTTCGGGGTTGCCGAACATGACTCCAACCTTTTCGCGAATCTGGTTGATAAAGATCACGGCGGTTCGGCTCTTGGAGATCACGGCCGTCAGCTTTCGCAGAGCCTGCGACATCAGTCGCGCTTGCAGTCCCACGTGGGCGTCGCCCATCTCGCCTTCGATTTCGGCCCGAGGCACCATAGCTGCCACCGAGTCCACAACCACGATGTCCACGGCGTTGGAACGAACCAGCGTTTCGACAATTTCCAGTCCTTGCTCACCGGTATCGGGCTGAGCCACGTAGAGGTTGTCGATGTCGACGCCGAGATTCTTGGAGTAGGCCGGGTCGAGCGCGTGCTCTACGTCGATAAAGGCCGCGATGCCGCCCAGTTTCTGGGCCTCGGCCAAGACGTGAAGGGCCAGGGTGGTTTTACCCGAGGACTCGGGACCGTAGACTTCGGTGACCCGACCCCGTGGGATGCCCCCAATGCCGAGGGCCACGTCGACGGCCAGCGAACCGGTGGGAATGGCCGGCACCTCAAATTTGGCGCTGGCCTCCCCCAGCTTCATGATGGAACCCTTGCCGAATTGGCGTTCAATTTGGGCCAGGGCGTTATCCAGGGCTTTGTGCTTATCCATAAGGAACTCCTTTGCTAAAAATTCAAGCTGCGAATCACAAAAACGTTTACGTTGAAGTGAGGGGGTGTGTGCTCCTGATCTCCGGGTTACCGGTTTTGAGTCAGCCCAGCTCCTGGCCTGATAGGTGAACATTAGGCAGCTTTTGGCAACCTCCTTTCGAATTCATGTTCGACTTTGAAGGGTCTGAAGAAATTTCTCAAAAGCCACCCCTCATGCACTTGCTTGAATTTCCCGACGCCCTCTCGGGCCGATATCTGGCTTCGGAGGGGCTGCTTGAACCCGCCTCCGAACTGCTTTCAGAGGCTAGCCTCTACCTTCGCTATGCCCTACCCGTAGAGGTTGCCCTGCTGGAGGTGCTGGCTGAAGATGGCTGGTTCGATGCCGCCCTGCTGCCGGCCGCGCGCGAGGCCGCCAGTCAGGTGTCGCTGGAGGAGTTTCAAGCCGAAGAGGCCCGAGTTCGCCATGACCTGAAGGCGCTGGTCAACGTCTACGCCAGCCACTGTCCGCCGCAGATCCGCAGCTTCATTCACCTGGGAGCGACTTCCTACGACATTCTTTCTAACGCCCATTTGCTGCGCTTGCGCAGCGGAGTCGAAAAGCTCTTGATGCCCGAGCTGCGAAACTGTCTGCAGCAGCTGGCGCGGCTGGCGGAAACCTATGCCGACACCCCCCAGATCGGTCGCACCCACGGCCAGTATGCCGAGCCTATGACTTTTGGCTATGCCATGGCCGTCTATCTGGAGCGGCTGGGATGGTGCACACTGGAATTGCAGCGTTCCTTGCAAGAATTGCGGGGCAAGTTCTCGGGTGCGGTGGGAGCTTATACCACTCCGGGCCTGCTGCATGCCGACCCTCGAGATCTTGAAGTGCGCGTGTTGGCGCGTCTAGGGCTCAAGGCTGCCTCTACTTCTACCCAGATCACCCACCCCGAGCCGGCTCTGGCGGTGTTGCACCACCTGACCTCAGCCTTTGGCGTGCTGGCCAATCTGGCTGACGACCTTCGCCACCTTCAACGCAGCGAAATCAATGAGGTGGCCGAGGCCTACGCCGAGGGATCGCAGGTGGGCTCTTCGGCGATGCCGCACAAGCGCAACCCCATTACCTGGGAGAACGTGAAGAGTCTTTGGAAGACGTTCATGCCCCAGGTGCTGACCTTTTACCTCGATCAGGTCAGCGAGCATCAGCGCGACCTCAGCAACAGCGCTTCCGCCCGCTTTCTGCCGCGGTTGGTGCTGGGTCTTACCCTGGCCGCTCGCCGCGCCAGCAAGGGACTCTCCACTCTTACGGTCGACCGCGAAACGATGGTGGGTCGGGTTGACCAGCTGCAGGAAGTCGTCTCGGGACCCTTGCAGGCCATCCTTTCAGGCATGGGACTTGAGGATGCTCACGAATACGTGCGTCGAGCCTCGATCGAGTCGCGGCGCAGCGGTGCAACCCTGCTGCAGGTGCTGCAGGGGCAGGAGGCGTTGGTTCCCTGGCTCCGTCGACTCAGCGAATCCCAGCTGGAGGCCCTCAGTCAGCCTGAGAAACTCTGCCAATCCTCTGCAACTGCCTGTCGACGGGCACTGACGGAATGGCGCCAGCGGTTGCAGCTCTAGGCCACGTTTCAGGCTCCTTTCAACCTCTGTCGATAGACTTCAGGGATGAAGATTCAAGCACTTCCCTCGGCACCTCCGATCCGGCTTTCTGGTCCTCAGGGGCCACCTCCGCCCGAGCCCCCCACCGGCTGGACGGACGCCTTTGTCCACGTGGGTCGCGAGGTCTCTCAGGAAGCCATCGTAGGGATCGCGCTGGCCGGCCTGGTGGCAGCCGGCGATTCTCTGGGGCAACCGCTGGCCGGTCGAGCCCTGGTTGCCGGTCTGGGCGCTGCGCGCGGTTACTTCAAGTATCGAGAGACAGCCACCGCAGCTCTGGGAAATTCCCTGGCTGGTAAGGGGCTGGCAATGACTCTGGGGGCCAGCACGGCTTTGCTGACCGGAGCCTCAGGAAACGTTCTCTACGGTGCCGGGGCTGGTGCTCTGCTGGGCCTCGTGCAGGCCCCGCGATCCTATCCAGGTTGAGTTCGTGTGGAGCCGGGTATTCTGCTGTCTTCTTTGCTTGGTCGCTTGGGCCACAGCGGCCCCGGGCGGGTTCGCAGGCGAGATGTTGCCCATCGAAATTCAACTGTGTCAGAGTGCCCATCAGGTTTTTGGTGCACTCCCTGAGACCTTTGCCTGGATTCCGCACCGGCAGTCGTTTCTTGGAAAAACCTGCAGGCGCGAAGGGGGAACCTGCAATCAGGTGGGGCTCTGGGTGTATCAGGGCGGCCGTTGGTGGCTGGTCATGAAAAGTCTGGCGCTCGACGGCGGCCGTCCCAGTCGGGGCGATATGGACCGGCTGAAGCGTCACGGGGTGTTGTCATCATCGCTTGAACGACTCGACAGGAGCCTGATGTTCTTGTTGCCCAGTGCCCCCATCCAATGGGAACTGGACCCACCCTACAAGATATGGGTGCAGACGGAACACAAGTAGCTTCAGGGCTACACGCAATCCATCCAGGTGTAGCTTTGCAGCGATTCGTCCTGGGCCTGGTAGGTGGGGGGCTGGGCAGATCGGATTTCGGTGGCTCGTTCACTCTCGGGCCCCATCAACAGTTCCAGGTGCTCACTGTAGAGCCGGCTGAATGCTTGGAATTGCTCTACGCTTTGAGGAGAGAACGGCCGCTCATGGTCGGCATGAAGAAAGCCAAGAAAGCGGGCCCGGCTCGAATGCAGCCCCACCAGCAGCGCGAATCGGCCGCGAAACTCGGCCGGAGTAAGACTCAGAACCTCTCCCTGGCTGACCAGACGGTCTTCCCAGGTAAAGGAAATCCAGTCCAGCAGGTCCAGCTGGTTGACGTCAAAGCCCGAAAAGCACTGAATTACCGGGCGCGGATGTTGCTCATCGCCGTGCAAAATCGAACAACGCTCGGCACGTAGCTCTAGCTCGGCGAAGGTCACGCCGATTTCCGCCAGTTCTTCTACCGTATCCGCTTCTCGGGGGTCTAACACGACGGGGCCTTCTGACTCTGGCGGGAAAATCTTTCAGGGTCGCGAAGGCGGCCCCCTCAAGATGACAAGGGAGGTCATACAGTGGCAGTCAAAGATGTGGGCAAGACAACTCCGATCGTGGAGATTCTGCGCCGACTATTAGAGGGGGCCTCTCAGCCGATCCGACTCGAAGAGCTGGCAGTCAACGCGCTGCAGGCCTGGGGGCGGGATTTACCCAACAACCCCTACGAGGATATCGCTCTGGTCTATAAGTTGACGACGCGGGTGCTGAACTGCGAAGTCCACTTTGATGAAGTGGGTGGAAAGATTCCTCTGGTCCACCGTGAGGACTTGCTTGAAGGGCCCAAGCCCCTCAAGCCAGCCTTCGGACCGGCCGATCTCAATCACGTTTCTGAAGTCTTGCGCAACGTCAAGGTTTCTCTACCCAAGTAAAAGCTTCAGACAACGGTTCCGCTGCTCCGGTTCGACGAAGGTCAACACCACCGGGGCAGTTTTCTTTTTTCTTCCCTGAGGAACGTGCAGGCGTAGTGCAGGAAGGCGCTTCCAGCCTAACCACACCCGCCCGCCCTCCACCCTCTGGGGGTCGAACTCGGTCAGATCCAGCTCCCAACCTGCCTGCGTGCGAATCAAGGAGCGCTCTACCCACTCGCCCGTTTCCTGGTAGCCCCGCCGCCAGCGGCCCGCCTTTTGAGCCTGCCCCCAGAAGCCCAGGGCCAGGGGCAGTTCGGGAAGCCCCTCTGGCCTGGCCTCGACCTCGGATTCGAAAATGAGGAAACCTTTCCAGGCGGTGCCTACCAGTAGCCCGGCAAGGGCCAATCCGGCAACCAAACCGCTCCAGGCTAACCAGCCCCGAGGGGGTAGCTCGCCGGCAACCAGCACGCGCTGGTCCGACTCGGCTGAAAAACGCAGCATGCCCTGCACTTTGACAGCCTGGCCGGCGACCGGTGCCATCCCTGCGGGCAGCTTTACGGTCAGCTGACCCATGCCGTCCAGACCTTCCAGTGTTGGACTCGAGGCCTGCACCCAGCGCCCCTCAACCTCCACAAAATCAGAGCCCGTTCCGAGTTGAGCGGGGTTTACCCTACGGGGACCCCCGCGATTGTCCCAATACTCCTGAAACGGAATGACCACCCAGCTCAGCAGCACCATCAAGAACAACCCCAACCAGAGAAAGGTGGGCAGAAAGGGACCCAGTATCCGCTGGACCCACAATCCGAGAGCCGCTGCCCAACCCTGTAAGCCTTTCAACGTGGAACCTCAAAAAGAGAGTCGGGTAGCTTTTGATTGAATCGATAGCCACTGTAGCGGGCCGCGGCCGTGGCTCGCACCGAGGGGAACTCGAAATCGGCCTTCATCGACCGGTACACCCAGAAACTCTTCTCGCGAGCAAAGTCGATGTCGACCAGCAAGTGGCCTTGCTTATAAAAAGTGTCGTATTTCGGCACGATGTAAAGCTGCCGATGCACATAGACTTCCACCGAGGTGATGTCGTTGCCAGGGCTGCGAGGAACCAGGATGATCTTGTGGACCGGCATCTTGTTGAGTTGGGTGGCCTGCACGCGCACGGCCCGATAGCGCTTCAGATCGGGCAGGTTGAAGCCGAACACCTGGGGGTACTTCTTCAGATAGCTCGGCGCTTTCTTCAGCTCCAACTTGTGCCGATCGGGCTTCTTGTAATAATAGGTCCCGCTCAGCGCGGGATTGTAGGGCACAAAGCCGAGCCGGGCCTTCAGTTGAATGGCGATCGAGCAGGTGTAGTCCTTCAGAGTGGGGTTCAGCGCCCGAGCCCGAGCAAAAATCTGCTCGGCCGTTTCGGCCGCGCCAGCCACCCCGCTCAGACTTAGAACCAGCAACCATTTCACCACTCTTGGTGATTTCGCTGCTCGGGCCAGCAGCACCTAGCCCCTGCTCGAGAGCTAGGCTCGCATGGCCGACAACCGGGGGAGGGGCCTTGGGCTTGAGTCAGCATCAATCAGAGACTTTTCAGCCCCGTCCCTTATGCTGCTGACATGCAAATCCAACGCCTTTCCAGCGCCTCACTGGCCCCCGCACGCTCGCCCCAGGTCCCGCCCCAGCCACCTGAAGGCCCCTCCGACAGCTACAGTTATGGTTTCGAAATCGGCACGGGGGCCTTATTTGGCGCGGTGGGTTCGCTGCCCGTGCTGGGCGCTTTCACCAACTGGACTACAGGCCAGGCGCTGGACCCGATGAACACCGGTGACCACAGCCGATTTGACGCCGTGGCCTCGCTGGCCTCGCGAGGCGCGGCCGTGGCCAACGTCGCCGGTACCCTGGCGCTGATCAACGGCAATGTCCCTTTGGCGGCAGGTTTGTTGCTCGGCGGCGGACTGGTGGCCGGAACCGCCTTTGCTCTGGGTATGGACGGCGGCTCCCTGGCCCACCATCTGGGTCTGAAAGACTAGGATGCATCGGCGATAGAACTTTTTCGGCTGAGGATGTATCCTGGCTGGTGGAGTAACCCTCCAAGGAGGCCACCGCATGTCCGAAGTCTGGCGCAGCATTCTCACTCCCGACGCACCCTGTTGGGTAGCCTTCGAAGCCGACCATTGTGTTTTGCTCCCGGAGCCCGGCCCGTTTCCCGCCGCTGAAGCCCAGAGGTATCTCAGGCAGGCTCCGTCCGACGGAGAGGTTGCCGAACACGAGCAAGGTTATCTTTTCATCACCAGCAATGTGTTCACTCTGGTTCGCCCCAGCGAAGTGCAGAGCCCCGGTGATGTGCCTGAAGTCGCTCTGCAAAAGCGCCGAAACAGCACCGTCACCCACGTAGAACTGCACGTGCCCATCGAAGGCCTCAGCCGGCTCATCCTCAAGCAAGCGGCCGCCGACCAGGTAGAGGCGGTGACCCTCGAGCCTACCGCTCAGGGAGGTGAAATACGCTTCCTCAAGCAGGGGGTCTGGTCTACCGTTATGCAACCGCCCGTTGGGGTCGTCCCTCAACTCATCCGCTACTGGCAGCCTCGGGGCCTTCAACTCAGTCAGGGACCCTGGGGTGAGTGCGCGACCCTGGCCCTGCCCTCGAGCGGCTGAACCTGTCGGCTGGAGATCAAGCACTGACCTCCCACGCAGCCCGGAGCTCTACCCGTCCGGCTGATTGAAGTGCATTTGAATGCATGATAGCATTTGAATATGCGAACCACGATTGAACTCACCGACACCCAGCGTGCACAGCTTCTGGAGTTGGCCGCTCGCCGCGGAGAACGCGGTTTCTCGCGGATCGTCCAGGAGGCAGTTGACGCCTACCTTCGTGAAAACGCCCGTCAAGGGGAGAGAATTCGAGCAGCTCTGGCTGCGGTGGGAAGCTTGGGGCAACAAGACGCGGCCGATCTCCAGGATGCTTTTGAGCGAAGCCGAGGCTCCTGGCGATGATAGTGGCCGATACCGACGTTCTGATTGACGCACTGCACGGGAAGGAACCCTCGGCGGGACGAATCACGCTGGAACTGGCGACCGGCCGGCTGGCCACAACGGCCATTACGGTTTTTGAACTGGAAAGTGGAGCACGTCGACCCAAGCAGCGCGAACAAGTGCGTGCGCTGTTGGCGGCGATGACCATCCTGCCGCTTAGCAAAAGCGCCGCAGACCGAGCTGCCGCGGTGCGGCGAGATTTGGAAGCGGAAGGCCAGGGAATCGGCACGGCCGACTACCTCATCGCCGGGATTGTCTTGGAGCAGAGCGGTATTCTGTTGACTCGCAACCAGGCTCACTTTGAGCGAGTGCCAGGTCTTGTCCTGGGCAGCATGTTCTGAAGCCTAGCGGGCCGTCCTGGCAAACCTCGCGGGCCTATTCCGGGACCGTAAAGGCAGCCCTTGGGAGCCTCCATCATCGTGCTCCAAAAGCTAAACTGGGTGCAAAACTCTCGTCGCAACTAGGGGGACCAAGGGCCCGCGAGACATCTGCCACGCTTCCCCGAATCCAAAAATTCGCTCCCCGATGTTCTGGCTCGCCATGACACTCCGACGACAATTCCCTGTTCGGTGAACATGCATCCCGACTTGGTGAGGGTGACGTATCTACCCACCCTGCACCCTGGTCAGACTGGGCCGGAAGTCCTGGCCCCCTCTGACATTGCCGACAGCTGCTCGCAAGTCAGGCCCGGTTGAGGCCGCTTCAAGCTGACAAGATTACCGCTGCAACCGGCGGCTAGAATCGCGTGACTCCTCGAAAAGGATGGCACGTCGCTCATTCTACACGACCCTGTCCTTCTCGTCAGGTCCCCTCCATCGCTTCCCGGCGCAATAATTTCATTTGCTGCTTTGGTTGCCCCCAAGCTCCCCCGCTTGCGCACTACACAAGTTCCCAGGCACTCCAAGTAACGAACGCCCAGGGACGCATCCAGGTCCTCACGTTCCGCACCAACCCGGGGAGCCGGCCCGCCCGCCGAGGACAGGGGGCAGCGAGCGCAGGAACTCGGCACCGTCAATCTTGGATAAACCAACACCAACCCGCGGTCACGCTAGGAGCGCATCATGCGCAGGTCGACCGCGCCGCCCTGAGAAAGGACCCGCCCCTCGCGCAAACATCTCGCCAACCCGAGGATTGACGACCCCGGGCTCTTAGAAGCCCAGCGAAATGCTGATTCCCGGATACTTCAAATTGGCCAGCAAGAGGGTCAGCCCGTAGCGGTCCCAAGTGTGAGTCACCATCGGATGAAAATTCACCCCGTCGTAGACCAGCAGCGAACTCCACTGTTCATCGAACTGCAGCGAGACGCCGGCCGGAATAAGCAACTTCTTCTCAAAGCCCGAGTAGGAAGCACCCACATACAGCCCCACCCCCTCGCCAAGCGATTTGCTGACGGTCAGGTAATAGGCCCTTCCCGAAGGGGTTCCGATGCGGTCGGAACTGGTTCCCACAATCACCGCCGGCCGATCGTCGCCTTCACGCACCACCCTCCAGTTGAGCAAGGGCCCCACGTCGGGCGCCAGCGGATTGTATTCCACCCCGACCTGCAGGTCGGCATTCACCCGATACATCAGCGTGTTGCGAAACTGAGCCCGGGGAATCTGCCCGGGAATCACTCGCGTGGTGTAGATCCATCGATAGGGTATTTCGTCGCCAGCTCCCCGAACCGGGGTGCCCTCACCGGGTCAGCCCGGTCAGCTGGGAACCGAACTCGAGCCCGAGCTAGCAACCGGCCTCTCCGCCACCAGCATCCACGAATGGTTTGCCTCGAAAACAATGCGCCTCAGACTGGCATTCACTTCATCGGGCTCGGCCCAGGCTCCCAGGGCCAGCGAGAGGAGCAGAGGAAACAACTTTCTTAGCATGAACCGAGCCTAAAGTCTCAAGCAACTGGAGAGTCAAGATGAAAATCGGAGAACTGGCCCGTCGCTCGGGGTTGCCAGTGTCCACGCTGCGCTTCTACGCCGACCAGGGGCTGCTTGACAGCCAGCGCAGCTCGGGCAACTACCGCCGCTTTGCCCCCGGCTCCTTGCAGCAATTGCAGTGCATACAGGCGTTGCGCTCCCTGAACCTGGGCTTACCCGAAATTCGCCAGATTCTCCACTGGCGCTCGACCCCCCAGGAAAGCTGCGCCGCCATGTGTCGGCTGGTAGAGACGCATCGGCTGCGGATTCGCCAGCAACGGGAAGCCCTCGAACGGCTGGAGCGGCAGTTGGAGCAATGGGGGCAGCTCTGCACGGGGCAGGGACCCTGCCAGATTCTGGCCTCGATAGGCTGATTCCCAGGCTCTCCGACCCCTCATGCCCCCCCCTTTGCGCACTACACAAACTCCCAGGCACTCAAAGCAACGCACACCCCGGCTAGGGTCGCATCCAGGCGATCGCGTCCCGCACCAATCCGGGCAGCCGGCCCGCCCGCCGATGACAGGGGGGCAGCGAGCGCAGGAACTCGGCCCCGTAACTCTTGTGGTAGAGCCGCGAGTCCAACACCAGCACCAGCCCCCGATCGCGCTGCGAGCGAATCAGTCGCCCAAAACCCTGGCGAAACTTCAAGATGGCCTGAGGCATCTGATAGTGGGCGAAAGCGTTCTGACCCTGTTCTTCCATACGTCGACAGTGGGCCTGCACAATCGGATCGGTGGGCACTCGGAAGGGCAGCCGCGAGAGCAAAATGCACTGCAGGTCGTCGCCCGGAATGTCCACCCCCTCCCAGAACGAGTCCACCCCCAGCAGCAGCGCCCGGGGGTTTTCGCGAAAGCGTCGCAGCAGCTCGGCTGCGGGCGCCTGGCCCTGCACGTGTAGAGCGATGCCCCGCTCGCTCAGAGGCCCCTCCAGATGGCGTCGCGCCTGTTGCAGCGTGGCGTAAGAGGTGGCCAGGAAAAAACTCCGCCCCTCGAGTTGCTCCAACAACCACAGCAGAGAGTCGCGACTGCTTTCCCAAAAGCGCTGATGGTTGACGTCGGGCAAGTCGGTGGCCACCCCCAGGTAGGCGCACTGCTGAAAATCGAAGGGGCTTTCAAGCAACAACTCCTGAACTCGGTGGCTGTGATCTTCCAATCCGACGCGTCGGGCGTAAAAACTCAGACTTCCCGACACCGCCAGGGTGGCCGAAGTGACGATGACGCTTTGGGCAGGGGCAAAGAAATCGCGCCCCAGGCGCTCGCCAATGTCGAGCGGGGTGGCGCCGATCTCGACCTCTTCGCTGAAAGCCTGGGCCCAGTAGACCCAATCCAGGTCCTCGGGGAACAGGCAAAACTCCAGCTGCTGCTGTTGCTGCTGAAGGCGGGTGATCAACGACTTGAGTTCGCTCTGTCCTCCGCCCTGGGTCTCGATCTCCAGGCTGACCAACTGCTCGAGCAGCAACTGAGCCTGTTCGGCGATGCGTTGCGACTGGGCCGTCCAGAACCCCGCCGCCTGACGACACTCTTCACCCTCGGAAGTATGGAAGAAGTCGCTGTTCAGGGTAACCCGGCCCTCCACCCGCAGCGCCCCGATGGCCTGCTTGAGCCACTCGAAGAACTCTTCGCCACTTTGATAGAAGGCCGGCAAATGAGCCAGCAGCCCCTGGTCGAGCAGCAAGAGAAGCTGACTTCGGGTCACCGCGCTCAACCCACACGACACCAGGCGCTGACGCAAGGCCGGCAGACTGCCGCCCCCTTCGCTGCGCCCCTTGGGGTCGTACATCGCCTGGCGCAGTCGCCGCAGCCCACCCAGCGAAAGATGAATGCCCAGATGCTCGCTGGCAACTTCTTCCAGGTGATGTCCCTCGTCCAAAATCCAGGCATAGGGGTTGGGTAGAATGCCCCCTGCGCCTTCCTGACGCAGCGACAGGTCGGCCATCACCAGCGAGTGATTGGCCACAATCAGCTGGGAACGCTCCAGCTCGCGGCGCTCCTGAAACAGGTAGCACTCCTGAAAATGCGGACAGAGCTGTCGGTTGCAGGCGCTGGAATCGGCTTGAATCAGGGGCCACAGGCCCTCGCTCACCACCAGCTTCTGGCGCACCCCGGGGGCGCCGTTGTCGAGCTTGTCGGTCAACTGGGCCAACTCCCTGCCCAGTTCTGGCGTCTCCTGTTCTTGCGACTCCGCCTGGCGCAGCCGCCGCAAACAGACGTAGTTGGACCAACCGCGGGCCAGGGTAGCGCGAAACGGCTCCGGGCTGAGCTGGCGCAGCAAGGGCAGGTCCTGCTCCATCAGCTGCTGCTGCAGATTGAGAGTGCGCGTCGAGATTACCACCGGCTGGCCGGTTTCCAGGGCCCAAAGCAAGGCGGGGATCAGGTAGGCCAGCGACTTGCCCGTGCCGGTTCCGGCTTCCGCCAGCAAGAATTCCTTGTCGACCAGGGCCCGGGCCACGGCCAGGCCGAGCTGTTGCTGCTGAGGGCGCTCCTCATAGTGGGGCCTTTGCGGCAATACTTCCGTAAAAAAAGAGCGAACCCGCTCCAGAAAGTCCTGGGGGGCGGGTCCGCTCTCTCTCACGATAGCTTGAGACTATTCCTGATCGTCGCGCGGAGGACGACGGCGCGCCGTGCGTCGGGGCGCCTCATCTCCAGCGGTCGAAGCAGCCCGCAAACTCGGGGGCAGCTCGGGACGTGCCGCTGCACCACTCATGGGACGCGGGGCTCGCTCTTCGCGAGGGCGATCGGTTCGGGGGGCGGGTCGACGCGATTCCTCGCGCGGCGCACGGTCCTCACGCGGAGCACGGTCCTCACGGGGAGCCCGGTCTTCGCGCGGGGCGCGCTCGGGCCGCGGAGCCCGGTCTTCACGCGGAGCGCGCTCGCCGCGGGGCGCGCGGTCTTCGCGGGGTCCACGGTCCTCACGGGGTCCACGGTCCTCACGGGGTCCACGGTCCTCACGGGGCGCGCGGTCCTCACGGGGCGCGCGGTCCTCGCGGGGTCCACGGTCTTCACGGGGGCCGCGGTCGCCTCGGGGTCCACGGTCATCGCGAGGCCCGCGGTCACGCGGTCCTCGGTCACCGCGATCTCCACGGTCACCGCGATCTCCACGGTCGCCGCGATCTCCACGGTCGCCGCGGTCTTCGCGGGGAGGACGGCTGGTGCCGCGACGCTCGGCCTCGGCCAGCTCCTCCTCGGTGAAGAGACCTTTGCGGGTCAGGTTGAGACGACCCATCGAGTCGATCTCCTCCACCTTGAAGGTCAGCATATCGCCCACCTTGACCTCGTCCTCAACCCGACCCACATGATAGGGCTTGAGCTGAGAAACGTGCAGCAGACCTTCTTTGCCCGGCACCACTTCCACGAAAGCACCGAAGTTCATCAGGCGCATCACCGCGCCGGTGAACACCGAGCCCGGCTCGATGTCGCGGGTGAGATCCTCGATGATCTTCTGGGCCCGCTCCACCATGTCGCGATTGACCGAAGCCACGAAGACGCGGCCGTCGGACTCGATGTCGATCTTGACGCCGGTCTCGGCCACGATGCGGTTGATGGTCTTGCCGCCCGGTCCGATGACGTCCTTGATCTTCTCGGGATTGATGGTGAACGAGGTGATTCGCGGCGCATACTTGCTGATCTCGGTGCGAGGAGCCGGCAGCGCCGACTCGATCACGTCGAGAATCGTGTAGCGGGCGTCGCGAGCCTGCTCGAGCGCCTGGCGTAGCACTTCACCGCTGACGCCCTTGAGCTTGATGTCCATCTGCAGCGCCGTAATGCCCACGCGGGTACCGGCCACCTTGAAGTCCATCTCGCCCAGCGCGTCTTCCAGACCCTGGATGTCGGTCAGCACCGCGAACTTGTCGCCCTTGGCCACCAAGCCCATAGCGATTCCGCCCACGGCTGCCTTGATGGGCACACCCGCGTCCATCAGAGCCAGCGTGCTTCCGCACACCGAACCCATCGAGGTGGAACCGTTCGACTCCAGCGCTTCGGAAACCACGCGCAGCGTGTAGGGAAACTCGTTCTCATCCGGGATCACCGGCACCAGAGCGCGCTCGGCCAATGCACCGTGACCGATTTCGCGGCGGCCGGGGCCGCGCATAAAGCGCGCCTCGCCTACCGAGAAGGGCGGGAAGTTGTAGTGATGGATGTAACGCCGAGAGACCTCGCCGATCACGTTGTCAAAAGACTGCTCTTCCGCCAGCGTGCCCAGCGTGCACAGCGAGAGAATCTGAGTTTGACCGCGGGTGAAGAGGCCGCTGCCGTGAATTCGCGACAGGATGCCGGCGCGGGCCGACAGGGGGCGAATCTCGGTGGTCTTGCGACCGTCGGGACGCAGGCCCTCCTCGACGATCATCGTGACCAACTCTTCTTCCTGAAGCTTCTTCAGAATGGTGTCGAAGTCGTCGCGAGTCGAGTCGGCCAGAATGGCCAGCAGGGCATCCTTGTTGGCCGGGTTCTGCTTGGTGATTTTCTCGGCCAGCAAGTCCTTGCTGATCTCACCGAAAGCCTCGTTGCGAGCCTTCTTCTCGATGATGCGCATGGCTTTGGACACGGCCGTGCCCAGGTGCTTGCGGAATGCCTTGTCCAGGTCTTTGTCCGGCAGGATCAGCGGGTATTCTTTCTTGGGCTTGCCCGCCTTCTTCACCAGGCGATCGATGGCCCCAATGATGTTCTTGATGTTGTCGTGGGCCTCTTCGATGGCTTCCAGCACCAGCTCTTCCGACACCTCGTAGGCACCGGCTTCAACCATGCACACCGAGTCGCGGGTGCCAGCCACCACCAGGTTCAACTGGCTTTTCTCGGTCTGGCTGGTGGTGGGGTTGATGACGAACTCACCGTCCACGTAACCCACGCGCACACCGGCCACCGGACCGTCGAAGGGAATGTCCGACAGTGCCAGGGCGGCGCCGGCGCCGCAGATCGACATCACGTCGGGCTCGTTCTCGCCATCTACCGAAAGACACATGCCCACCACGTGGGTGTCGTTGCGGAACCCGTCGGGGAAGAGCGGGCGAATGGGACGATCGATCAGTCGCGAGGTCAAAATGGTGCGCTCGGGCGGGCGACCTTCGCGCTTGATCCAGCCGCCGGGGATTTTACCGGCCGCATACATCTTCTCTTCATAGTCGACGGTCAGGGGGAAGAAGGTCACCCCCGTCTTCGGCTTCGAGTTGGCCGTGGCCGTAACCAGGACCACGGTATCGCCGTAGGTGACCAGAACTGCGCCGCCGGCCTGCTTGGCCAGCTCTCCGGTCTCGAATCGCAGGGTCTTCCCCCCTACTTCCACTTCTTCGGTGGCTACTTCCACTTTCGGGGGGGCTATGCTTGTGCTACTCAATGTACTTCACCTCAATGATATTTCGGGAGATGGAGAGCCGAGCTCTCAAAAACACTCGGGGACCCCTCCGAGAGGAGCGGTCCCCGGTGATAGCGGCGATTTAGCGGCGAATGCCGAGACGCTCAATCAGCGAGCGGTAGCGCTTCACGTCGGTCTTCTTCAAATAATTGAGAAGCCGTCGGCGCTGACCCACCATCATCAACAGTCCCCGACGGGAGTGGTGATCTTTGGCGTGGGTTTGAAGGTGACCGGTCAGATGATTGATCCGGTCGGTCAGGATTGCCACCTGAACTTCGGGCGAACCCGTATCCTTCTCGTGGGTCTTGTACTGTTCTATAACTTCACTCTTGGCTGCCATGCAAACCTCCACGCGGATATCCGCAAAATATCCAGGAAACCTGGAGAGTCAGCCAGTAGCCGGTGGGAGGACACCAGGGCTCTCGCAAACTCGGCCCGCATCATAGCACGGCCTGTAAAGAATGCCAAGCATCCTGAAGTCTCGCCCGAAGGGCCACTTGGCACAATTTGGCAACAAAGCGCGAGCGTTTTGTTCACAAAGTTTACAAACTGTTCACATTTGGCCCTGGGTACAGCGCTTCCGCTGACCTAGAGTGAGCACAGGATATCAGGCTGCGGAGGCTAGGATGAGTGATTTGAGAATAAACGGACCCGGCATCGGTCCCTCCCTGGGCACACCGTTGCTTGGTCAAAGCGGTGGAGCCTCCCCCGTCCGTGCCCCTCAGGATACGGCCGGCGCTCGTTCCGTGGGCGAATCTACCACGCTCAGCCCAGAGTTGGGTGAATCGGAGGGTGGTGCCAATGCGCTGCTGGCTGCTTGGGGAACAGGTTCCGCGGCCGCCACACCGCCCCCGCTGCAGGTAGAAGGCATCAAGCCCGGGGCTCAGGCCGGCTTCAACCTGACCGGAGGTCAAGTTGGCGGCATTGAACCAGGAATGCAGGCCGGCAGCGTCATGACCACCCCCGTGCTGCGAGCCTGAACGACGGCTTGGGTTCAAAGAGGGTCGGGCGCGCCCGGCCCTCTTTGCTTTCATTCGGTTGTCGAAAACGTAACGACCAGGCGCTGATTTGCGCCCTGCAGACCGCTAGGCTGGAAGCGTGAAAATCCTTGCCAGGCCTCAACCGTTTCGACGCCCCCCTCCGCCGCCAATCCCTCCGTGCTACCCTGTTTTGCTCGGTGCTGGCGTTGGTGCGTTACCAGGCCTGTTGATGGGAGCGGATATCGGGCGCGAAGTGGCTCCCCAGTTGATTCACAGAGCTCTGCCTCACGCCTGGAACCTGGTTCGCAGTGGGGCTATCAGCCCCCAGCAGGCTCTCCAGGCCTTCCGTTGGGTGAGTAATCCCCAGGTCCAGGGGACCCTGGGGGTTGCGGCTCTGGGCGCCACGGGGGCTGTGCTGGGAGCGGCCCTGGTCTGGAGCCTGATCGAAGCTCGTGCCTAGGCTGCTGCAGGTCATCGCTCTGCTGCTGTTGTTACCGCTTTTGCCCGCGGCACGTCCGGCGCTCGACCTCGAGGCTTTCCGAGTCATGGCGCGTTCCCGCCAACTGGAATCCCCCCAGACCTATCTGCGCAGTATGGAGAGGGGGCTGGATATCTTCCAGAAGCAGAGGCGCTGGGTTGCGATTCCGGATTCGGTCCCCAGCCTGATCTTGCCCGACCTTCACGCCCAGAGGGATTACCTGCTGCAGGCCCTCGAGTTGAAATTGGACGGAAAAACGGTCTGGCAGCTCTTGCAAGCGGGTCAGATCAACCTTGTGCTGCTGGGTGACGCCATGCATTCTGAGCAACGAGCCCAGCAGCGCTGGTTACAGGCGGAGGTTGAAGTGCTGGGAGCACATCCTCAGGACTCACCGGCCATGCAGGCCGAGATGGTCGAGAGCCTGGGGCTGATGCGCATGATCTTCGAGCTGAAGTGCGCCTACCCTCAGCACTTTTTCTTTCTGCGCGGCAATCACGAGGACATGGATCCGGCCAGGCCCTACCGGAAGTTTACCGGTGCAGGCGAGTCCAACCTGGTCAAGCACTGGGTTGTGGCCCGCTTTGGAGGCAGTTTCCTGAAGCGCTGGTCACAGGCCGAACAGTCGCTGCCTCTGGTGGGTGAGGGAGGCTCGTTTCTCGCCTCACACTCCCCGCCCGAAGAGCCCTTGCAGCGCGAGGACGTACTCCGGGGGAGTGCCTCCGCTTTTCACACCTGCACCTGGTCGGACAACACTCGCTGGCAGCCGGGTGGCCCGCAGGAGGCCCATTTCCTGGCCAATTGTCGGAAGTTTGGGGTGACACCGCAGCGCCCCTGGGTGGTGGGCCATCGTAAAGTCGAGGGGGCGCGCTACCGCTTGCAGTGCGGGGGGCGCCTGTTGCAAATCAACCCGCTTGACCACGACCCCCGCATCTATCTGCTGGCCCCGCCCCGCGGCAAGCCTCTGCTGGCGGAAAAGGCCGTTCGCAAACTATAGTTGGTGAACGTTCAGGCGGTGTTCGGCCACCTGGCGACCGTGAAGAAAAATCTGGAACACGTAACTCCCGGCCTCGGTGAAAACGATCTGGTTCATGTCGATCTGAACGTGAGCGGATTGAGACTCGTCTTCCAGCGTGAAGTACATCTCGGGAGACTGGTGCAGCAGAGCGGTCCGAGCCGGATTGAGCATCTTGACGACCTGCACCTGAAATCCGCGTCCACCGCCCCAGCTGAGCAAAATTGAGAACTTGGGCTGGGTGTAGGGGAACTGGTTGGCAAAGAGATCATTGAACAGCCCGTAACAGTTCATCTTGCCGCTGGGGGCGGGAACGACCGAGTCGCAAAACAGAAAACTTCGTAAGACCGGTTCCACAGGTGCCTTCCTTTTCGAGGCCCGGCTTCGGGCCGACGCTCATTGTTCCTATCTTGAGGATCGGGTCAGGAAACCCGATAGACCGGATCGGGTCAGGGAACCCAATAGAGAGGATTGGGCAGCTTGAAGCTGGCTTCGCTATATCCACCCCCCAGGTCACTGTCCTGATCCCCCAGATTGAGCAGAATACGGAATCCGGCCTGGGAAAGCCGGCGTCGGTGCGAGGTCTTGAAGCTCTCGGTTGTCTCCTGGCTGTTAGGCTCTTTGAGCACCAACTCGGTCCAGTCCTCGAAACCCACCTGGCGGAGATTGTTTTCGGTTTGCACTCGCTGCATCAAGTTTCGGCCACTGATGAAAATGATGGCCACTCCGCGGGCGCGGGCGAAGCGGTACAGGTCCAGCGTGCCTTCGATGGCAGGGGCGCTGGCCTTGTTCACCCATGCATTCCATGAGTTGGGCTGAAAAGCGAAGTCCATCTCTTCAATGTGACCATAGTTGGAGATGCAGGTTTCGTCGATGTCGAAAACCATTGCGGGCTTGCCTTCCATCGGCAAGGCCAGGCGGCTTTCTAAATAGCTTTTGGCCCGAGTGGTTACATAGGCGACTTCCTCTTTATACTGTCCGGACTTTACGTAGTCGCGAATCTGGTTTTTGACCGATCCCAAATTCGGAATGACGTACTCTCCCCGAAGGAAAGGGCTCGTCTGACTCCAGCCCGGAGCGACGGCCCCCAGTAACAGGCACGCGGCCACCAGTGTCTGGCGAAATAACTTCATCGGGTTCCTTTCGTTCCGCCGGCAAGGATTCTCGCGGGTTCGCAGAAGCTTGCCAGGTGGAGCAACAGTGGTTTGTCATTTTGACGGGCCTTTCGGGGGCGGGCAAGAGCCTGGCCGTAAAGTGCCTCGAAGACGAGGGCTTCTTTTGTGTTGATAATCTGCCTCCTGCGTTGATTCCCAAGTTCGCCGAACTGTGCGACTCATCCAGTGTGAAACGCCTGGCCATGGTGATCGACGTGCGGGGTCGCAGCTTCTTCCCCGAACTTCAAGCTGCCCTGAACCAGCTTCCCGCTATGGGATTTGAGCCGCGGATCATCTTTTTTGAGGCCAGCGAAGCGGTTCTGGTTCGGCGCTTTTCAGAAACTCGCCGGCGCCATCCGCTCAATCATCAGGGAGGCTTGCTGCAGGCCATCCAGCAGGAGGCCAAAGAGCTTTCGGTGCTGCGCGGCATGGCCTGGAAAATTCTCGACACCTCTCACCTCACTCCTACCCAGTTGCAGGGGCTTTTGCGCGATACCCTCGAGTTGGAAGACAGTCCCGGGAAAATTCAAGTCCACGTCGTCAGCTTCGGTTTCAAGCGCGGACTGCCGCCCGACGCCGATCTCGTCTTTGACGTTCGCTTTATCGCCAATCCTTACTATGTTCCCGAGCTGCGTCGCCTCACGGGGTTGGATGCTCCGGTGAGAAACTATGTGATGGAGCGAAGTGATACCAAAGAGTTTCTCGAGCGTGTCGAAGGGCTATTGCAGTTCTTGCTGCCTCGCTATCAACAGGAAGGAAAACACCACATCACGCTGGCTATTGGCTGCACCGGGGGGCAACATCGCTCTACCGCCGTGGCCGATCGCATCTCTCGCGATCTGCGTCGCTCCGGTTACATCGTAACCGTTCAGCACCGCGACCTCGAGCGAGAACAGCAGCGCGTGGTCGCGCTCTAGCCAAGGATGTCTTCCTGGCGTAAATGGTTCGCCCCCGGCATTCGCATCAAGCGCTGGCTTTTTGTTGGCGCGCTGGGCCTGACGTGTTTTTCCATCGGGTTGTTGTTAGCCGCTGACTCGGTGGCTCTGCGGGCCCGCAACTTAATCGGGTTTACCCCGGTTCAAGATTTCCTGGGCGGCTCGCTGATGACTCTCGGATTCCTTACCGGCCTTTGGGCGCTGCGCCAGTTCTATCTCACCCTCAGTTCGGCCGTTTCCTGGAATCCACGCAAGCAACTGGTCGAGGTGCTCTACGATCGGCGCTATCTGGATCAAGGGCTGAAGCTGGTCTCGATCGGCGGCGGAACCGGTTTGTCCACGCTGTTGCGGGGCCTGAAGAACTATACCAGCAACCTCACGGCCGTGGTGGCCGTCAGCGACGACGGCGGTAGTTCCGGTAAGCTGCGTCAAGAGCTGGGCATTCTGGCCCCTGGCGATGTGCGCAACTGCCTGGTGGCGCTGGCCGACGATGAGTCGCTGCTGAAGGAACTGTTCCGCTATCGTTTTGCCGAAGGCGGCCTGGAAGGCCACAGTTTTGGCAACCTGTTCCTGGCCGCACTTACCGACCTGGCCGGCGACTTCGAGGTGGCCATCCGGCTTTCCAGCCAGATTCTGGCCGTGCGCGGCACCGTGCTCCCGGCTACTCTCAGCCCTGTGAATCTGCAGGCGCGTTACAGCGATGGTAGCGTGGTGACGGGCGAGTCACTCATTCCCAAGCACAGCGAAAGCACGCGTATTGAGCGGATCACCCTGGAGCCGGCCGAGGTAGAGCCGCCTCCCCAGGTGGTCGAGGCCATCGAGCAGGCCGACGCTATCATTCTTGGCCCGGGCAGCCTGTATACCAGTGTCATTCCTAACCTGCTGGTGCCCGAGATCGCCGCCGCGGTGCGCCGCTCCAAGGCCCCTAAAATCTACGTTTGCAATGTGATGACCCAGCCCGGAGAAACCGACCAGATGGGTGCAGCGGATCACGTTCAGACGCTTCTAGCCCACGCCAATATCGGGCTCGATTACGTGCTGGTCAACCTGGGCGACCCCGAGAAGCTGGCCGAAAAGTATCGTGCCGAGGGCGCCTTGCCTGTCGACCCTCAACTGGACCGGCTGGCGGCTCTGGGTGTGGAAGGGGTCGGCACCAGCCTGATTTGTGAGACCGACTGGGTGCGCCACGACCCCGAGAAGCTGGCCCGCACCATTGTTGATCTCGTGGCTCGTCACCGAGGCAAGGAGCAGTTGCAGCGTTCCACAGCCCGCCTGCGGGTGGTCAAGTAGACTTCGTGGTCTGGGGCGCAAGCTCCATCACAAATTCCTCGAGATCTATCCCCAACGGCTGCGTTGCCACTCCTCACCGTATTCACCGATACGACTCGTCGCGGCGCCTCCCGAGGAATTTTATGTGCGGAATTACGCCCCAGACAACTTAGCGCAGCTCAAATTCGGTGCGCACTACGGGCGTCGCCGATGGGGCGCAGTCCAGACGGGGAAGCTGTACCGAGGCAATCTGACCCGGCCCCATGCGATGCAGCACTTCGCCGAAGCGGCCCAGCAGCCGACCGTTCTTTTCATAGAGCGACACCCGAACGAGCACCAGTCGATAAGCCTGCGTGCCGCGATTGGCAAAGCGTACGAAGCCCCGCACTCTGCCCTCGTCGAGACGAATCTTGGTGTCCAGCACCTGCATCGGAAACTCGGGCTTATCGGCCGAACCGACCAGAGCCCCTTCTCCCAGGCCCTGCATGAGCAGCGGCCCATAGAGGTCCAGCGTCGAGCCATCCGGGCTGCGGCGATACTGGCACTGCAAGGCCTGGGCCAGTTGGTCTACGTCGACAAACACCCGATCTTGCTGAATGTGCTGTTCAATGCGCACCGGGCGACCCTCGAGTTGGATGGGAGCCGGCTTCAACAACGGGGGGCCACCCGAGTCGCTACGAGGCGTGCAGCGCACTTCCACCCGTCCCTCGGCCTGGGTCCAGCTGCAGCCCAGTGAGTCCAGAAGGTCGTCCAGGGGGGCCAGAGTGCGGGTGGGAAACCAGCGCACCGGGCCGGCGAAGGGCTGGTTACGCACAAAGAGCTGGGGCTCTGCCGCCAGCGGGGCGGCCAGCAGCGCCAGCCAGAGCAGGGACTTCTTCACGATGATGGACCTCCTGGGTGTTCTTCGAAGTAAAATCTGGGGGGCGCCAGACCCTCGCGCGTTCGAGGTGGCACCTGAGCGTATTCGTATGGACAATGTCGACAGCCGTTGCCGCAGCAGTAGCCTCGCCGCCAGAGAAAACGCTCGGTTAACACAAACTTCCCGTTCTCCAGATAGAATTCATCTTCGCTGAGTTGACTCATTCCGGTGCTGGGAAAACCTTCCGCAGGCTGGTAAAGTAGCTCCCGAAGTGGCGAGGGTGGGCCGGACGTAGCTCACGGTCGACCAGTGCGTGCAGTGTAGAGCCTCGGGCCACCGCCCGTGAACCCACCGACACCTCATAGCTCATCTGCAGCCTGAGGCCTTTGATCCAGTCAGCCCTGGTGGTTACGGTCAGCACATCTCCATAGGTGGCTCGACCGAGCAACTGCAAGTTCAGCTCGAGCACGGGGGCCAGAATTCCCGCTTCCTCAAAATGGGAGTAGGGCTCCAGGTGCTCGATGAAAAAGTCGCTTCGCCCCTGCTCAAAATAGACCGGGTAGTGAGAGTGGTGAATCACTCCCATCCGGTCGGTTTCCGCATAGCGAACTGGAATGAGGCTCGTCGATTTCACGGGAAAAGCGGCTTCGAATCCCAGGCGGCGGATCCTGGGAAGGCGGGGCATGGAGGAAAAATGAAAGCCATCTTGTTGGACTGGGACGGCGTGCTGTGCGACTCGCTGCAACTCTACTTCGAGCTCTACGTAGAGGCCTGTAAACGCCGGAATAAAGCCTTCCCAATGAAGGACCTGGAGCAATTTCGGGGCTGGTATAACCCCCGCTGGGAGGAAAACTACTACGAGATGGGCTTTACGCCCCAGGAGTTTTCCGAGGTGTTGGCCTTCAGCGAACGCTGGCTCGACTACTCTCGCGCCCGGCTCTTTCCGGGTGTCGTGCACAACCTGCGCCAGTGGAGCTCGCTGGCTCCGCTTGCCATTGTCTCCACCACACCATCGGGGTTGATTCGCGCTCGCCTGGCGCAGGAGGCCGGTGCGGTCGAGTGCTTTCGCCACTTCACGGGGGGTGAGGACGGCTGTTCCGAAAAACGCCAGAAAGTCGCCAACACATTGAAGGCCATCGGCTGTAGCCAGGGGGTGATGGTCGGCGATACGCCGCTCGATGTCGACGCGGGCCGATTCAACGGCCTGGCCACCGTGGGCGTCACCTATGGCTGGGTGAGCCCTGAAAGAGTGCGCTCCAGCCAGCCTGACCGGCTGGTGGAGCGCCCTGAAGAATTGGGAGCGGCCGTGATCGAGGCCTGGGAATCAGGCCAGTAAGGGCTCCGACAGTTTGCCGAAGTTTTCCTCGTAGCGAGCCAGAAACTCGCTACGAGTGTAGGCGTGGTTCTGGGTGCCGTACTTTTCCACAGCATAGGCAGAGGCCACGCTACCCAGTCTGCCGCAGGTGCCCAGAGGCAGTTGGCGCATCAGGCCGGCAACAAAGCCGCCTCGAAAGGCATCGCCGGCGCCCGTGGGGTCGACCACGGCGCTGATGCGCGCCGCTGGCACCTGCACCACTTGACCGTCGCGGGTGCGGATCTCACTGCCCTTCTCACCCAGAGTGACGACCTGAATTTCCACTTCGGCAAGAATGTCTTCTTGAGATTTTCCGGTTTTCTCACAGAACACCGAGAACTCGTAGTCATTCAGGATCAGTGCCCGGGCACCGCGGGCACCGGCCCAGAGACGTTCACCGTCCATGGCCGTCACCTGGAACGAAGGGTCATAGAGGAATGGAAGGTTACTCTGACGGGCCTCTTCCGCGTGGCGCAGCATGGCGTCTGGGTCGTCGGGGGCAATGATGCACATCTTTGCCTCCGGGCCCGCCGAGGCCCGCAGACTGATCTCTCGGGCGCGTGCCATGGCACCTACGTAGAAACCCGTGATCTGGTTGTCGGAGCGGTCGGTGGTGATGAAGCAGGTGGCGGTCACTTCATCATCCACCATCATGATGGCGCCGGTATCGACCCCCTGGCTTTCCAGCCAGGAGGCATATTCGGCGAAGTCGCGCCCGGCTGCCGCCACCACCCGCGGACGCTCGCCCAGCAGGGCCAGCGTGTAGGCGATGTTGGCGGCGCATCCTCCGCGCTGCTTCTTGAGCTTATCCACCAGAAAGGAGATGTTGATGCAGTGCAGCTTGTCCGGCAGGATGTGGTCTTTGAAGTGACCCGGAAAATCCATAATGTAATCGAACGCCAGCGAGCCGGCTACAAGGATATTTCCCGGGCGGGAAGACTGACTCATCAACATGCTCCCTCTGGATGGCTAGGGTTTGACAGCGGCCGAGGGCGTTGGCGTGGGAGTAGCGGCTCCCTTAGCCTCGATTCGCTTTTTGATGTCTTGCCACCGCTTGAATGGGTCGTTTTCCAGCAGATACAGGTTTCCTTTGTCATCCTTCAGATAGGCGCCCTTGCCCTGAGCCGGCCCGAGGGAGAGTACGTAGCTGGTCTTCTCCTTGTCTACGACCTCAATTCTGGCCCGCTCTTTCCAGTCTTTGGGGGCTTTCTCTGCGGCCAGGCGTTCATCCCATTCCAGGTTCTTCACTTCCCAGGCCAGATCACCCACAGCGATCGACTGCTTTTCGGCGTCGGCACCGGCCGCTTTAGGCTGGCTCAGCGACCACCCCGAACTGCCTTTCTTGGCGATCACCTCAAGCCCGTCCAGATTGGCTTTCAGGCTGGCGGCCTCGTCGGGCTCAAAGCGATAGACATGTCGCTGCAGGAGATTCTTCACTTTGGGCTCCAGGATTTTGAAGTCGGAGACCTCCAGCACCAGGTATTCTTCGGGCGAACTGCGCCGCGCGTAATACAGGCCGGGCTTGCCGGGCACGGCCGAACCAATGTCCAGTTTGAAAGGGTCGCGTTGGCGGTCGACGTGGACCGTAAGCGAGTAAATCGGCTTGCTGAAGTCGATCCCCTCGGCCCCCTGCATAAATCGGCCCAGCTTCACCTGGCGCCAGTCGTAGAGCAGATTGCGGACCTTGGCCCCGTCGGCCTCTGCTTTTTCGGGGCGCTGCAGCTTCCACTCTTCGTTGAGATCGGTGATCTCCAGGCCATCGTCGGTTTCGCTGGCACTGTCTTCGCTTTCCCTTGATTTGGCCAGGGCCACCTCGATGGGCGGACCCGAGGCCGATTCAACCACAATTTTATTGGCGGTCGAGGGCTCGAAGACAATCGGGCTGGTCTCGCGCAGGTTGTCGGTTTCCGGTTGCAGCAGTTCTTGCAGCGTTGAGTTGATGGCGCAAATGTCAGCCTGCTCGCTCAGGGATACGTAGTAGCCCTGCTCGTCGGGGGTCTTGTCGCCGATCAGCAACTGGTGAGATTTTTGCCCTTTGTCCTGAAGGGTGATGCGATAACTGGGTTTATCCAGACCGAATTCCGCGCGGTTCAGGGTCTCGCCCTTTTCCGACAGGGTATCGGCCCTTTGCAGTTCGACCAGAGTCTTGATGGTGCTGCCCAGGGAGGCCGTGCGCAGCACCTGAGGAGGATTGCTTTGCAGCACCCAAACTCCGTTTTGCAACTTCATCTCGCGTTTGAACAGGGTGAGTCCTACGCCATCTTTGATGCACTCGACGGTAACCCCGGTCACCGACGGTTTTTCCAGGTTGGGGAAGAACCGCTTGCTCTGGGTTTCCGCCTTTTCGCGCTCTGGCTTGCCTTTGACGTCGTGCAGATAATAGAAGCAGGCCAGGCCCATCACCAGAAGGGCCAGAAACAGGTTGGAGCGACTCATGGTTACTGCCTCCGCATCACCAGGAAGATGCCCAGGCCGGCGACCAGTCCAGGCAGCAGGAAGGCCACCATGAACATGAGCCGCGACATCTCGCCGCCAGACATCATCAAAGGCGTGGTCTGAGGGTCTTTAGGCCGAATCGAGATCGAGGTTTCGTTGGCCGCCAGCCAGTTGAAGCTGTTCAGGGCCAGGTCCTTGTTGACGACGTAGAGCATGTTGCCGATGGCGTCGCTATCGCCCATCACGACGATGCGCCCCTCTTTCGTGTCTTTGGGCTTTTCCTCGCCGGGCTTGGGAGTGGGGCTGGGCGTGGCCGGCTTGTTCGGATCGACCTCGCGCCGGGCCACGCTGCAGACCAGATTGGCCATGGTGGGGCGAGGGTTGGCCGGCAACTTGATGCCGTCTTTGCTGAATAGATCGGAGGTTTTGACCAGAATGGCCGTGGCCGGGGCATCCTTGGTGGAAACCAGCACACTGCCCACCACACCGCTCGGAACCGGCGAGGCCAGTTTCACCTGGCGGGCAAGTTCGAACATGGTGTTGGTTTTCAGGTCCTTACTCACGGCGTGGTTCTGGTCGTAGGTCAGGCCGATGGAGAATACGGGTTCGGCCTGAAGTCGCGATGAGAACTGGTCGAGCACGATTTCATCGGTAACCTGCACGCCGAACTCGCCCATCAATTTGGCATAGCCATCTGGCGTTTCGGGCTCGAACATCATAAGCAGGCGCCCGTAGTTTTGAAGATACTCTCGCAGCACCTTTTCTTCCCCAGGCAACATTGCCTTGGTGGGGCCGGCGCATACCAGCAGGGTGGCATCTTTGGGGATTTCCAAGGAGGTCACCAGGTTGAGGGTCTCAACCGTAAAGCCTTCCTTGGCGAGGTCGGCCTTCAGGGACGAACATCCGCGTTCGTCGCTGGCATTGGGGTCCTTCTCGCCGTGGCCTGTGAGGAAGTAGGCCTTGAAGCTCTGGTTGCGTTGCAGTTTGAGCAGGGCCGTGGTGATTTCTTGCTCGCCCACGGTGGTCATCCGCTCGGTGCGGCCGCTGCCGCTCTTGCTTTTCTCGTCGACGTATTCAATCACGCCTTCGCCGGCGAAGCGGATTTGATACTTCTTGGCCAGGGTCGGGTTCTTTCGGGGGTCGACGATCGAGTAGGTGAACTTCTTGTCGTCCACGCTCGCATAGCGCTTGAGGAGCTCTTCGGTCTTGGCTTTTTCCTTTTCACCCACGAAGGCGTACAACCTGACCGGTTGGGCCAGTGAGGATACGGCCTGCTTGGATTGCAGTGCCAAAGTGAAGCGTCCGCCCTTGGTGATATCCAGAGGCTTGGTATTGGAATTGGAAATGGCCAGCACCAAAGCCCACAGGGCGAAGCCTAACATCACCGAGAACAAAGTGTTGAGAAAGCTGGAAAGCCGCTTATCCATGGACTACATCCTCCATTTCCGGCTATCGAGCACCCGCACCGTCAGAAAGAGAAACAGCACGGTCAGGGCCACATAATAGACGAAGTCGTGAGAGCTCAGGTTGCCTCGGGCGAAGCTCTCCAGGTGGGTCATAATGCCGAGCGTGCCTACCTTGTCGCGCACGGCGATCAGGGTTTGATCGAGCATCTGCATAAGCCACAGCATCATGGCCAGGCCGTAGGTGGTGCAGGCGGCCACCACCTGGCTGGCGCTCAAACTGGAGGCCCACAGGCCGATGGCCACCAGGCTTCCGCCCAACAACAGCAGACCGCCATATCCAGCCACCACCAGGTTCCAGTCGAGACTGACCCGGTTGCTGATATAGAGCAACGACAGTGCGCTGGTGGCCAGCATGCCGGCCACCACCGTCAGGGCGGCGGCAAACTTGGAGATCACGATGTCGAGCTCGCTCACAGGGTAGGTGAAGAGCAACTCTAACGTGCCGGTGCGCTTCTCCTCGGCCAGCAGTCGCATGGTGAGGAGGGGCAGGATGAAAATCATCAGAAAGCCCAGCCACCACATGTAGGGCACCACCAGTTCGTCCATCACGTTAGGCCCTCGGCCGGGGTTCATGCCGGCCATCATGCTGTTCTCGGCATAGCCGTTGACCATCAGGGTGAAGATCAAACCGGCCACAAACAGATAGGCACCACTGAGCACCCATACCGTGACCGAATGGAAATAGGCCGCCAGGTCGCGGCGAAAAATGGCCAGCATCAGACCGACCCTCCAACTTCTACGGGTTCTTGTTCCGCCACTTCAGGCTGCGAGTCTGAGGGCGCGGGCAGCGGCGCCTCAGCGGTGACCACTTTAAGGAAGATATCTTCGAGCTTCATGCCGAGCTGGTGCAGATTGAGCAAGTCCCAGCCTTGCTCGACCACGGCTCGAGCCAGTCGAGGTCGCACTTCGGTGTCTTTGTTGGCCTCTACAACAAAGCCCGAGGCGCCCTCTCGGTTCACCGAGATGACGCCCTCGACGTCCTTGAGGCGAGACTCGATAGCTTCGGCTTCTGCCCCCTGAATTTCCAGTTGGATGCGCTGAAAGGAGCTGAGGCTCTGAGTCAGGTTCTCGGGGGTATCCAGGGCGCGGATGCGCCCTCCCGAGATGATGATCACCCGCGAGCAGATGGCCTCGACTTCGGGCAGAATATGGGTAGAGAGCAATACCGTGGAGTTCTGGGCGATATCTTTGATCAGGGTGCGGATGTCTAGAATTTGGGCAGGGTCCAGCCCCACGGTGGGTTCGTCGAGAATGAGCACTTTGGGCTTGTTGACGATGGCCTGTGCCAGACCGACCCGCTGGCGGAAGCCCCGAGACAGCTGAGAGATCAGCTGGTCGGCGACCTTGGTCAGGTTGCAGCGGGCCAGGGCTTCGTTCACAAAACGGGTTCGGTCCCCATGGGCCACCCCTTTGGCCGAGGCCGCGAAGTGGACAAATTCACGGGCGGTCATCTCGGGATGAAGGGGCACGTGTTCGGGCAGATAGCCGATGTTCTGCCGGATTTTCTTCGAGTCGTTGTAGATGTCAAAGCCTGCCACGCTCGCTGTGCCTGAGCTGGGCGGGAAGTAGCAGGTCAACATCCGCATCGTCGTGGTCTTCCCGGCGCCGTTGGGGCCGAGGAAGCCAAGCACCTCACCTGCCGTCATCTCAAACGAGAGCGAGTCGACGGCCAGCTTATCGCCAAATCGTTTTGTCAGTTTGCTTGCCGTAATCATGCTTGCCAATAATCCTTCGCAGGAAAGTGGAGTTCCCCAAAGAGGATTCCCTTAGACTACCCAGGATGCAAGAGAATCCAACCCGGGAAAGAAAAAGAGACGGTAGTGTTCCGTCATCCGGTCGGGGCTTTCTGCGTGGGCCGTATCCCTCCTTGTCATTGTCTACAGGATCGGCCGCAGGGAAAGCTTTCTGGGGCAAGAACGCCGATGGTTAGCCCGCGGCGTGGCGTCAGCCATGGTGGTGAAAGGAGTCCCGGTTTTGCCCCCCTTGCTGCCTGAGCGCAGTGTCTTGCGCGGCCGCTATAAGATTGTTCGCGTTCTCAGCGCGACGCGGCTGCGCAACATGTATCTGGCCGAAGACCAGCATCATCGCGGGCGTCACTGGGTTATTCGCCAAATGCAGCCGGTGGGCATCGACAGCGGCGACCGCAAGTGGCTGTTGGGCCAGTTCGAGGCCGAAGCCCGCTTGCTCTCGACGCTTGAACATCCGTGTTTGCCCAAGTTGGTGGACTTTTTTGTTCAAGATCTTTTTCTCTACGTGATTCGCGAGTTTGTGCCCGGCCTGGATCTGAACGCCATTCTTTCCCAACGTTCCGGGCGTCTGTCCGAGCGGGACTCTCTCAATATTGGCTACTCGCTTTGCGAGCTGATGAACTATCTGCTGAAAAAGAAGCTGCCCCCCATCATCTTCCGAGAGCTCAGTCTGGCCAATCTGGTATACACCCCCGAGGGGCAGACCAAGCTGATCGATTTTGGCTTCTCACGCTTGTTTCAGCGCGAAGCCCGCCTGGGTGCGCCCGACTATGCGGCTCCCGAGCAATACACCGAAGACGCCGAAATCGACGGGAAAACCCTGGTCTACAACGTGGGGGCGTTGATGTATCACCTGATGAGTGGTCACAATCCTGGCACCACGCCTTTCGCACTGCCGCCGCTCCAGCACCACAATCCCGGCATCGGCGATCGGGCCGTGGCCCTTATCGAAAAGGCCACCGACAATGACCGTAACCAGCGCTATCCGGGTCTGAGCGAAATGGCTCGGGCCATTCAGCAGGTGTTGCAGGCGAAACCGAGCAAATCTAATAAGCGGGGCGGGACCCAGAAACTCGAGCGCATTCCCCTTCCCGGAGGCGGGAGCTTCGAGGCGACTCCCTCTCGGGGAGTTCCCTGGGCCCTGGTGGTCATGCTGGCCATGATGCTGGCCGCCGCCGGTACGGTGGCGCTTCGATATCTAGGGAAGTTGTAGGCAGCGCGCGTGCTACCACCAGGAACCAGAATCGGTCAGCGATACATCATCGAGCGCTTGCTTGGCCAGGGCGGCATGAGCAACCTGTACATCGCCACCGATCTGACCCAGAGTGGTGCCACTCGAGTCATCAAGGAGATGACGGCTCGGTATTCCGACCCGAACGAGCAGAAGATGGCGGAGAATCTCTTCATGCGCGAGGCCCAACTGCTGGCCACGCTGAACCATCCGCACATCCCCAAAGTGTTCGACAAGTTCATCTTTCAGGGCAAGTATTATCTTTCCATGGAGTATGTCCAGGGCGACGACCTGGGCAAACTGATTCAAGATCGGGGCACCATCGAAGAGAAGTGGGTGGCCGCCTGGGGAGCCCAGATGGCCACGGTGCTCTATTATCTGCACCGCCAGAACCCGCCCATCGTGTTCCGCGACGTCAAGCCGTCCAACATTATGATCGTCCAGGATCAGGTGAAGCTCATCGACTTTGGGATTGCGCGTCTTTTCACCAGCGCCAAAAAGGGCGATACCATGCGCATCGGTTCGCCTGGCTATGCGCCCCCCGAGCAGTACGGCGGGCAAACCGACCCTCGCAGTGATATTTACGCCCTGGGCGTTACGCTGCATCACGCCGCCACCGGCCACGACCCCACCGTGTCTCAGACACCGTTTGTGATCCCGCCCGCTCGCTCGCTGAACCCGCGCGTTTCGGTTGAAATGGAAGCCTTGATCAGCCGGGCTACTCAGCTCGACCCGGACAAGCGTTATCAGAACTGCCTGGACATGAAGCGAGACCTGCAGAACGTCATGCGCATGCACGGAATGGTGGTGGGGGCCAGCATGCCTTTCTCGGCTCTGCAGGCAGCTACTCCGGCGGCCGCACCGGCAGCTCCTCCGCCGGGAGCCACGGTGCCCAAGTTGCCTCCGTCGGCCGCGGCCGCGGCCATGGCGGCGGCAGCCCCGGTGGCGGTGGCCGCCGCGGCGGTGTCAGCGGTCTCTCCGTCGGCCAGCCCGACCCCTGGTCCAGCTGCCGCCAACCCTCAGGCCAATACGGCTACTCCGGCGCCCGCGCCCCGAAGAAAGCGCAGCCTGGCCCCGCTGTTTCTAATATTCAGCCTGGTGGCGTTAACGGTAGGGGCCCTCAAGGCTCCGCCGCAGTGGCGCGACGCAGCCTGGCAGCAAGTTCAGACGTGGCTGTCGGGGCTGCAGTTTCCCGCTAAATCCTCTGCTCCTCAGCTCAGCGATGCCCAGAAGGTCGTGCTCTGGGGTGGTCCCATCGGGCTTGCTGCTGAAGAGTTGGGAAAAGAGGCCCGACTGGGCAAAGCCACGGCAGAGCAGGCTCTGGACTATCAGAATGCGCTGGCCTACGCCAGTGGTCGACCTTTGAGGCCAGTGGTGGTGGTAGCGCCTGCAGAGATGCGTCTGGCTGAAACCCTGGCCTTCTGGCAGCGCCAGAGCTGGGAGGACACCGGGCGCGAGGGTGCCCTGACCGTGCTGGCTCTGATCCCGGTAAAAGACAATTGGCGCAGCGCCCTCAAACAAGCGACTTCCGGCGAGTGCCTGCGTCAGGGCGTCAAGGCCCAGGCCGTGCTGGTGGTGCCTCCGAAAGAGCGCCCTCCGGGCTGGTCCAGCTGGTTCAAAGAAGTTCCTCAGCTCTATTGGGGCGGGCCCCGCAGCGAGCAAGATCCGCCTCAGGCCAGGAATCTCGAGGTGGAAGCCCCCGATCGGGCGCTGTTGCTGCGTAACGCAGGCCTCGGGACGCCGACCTGGATGGCCAAAGAACCCCCTGCGCCGTCCGGAGTCTCCGCTGCCGATTTCCCTTCGGCAGAGGGGCTGGCTCGATTGCTCAAGTCGGGCGAGGGCGAACGGCGATTGCTGGTGGTCGATCGTGGACAGTTGGAGGTCATGGTGGGCTGGCCGAAGTTGAACGGAGTCGACCTGATCACGTTTTTGGAACCCGAGCAGGTGCGTGGCGCTCCGCCCAAGGCGCCGGCGGGCGCCAGGCTGTATGCCCTGAGCTCCGGTCATCCGTTCTGCGAATATCCCGTGGTGCGGGCCTACTTCAGCCAGTCCGATCTGGTCACCCCGGTCTATGATCGTCTGGGCTGGGTTGTGCTTCGCCCCGACGAAGACGGGCCGCGAACCGGGCTGAGCTGGCGCAGCGATCGTAGCGGCAACTTGCTGCAACCTCACTGGAGCCTGCTGGAAGCTCGCAACGGTTCCTGGTGCTGGGTTAAGGAAGTGGAGGCGCGCCCGTGATTCTCAAACGCTGGGCTCTGAATTTGCTTTCCATGGGGCTCGGTCTCTGGATCGGGCTGGTGGTGGTGCAATACTTGAGTCAGCGCATGAGCGTGCCGGCCCCGGCTCAGCTGCTGTTTGTCATGCTGATCGCCACCACCTGTTTCTTGATCGGCTACGGTCTCGGGCTGGAACTGTTTCCGCGCAGTCCGGAAGAGGTCATCCGTCCCGAGGTTCCCAAGAAGCTGTGGGCCTGGCTGCGGCCTCGCGGAGAGGGCCTGCGTTCGGGGTTCCCCATCAACAAGAGCAACGTGATCATCGGCCGCGATATCGGTTGTGACGTGCTGGTCAACCACCACTCCGTTTCGCGTCGTCATGCCGAGGTGGTGCGCCTGGCCGAGGGCTACCTTTTTCGTGACCTGGGCAGCAAGAATGGATGCTTTGTCAACGGTCAGCGCGTTCAGGAATACCTGCTGCAGGACGGCGACGTGGTGGCCGTGGGCGATATTCAGCTCAATTTCGAGGCCCCGCGCAAGGCCGAGCCCGCCGAATTCCAGGATGCCGAGCATCTGTCGGTGTCGCAACTGCTCAGCCCCGAGGCTCTTCCGCTTGAGGGTGGCCTGACCGGCTCGCCCCCTCTGGAGGAGGACGAGGGGACCGAAGTCTGGCGGCGACCCGACTGATTCAGCGGGTGGTTTCGTCGGGAGGGAAAGGCCTCCCAAGGCCGACACGGTTGGACCGCCAGGCTGCGTAAGTGGAGGTTGGCGGGAATGGGAAGGAGTCGAACCCTCCGAGCGCGCGAACGCCCCAACAATTTTGAAGACTGCGGAAGCCACCGGGCCCCATCCACTCCCATCTCGCCTCTTCGAACTCGGCCCTGCGCCCCCTCCAGGGGAGGATCGCCCCGGCAACCGAAGAACGGGGCGGTCGTAGTTGAAGAGAGTAGGCGACCCTGTGGTCTCTCCGGAACAATACGAGGATTTTCAAAACGAGGCTCTGGTCCACTCCGATGCGCTCTTCCGCTACGCTCGCCGGCTGACTTCCGATACCCGCGAGGCCGAAGACCTGCTGCAGGAGACGTTCCTGCGTGCGCTGCGTTTCTGGCACCAGTATCAAAAGGGCACCAATTGCAAGGCCTGGCTCTTTCGCATCATGCGAAATCTCAGCATCAATCGGGCCCAGAGCAAGGCGCGCAACCCGGCCGGAGACTCTCTGGAAGACACCGAAGAGTGGTCGCTCTATGGCAAACTGCGCGATCCCGACTCGCTGAAAGAAGACAGTCCCGAGAAGCGCTTTTTCGAGCACAACTGGTCTTCCGAGATCGTCCAGGCTATGGCCCGGTTGCCCGAGGAATACCGCTCGGCCATTATCCTCTGCGACGTCGAGGGTTTCGCTTATCAGGAAATCGCCGAGATTCTTGAGGTTCCCATCGGCACGGTGCGCTCACGCCTGAATCGGGCCCGCACGCGACTGCAGCAGTTGCTGCACGAGTATGTGATGGAACATCATCCAGACCTGCTGAAAAAGAAGTAGGCCCCGGTGGGGCCTATTTCTTGCTGGCGGAAGCAGTTCGACTTAGATGGCCGGTAGGGGCACTTCGCGCTTCTTTTCATCCTCGCGGACGATGTTGACGAAATACTCCATCACTTTGGCTGCAATGGGCAGGACGTGCTCTTTCAGCAAACGTGTGACGGCCTGATTGCCCGTGCACTCATACTCTTCAATGACCTTGGTAATGGCCTTGTCGGTGAGCCACTCCTGGGTGTTCAGGAAGTAGGCGGCCTCAAAAAAGTACTTGTTGGATTTGCCGGCGTCGGAACTGGTGCGGACCACCACTTCGTCTTCGATCAGCAGGTCGGCGTGGGGACCTTCCTTCAGTTTGCCCAAGATGACTTCTTTGTTCTCTGAGAACGGGGCCGAAACCACCAGCGTGTTGCCTTTCTCGGCGGCTCGGCTCTTCTCGAAGGCGAAGGTTTTTGCGCTCTCCACGTCCAGGAACCGCAAGCCACCCAATTTGGTGGGCGAACCTTTAGCCACGTAGTGGGCATAGATTTCGGTCAGGATAACGTCGATTTGCTCGGCGACGCGATTGAATTCCAATTGGCTGCTCATAGTATCTCCTCAGTCGGCCTTCGTACTTCCCCCACAGATAGGGTTTCAAACTTACAGGTGGACCAGTCGGGCTTCCTCAATCCCGTCGATGGTGCGGATATTGGCCAGCACGCCTTCACCCGGCTCTTCGTCGATCGACATGACCATCACCGCCCGGGTGCGCGGTTGCGCTCTTCCCAGCTGCATTTCGGCGATGTTGATGTCGCTCTCGCCCAGCACGCTGCCCACCCGACCGACGACCCCGGGGCGGTCGGTTTGCCAGGTGATCAACTTGGTGCCCGACAGCACCAGCGACAGGGGGTAGCCATCCATCTCTACGACGCGGGGTTCGCAAGCCCCAAAAACGGTGCCTCCCACCGTGCAGCTGCCGTCGGCGCATACCAGGGTTACCTCGACGTGGCTGGAGTAGGTCTCGCACTCGCGGTTGCTGCTCTCGTGCAGCACAATGCCACGGTTGCGGGCTACCAGGGCGGCGTTGACGTAGTTGACCGTCTCGGGCGAGCCGGCCGCCAACAGGCCCCGCAACAAGGCCTTGGTGAGCAGGCGGGTGTCGGTTTCGACCACCTCGCCGGTGTAGTTCACCCGCACCTGCTTGACGGGCCCTCGGGCCAGCGCCTGGGCGAACTTGCCCATCTTCTCGGCCAGCCCCAAGTAGGGCTTGAGGAAGGCCATCGCTTCCGGTGGCACATAGGGAATGTTCACCGCCGAGCGGGGCCCGCCGCCGCGCAGCACTTCCAGAATTTGCTCGGCCACATCTACGGCCACGCGCTCCTGGGCTTCGTGGGTCGAGGCCGCCAGATGGGGCGTGCTCACGAAGTTCGGCAGTTCCAGCAGGGGGGTGGGACCCACCGGTTCCTGACTGTAGACGTCCAGAGCGGCGGCCGCCAGGCGTTTCTCCTTCAGGGCCTCGTAGAGGGCCTGCTCGTCCACAATGCCGCCCCGGGCACAGTTGACCAGAATGGCGCCGGGCTTCATCGTGGCCAGACGGCTGGCGTTGATAAGCCCGTCGGTTTCGGCCGTTTTGGGCATGTGCAGGGTGACGAAGTCGCTGCGCTTGAGCAGGTCCTCCAGCGTGACCAGCTCGGCCCCGCGCTCCTGCGCGAACTCCTCGTTGATGAAGGGGTCGTAGGCCAGAATCTTCATGCGGAAGGCGGCTGCCCGCTCGCCCACCTCGCGCCCAATGCGTCCGAAGCCCACAATGCCCAGGGTTTTGCCATACAGTTCGCAGCCGGTAAACGACTTGCGGTCCCACTCGCCCCGGCGCATCGAAGCCTGGGCTTGAGGTATCCAGCGAGCGGCTGCCAATAACAGCCCAAAGGTGTGCTCGGCGGCGGAGATGGTGTTGCCCTCGGGCGAGTTGATCACCATAATACCCCGCGAAGTTGCGGCCTCGACGTCGATATTGTCCACCCCCACGCCAGCGCGACCAATGACCCGCAACTGCTTACCGCCCTCGATAACCTCGCGGGTCACCTTCGACTGGCTGCGCACGATCAGCGCATCAAATCCGGCAACCTTTGCGGCCAGGTCGGCGGGCGATAATCCGGTGGATACTTCCACTTCGGCTTCGCGGCGCAAGGAATCGACAATGTCCTGGGGCAGGGGGTCGCTGACTAAAATCTTGGGCATAGGGTCTCCTTGGGGCTTCATGGTTCGAGTTGGCTGCCTCTACGAACCGCAACAGGCATGTCCTTCCTGACCCCTGGACAAGAACAGGTCGGACTACTATACTGTGCCCCTACGGAGTGATGGCCGAGCGGTTTAAGGCGCACGCCTGCTAAGCGTGAGGGTCCACAAGGCCCGCCTGGGTTCGAATCCCAGTCACTCCGCCACTACCAACCCCTGACTCCAGGGGTTTTTTGTTCTCGGGCCTATGCAACGCATTCACTGTGACACCATCGTGGTTGGAGGCGGGCTGGAAGGCAGTCTGCTTGCCTTGCATTGGGCATCTTCGGGGCAGAGGGTCATTCTGCTCGACCCCGGCCGTCCTCGCGACCCCGAGTCGCCTTATGACCGCTGGGTCTGTTCGCCGTTTCTTTACAGCCCTCTGCACTGGGAGTGGATTCAGCGCGCTCAAGACTTCTGGCGGCACTGGCGGGCCTTGAGCTTTCAGGACGGGGTGGCGCTGGCGGCCCGCGAGAGCCTGTCCTGGACCCGGCTGGGCCAGCAGCTCGAGGAGCACCGCCTGCCTTCGCTTGCGCTGCCCGGCGAGCGCTTGGGAGAACTGCAGCTCGAGCGCAGCCTGGGGGCCTATTATTTCGAGGCTTTGCCCTGGCTCAACGTGGCCGGGCTGGTGGAAGCCTGGTGGAACGAATTGCAGCGCCTGGGGCAGGGGCCCTGGGCCGACACTCCGGTGGTGCAGGTCGACTGGGAGCACGAACATCCCACGGCTGTGACCCGCGACACCATTGTGCGCGGTAAGCGCCTGGTGCTGGCCGGCAGCGCCGCCACCCGAAAGCATCTCGGCCAGGAGCTGCCCGAGTTGCATTCGGACCGGCTCTGGCTGGAGGGCTCGCCCCAGTTGGAAAAGCCCTTGCTGGAGGCTCCAGCGGCCGCCTGGGTTCACTACGCCCGCGCGCCCCTCTACCTCTATGGGGGGCTGCAGAGATGGGGGTTGGGCCGGCTCGGCCCCGGCGACGAGGACAAGGCCGAACTTAAGTTTCTCAACGAGGCTCGCCAGCGCTGGTGGCGCTGTGGATTTTCCGACACCCAGGTGTTCCAGGTCCGGGTCGAGGGCCTCAGCGATGGGCTGCCGGCTCTGGATAGCCATCCCTGGCGCGGCGATGCGCTGTGGCTGGCCGGCGTCGGACAGACCCACTGGCCCTGGTTGCCTCAGCTGGCCGGGGCACTGCTCGACCCGTCCGCGGCCCTGCCCGAAGACTTGAAGCCGGCCCGGCTGGCCCCGGCCGTGGCCGCCGTCGAACAACTGGCTCACAAATCCTGAAGATCGGGCCAACCGTCGTGGCTAGATTTTTGCGAAATGTGGGCGACGACGGGCTTGCCAGTCTCGCAGCGGATGCTTTTGACAGAAATAAGCTCCTGGAGAGAGGCCAGGCTCCTCCTGGCATCTTCTACGTAGCGTGATGTCGGACGAGGAATCCCTGTTCATCTCCCACGACCTCTACCGCGAGGTAGAAGCCCGTCAGGAGCAAGCGAAGCGAGTCGCTGCAACGGTATTGAGGGAAGAAGCCAGCGTCCAGGGTTCTGAACTTGCGACGGGTTGGAGCGAGAGGCGGTTTGACGGACAAGCCTTTATCGCCTCGTTCTCAAAGTTGTCTTTGGCACCGGGCTATACGACACGTTGTTTTCTCTTCTCCTGGACGGGGGGGCCCGCTGCAGAGTTTTTATGGTGCCAGAGGGGGTTCGCTCCGAAGCGGTCATTGGCGAGCCCACTCTCAGCTCTGTGACAGGCGCGGTGCGGGGAGGGCAGAGACTGATTCAGGGTGATGGTAGCTTGCTCAGCTACTACGAGTCTGCCATGCTCGAGCGCGCGTTCTCCATGGTCGGTGCGTTCTGGCACGGCCTCCCTTTCCACTACGGAGAAATGACTTACGAGAAGCCAGACCTGTCGGGCTGGACGCTCCTCGCCCCCTTGCCGGAAACGTTTTGCCCATCGGTCCGTCGCACGGATTCAGGGGTGAAAGTTGTCTACTACGCCCAGAAAGAGTTTTACGGAATGGCATTGTTGCAGGTCACCGTCGATTTTGTGCCTGGCGTCTATTTTCCAGATACCACCATTGTGGAAATTGCTACAAAGCCTGGCTTCATTGTCGTTTAGGGTAACCACCGACACACAGAGAACGCGAGGCCTGTTGCTCCGAATGCTCAGCCCGACCCCGGGCCAATGGCGGAGCACCCCCAAAATTTTGGGCTATGCCGATTGGAGTTGAACCAGCGCAATGGACTGGGCGTGCCGACCTGAAGCTTGTCGGGGGTCCGTCAGGTGCCCGGCCTGGAGCTGGGTTTCCATCAAGAAAAGATGCAGGCCGGAGGCCCCCGAGCGTACTTTTTTTCTGGGCTATGGCTACCAGGCAGCCAGTCACCTGCCCGTCGCCGGCCTGCCGCAAGTCAAGTAGGGGCTCACGAGTGAGATCGATGGTGAGTCAATGCGCACGTTCAAAGTTTGTAGTGAAAGAAATCAATTCTTTCACTACAAACTTTTCAGCGGAGCTACAGGGTGTTGCCCCTTGAGAAGTGCTGGCTGTTCGACTTGCCACTTTGGCGATGCTTCAATTGCGATCACGCGATCGAAACGATGTCGCCGGCCACTTCGCGCGCCGGGTAAGTCTACATCCCGAGTGACCCCTCGGGTGGCGAGGTATCCAGCGCCCAGCCGCGCTCCTCGGCTAGTTCCCTCGGGGTTTCCTGAGCCCCCAGGGTGAAGTTGGGATCTGCACCCCAGGTCGTCAGGATCCGTGCTGCTTCCAACTGGTCGTGTCGTACAGCCTCTGAAAGCGCCGTTACTCCACGGCGGTCGTGACCGTCGACGCGGGCACCTGCAGACAGGAGAAAGCGCAGGCAGTCCAGGTGTCCTTGAGCGGCGGCACAGGCCAGAGGCGTGCGGCTGAGGTAATCGGTGCGCTCACCTGGCGGCGCAATTCTTCGGAATCCACCCTCTGAGCCTGCCAGAGGGCCGGGTGGGCGTCAAGTCGAGTCTTGGGGGCTGTCCTCGCTCAGCCCGTCAGGTGTGCCAGCAAAGCCTGGCCGCGCGGCGACAGGCGGTAGCCCACCGCCAGGCTCTCGGTGAGTCCGTGTTCCTTCAGTTTGCGCACCTGCAGCTTGAAGGGCAGCGTTTCTCGGCCCAACGCCGCGGCCAGCTCGGCCGCGCGTCGGCCGGGATGAGCTGCGATGGCCTGAAGAATGGCCAGGGCGCCTAGTTTCTCTACTCGGCGGGCCAGGGTTTGCAGCTCGCCGTCGCTGAGCTCGGCCTGTTCCCGCAGGGCCAGGCGCCCATCGGGGCCGATCGGTCGCAGCACGATGCGATAGATGTGGCCTTCGGCTCCGCGACCCAACTCGGCCAGCAGCTCGTCCCGGGAGGTGTAGCCTGCCAGCTGCGCCTCTTCGTGCGTGATGTGCTGCTCGTCGATCACTTCCACCTGGTCAAAGGCCAGCACCACCCCGGAGAACCGGAGCTGGCCGCCAGGGCGCACCGCAGCCTTCTTCCAGCGGCGAAAGGCCAGCCGAATGCTGCCGTCTTGCAGCCCGGCCCAGAAGCGTTTTTTGAAGAGCAAGCCGGTCAGGCCGGCCGGTCACCGCCCACGCCGATGGCAAGGAAGTCCTCGGCAAAGCGATGCTGATAGGCGTCCAAAAGGTGGTCGATACGAGCGCTGTCTTTGCTGGTCAAGGTCATGGCCAGGTGGTGGTCCCAGGGGAGCTTCCAGCTGACTTCCTTATCGTCATAGGCACTCAGATCGGGCAGCTCCTGGCGGGTCAGGCAGACCAGCAGCCCACCTTCCAGGTCTTTGCTGGCCTTCACCTTATAAGGCTTGCCCTGAACAGCGGCCAGTTCGGTGCGGGCCCACTCGACCCAAAGGTCGACCCCGCGGGTCTCGCGCACCAGGGCGTCGATGTGAGCGCCCCCGACGCGGGCGGCAATCTCGAGGAAATACAGTTTGTTGTCCTCATAAGACTGGATGAACTCTACGTGAGTCACTCCGTGTTCGAGGTCGAGGGCCTTGACCACCGCCGAGTTCATTTCGTGCACTTCTTTATACACCGGGTCGTTCTTGGGAATGGTGCGCGAGCTGAATACGCCCCCGTCGCGCCAGATGCTGAAGGGGGTTTTGCCGTAGCGGTGGGCGGCGGCGAAGACCAGCTTGCCTTTCCACACAATGCCGTCGACGTGCAGGATGTGGCCAGGAATGAAGCGCTCTACGAGATAGTGCGACTGGTCGTCGCCCAATTCTTCGACGCTCGACCACAGCTCGCGGGTGGTTTCGAGTTTGCGCATTTTGACCGAGCCGCTCTCGGCTCTGGGCTTCAAAATCCAGGGTGCGGGCACCGTTTCTGCAAAGTGTTTCAGCTTGGAGTGGGGGAGGACGCCCGAGAATTCGGGCACCCGAATGCCGGCTTCGTGGGCCATGATCCGCATCAGATACTTGTCGCGGAAGCGAGCCGCCTTGGTGACGCCCATCCCAGGAATGCGCAGATGCTCCCGCAGCGCCGCAGCCAGGTCGACCACATACTCGTCCAGCGGCCAAATGGCAGCAAAATCTCGCGATCGTGCCAGGTAGCCCACGGCTTTGCGGACTTCTTCGAAGTTCTCGAGTTTGGGCAGGCAAAAGCGCTCCCGCACGCAGGCTGGCCAGGGAGAATTGTAGACCTCTTGAGTGGTGACCAGAACGACCTGACAGCCCTGATCTGCCAGTTCCTGAAGAAAACCCGGGCCTTTGAAGAAGCTCGCGAGACAGAGAACGATCACTTTGCAACCTCCGCGCTGATGGCTGGCGGAGTCTTTGCCCCGGCCTTGCGGGTCCCTTCCGAACCCGGGGGCAGAAAGTTTCCGGGGGATGCAATAAAAGGAGATCGTCTTCCGTTATAGGACAGTTCGCTCGCCCCCCGCGTTTTGAACCCTTGAGTTGGGGTAATACACCCAGGTTTAATGCCGGGATTTCGGGGATCCGGGGCGAGCAGGAGGCCAAGAGATGACAACTACACTGACGCACGCGGGTCTGAGCGCGTGGTGGCAAGCCGGAGCTGAGGGGCGACTGAGTTCCGATCTGAAAGAGTCGCTGCGAAAGGTGGATCAGTCCTTTCTCGTGCTCGACGGGCCTCAGTTGGCCCAGGGTGGCAGCCTGAGCTTTTCGGCCACTTCGCCGGGAGGCGAGGCGCGGCCCCTGAAAGCCATGTTGCCGGCCCTTCACCCCTCGGCGCTTGGCGATCCGATGTTCCGCCAGCAGCACGGCGTTCAGTACGCGTACGTGCAGGGCGCCATGGCCAACGGCATCGCCAGCGAAGCGCTGGTTGAGGCCACTTGCGAGGCCGGTGGTCTGGGCTTCTTCGGAGCGGCGGGGCTGCACCCCGAGCGGGTCGAGAAAGCCATCGACCGGCTGCAGGGCTCGCTGGGCGATCGGCCCTACGGCTTTAACTTTATCCACAGCCCCAACGAGCCCGACCTGGAAGCCGCCATCTCCGAGCTGTACCTGCGTCGCGGAGTGCGCCGCGTAGAAGCCGCCGCCTTCCTGGGTCTGACGCTGCCGCTGGTCAAATACCGCCTGGCGGGCATTCATCGCGACGCTTCTGGCCAGGTGGTGACGCCCAATCAGGTCTTCGCCAAGATCTCCCGAGTTGAGGTTGCCCAGAAGTTTCTGGCTCCGGCGCCGGCTAACATGCTGGCCGCGCTGGTCGAGCAGGGCTTTCTCACCGCCGAGCAGGCCGAGCTTGCCGCGCTGGTGCCGGTGGCCGAGGACATCACGGCCGAGGCCGATTCGGGCGGACACACCGACAATCGCCCTTCGGTGTGCCTTATCCCCACGATGCTGGCCCTGCGTGACCAGTTGCAGGCCCAATACGGCTACGCCCGGGTGCCTCGGGTGGGAGCGGCCGGCGGCATGGCCACCCCCTACTCGGTGTGCGCCGCCTTTGCGATGGGTGCAGGCTTTGTGGTGACCGGCTCGGTCAACCAGGCCTGTCTCGAGTCGGGAACCTCGGATATGGTGCGCCAGATGCTGGCCCAGGCCCGTCAGGCCGACGTGGCCATGGCTCCAGCGGCCGATATGTTCGAAATGGGCGTCAACGTGCAGGTGCTCAAAAGGGGCACCATGTTCCCCGTGCGCGCCAAAAAGCTCTACGAGTTGTATCGCCGCTATGACAGTCTGGAGACGCTGCCGGCTGCCGAACGTCAGATGCTCGAGAAAGATTACTTGCGCACCAGCATTGAGCAGGAGTGGGAGAACACTCGCCGCTTCTTCGAGCAGCGCGACCCCAAGCAGAACGAGCGCGCCGCCCGCGACCCCAAGCACAAGATGGCGCTGGTGTTTCGCTCCTACCTGGGAAGAGCCAGCGGTTGGGCCAATCAGGGTCTGGCCGACCGCAAAGTCGACTTCCAAATCTGGTGTGGCCCGGCGATGGGCGCCTTCAACGAGTGGGTCAAAGGCAGCCCGCTCGAGAAGGTCGAGCAGCGCCGGGCTGGACTGGTGGCCCACAACCTGTTGCTGGGCGCAGCCTATTTGACCCGAATCAATCTCTTGCGCCATCAAGGGGTGGAGCTGCCGGCCGAGCTGTGCCAGTTCCATCCGATGACGGCAGAACAAATCTCCGGCTATCTGGGAGCCTAGAAGAATGAACAAAAAAGCCAACCCTCAAGCGAAAGCCTCCGAGCCCATTGCCATCGTCGGCATGGCCGCGATGTTTCCCAAGTCCCCCGACCTCAAGGGCTTCTGGCACCTGATTCGGGCGGGCGTGGACGGCATCACCGACGTGCCCTCGACCCACTGGAACCCGGACGATTATTTCGATGCCGATCCCAAGGCTCCCGACAAGACCTACTGCCGTCGCGGTGGCTTCCTCTCGCCCCACCGTTTCGACCCCACCGAGTTTTCGCTGCCCCCCACCGTGCTCGAAGCCACCGACACCAGCCAGTTGCTGGGTTTGGTGGTGGCCAAGGCCGCCCTGGAGGACGCCGGCTACGGGGCTAACCGCGAATTCTCGAGGGACACCACCAGCGTTATCCTGGGCGTCACGGGCACCCTCGAACTGGTGGTGCCGCTGGGCGCTCGACTGGGTCATCCCATGTGGCGCAAAGCCCTGATGGAAGCCGGTCTGGCCCCCAACCTGGTGGACGAAGTGCTGCAGCGCATGGGCGAGGGCTTCGTGCCCTGGCAAGAAAATTCGTTTCCCGGCCTGCTCGGCAACGTGGTGGCCGGTCGCATTGCCAATCGCCTCGACCTGCACGGAACCAACTGCGTAGTCGACGCCGCCTGTGCCAGCTCGCTCTCGGCCACCCATCTGGCCGCTCTCGAGCTGACCAGCGGCAAGGCCGACATGGTCATCACCGGCGGCGCCGACACCTTCAACGATATCTTTATGTATATGTGCTTCTCGAAGACGCCGGCGCTGTCGCCCAGCGGCAAGATCCGGCCCTTTGCCGAAGCCTCCGACGGCACCCTGATCGGCGAAGGGCTGGGCATGTGTGTGCTCAAGCGTCTGAGCGACGCCCAGGCCGATGGCGACCGCATTTATGCGGTCATCAAGGGCATTGGCACGGCCTCCGACGGCAACTCGGGCGCCGTGTACGCGCCCGATTCCAAGGGCCAGGCGCGGGCCATTCGCGACGCCTACAAGCGGGCCGACATCGACCCTACCACCATCCGTCTGGTCGAGGCCCACGGCACCGGCACCAAGGTCGGCGACGTGGTCGAGTTTGAGGGCCTGCGCAGCGTTTTCGCCCCGCTCAGCGACGACAAGCAGTACATCGCGCTGGGCAGCGTCAAGTCGCAGGTGGGCCACACCAAGGCCGCCGCCGGCTCGGCCAGCCTTATCAAAGCGGCTCTTTCCTTGTATTTCAAAGTGCTGCCGCCCACTCTCGGCGTCGACGCTCCCAATCCCAAGTTGCGCGTGGAGGAGAGCCCCTTCTATATCAGCCGCGAATCGCGTCCCTGGGTGTCCCACCCGGCCTTCCCGCGGCGGGCCGCTCTGAGTTCCTTTGGCTTTGGCGGGAGCAACTTCCACATGGTGCTCGAAGAAGTTCAGGCCCAGCGTCCCGAGGTAGCCTGGGATGGCAGTCTGCGCCTGTGGGCGGCCTCGGCCGACAGCCCCGCGGCGTTGGCCGCCAGCCTGCGCCAGTCGGCTCAAAGCCTGAGTGCCGAGCCCGAGCTGCAGGCCCGCGCCGCCTGGCAAAGCTGCCAGAGCTTCCAGGTCGGGCAGCCCCACCGCTGTGTGCTGGTGTGGTCCACCGAGAAGCCGCTGGGCGAGCTGCTGCAGAAGGCGGCTCAAGCGGTGGAGGCCGGTCAGGCCAGTGAAGGTCCCGAGGTGTTCTATGCTCCCGGGGTCGAGGCCGGCAAAGTGGTCTTCATGTTCCCCGGTCAGGGCAGTCAATACGTCAATATGGGTCGTGAGTGGGCCTGCCTGTTTCCCGAGGTGCTCGAGTCGGTCGAGCGCATGGACCGGCTCGGTCCCGAAGGCGAGCCCCTGAGCGCCCGCCTTTTCCCGCCCTCCACCTATAGCGAAGAGTTGAAAAAGCAGCGCGAAGAGGCTCTCACCGCCACCGACAGCGCCCAGCCTGCTCTGGGTGCGCTCAACCGCGGGCTCTACGAGGTGCTGAGTCAGCGCTTTGGAGTGCAGCCCGACTTCACCTGTGGTCACAGCTATGGCGAGTTGTGCGCCCTCTACGCCGCCGGCTTCTACGACGCCGATTCGTTGTGCAAGCTCTCCTATCTGCGCGGCCAGCTGATGGCCAAAGGCGACGGTGGTCGTGGCGCCATGGCCGCCGTCACGGCCCCGCTGGAAAAGGTCGAGGCGCTGCTGCCCGAGCTGGGGCCCGACGTGGTGATCGCCAACCGCAACAGCCCCACCCAGTGCGTGCTGAGCGGCACCAAGGAAGCCATCAAGGCGGCTACGGCCATTCTTAAAGAAAAGGGTCTGCGCGCCATTCCGCTGCAGGTAGGCGCCGCCTTCCACAGCCCGCTGGTGGCCAGCGCCGAGAAGCCCTTCCGCCAGGGGCTCGAGGGTATCAAGCTGGCCTCGGCTCGCATTCCGGTGGTGGCCAACAAGACGGCTGAAGACTACCCTGCCCAGGCCAAAGCGGCCAAAGACCTGCTGGCCAACCAGCTGGTCTCTCAGGTCAACTGGGTGGCTCAGGTCGAGAATCTCTACGCTCGCGGGGCCCGCACCTTTGTCGAGGTGGGCCCCAAGAACGTGCTCACCAAGCTGGTCGGCGCCTTGCTGAAGGGCAAGGAGTTCCGGGCCCTGTCGCTGGATGCGTCCAGCGGCAAGCAAAATCTGCTGGACATGGCTCAGGCGCTGGCCTGGCTGGCTTCACTGGGCGTGGCCGTGAAGCTCGATCAGTGGGAAGTGGCTCCTCCTGCTCCGCGTGTGCGCAAAATGACGGTGGAGATCTGCGGCGCCAACTACCGCGCTCCGTTCACCAGCAAGGCCGGTCCGGCGCGCAGCTCGGGCAGCGTGGACGTACTGCCTCCGCCCGCGCCCCCGCAGGTCATTCACGTGCCCGTGCCTGCTCCCGCGGTCAGTGCGCCTCCCCCCCCGGCGTCCCCGGCGGTGGCGGCACCGGCTCCCCAGGCCCAAGAAGCCTTCCAACAGGTTCAGGCCAGCCTGGTGGCGATGCAGGCCTTGCAACAGCAGGCTGCCCGCGCCCACGAGCGCTTCCTCGACGGTCAGGAAGCCACCATGAAGACCTTCCAAACGCTGGTTGAAAACCAGCAGTCGCTGATGCAGCGGCTGCAGCAGGGGCTGCCCCCGATGCCCCCGATGCCCCCGATGCCCGCGGTTGCCGCGGTTGCCGCGGGCGCCGCACCAGCTCCGGTGGTTTCGGCACCTCCGGTTCCCCGGGTGATGCCGACCCCGGCGACTCCTGCGGTTACCGTTGCCCCAACCCCCCGACCGGTGGCCGCGCCCGCGATCCCCGCACCGCCAGCGACTGCGCCCCCCGCAGCTCCGGCGGCGGCTCCCGCCGCCGTGGCCCAGGCCGTACTGGCGGTGGTGGCTGATAAAACGGGTTATCCGGTGGAAATGCTCAACCTCGAAATGGACCTCGAATCCGATCTGGGAGTCGACTCGATCAAGCGTGTGGAAATTCTGGCCGCGGTTCAGGAACGGTTGCCCGAGCTGAGCACGGTTCCCAGCGACCAGCTGGGTTCGCTGCGCACGCTGGCCCAGGTGGTCGCCAGCCTGGGGGCTGCAGCCCCTGCCACGGCGACGGCCGTGCCGGTGGTGGCTTCGGCTTCTCCGGTGGCTCCGGCTCTGCTGGAGGTGGTGGCGGAGAAGACCGGCTACCCGGTGGAGATGCTCAACCTCGAGATGGATCTGGAGGGCGATCTGGGTATCGACTCGATCAAGCGCGTGGAAATCCTGGCGGCCATCGAAGAGAAGGTGCCGGGCCTGCCCAAAGTGGCCCCCGATCAGCTCGGCTCGCTGCGTACTCTGGGCCAGATCGTCGAGGCCTTTGGCGTTGCCGTCCCCGCTGCTCCCCTTACTCCGGGCGCAGCCGCGCCGGCCAGCGGGGTCAGTCAGGCCTTGCTGGAGGTGGTGGCTGAGAAGACCGGCTACCCGGTAGAGATGCTCAACCTCGGCATGGATCTCGAGGCCGATCTGGGCATCGACTCGATCAAGCGCGTCGAGATTTTGGCGGCTATCGAAGAGAAGGTTCCGGGCCTGGCCAAAGTGGCTCCTGACCAGTTGGGTTCGTTGCGCACCCTGGGCCAGATCGTCGAGGCTTTCGGCGTCACCGCCACTCCGGCCGCTCCGGCCGCCGCTGCCCCCCAGGCTGGGGTCAGCACTGCCTTGCTGCAGGTTGTCGCCGAGAAGACCGGCTACCCGATGGAGATGTTGACGCTGGAAATGGATCTCGAGTCCGATCTCGGCATTGACTCCATCAAGCGTGTCGAGATTCTGGCCGCCATTGAAGAGAAGGTGCCGGGGCTGCCCAAAGTGGCTCCCGACCAGCTGGGTTCACTGCGCACCCTGGGCCAGATCGTCGAGGCCTTTGGGGTTCCCGCTGTGGCGGTTCCTCCCGCGGTGCCGACCGGCAACGTGAGCAGCGCCCTGCTGCAGGTGGTGGCCGAGAAAACCGGTTATCCGATGGAGATGCTGACGCTGGAAATGGATCTGGAGTCCGATCTGGGCATCGATTCGATCAAGCGCGTCGAAATTCTGGCCGCCATTGAAGAGAAGGTGCCGGGTCTGCCCAAAGTTTCTCCCGACCAGCTGGGCTCGTTGCGAACCCTGGGCCAGATCGTGCAGGCCTTCGGCGCTTCGGGCCAGATGGCTGCACCGGCTCCCTCGGGTGCCGCACCCGCCGGCCTGGCTTCCCAGCTGCTGGCCGTGGTGGCCGAAAAGACCGGTTATCCGGTGGAGATGTTGACCCTGGACATGGACCTTGAGTCCGACCTGGGCGTAGACTCCATCAAGCGCGTTGAGATTCTGGCCGGAATCCCGCAGGCCAGCAGCATTGCCAGCGACCAGCTCGGCAGCCTGCGGACTCTGGGTCAGATCCTTTCGGCGCTGGGGGCATCGCCCTCACAGCCTCAGGCGGTCCCCACCGCTCCGGTCGCCCGGGCGGCTTCCCAGAAGCTGGAGCGGCGGGTGCTGCAAACCAGCGCGTTACAGCCTGTGGCTCAGGCGGTCAAGCTGCCGTTGGCGGCGGGTTCGCAGGTGATGGTCTACCCGGGCGACGTCCCTCTGGCCAAAGCCCTCCGCAAGGCGTTGGAGAAAGAAGGGATGAAGGTGGTTTCCGAAATCACCCCCAGCCTCGCCGGTCTGTTCCTGGTGGGCAGTTCAGATGCCCCAATGGGTCTGTTGCGTTCCAGTTTTCAGCAGGTTCGGGCCGCCGCCTCGGCGCTGCGTGCTCAGCGCGGGTTGCTGGTCAGCGTGGCTCGCCTCGACGGGCGTTTTGGCCTCAGCGGAAACTTCCCCTCGGCGATCAGTGGGGCTCTTACGGGCCTGCCCAAAACGGCTGCCCACGAGTGGAGCGAGGTAACTTGTCGAGCCTTCGACGTCGACGCCCAGTGGGGAGATGATGCCGCGGTGGCCCGGCGACTGCTGCAGGAACTGTCCCAACCGGGTCCGCTGGAAGTGGGCTTGACGGCCCAGCAACGAGTCACCCTCGAGTCGCCGCTCGAGGAGCTTCAACCGGCTGCTCCGCTCTTTCAAAAGGGCGAGGTGGTGCTGGTCACGGGAGGGGCTCGGGGCGTAACGGCGGCCACGGCGATCGCTCTGGCTCAGGCCCAACAGCCCACGCTGGTGCTGCTCGGGCGCTCTCCCCTGCCTCAGGAAGAGCCTGCCTGGGCTCGGGGCGTGGCCGAAGCCGGGCTGAAAAAGGCCATCCTGGCCAACGAGTTCGCGGGTAAGGCCTCGCCCAAAGAGGTCGAGGCTCGCTTTAAGGCGCTGCTGGCCCAACGCGAGGTGCACGGCACGCTGGCAGCCATTCGCCAGGCCGGCGCTGGAGTGGAGTATCGCTCGCTGGACGTGCGTGATGGCCAGGCGGTCCAGATGATGGTGTCCCAGGTCGAGGCCGCGTTGGGCCCGGTAAAGGGCCTGATTCACGGAGCCGGAGTGCTGGCCGACAAGAAGATCGAGGACAAGACCGACGAGATGTTCGATTCGGTATTTGCCACCAAGATCGAGGGCCTGACCCACTTGATGACGGCCTTGGAAACATCGCCTCTCAAGGCTATCGTGCTTTTCAGCTCGGTCACGGCTCGCTTCGGTCGGCCCGGTCAGGTGGACTACTGCATGGCCAACGATTTGCTCAACAAAATGGCACAGCTCGAGGCTTCCCGGCGCAAAGATTGTCGGGTGGTGTCGCTCAACTGGGGCCCCTGGGGGGGCGGCATGGTTACCGAGGGACTCAAGAAAGAGTTTGAGCGCCTCGGGGTAGGGCTGATTTCTTTGGAGGCCGGGGCCCAGGCCCTGGTCACGGAACTCAGCGTGGCACCGGGTGGAGCGGTCGAGATCCTCTATGGAGATGGCTTTCCGGCTCCGCCCGGGTCCACCTCGGGTGCGAGCTCAGGCACGGCGCTGCTGGACATCAACGCCTCGGTAGAGGAATTCCCTTGCCTGGCCTCCCATCAGGTGGGCGGGCGACCGGTGGTGCCCGTGGCGTTGCAAATCGAGTGGTTTGCTCAGGCTGCTCTGCAACAACAACTGGGAAGCCGTTTCCGTGGGTTGCAGCAGCTGCAGATTCTGCGCCCGGTGGCTTTGGAGCAGGGACAACCGGTGCAGCTTCAGGTGGTGGCCAGTGGCGACTCTCGGCTGGAGTTGCGCCACGCCCACACCGGTCAGGTGTTCAGTCGGGTCAGCGTGGAGCTGGGTCCCGATCTGCCCGCCGCGCCGCCGATGGCGGGCGTGAACGGGCTGGCCCAGAAGCGCTATGCCGAGCCCGGCGCCATCTATTCGCAGCACCTCTTCCACGGCCCCCACTTTCATGCCGTCCAGGCTGTCGACGGCTGGTCTGAGGGGGGTCTGGTGGCCCGCGTGGGCACGTTGCCCAAGGTCAGCGAGTGGGTGCGCCAGCCTCTGCGCTCCGATTGGGTGGCCGACCCACTGGCCCTGGACGCAGCCCTGCAACTGGGCATTCTTTGGGGAATCGAATCGCTGGGCAAGCCCTCTTTGCCGATGGTGGTGGGCTCGTATCAGCAGTTCCAGCGCAAGTATCCCAAGGGCGGGGTCGAGGCTCGGCTGCGGGTGGTGCGTTCCAGCCCCAGTAAAATCGTGGCCTCGGTCGATTTCGTCGACGATAAGGGGCAACTTGTGGCTCGTCTCAGCGATGTGGAGTGGACGGCCGACGCTTCTTTGAAGCAAGCATTCTCGAAGGAGCCGGCTTCCAGCCTCCGTTGATTTGATGCGCGAGCCCATCGCTATTGTCGGCCTGGGGGCAGTGCTCCCAGGCGCCTTTTCCTTGGAGCAGTTCTGGTCCAACCTGGTGCAGCGAGTCGACTGCACCCGTGAGGTGCCGGCTCATCGCTGGGTGCTGCCTGGCGAACTGGCCTACGATGCCCACGGTCGGGCTGACCACGTGGTATCCCGGCGGGGATGCTATGTGGACGACTTCGAGTTCGACCCCAGCGGCCTGCTGCTCGAGGCCGATTGGCTCGAGCCTCTCGACCCTCTGTATAAGTTTGCCCTGCAGGCTTCGCGTCAAGCCTGGCTATCGGCCAATACTCACGGGCTGGATCGCAGCCGGGTGGGGGTCATCCTGGCGGCCATTGCGCTGCCAACCGATGGCTCGTCGGCGCTGACCTGGAATCGCTATCAGGCAGCCCTGGCGTCCCTTACCGGTGCTCGACCTCTGCCGCCCCGCCCCACCTGCCGCTGGAATCGGCAGGTCACGGGGCTGCCTGCGGGCCTGGTGGCACGTGCCCTGGGCCTGGGTGGCGGCAGCTACACGCTGGACGCGGCCTGTGCATCCAGCCTGTACGCCTTGAAGCTGGCCTGTGACGAATTGCAAGCCGGGCGGGCCGACGCCATGCTGGCCGGGGGCGTCAGCCGCCCCGACAGTCTGTACACCCAGATGGGATTTACGGCCCTGGGCGCGCTCTCGCCCAGCGGGCGTTGCTCGCCGTTCGACGTCGCCGGCGACGGCCTGGTTGTAGGCGAGGGGGCTGGCGTGTTCGTGCTCAAGCGCCTCTCCGATGCCGAGCGTCAGGGCGACGAAATTCATGGCGTGCTTCACGGCATCGGGCTGTCAAACGACATCGGCGGCAGTTTGCTGGCCCCCGATACCGAGGGACAGATGCGAGCCATGCAGGCTGCCTACCAGGGGGCGGGTTGGTCGCCCACCGATGTGCAGCTGATCGAGTGTCACGGCACGGGCACGCCCATGGGCGATCGCATTGAGGTGAAAAGCCTGGTTGAGCTTTGGAGTGGTCATTCGTGGCGTCCCGAACAATGCGCCATCGGCAGCGTCAAGTCGATGATCGGTCACCTGCTCACCGGGGCCGGCGCGGCCGGCATGCTGAAGGTGTTGTTGGGCATGCGTCACCGTCAACTGCCCCCCTCACTGAATTTTCACAAGCCCAATCCGCAGATCCCCTTGCCGGGCAGCCCCTTCCGGGTGCAGGTTGAGGCCGAACCCTGGGACGCCCCGGTACGGCGTGCGGCCGTCAGCGCGTTCGGCTTCGGCGGCGTGAATGCCCACGTTCTGGTGCAGGAGTATCTGCCCGGTCGACGTTCGTTTCCCGTCGGGCCTTCTCCATCTCCAGTCAGCCCCGAGGCCGTGGCCATTGTGGGCATGGGAGTTCAGGTCGGCACAGCCGAGAACTTGCGCAGCTGGTTGGCCAGCCTCTTCGAGGGGCGCTCTCTGCTGGTCGAGGCTCCACCTGGGCGCTGGAAAGGCGAACCGATCGCCCGCCGGGGGGCTTTCTTAGACAGCTTTGAAATGGGCATTGGGGCCTTCAAAATTCCGCCCAAAGAAATGCCCGAAGTGCTTCCCCAGCAAACGCTGATGTTGCGAGTGGCCGCCGAGGCGGCTGCCGACGCCGGTATGGATCGTACCAGTCGGCGCCCCCGGGCCGGTGCGCTGATCGGTATCAGCCTCGACATGGACACCACCGATTTTCAGTTGCGCTGGTCGTTGCCCCAGGCGCTGCGGGCCTGGCGCCCCGACCTGCAGGGCGCGGACTTCGAGAAAGAATTGCAGCGGCTGCGCGACCGTGCTTCCTTGCCGCTCGACTCGACCCGCACGCTGGGAGCGCTGGGCAGCATCGTGGCCAGCCGACTGGCCCGAGAGTTCAACTTCGGAGGCCCCAGCTTCGCCATCTCTGCCGAAGAGGCATCGGGTCTCAAAGCACTGGAAGTCGCCTTGCGCGCCCTGCAGAACCACGAGATGGACGAGGCCCTGGTCTGCGCCGTCGACTTTCAGGGTGACCCACGCAGCCTGGAGAATGCCCTGCGTCCGGGCGGCGAGGCTCATCCCTTCGACCCTCAGTCGAGCGGCAGCGAGATCGGTGAAGGCGCCGTGGCTCTGGTGCTCAAGCGCCTGGCCGACTGCGGCCCCGGCGATCCGGTCTATGCCGTGATTCGCGGCTACGGTTGTGCCACCGGGGGGCATCCCCAGCAGGCCTTTCCCAGCGATGAAGCCCAGGGGCTGGCCATCTTTCGGGCCCACCAGGAAGCGGCTACAGCGCCTGCTCAGGTTACCCATCTCGAGGCTACCGGCAGCGGCGTGGCCGCTGAAGATGAGACCGAACTGGCGGTGTTGCACGCCTGGTATGGCCCGGGCAGCGAACCTTGCTCGCTGGGCAGCCTGACCTCGCACAGCGGTTTGACCGGGGCCTGCAGCGGACTGCTGAGCCTGGCCAAAGCCGCGGCCGCGCTCAGTCATCGTCGCTTGCCGCCGATGCTGGGTTTTGTCAGGCCCCGAGCGGACTTGACCGGTGGTCGCCTGCACCTGCCGCAGCGTGCCTTACCCTGGCTGCGCGACCGTTGTCAGGGCCCCCGCCTGGCTGCTGTTCACACGCTATCGAACGAAGGCAATGCCGTGCACGTCTTGCTGGGCGAGGCCTCGAGTTGCCACGAGCGATACCCTATCGAGCCCGAGGGCGGACTGTTCCCGATCTTCGAAGGCGGGCCATCGCTTCAGCACTGGCTGGCCGAGCGTCCCGATCAAAGCCTGCACCGCCTGGCGCGGGCCTGGTGGCAGCAGTTTCGCGGGGCACGCCCCATCGGTTATCTGGTGGCCGAAACCCGTGCCGAATTGCTCAAGAGTTTGCAGCACTTGCCGGCTCTGCTGGCCGGTCCGGGTCAGGGTCAGGGAGGGCTGTATTTCAGTCGATCGCCGCTGGGACTTCAGGGTGGCGTGGCCTTTGTGTATCCCGGTTCCGGTAATCACTATGCGGGTATGGGCCGGCAACTGGCTTTGCTGCATCCGGCTGTGGTCGAGCGACTCGACACCGAATCGGAACAACTGCGATCCTATATGGCCGCAGATTGGACGATGCCCTACCGGCAGAGCTGGGAGCCCGGTTGGGAAGGTCAGTCCACGCAGGCCATCGCCGCCGATCTTCATCGCTCGATTTTCGGCCAGGTGATGTTTGGCCTGTTGATGAGCGACATCCTTGCCCACTATGGTCTCAAGCCCCAACACGCCATCGGTTACTCGCTCGGCGAGTCGGCCAGCTTGATGTCGTTGCGTGCCTGGAGCCAGCGCCAGGAAATTTATCAGCGCATGCAGTCCAGCGACCTGTTCCGCCAGCAACTTGGCGGGCCATGTCTGGCCGCGCGTCGCTATTGGCAGGTTCCCGAGGGGCAGCCCTTCGAGTGGAAGGTGGCGGTGCTCAATCGACCGGCCCGGCAGGTTCGGCCCCTGATTCGGGGGCGCTTGGCGCTGCTGATCGTCAATACCGACCAGGAATGCGTGGTCGGGGGAGATGCCCCCGAGGTGGCGGCTCTGATCGAGCAACTCGCCTGCCAGGGGTTCTACCTCGAGGGCGTGCCCACCGTGCACTTGCCGGCGGTGGCGTCTGTGGAGCAGGCTTATTTCGATCTGCACCACGTCAGCGTGCAGCCGCCAGCGGGGGTGCGCTTCTACTCGGCCTACCGCGGTCAGGCTTACGAAATGAGTTCCGAGCGTTCGGCGCGTTCGATCGTGGAACAGGCCATCCACGGGCTGGACTTTCCGGCCGTCATTCGTCAGGCCTACGAAGACGGCGCCCGCTACTTCGTGGAGATCGGTCCGGGCAATTCGTGCACCCGCATGATTGCTCAGATTCTCAGCGACCAACCCCACCGGGCCTGCGCCTGCAATCGGCCGGGGCTTTCCGAGTGGACCGGTTTGCTGCATGCCTGGGCCGGCTTGCTGGCGGAACAGTGCCCGGGGCTCTCCCTTGACCGGTTGTATCCGGCTCTCAGCCAGGAACCGGCCCCCAGGCATCCCACGCTGAAGCTGCAGGCCGGAAGTTTTCTGCCCGATCTGCCGGCCGTGGCTGCTCCGGTGGCGATGGCTCCCTGCGAGCCAGGGCCAGCGCCAGCCCTGGAGCCCGAACCGGCCTCCTACAGCCTGGCAGAAGATCAAGAATTCTCGGCTCTCACCCTGGAGGTCACGGGCCTGGACGACGAAATCGAAATTGAAATCAACTGGGGGGAACCCGAGGACATGGAAAAACAACGGATCAAGCTACCCGCATTACAGTCGCAATTACTGGCTACGGCTCAGGCCAGCGCCCGGGCCCACGAGAAGTTCCTCCAGTTGCACAAGGAGGGCCTGGAAACCATGGCCCGCACCCTGCAATGGCAGAATGAGGTGTTGCAGGGCTGGAACAGCGGTGGAGTGGGCGTGGCTGTCCCGCCTGCCCCAGCAGTAGCCCCCAGTGGCCCCTATTACCCGTTCTGCGACCACAATCTGCAGCCCATCGTTCCGGTCCACAAGCCCTGTGTGCTGGATTATCACCAGTGCATGGAGTTCGCCATCGGCTCGATTGCCAAAGTGCTGGGACCCGAGTTTGCTGCGGTCGACACCTATCCCACCCGGGTTCGTCTGCCCGATGACCCCCTGATGTTGGTGCACCGAATCACGGCCATCGAGGGCCAGGCGAGGTCGATGGGTTCGGGGCGATTGGTCACCGAGCACGACGTCGTTCCCGGTGCCTGGTATCTGGACAACCAACGCATGCCCGTGTGCGTTACGGTGGAAGCCGGGCAGGCCGACCTTTTCCTCAGTGGCTATCTGGGCATTGACCTGCAAACCAAGGGTCAGCGTGTCTATCGGTTGCTCGATGCAGCGGTCACTTTCCATCGTCGACTGCCCACCGTGGGTGAAACGATTTCTTACGACATCCGCATCGATCGGTTCGTGCGCCAGGGCGACACCTGGTTGTTCTTCTTCGAATTCGACGGAACCATCGACGGCCAGCCGATGATCACCATGCGCGAGGGCTGTGCCGGCTTCTTTACTTACGATGAAATTCGCGCCTCCAAGGGCATCATTCTCACCGAGATCGAAGAGCGAGCCCGGCCCGGCAAGGTGGTCGGCTATCAGCCCCTGCTGCCCTTTGCCAGCAAGGAATCCTACGGCGATCAACAGGTCAGTTGCCTGCGCCGGGGCGACCTGGTGGGATGTTTTGGACCTGCTTTTGCCGGTCTGGGACTGAGCAACCCCCCCCATCTGCCCTCGGGACGCATGAAGCTCTACGATCGAGTGCTTGAGGTCAGTCCTACGGGCGGCCGATTCGGCCTGGGTCGAGTGCTGGCCGAGGCCGACGTCCACCCGGACGACTGGTTCCTGACCTGCCACTTCGTCGACGACATGGTCATGCCGGGCACCTTGATGTATGAATGCTGCGCACATACCCTGCGCTTTTTGCTGTGGCGAATGGGCTGGGTGGGCGAGGCCGACCAGGTTACCTATGAACCCCGATTGGGCATTCCCGCTGTGCTGCGCTGCCGGGGCCCGGTGGACGTGCGCACCAAGAAGGTCACCTACGAGGTGGAAATCAAGGAAATCGGCTACACCGAGGAAGGCACTCCCTATGTGCTGGCCGATGCTTTGATGTATGCCGACGGCAAGTGCATCGTGCGCTTCGTGGATATGTCGCTGCAGGTGCTGGGGCTGAGCCGAGCCCAGTTGGAAGCGCGCTGGGCGGGACGCTCGGCCGCACCCCCTGCGGCCCAGATCATTGGGGGGGGCTACGCGCCTCCCCCCAAACCCCCCGCGGGCCAGGTTTTGGGGGGGGCTACGCGCCTCCCCCCAAGCCCCCCCGCGGCCCAGATCATTGGGGGGGGCTGCGCGCCGCCCCCCAAACCCCCCGCGGTCCCTTTATATGACCGGGAAAGTATCATGCAGTTCGCCTATGGCAAGCCCAGTCTGGCTTTTGGCGATCGCTATAAGGTATTTGACGAGCAGCGCAAGATTGCGCGCCTGCCGCGGCCTCCCTATGCGTTTATGGATCGGGTCGTGGAGGTCAATCAGGAGCCCTGGGTGTTGCAGGCCGGAGGGTGGATCGAGGCTCACTATGATGTGCCGCCGGGCGAGTGGTATTTCGCTGCCAATCGGCAACCCACCATGCCGTTCGCGGTGCTGCTCGAGGTGGCGCTGCAGCCGTGCGGATGGCTGGCTGCCTACTGTGGCTCGGCACTGCGCAGTGAACAGGATCTGAAGTTTCGCAATCTTGGTGGCGAGGCCATTTTGCACCGCGAGGTCGACGATCGCGCCGGCACGTTGCGGATGCGCGTGCGCATGAGCCGAGTGTCGGAAGCCGGCGGCATGATCATTGAAAACTTCGACATGCAGGTGCTTCAGGGCGAGACGATGATCTATGAAGGGACCACTTACTTTGGCTTCTTCAGCAAAGCCGCCCTGGAAAATCAGGTGGGCGTGCGCGATGCCAAACGCTACCTACCCACCGAGGCCGAGCGTTCGCGCAGCCGACGGGTGGCGCTGCCGCGTCAGCATCCGCTCACACCGGAAGACCGCCAGATCCAGCCCGGCACCAGTGCCTGTATGCCTGGCGGAGCTTTTCAGATGCTCGACGAGATCGATGTTTACGTACCCGACGGCGGGCCCTCGGGGCTGGGCTATCTCCACGGCGTCAAGCAGGTCAATCCGGAGGAATGGTTCTTCCAGGCCCACTTCTTCGAAGACCCCGTGTGGCCCGGCTCGCTGGGGCTGGAGGCGTTCCTTCAGTTGCTCAAGGTCTACTTGCTCGACCGCTTTCCTCAATATGCCGACACCCATCGTTTTGAGTGCATTGCCACTGGCCTCAAGCACGAGTGGGCCTATCGCGGTCAGGTAATCCCTCGCAACCGCAACGTCGAGGTCGAGGCCTGGGTTACCCGGGTGGACGATGGGCCCGAGCCCCTGGTTGTGGCCAACGGTTTTCTGGTTGTCGATGGCAAACCGATCTATCAAATGACCGACTTCCCGCTTCGTCTGGTTCGCAAGTAGGAACGCCGTGCCCGGGGTGCTGCTCCTCAATCCCGCGGCCGGAGCTTCACGAGGCCCCAAGAATTGGGAGCTTTTACGAGGCCTGGCCGAAGAGTTTCACCTGCAGTTAAAGTTGTCCGAGCAACCGGGCGACCTCACCCGCCTGGCCCGTGAGGAGGCCCTCAGAGGGGCGGCTCTGATCATGGTGGGTGGCGGAGATGACACCATCCGGGAAGTTTTGCTCGGGCTGGACGAGGCGGGGGTGTTTCAGCGACCGCGAAATTCGCGGCCCCAGCTGGCCGTCTTGCCTCTGGGTACCTTCAACAACTTTGCCCGCCATCTCGGCCTGCCGCTTGAGCCCCGAGCCGCTTTCGAGTGTGCCTTTGGAGGCAAATTGCGCTATGCCGATCTGGGCCAGGTGCGCTGGTCGGGGGGACGGAAGGTGTTTACCGAATCGGTTGGCGTCGGGGTCGACGTGGCTGCCTGGCGCGTGTTCCCGGCCGAAAGTCCCTCGGTGGTCCGCCGGATTTGGGATGGGGCCCTGGCCGTGGTGCGTGCCCTGACGGTGTTTCGCCCCCGGCGTTATTACCTCGAGGCCGACGGAGAAGTCCAGCATTTGCGGGCTCAGAGCATCATCGTAGCCAACTCGGTACGCTTCTCTGCGGGCTTTGCGATCGCTCCCGAAGCCATTATGGACGACGATCACCTCGACCTGTGCGTGATTCCGGCCCTGTCGAAGCTGGGATTTCTCATGGCTATCCCGCTGATCTTCCTGGGCAAGCATACCGTGTATCTTAAGGGGGTTCGCTACCAACGGGTTCAGCGGGTGAGAATTTGGGCCAAGCATCGCTGTCTCTTTCGAGTCGATGGCCACATCGCCGGTCGCGCACCTATCGACATCGAGGTCTTGGGTCAGAGTTTGCCGGTTCGCGTGCCCTGATCGAACCCATGTTTTGAACTCGTCCACTCGGGTATCGTCATGGCCTCGGGGGGTACTCTCTGTTTCGGAGTCACTGTTTTGAGCTGTACATCCCAAGGCTGGGGAATGCCATCGCGATCGGCAATCGCTTTGCTGGTCGCCGTATCGACGCTGGGTGGGCACCATCTGAGTCGCTGGATCCACGACCCCCAGCAGAGTGCTCGTGAGCAGCAGATTCAGCTTCTCGAAGAGCAGAATCGCGCGCTGCAGCTGCGCCTGGAGCAGCAGCGTGAGCACAGCCAGCGCTTCGAGAAGCTGGCGGAAACCCGCTGTCGCGAACTGGAAAGTCAGCTAGAGCTCTATCGGGGCGAGCTTCAGCAGTTCTGGACTCGCCTGGGTCGTGTGCCGCATCGCCGCGCGCCATTGGCCTCAAGACATGGGCGCCAGTCCTTGCAATCGCGATTTCGCACCCTTGACCAGCGCCTGGCCTCTTCCCAGCAAGAGCTGCAAGCCCTGGCAGAAGAGGCCCGACGTTGCTGGGAGATCAAGCAACGACATACGCCCTGGGGCCCTCCCTGCGCAGGCGAGATGACGTCGCCCTTTGGTTTTCGCTCTCACCCGGTCTATGGGGGTGGGCGCCACCACAATGGTTGCGACTTCACCGTCGAGCAAGGTAGCAAAATCTTCGCTACGGCCGATGGTACCGTGGCCAGTGCCGACTGGTTGGGGGGCTATGGGCAGGCGGTGGAAATCGATCACGGCGACGATCTGAAAACCCTCTATGCCCACTGTGCCATGCTGCGCGTGCGCAAGGGGCAGTCGGTGCGCCGGGGCGATTGGATCGCCACCGTGGGGATGACCGGCCTGACCAGCGGGCCCCATTGCCACTATGAAGTGCACTTCAGAGGGAAGCCCATCGATCCAGGGCCTTACCTGGGTGCGGGCGGCCCTTGCTCAAGCGCGGCTCGCGCCGCGGGGACATCATCGGGTAGTGTCCAGCCTTCACGCTCGTCGTGAAGGCCCTGCTTGGAATCATACCAGGGCTGTTGTGAACCCTGATGCCCGACGTAGCCACGGCTGCGGCACCAGAGAACATATTCCTCTCCCTGTCGTCGGTAGCCATAGCCATCGGCCAGCTCGAGCTGGCGATGGCGAAAGAATACCCGAGCTTCGGCAGAGACTTCGCGACCCAGGCACTGAGGTAGCCCTTTCAGGTAGGTGGGCTTCAGTCGTTCCAGGCTGTCGGGAAGAGCCTCTTCGTCGTTGCGATACAGCTCGAGGGCCGTGGCCAGGTTTTTCAAGTTGCTCTTGCACATCGTGCAGCTCTGACTGACCCCGTAGGGCACTCCACTCATCCGCAGACCGGTTGCCGTCAGCGCCAGAGCCAGCGGAGGCAGGATGCTGAGGCGGGCCAGAATGACGTTCCAGGTTCTGGGCTTCCACTTCAACGACGCCGCCCCAATCAGAGTAAAGGGCCAGCCGTAGGCCAGGAACCACACCGGGAAGATTTGATGAAAGACGCTGGCCAGGATCAATCCCAGGACGATGCCGATCCACCCACCCAGTCCTGACAGTCGACCTTCACCGTCGCCCCGCAGGTGGATCGACATAAGAAGGCAGGTAAAGGAACTCCACAGCGCCCAACTGGGCACCCATGTGTAGTGGTACACTCAGCCATAGCCCGGTGCGGCCATGGCCAGGAGCAGAAGCAGGCAACGGGTCTTGTTCATGTCTCTCCTTATGCCTGTCCAGGGGCGGAGGTTCAAAACCGTGTTTTGGGGAAATCCTCGACGTGCAATACTTCGATCTGCCCCTGGACTTGCCCCACTGCACCACCATCTTGAAACGCATACGCCACCGTCTGGAACAATCGCCCCCCGAGCGCTCCGCTCAGGCCCAGGCTCTGGTCTCGGAAATGCAGCTGCAACTGCTCGACTATGCGGGCAGCGAGAGCTGGGACCCTGGTCCTCAAGGGCAGAGCGTAGCCGAACAGGTGGCCGCCGTGGCCCGGCGCCTGGTGGAAGAGATCGAGCGTCAGAGCATCGGCGAAGATCGACTTGGCCAGTGCGTGCGCAATCTTTTCGAGTGCCTGTCTCTGGGGAAGGAAGGCGCCGAGCTTTCCTTGCGGGCCGGCGAAAACCCCAACTCTCTGCAGCGCCCCTGAGATTTTCCCCCCTGCTGGCAAGACACTGCTCCTCAGTTGGGAACCTCTCCTCTGTGAATCCAACCACTCGCGTGGCCCTGTTGACCCTCGGGGCTCTGGCTATCACCGAGATCGGCTTCGCCCTCTTTTCAGGGGGCTTGCGGGCCCGACTGCGCCCCTATATTCGCGATTTGCGTTTCCAGAAGGCGGTGCTGCTCTCGGCCAGCTCGATTCAATATGGGCTGCAGTGGAGCTTTCGACTGCTGCGCTGGGCCTTACGACTGATCTTGCTCAGCGTGCTTTTGCCCATCATCGGACTGCACTATCCTCAGACCGATGGGCTGGCTCGTCAGGTACTGGCCTGGTTGGGCGAACGACTCTGGTGGGTGGTCGTTTCCTGCTGGAATTATCTTCCCAACCTGCTCACGATTCTGGTTACACTGGCCCTGGGGCGCGGCGCGCTCAAGCTTAACTCAGTATTCTTTGGTGCTGCCCAGCGTGGCGAGATCACCTTGCCGGGTTTCGATCGACGCTGGGCCGAGCCCACTCGTCAAATCGTTTTCGCCCTTACGCTGCTGGTGGTCTTTTCGACAGTGCTTCCCTTGCTGCCGGGAGCGGCCTCACCCGTTTTCCGAGGAGCCTCGATTCTGGTGGGTGTGCTGCTGTCGTTGGGTTCAGGGCCGGCGGTGACCAATCTGGTCAGCGGACTGTCTCTCACCTACAGCAATGCCTTCCAGGTGGGCGACGTGGTGCTGATCGGAGGCTATGCCGGCAGGGTGGTCGAGCGCACGTTGCTGATCACGCGGCTGCGCACGTTCAAGCAAGAAGAGGTCACCATTCCCAACAGCACCGTGATGAACGGAAAGATTGTCAACTACAGCAACACAGCCAGGGAAGGACGCCTGTTGTTTTATGTGGGGGTTACGTTGGGATACGACGTTTCGCCCGAGCATGTGGAGAAGATTCTGCTGCAGGCCGCGGCCGAGCCCCAGGGCTGGTGCCTGCAACCCGCCCCGTTCGTTCTGCACACCCAGCTCGAGGGGAGCTGGGTTGGTTATGAACTGAACGTCGCCGTCGATCGCCCCGAAAACACCCTGGACATCTACTCGGCGCTGCGACGCCGAATTCTCGAGAGCTTTCACGCCGCCGGTATCGAATTGATGACCCCCACGATTCACGCTCTTCGCGACGCGAATTTCAGCACGGTGCCCCGGGACCTCAAGGCCCCGGGGCAGCCAGAGCATAGCTTTCAGGTGCGCGTTATTTCTTAATCGGCTTGCCGTCGAGGTGAATAATCACTTCGTCCGATTTGGGCAGAATATCGAGGAAGGTGGGCACTTTGTTGGAGTCGCCCGTCAAGAAGCTCTTGATCGGTCCCCAGTGCTCATACACGGCCGTTCCCGCAGTGCCGGCCAGACCGATGGCGCCCAGCAGCGGCGGAGCTCCAGGGCCGAGCAGCGCGCTGACCACCATCAGGCCACCGAGACCGATTTTTAACTTGCCCACCAGCACCTTTTTGTCGGCTTGCTTGTCGAGCTCGTCCATGACCCTCATCACCTTGTCGAAGTCGTCCTGAACCGCCAGGCGATCCTCCGGCGTGGTCATCTGGTCCACCAGGTGCTGCATCGTTGATTCGGTCACGGCTCGGGCGCCCTCGACCAGGGCCCGGTCGGACTTGCCACCTTTGTAGCCCAGCACGCCATCGACGATTTGCAGGGCGCCACCCACTCCGATCAGGGCGCGGGCCACGGTGGCCGACTTCATGGCTTCGCCGCCCGTGCGCATGGCGGCGTCTTTGGCCTCGTGGGCTCGGGCCGCAAAGTTGCGGGCGTCGTTGGCCAGCGAGGCGGCCTGGGCCAGATTTCCGGCGGCGGCCTGAGCCTGAGCCGCTGCCTGGGCCGAAAGGGCCGCGGCACCCAGCGCCCGAGCGCTGTTGGCCAGGTTCAGGGCGGTGGCCTGGGCCCCCAGGGCGCTCATGGTCTCGGCTGCTCCGCCGGCCGTGCTCAGCAGGGTGCCGGCCTGAAGGAAGCCGCTGTCGTTGGCGCCGGTCAGCAACCGCGGATTGGATGCGGCATATTTCAGCACCTCGGAAATCAGCGGGTGCTTTGCCTCGAAGCCCGGTTCGACTTGCTCCAGTTGAGCAATCACCTCATCGTAGCGCGCTTTGGCCTCATCGAGGATGGCGCGGTTGTTGATGTTCATGCGGTCGTTGTCGCGCAGGCCCAGGTAGTTGTCGCCGTCGCGCACAATGCGGGCGTCTCTCAAGCCTCGCTTGCCATCGATCTCGGTAACCACACCGGTTTCCGAGCGGGTCACGATGGCCTCGCCGTTGGGCCCCTTCATGTTGATGGTGCCTTCGTTCAGCGACGATCCGGCGAAGGCCCGTTGGCCCTCCAGCACGCGAATTTCGTTGCCCGCTCGCAAGATGGAGATCTCGGGCTCGCCCTCGGCCTGGATCTTGATCATCATGCCGTCTTCCTTGACGGTATACTTGCCGCGCGGGCCCTGCACTTCCAGGCTGCCATCTTCCTGGCGCTGGAACACGGTGCGCCCGTGGGGCCCGGTGAGGGTGATACTGCTGGCGGTTTCGCTGTAGATATTGCGCTTGGTGGACGATTCGGAATACTGCACCGTGTGGCCAAAGCGCTGGACCGACTGGCCTTTGTTGCCCAGGTCGACGCGCTCGAAATCTTTGGCCTCCAGGCCCCAGTCGTAGCTCAGAAAGGGAACGACCGAAAGGTTGCCCTCGACGTCGTGGAACAGGCCGTGACCCAAGGAAACGCCGACCTGGGAGTGATCGCGAGGGTCGACTTCACGGTCGATGCCGCGCTTGGTCGACTTGAAAATGTCCAGCCGCGGGGTGCCCGAGGGCAGCACGACGACCTTCATGCCGTTGGTCAGGCTGTGGTCTACCTGCTGCATCGATACGATGGCGGCGTGGGCGCTGGGAGCCAGACCCGTAAAGGCCGAGAGAGCCAGGCAGCTGACCAGCGCGGCTTTCTTCCAACCTTTGGGCCCAAATTCTTCCGCACCGGGTTTTTCAAAGGTTTGCGGAGCTTTCTCAGGGGGGGCGCCGGCCCGGGTTGCCGAGGTGGGAACGAATTCATCTCCAGCGATGGCTTGCCCGGCCGGAGGATTGACAGGGGACAGGCGGCTCAACGACTGAGAACGCACGGGGGTAGAAGTGATCATCATAGCTGCAAATCTCCTTATCTCTGGCCCTGAACGCCGAGTTCACTGGACTTTGCGCGTTGCTCGAGGAGCAGGGCGCGGAAGGCAATCTCGTCGATGCGCTGGTCGCGGAACTGATCGTAGTAGCGACCGCCCTGCTCGTTTTGCTCGGCGCGGAAGCGAGCCTGAGGGTCGTTGCGGTCGCCGCCTTGAAAGCGGATTTTCACCTTGTCGTCGGCCTGGAAACGCTGATACATCGCACCATACTGGTGCTGAATCTGAGACAGCTCGCGCACCTGCTCGGGCTTGAAGCCGTCACGGGCATACTGGGCGCGCAGCTCGGTATACTGGTTGGCGGTGGCGTTCAGAGCCTGGAACTCCGGGCGGGTGAACTTGCCATCCTTGACGCCCTGGAGCAACAGCCCCACTTCGGCCGATTCCTGCTCGCGCAGATTGGCATCGACAGCCGGGGTTTCCACCCGAGGGGCCTCGACTCGCGGGGCCTCCACTCGTGGGGCTTCCACTTTGGGGGGTTCGATCTTGGGCGGCTCGATTTTCGGGATTTCGATTTTCGGCGGCTCGATTTTGGGAATTTCGAGTTTGGGAACCTCGATCTTCGGGGCTTCAACCCTGGGTACTTCCGGCTTGGGAGGCTCGGCCGGGCGGGTTTGCGGCCGGGCCGCGGGTCGCTGTTGGCGAGGCTGGGCGGGGGCGGCTTCGCCGCGTACGGGAACCAGCAGCCCTTTGCCGCCGGGACGAATCAAGTTGGGGTCTTTCAGTCCGTTGGCATCGGCCACGCGCTGGATCAGGGTTTTGCCGCTGGCATCTCGGCGATAGATCTCTTGAGGCGTGTAGCCCTGATTGCGCAGAATGCGCTCGATGGAGTCGTTGGGTCCTTTGCGCCAGGCATCAACCTGTACGCGTCGGGCTTCGGAACTGAAGCCTTCATAAGGATTGACCTGGCCCTGAAGTTGAACCTGGTCGGCTCGGGCGCCGCTCGTTGCGGGTGCAGCCTGACCGGTGCCGGCCGAGGCGGCCTGGGCACGGGGCCTGTTGCTGCTCGCCGTGGTGTCGATAGATGGGGAAACCGTTGAAATGGTGCTCATTGCTCTCCTACCTGCCAACCCCCCTTATATCTTGTGTAGGATGGCTTGGGGACAGTCTATCCAGGGGTACTGAAAGTTGTCTTAAAGCCCGCGGACGTCGAGAAACGTGCCCTGTTGTTCGGGGTTTTCCAATTGTTCCAGCTCTTCCATCAGCATGGCGCAGCCGGCACAGCCAATTTTGAAGAAGTCGGTCAGCATTTCGTCGGCCACCCCCAGCAGCTCGAGGTCCTCGGTTTCCAGCGCCTGATCGAGCAACAGGCTGGCCTCGTCCAGCAGGTCGAGGGAACGGTCGAGTTCGGCCACCCCGTCGCGGTAGCGGCCTTCCAGCGGCTGCATCAGCCCCTCCGCCAGTCGCGACTCGGGCTGGCCCCTCCATTGCTGCAAGAAGGCCATGCTGAGCTGGGTGAAGCGGGCATAGGTCTCGGCCAGCTCGGCAAACGCCACTTCGCCGCTCTGGCAGCGGCGCAGGGCATCTTGTAGCTGAGCCACATGGTTGCTGCGCACGTAGGGCGGGAAGCAGGCCAGCGTGCGATCGCATTGAGGGCAACGGGCCGATGAGCCGGGGCAGGTGCTACCGCAGCCGAGACAGATCAATCGGGTCGCACCTCCATTCCCACCAGCTGGTTGAGCCAGGCGTCTACGAGCCGCAACATCTCCTCGCGCGCTTCTCGGGCCGTGGCCGGGTTGTGCACCTGCTCCAGGCCGAGCAGGGCCTGGTAGGCGGCCACCAGTTCACGAACGCGTTCGGGGCTCTGCAGCATGGCCGCAGTCTTCTTCAAATCAGGAGACGCGGCCTTCCATCGGGCACCGGTCGACCTTAAAGGCTCTCCAGGATGCGCAGGTAGCTGGCGTAACGATGGGGCGAAATCTCGCCGCTCTGGCAAGCCGCCTTCACCCCACAGCCGGGTTCGTCCTGATGCAGGCAGTCGCGAAAGCGACAGCCTCCGCGATAGGGCTGGAAGTCGGGAAAGCAGCGAGCTACCTCCAGTGGCGAGCACTCGAGGGGTGCCAGCTTGAGGCCGGGCAGGTCAAACCACTCGGCTCCATTCTGGCCGCGTATCAGCCGCACCCGGGTGGTGGTGTGCTGTCCTTTGCCGGTGGCCTGGCTCACCTCACCCACCGCCAGTTCGCCCTCTGGACAAAAGCAGGAAAGCAGGCTGCTCTTGCCCACGCCCGAGTGGCCGCATAGCGCCGAGCGCCCCTGCCCGAAGAAGTCGGCCAGTTGCTCCAGGCCCTGACCGGTGTGACTGCTAACCGCATGGCATGGGTAACCCAGACCCCGGTAGAGATCGACCCAGGCTTGCCAGTCCTCGCACTGAGCCAGGTCGGCCTTGGTCAGCACCACCACGGCCGGTATTCGCTCCAGTTCGGCCAGCACCAGCAATCGGTCGACCAGGCCGGGCTTGAATTCAGGATTGTGCAGTGAAGCCACCACGATCAGTCGATCGATCTGGCCGCACAGTACCTGAATGACGGGACGACGGGTAGGGGTACCTTCTTCGGGAACGTGCAGGCGCTGACGACGCGCCTCGCGTTCCTTGAACCCCAAATGGATAGAACGCATTTTTCGACGGGAAAAGAACTTCAAAACAACCTCCAGGCGAAAGCCAGGCGCGGAGGCGAAAGAGGCTAGAACTCGAGCCAGGCCGCGCAGCGATACGGAAGCGAAAAGACAATCATCGGCACGGCTCCTTTAGAAAGAATACTCTGAAGATAGTGGCTCAGGCTCTACTCGTCAACCCTCTTGGGAGGGCGGGGGCGGCACGGGGCGCGGTTCCATTCGAATGGGCACGGTCAGGGTAAAGATCGAGCCTTTGCCCAGTTCGCTCTCCACGCCGATATCGCCGCCCAGCAGTTGAGCAAAACGGCGCGCCAGCGTCAGCCCCAACCCGGTGCCACCGAATTTGCGGGTGGTGCTGGAATCGGCCTGAGTAAAGGGAATGAAGATGCTGTTCATCTGGGCCGGAGTCATGCCGATGCCCGTGTCGTGGACCTCGATACACAGCCAGCGCTGGCTCGAGTCGACTCGGGCCAGCAGCCGAATGTCTCCGCCTTTGGTGAATTTGGTGGCGTTGCCCAGCAAGTTGATCAGACACTGCTTGAGTTTCAGCACGTCGGTTTGCAGCGTGATGTCGGCTTCGGGTTGCTCGAGGTGAAAACGGTTCTCTTGTTTCTTGAAGAGGGGATGCAGCGTGTCCTCAACCTCCTTGAGCAGGCTGGAAAGACTGACGGTGCTGAGTTCCACCTCCATCTTTCCGGCCTCGGCCTTGGAGAGATCGAGCAGTCCGTTGACCAGTTTCAGCAGGTGGCTGCCGGCTTCGCGGATCCGTTGCAGGTCGTTTTTCTGGTGCTCGTTCAGTTCTTCTTCTTCCAGGAGAATCTCGGAGTAGCCGATGATGGCATTGAGGGGCGTGCGAAACTCGTGGCTCATGTTGGCCAGAAAGTTGCCCTTGGCATGGCTGGCTTCCAAAGCCTGGTCTCGAGCCTGAGCCAGATCCCGGTTGTTCTTTTGAAGTCGGCGAATGATCTGAAACTCGAACTTTTCGTAGAGAAAGGTCAACGTCAGCAGCGCCACCAGAAAACCCAGAATCGACAGCAGGTTCAGCGTTTCCAGCTGGCTCGGGTTGAGCCGAGGATGGTCAAAGCCGATGCGGTGCAGCCAGTGCAGTCCGCCCAGTTGGGCGACCACCAGCAGGCTCCAGAGCAGCGACCAGCGGGCTTTGGTCACCAGCGCCGCCATCGAGGGCAAAAAGGCATACCAGATGAGCAAAGGCCCCGACCAACCGCCCACGCTGTAGTTGACCGAGCCGGTCAGACCGAAGAAGGTCAACACCAGGAAATGGCCGGCCACATCCAGATTGACGGCCGAGAGGATCCAGGGAATCAGCAGATAGGTGGCGGTTCCCAGTGCACACAGCGCGGCTCCGCCGGCGAACTGCATCGGGCCCAAAAAAATCAGCGTCAGGCTCAGCGAGCCCAGGGCCCCCAGGGCGCTCAGGCTGAGAATAAAGCGGGCCCGGCGATAGTTGTTGGGGTCGCCGCGGCGGTAGCGACGAGGCGTATAGCGATCGAACCAGCCCAGAAATCGGCTGCGCGGCCTCTTGCGGGTCGGGTTCGGGGTGTTCACGCTCAGCTTTTGGGCGCGCCTCGATACTCCTGAAGCAGCTTCTCGGCCTCCTCGGCGGTGAGGGGCTTGGAGAAGTAATAGCCCTGACCAAATCGACAATCCAGCTCTTTCAGGCTGGCCAGCTGGCTGTCGGTCTCAATGCCCTCGGCCACGGTAACGAAATCCATGTTCTGAGCCAGGGCAACGATCGTCTTGATGATGGCGGCATTTTCACTGGCCTGCTCCATGCGACTGATGAACGATCGGTCGATTTTCAGCGTGTCTACCGGGAACCGATGCAGATAGCTCAAGGACGAGTAACCGGTTCCAAAGTCGTCCAGGCCCAGCTTGATACGATGCGACTTGAGGCTGGCGATGATGTCGGCCGCCTTGTCGGTATTGTCCATCAGGGCGCTCTCGGTAATTTCCAGCTTGAGGTGTTCTGGGGCCAGGTTGGTAGCAGCCAGATTCTCCAAAATGCGCTCCACCAGATTGGCCTGGGCGAACTGCTTGGCCGAAAGGTTCACGCTGATCGTCAGCGGACCGTAGCGGGCCTCCCACTCGACGGTCTGGCGCATGGCTTCGCGCATGACCCAGTGGTCCATGTTGATGATCAGGCCGGTTTCCTCTGCCAGCGAGATGAATTCGTCGGGGTTGACCAGGCCGCGCTTGGGGTGAATCCAGCGGATCAACGCTTCGAAACCGGCCAACTGCTTGTCTTCCAGGGCCACGATGGCCTGGTAACGCACCTGGAACTCGTTGCGCTCCAGCGCCTTGCGTAGATCGGTTTCCAGCTGCAGACGTTGGGCCGATTGGGTGTGCATGGCCCGGTCGAACATTTCGTGGCGGGCCTTGCCCAGGGCTTTGGCTCGATTCATTGCGGTGTCGGCGTCGCGCACCACGTCTTCGGCCCGGTCGTAGCCCGTGGTCGAGAGGGCGATGCCGATGCTGACCGTGGTAAATACCTCCTGGCCCTGAATGTGGAAAGGCTTCTTCAGCGCAGCCTGGATGCGCTCGGCCACCCGAACGGCGTCGCTGTTGTCGCGCATCTCGTCGAGCAAAATGATGAATTCGTCGCCGCCGAAGCGAGCGATGGTATCGCCGGTGCGAACGCAGGTCTTCAGGCGGCGGCTCAACTGGATCAGAAGGCGGTCGCCCAGGTTGTGCCCCAGACCCTCGTTGACGATTTTGAATCGGTCGAGGTCGAGCAGCAATACCCCAAACAATTCGTTCTTCTGGCGCTTGAAGCGCTGAAGCGCGTGCTCGAGGCGGTCCATGTAAAGAATCCGATTGGGCAGCCCGGTCAGCGGGTCATACACCTTACGCGCCGTGATGTCGGTTTGCGAGCCCGCCATGCGATAGGGAGCCGAGGTGTGGTCGCGCACCGCCATGCCGCGCGACAAAACCCAACGATAGGAGCCGTCGGCGTGCAGCATTCGATGCTCGTTCTCGAAAGTTTGGGTCCGCTGATTGAGATGGTCATCCAGGTCGGCCTTGAGACGCTCGAGATCGTCAGGGTGAACCCGTCCGAACCATTCGGAGGTTTCTGTGCTCAGATCGCTGGATTCGTGGCCGATCATGGCTTTCCAGCGGGGGCTTAGATAGATGCGATTGGCACGCAGATCCCAATCCCACAGGCCATCATTGGCCCCGGCTACGGCCAGGGCATAACGTTCTTCGCTTTCGCGCAGAGCGGCACGGGCCCGACGGTGGGAGAGGTGGGTACGAATGCGGGCCAGCACCACCGGAAAGTCAACGGGCTTGGTGATGTAGTCGTTGGCCCCGATGTTCAGAGCCTCGACGATGCCCTGGCTGTCGTCCTTGGCCGACACCATAACCACGGGCAGTTCATGATTTTCTTCGCCGTTGCGAATGCGACGCAGGACCTCAAGGCCATCGATGCCGGGCAACATGATGTCGAGCAACACCAGGTCGAAATGCTGCGATTCGACATACTTCAGCGCTTCCAGCCCATCCTTGGCCCCGACGACCTGGAAGCCGCGGCGTTCCAGGCGACGCTGCAACAGGTCGCGATTGATTTCTTCGTCGTCGACAACGAGAAGTCGCGAACCCGCTAGATCAGCGTCTTTGGACTTGGCCCCTTCACTCACGGGTCGAATTCTTTCCGAAGCACATCGTTGCCGACTTTCGGACTCCTATCGACCTTCGCCTGCTTGCTCGCCCGGGGAAGTTGATTTGTTGGGAGGCTGCAGATGTTGCTGCATTTCTTGCAAAATTCTCTGGGCTTGCGTCGACTGGAGGGCCCCCCGCGAGTAGGATTCCACCGCGTGGCGAATCATGTTGACCAGAGGCGACTGCTGTTCGCCCCAGGAAAAATAGTAGGAAGCATAAGCGTCCAGGCGCTGAAACAGAGTTTGGGTGGTGGTTTCAAGGTGGCCTCGGAGGCGGGCCAACTCGGCTCGATCGCCAGCTTCACAGGCTCTCGTCAGTTCCTCGAGGCTGTGTTGATACTCTTGGAAACTCTGACGCACTTCGGCGATCCGATGCTGGGCCGCTTCGCGAAAACTCTCGCCGCGTCCCAGGGCCTTGCTTTCGAATTCGGCCAGGCTTTGAGCCGAACCCTCCAGGCGCCGACGCAGCAAATCTGCCAGGCCCTCGGGGATGTCCGCGCCGGGCATCCCCGCCAACTGCTGAAGAATTTCGTTGGTTTGAGGCGATGGCGTGGCCATATGGCAAAGTTAAGGGCCTGAGCAAGGAACTCCTGCCGACCGCAGAGGGGGAGGTGTCCGGGCGATGAAGAAATTTTTCAGACCTGAACTCTACCCTGGCCTTGGAGGCTACTATGAACATTACCCCGATGGGCGGGTCGACCCCGCTCCCGAAGACCGTCGCGGCCCCTGCCGCCGAAACCAGCGCCGAGCCGCAGGAGCAGGTGCAGGTCGGTCAGCAGCCCACTCGCGAGGACGCCATTGCGTTGCTGCAGCAAATGGCTCAGGCGCGCAACGAACTGGGGGCGAAGTTCATCGGCGAGGTGCTTGAGCCGGCGCCGCCAGAGTTCCAGGCTGTTTCCCAGGCGACCATGGGAATGCGCGAGGCCATCGCCCAGCAGATGGCGGAACAAACCGGAGCCCCTGCCGATCCTTTCTTTCTGCTGGCCAACGAGACTTCGTTGCTCTCGCAGGCCGCCGTCAACACCGAGAAGCGGGCCGACTTTCGAAGTGAGCAGGGGCAAACCCCAAATCGCGAGAGCTTGCTGAACGAAGAACTGGGATACCTGATCGAAACCGGGATTTACAACGAACTGATCAACCAGGGCGCCATCGACGCTCAGGCCATCCAGCAGGCCGTTCATCAGCTCGACCCTCAGGGCGAGGCCCTGCTGACCGCGGGTACGTTGCTGGCCGAGATTCGCAAACACGCCGCCCCCGAGCTGGCTCAGCAAGTGTCTCAGGCCGCAGCCCAGAACCCGCTGATGCAGGCCTTTGGTGGCAATCCCGAGTTGCGTCAGAAGTTTGCCGGTGCCCTTGACCAGAACTTTCAGGCGGCCCAGCAGGTCGCTCAGGGATGCCTGGGTTACTTCACGCTGATGGGTCAGATCGCTGCCAATGAGATGAACGCGATCAACTTCCTCAACGCTAACCCGCCCCAGGCGTGATCGTCAGGCCGGGCTTTCGGGCCTGGGCGCTGCCGCTGTTGGCCCTTCTGACAGCTGTCGGAACGGGCCTTTTTGGTGCCTGGACCTATGGCGAGCAAGGGATCGCCGGGGATGTCGAGCTGCTTGAAACCCAGGCCTGGGACCGACTGTTCTCGGTACGCCGGCGGTGGCAGCCCGCTGCACCCCCGATCGACCCCCGCATCCGACTGGTCACTCTCGACCGTGAAGCCGAGCAACAGCTCGGTCAGCCCGGTCTGCTGTGGACCCGGCAGCTGGCCAAAACCTGCCGAGATTTGCTGCAAGCCGGGGCTCTGGGAGTGGGTCTCGACTATGCGACCGACCCGGTGCTGGACAAAAGCCCCCCTGCTCTGCGTGAGTGGCTCGAGGAAGGTTATGCCGAGTTGCAGACAACGGCACTGACGGGAAAGCTCGTATTGATCGAGCACGACGTTTCGCGCCAAACCCAGCAGCCCGCCTGGCCGCCCCAGGTGGTGGCCTTCGCTCAGGACGGTCGCAACAGCTGCGTAGCCAATTTTTTGGGCGACCCAGACGCCATTATCCGGCGGATCCCCCTGAGTGCTTTGGAAGTCAACGGCGCCTGGGTGAACCATACCTTTGCCCTGCGACTGGCCGAGCTGGCAAGTTCACAAGAGCTTGTGTTGCAGGGTGGAGAGTGGATCTGGAAAGGCTCTCCCCTTCCGTTGCGCCAGGACAGCCTGCGCATCAATTTTCCTGGTCCGGCCGGAACCTTCCCTCGCGAATCGCTGGGGAAACTGCTGCAGGACCCGAGTCGGCTGGCCCAATACAAGGGTTGCGTCGTGCTGATCGTTCCCGACTTCCCTTACGATCGTCACGCCACGCCCTTTGGCCTGGAGGGTGGACACCGCAGCCTGGGGGGAGAGATTCACGCCGCAGCCCTCAATACCGTGCTAACTGGTCGCTACTTGCAGCGTCTTGATCGGTTGCGCTGGTCGCTGTGGCTGGGTTGTGCCGGTCTGCTGGCCTCGCTGACGGGCGCCTATGCGGCCCCGCTTGTTGGGCTGGCGGTCGTGGCCCTGGCTGCTTTGACGGCACTGGTGCTGGGCGGGGCACTGTTTGTCTATGGGGGCTGGCTGGTGCCGTTTTGGAGCACCGCCCTGGCTCTGGCCACGGGGTTGGCCAGCGGTTGGGTAGGACGCTTTCTGGTGCTCGAGCAGCACGGGCGCAGTTTGCGCCAGACCCTGTCTCGTATGGTCAGTCGTCAGGTTGCAGATGCCGTCATCGAGCAGCGCACCCAGCGGGCCGAGCGCCGCCAGATCACGCTGTTGTTCAGCGATATCAACGGATTCACCCCCACCTGCGAGCGCTGTTCTCCGGAACAGGTGCTGACCATGCTCAATGCCTATTTTGATGAGATGGTCGGCATCATCGACCGCCATGGGGGCTATGTCAAACAGTTCGTGGGCGACGAGATTATGGCTATTTATGGGGCTCTGGAGCCCGTCCCCAGCCATCCTCGCGATGCCGTACTTACAGCCATCGAGATGTTGCAACGCTTGAAGAGCCTGCAGGCCCGTGACCCTCAGGGGGACCAGGGGTTCTATTCGGTGAAGATCGGCATCAATACGGGCGAGGCCGTGTTGGGCTCGGTGGGCTCCAGGGAACGCTGGGAATATGCCGCCGTCGGCGACGACGTCAATTTGGCGGCCCGCCTTGAAAGCCTGACCACAAAGTTGGGAGTCGACGTGCTGGTCAGCCGATTTACTCGCGATCTGGTAGGCGAATTGCCGGCTGGTTGGCAATGGAAGTCGCTGGGGGTGCAGAAGTTTAAAGGCAAGACGAGTGAGCTGGAGGTATTTACCTTGGAACGCTCAGAGGGAGAAAGTTTGTGAAGCGAACCTGGATGGCGGCCCTATTGTTGACGGCCTGGGTGAGTTCGGCCCAGCTGGATGGTGCGCTGGTCAAGACGCTTCAGGGCGGCGTCGAGGTGAAAGAAGGCGCCCAAACTCGCATTCTTCGGTTATTTGACCCGGTATCGCCGCGTCAGGTGATCACCGTCGCGAAGGGTTCGCGCCTGGAACTGCTCTTTCGCGGCGACGGTCATCGCGAAGTGATCACCGGGCCAGGCACGGTGCTTGTCGAGGCCAATCGCTGCAGGGTGGTGAAGGGTCAGCCCAAGGTTGAGAAGCAGCAGCCGGTGTTGGGGCGCACTCAAATCGCCAGTTCCGGCACGCTCGATGCCGTGGGAGGGCACGTGGACAAGGCCGTGCGCTCGCCTATCAAGCCCACCGTTACTCTGGAGAATACTGGCAAGAATGGCAGCGTTTTTCGACTGCGCGACTCCAAGGCTGACCTGGAGCGCAGCTGGGACCTGGACCGCCCTTTGCCCAAGGTCAACCTTACCTGGTCTGCCGAGCGAGGCTGGGAGGGCGTTCCTGCTGGGGCTGTGGAGATGAACCAGGGAGAGTTGCTCTTGCTCGAGGCGGGCAGTCACAAAGTGGTGCACAGCTTCCCGCTGTCTGCCCGCATTCCCATCGAAAGCGCCCTTGCGCCCGGGGTGCCCTATCGCGCGGTAGTGCTCTACCAGGGAGCAGTTAACTCCATCGCCCTGATTCGACGTTTGAACGAGGCAGAGGGAGCGGCCTACCAGGAGTTCGAGAGGCTGGACTGGGCCCAGAAGCGCCAGCGAGCCGAGCAATTGGGGCTTCACCACCTGGCCGTTCAGGCGGTGGAGGAGCGGTTGCACCAGCAACCCGAGGCCGAACTGTTGCAGTATGTTGTCGATTACTATGCCTACATTGCCGAGTGGCCGCAGGGGATGAACTACTGGACCGATTGGGGTCAACGCCACGGCCTCAGGGTGCGCTCGCTCTGAGGCAGGGACGCTAGACCTTCCGCAGAAGGCATCGTTATGAAAAAGTTTCAAGCACTGGCTCTGGCCGCTTTGCTGGCCGGAGGAATTTTCGCCGACTCTCCCAAGCCCAGCCCGCGCTTGCAGCGACTGGCGAAGGGATTGCCGGCAGTGGGGCAAATCGCCGACTTCAAGTCGCTGGGAATCGAATTGCAGGCGACCAACAAGCCTCCAGGAGTGGCCGCCCAGACGGCCACGTCTTATAAAATCTATTTCCCCACCGATCTCGATCGAAAAAGCACCGATGACCCACCCTATGCGGGGAAGTATCCCGGTGTGCACCTGAATATTCCGCTGCAGGTGAGGCCGAGTTACATCAACTACCTGTTCATCAGCGACCAGCCCGAACGCATTCTGGATTCCCGCAAGCGCACTCCGGCGGAGGCCCCGGGAAGCGCCGATCCCGGACCCGGTGCCACCGGCATCTATGCTCGCTCTCCGATTCCTGGAAAGTCAACCGTGCGGGTGCTTGTCGACCATACCAACGGGACTCAACGGCCGCTGCGTTTCGACCTGGTCTGGCTGCCCTCCAAGCAGGGGTTTCTCACGGTTCGCAAGCGCAGTCTCTCGGTTCACAAAGATAGTGTGGCGGCGGGAAGCCGGGCCTTTGGCGACATGGCCGAGGTGGTGGTTGAGCCCCGCCAGGTGCTGCAGCCCGATACGAGCTGCATCCTGATTTCCCAGCGCCTCGAGCCCGAAGAAACGGTGGTGCTGCATCAGGAGTTCTTTTCTAGCAGTCCGGGAACGCTGGCAGCTGTGGTCTCGGATGTCGACAACTCGGCTCCGGATCGGCTGGCCCAATTGGACCAGTTGCCGGTTCTGCACTCGATCGTTTGGAAAGAAGAAGAAGAGCGGCTCGGCAAGTTCATTGACAAAAGCAAGGACCCCACCCGTTGGAATCGCATTATGGACGCCTTTCAACACGCCCGGGGTCACTTTCCCTCGCCCGATCGCTCGGCTGAGGTGGTCTACAACGTGACCAGTTGGGCCGAAGCGGAATCTCCGATGCGCACCTACTCGAAGTTCGAGTCGATCCCGGGTGTCGACGTCACCGTCAAGAAGGGCCAACAGCCGGCCACTACCGACAATCGCGGCAAGTACGGGGCTCGGGTGGGCATCCAATGGAAAATTGCCGGGCTACCCCCTGGCTGCAAAGAAGTGGCTATCGTGGCCATCAATCGCGGGGCGGTTTTCGGAGGGCGCCACTGGGTTTCCGACGGTCGACGCACCGTGTTCGAGGTGTTTCACCGTCCCGGAACCAGCCCGGGCCTGCTCAAGCAAAACTGTGCCTCCACCTTGTGGAAGGGCCCGGTTGGGGTGGGCGACCAGATTCAGATGTGGACCGAGCCTATGGCCAATACCAGTGTGCAACTGTGGTATCTGCTCGTGCCCCTACCGACCTCCTGAAGACTCGGCCGGGTTGGCCTGCTGCCAGGTCAGGGCTCGCACCCGTCCTTGCAACATTTGTTGAGCCGCCAAAAGGAGTTCCAAGCCTTTTTGCAGATCGCCGAGCAGGGCGCGAATGCTGCTCCGCTCGGCGGTTTTCAGAGCCTGTAGGGCTTGCAGGGCCAGGGCCGTGCCTTCGAGCAGAAAGTCGCGGATCTCGCCTTCGGCTTCTTGAGACCAGCGTTTCGAGGCTCGGTTCAGGCTGGCTTCCCAACCTTCGAGGTAAGCCCGCCAGTCGGCTTCGTCGATCCGTTTCAGGCTGAAGTCACTGGCCGATTTGCGCAACTGGCGAAGCGGGTCGGGGCCTCCTCCCGGGCGCCCGGCACCCTGCAATTCGGCCGTGAGGCGACGGGTTTGACGGTGCAGTTCGTTGCCGCCCAGATGAAGGAAATACTCGTTGACCCAGCGGCGCGAGTGGTCGGGGCCGACCAGCGGAGTCAGGGTGTCCACAAAATAGTCTTTGAGGTCGTCCAGGCCTACTTGCGATGGTTCGCCGCCCAGCCTCGATAGCAGCTTGAGTCGGGCCGCAGCCGACTGGCCCGCCGGCAAATGGCGCAGAAAACGATAGACCACTTCTCGTTGCCAGGCCTGGCGCTGAGCTTCATCGACCACGGCCTGAGCCTGCCCTTTGCCCTCGAGCACTCGGCGGATGTGTTCGAGCTTCAGACCCTGCTCTTTGTAGATCAGGATCTTCTTGAGTTGCTTGAGTCCCTCGGCAGGCAGGTAAGCCACCCGTCCGTCGGCACCGTTGAAGGGCCGCTTGATAGGCTTGGGCAGTAACCCCCGGGCGATGTAATAGTTGATGGTTCGCTCGCTGACGTCGAGCCCGAGTTGTTGGGCCTGTTCCAGAAAACGCGGCACACTGAGGTAGTCCTGGCTCACTTTTTGCGGAACGGCAATCGCAAGTTCAGGTCCTGGTGAACATCCTGGAGATAGCGCGCCACTTCACCTTCGGCCGGAGCCGAGAGCCCGGGTTTCGCTTTGCGCTTTCGCTGACTCTGAGGGGCGGGAACCTGAGCCAGTTCACCAAACAGTAATTCCAGGTCAGAGCAGAGAAGCTGGGCTCGCAGTAGCGGTGTGTCCACAGATGGATATTCTACGACTTGATTTTTGTCCCCTACGGGGGATAAGCCTGAATATGGAGCAGGAGGCAAAAATGTCCACATTTTTTTGTGATGCTATCGGGCTTTGCAGATGAGTCCTCAGCTCCAGTATTCCCTGCTCAGCCTGGGGTACGACGAGTCCAAGGGGTCGCCCGTTTTTCGCTTCGTTGTTCACGAACTGGCTTTGGGGCCCATGCCCTATGTCTTTCCTGAAGGTTCCGGTTTGTTCTTGATCAATGGCCTGGTGCACGTCTTTGAGGACCTGACCCTGACGCTGGTGTTGCTGGCTCCCGAGGGGCAGCCGATGCTGCGCCAGGAGGTCAAGTTGCAGCCCGACCCCCAGAGCCCCTCGGGCCGGTTGATATCGGTGGCTTTCTTGGAAGGGCTGGTGTTCCCCACAGGCGGCACCTATTGGATAGAGATTTGGAGTGGAAGCGAGCGCTGGAGCCGCTACCCTCTGGACATCGAAGAGCTGGAAGAAGGCGCGCCGTGATCGAATTCTTTCGCGACGCCTGTGCGGCCCTTCGTTGCGGGGGCGAGCTTTCTGGTGATGCCCTCAATCAGGTGCGTCAGCAGCTCTGGCAGCGCAAGCAGCAGGCCCTGGCCCAGTTAGCCGCCGGATTGCCCCAGGTGTATCAGGCTTTGTTGCAGCCTACCGAGCAAGCGCTCGACTCGTTGCTCGAGGCTGTCGATGCCCTGGAGCTGGCGGCCAGCGAAGATTCTCCCGAAATGGCTTCCTGGATCTCTCTCAAGGCCCAGGAGGCCGACGAAGTGCTGCGCTCGGTGCAGCAGCAATTGAGCGAACACAGCCAGATGCTGGCGGAGGAGCAGTAATGGAAATTGGCAATCTCGGCACCAACCTCTCCAGCGGGCTGCATCGCCCGTCCACCCACGATTGGGGCTGGCTGCGGCGCCAGGTCGAAGGCCCCCGCGCGGGCCAGTCGATCGGCCTTCAGCTCGGCGAACTTCTCTATGGCGTGCAGCTGGAGCTGCAAGACCTTCTAACCTATCGGGTCAAACTGGCCGAAGCGCTGGAGGTGCTCGACCAGCTTCGCGAACCGGCTGCCGTCGAGGCAGTGGCGCGCCCCAGAGAACAGCGCATTTTTTCCATCGGTAATATCGGCTGGCAGCCTCCGGCAATCCAGCAGGGTGAACCCTTCAGTGCCACGCCAGCGCAGTTTTTTCACAGTCGGAAGCTGTTGCGCTATCAGACCTTCATCCAGCAAGATGAGGTGGCCCTGACCCATCGGGTGCACATCAAGTTGCAGTCGGGGTTGAAGACTTACAATCGCGGCAGCGATCTGATCACTCTTTCGCGTCAGGGTATGGAAGCCATTCAGAGCGGTAGCGACGAGCCCGTGCGCACACTGCGATTGCCGCCCCGTTTTCACCGTCAGGTCGACTTTTTGAAGTGCGCAGCCGGTCAGTAGTCGGTCGAATTCTCCCTACTGTCGATTGTTAACGCCAGGTCTACATCTCGGGCAGGAAGGTCGAGCAGAATCCCAAAGGAGATGCCGCCAATGACCCGATACTCCCTGGTGATTCCCGTCTATAATGCCCGTCCACTTCTGACGCAAGTTCTCAGCCCTCTGGGCGAGCTCGGCCCGAATTGGGAAGTGATCGTCGTCGACGACGGGTCCAGCGATGACTCGGCTCGCTGGGTTCGCCAGCACGCTCCCTGGGCCCGGCTGCTCTGCCAGTCGAACAGCGGACAGGCCGTGGCTCGCAATCTTGGAGTTTCGGTGGCTTCGGGCCATACATTGTTCTTCGTTGACAGCGACGTGGTGGTCGAGGTGGAAACCTTGCGAGCCATGGCCCGTTGGATGGACGAACACCCCCAGTTCGATGGGGTTTTTGGCTGCTACAGCAGCTGGGGCTACCACCGGGAGAGCCCCTTAAGTCGCTTTCGCAACTTGCTGCATCGCCAGGTGCATCAGGAACAGAGCGGACTGGTTCCCTCGTTCTGGACCGGCCTGGGTGCCATACGCAAGGATTCCTTTTTGCGCGCGGGTGGCTTTGACCGCCGTCTGACGGGCATCGAAGACGTGGGGCTGGGCAAGCGCCTCACCGACCTGGGCGGGCGCATCGTCTTGAATCCGGCATTCGAGGGCCGCCACCTGAAGAATTGGACCTTGCGCTCGATGGTCCACACCGACATCTTTGTTCGTGCCATGCCCTGGACCTACTACGGCTACCTGGGGTTGACCCCTAAGAAGGGTTTGAACCTGTCGCCGCGCAATGCGCTGCCGCCGCTGTTTTTGCTGCTGGCTCTGGCGTTGTTGCCCTGGTTACCCCAGTTGGGCCAGGGTTTACTGGCCCTCTATCTGCTGCTCAACGGCCCCCGCTACCTCTATTTCGCCAGCTGCGCGGGTGGGCTGCTCGGGCTGAAGTCGGTGGGCTACCTTCTGGTGCATCACCTTTGCTGCCTCATCGGTGCGGGCCTCGGGACGCTGCAGGCGATGGCTCACCACCTCGTAGGCAAATCCCGCCAGGTTCATCAACTGCCAGGCCACCAGCAGGAGTCCAATACCAGGCCACTGCTGGGGGGGAACTGGGCCCAGGGCTCGTCGCAGCAGAGCTGGCAAGCGGAAGTGGAAGCCCACGTCGTCCTGCAGGCGCCCTGAGCCGCGCAACTCGCGAATGCGCTGGTATCGATAGGCGCCTCGACCGTAGCGGAAATACATTTTCAGATACGACATTGCTCCCAGCGGAGGTTCGTGATACAGACGGGCCTCCGGGCAATGGCGAATGCGCCCCCCGGCCATCGTCCAACGGTCGCACAGTTCCCGATCTTCCGAGCTGTGACGAAAATAGGTGTCTTCGAAGCCTCCAACCTCCAGATAGCGCGAGCGATTGACCCCCAGGTTATTGCTGGGGTAAAAGCGCCCGTTGTCGAGGTCGGGATTGTAGAAGGTGGTGGCCATGTCCACGACCACCTGAGCCGCTTTGCAATAGAGGTTGCGATCGGGTGCGGTCAGCACTTTGCCTGACCAGAGGGCATTCGCGTCCCGTTCGAAGGCCAGAGCATAGGCCCGCAGGAAGCCCTCTTCCACCATGCAGTCGTCGTCGATGAATACCAGAAAGTCTCCGGCGGCCTGTTGGGCGCCGTGATTGCGAGCAGCTCCGGGACCGCGGTTGGGCTGGCGAATCAGGTGCAGCGGATAGGGCAGCTGCTGTTGCTCGAGTTCTGGCCTGGGGTCGATGGGACTGCCGTCGTCGACGACGACGACCTCGTGGGGCTGCATGGTCTGCCGTGCCAGTCGCTGCAGGCAGCGCAATAACGAAGCCGGGCGACCATAGGTGGGTATGACAACGCTGATCAACACGCGCGCCCTTTCGCTGCCGGAGGGGCGTTTCCCGCGCAGTTCAAGGAGGCCGCTGGCCCGGGGCGAAGCCGCGAAGCCAGTGACGCCGTGGAAACAGATTCGAACCCGCCTTTTCCCGCATCGTGGTCGCCTGTTGGCAGGCCTGGCTATCGCCACCATGCAATCCGCCCTGACGGTTCCGGTGGCCTGGTTGCTGAAGAAGGCCTTTGATCACGCCATTCCGGCCCGCGACTTGAACCAGCTGGTGCTGCTCGGGGTGGGGCTGTGGTTGTTGCGTCTGGTAGCCTTTATCCTGGGTTTGGTGGCCAATCGGCTCAACCTGTATGTCACGCGAAGCGTTACGGTGCAGCTGCGCAAAGACGTGCTCGACAAAGTATTGAGCTTGCCGCGCAGCTATTACGTGCAACGGCAGACCGCCAATAGCAAGGAAGTGCTGACCACTGAGACCGAGCGCGTCGAGCAAATGGCGCGAGCCCTTCTCAACCAGGTGTTGCCGTCCACAATTCTGGCGCTGGCACTGGCCACCGTACTGGTGGTTCTCAATTATAGAATGTTCGGGCTGATGATGCTGGTCTGGCCCGCCACCTGGCTCCTGAACGAGTATGTGCGCAGACGGGCGGTAAAGGTCACTCGTCGCTATCTCAACACTTTTCGCGCCCTTTCGGCTCACCTGCGCTGGATGTTGGACTCGCTAGATTTCGTGCGCATCAGCCATGCCGAACGCATGGAACTGCAGCGCACTCATCAGCAGATTCAGGCCAGTGCCGATGCTCACGAACCCGTCTGCCGGATGAGCGCCGAGTATGTTCAACTGCAAGGCCTGCTGCTGACCGCCGTTAGCCTCGTGGTGTTGCTGGTTGGCGGTTACCAGGTGTCAACGGCTGTGATGACGGTGGGTGAATTGCTGTCGTTCTATACGGTGGTCAGTTTGTTGAACACGGCGCTGCGCGACTTCGCTCAGGGGCTCTATACCGTGGTGGTGGGTGCAGAATCCCTGCAGGAGGCCTGTGAGTTCCTGGAGCAACCCGGCCAACTGCCCTATCACGGGCAGCTCCAGCATTTGTTGAACCAGAGTCTGGAGTTTCATCAGGTGACTTTCGGCTACCGGGTCGAGGCTCCGCTGCTCAATCAGGTAGACCTCAGTTTGAGAAGGGGCCAGGTGGTAGCCCTGGTGGGCCCTAATGGCAGCGGCAAGAGCACGCTGATCTTGCTGTTGCTCGGGTTCGAGCGCCCTCATGCTGGCCAATTGCGCGCCGACGGCGTGGCCTACGACGAACTCGATATTGGCTTCCTGCGCTCGCAACTGGGGGTGGTTCAACAGGAGCCCCTCTTGTTCTCGGGCTCCATTCGAGAGAATCTGCTCTACAATCGACCGGGCATCCCCGAAGCACAGATTTGGGAGGCGCTGAGCCTGGCTGCTGCGGCCGATTGGGTTCGTCAGTTGGAAGAGGGGTTAGAAACCCCCATCGGCGAGCGCGGCGTGATGATCTCGGGGGGGCAGAAGCAACGCCTGGCTATCGCCCGAGCCATGCTGCATCGACCTCCATTTCTCATCCTCGACGAGCCCACCAATCACCTGGACGCGCGCGCCATCGAGCAGGTGATCGGCAATCTGAAGTCGATGCCCGGTGCGCCCGGCGTTTTGCTGATCACCCACGATGAAAGCGTGGCCTCTCAGGCTCACGAGGTCTATCGCCTGGTCGATCCGGCCCAGAAGGGGAATTGTCAACTGGCTCAAACCAGGCCCCATGAGAATTCAGGTTCCCTTGCTCTGCCTCAGTCTGATGTTGCCCCTGCCGCTGGCGGCGCAGGGGAACTCGCCCGATCTCATGCTCTTGCGGGCCGAGAAGTTGGTGGGGGAGAATCGGCTTAACGAAGCTCTCGAAGAGTATAAGGCGGTGCTGGTCAAAGACCCGCGGTCGGCGGTAGCCTATTACCACCTGGGCTGGATCTACAACGACCAGAAGAAGTACGACACCGCCGCACGCTTTTTGAAGAAGGGCGTGGAGGTCGCCCCCAAAGACCACCAACTCTGGAATGAATTGGGCTTCACCTACTTCAAGCTCAACAACGACCAGGGGGCGCTTGAGGCCTATCGCAAAGCCACCGAGCTTGAGCCTAAGAGCGCCGAGGCCTGGACGGGCCTGGGGGACGTGCTGTTTATGCGTAAACAAGACTATGCGGCCGCCGCCCTGAGCTACGAAAAGGCCATCGAGAACGGTAGCCAGGCCGCGTCGGCTCATTATCGCCTGGGTTGGTGCTACAACGACCAGAAAAGCTACGAAAAGGCCATTGCCCCCTTGCAGAAAGCCACCGAACTGGAGCCCAAGGCCGCTTCCCCCTGGCTGGAGTGGGGCTTTGCGCTGATGCGCCTGGGCAAGAATGACCAGGCCGTGCAGGCCCTGACTCGAGCCACCGTGCTCGATCCTCAGCTGAAGCTGGGTTTTCTCTATCTGGGGCGAGCCTATGTGCAGCTCGGGCAGAAAGAAAAGGCCCGAACCCAGCTCGAGGCGCTGCGCCCGCTCGACGCCGAGATGGCTCGTCAGCTCGAGAGCGAGATCAAATAGAGTTTTTTAGCTTCTTGAGGTGGGCTTTCAGCAGCTCGGCCTCGGGGGCCTGGGGCAGCAGTTCCAGATAGCGTTGGTAGGCCTGAATGGCCTGGGAAATCTGCTGCTGCTGTTCGCAAAGCTTTCCTTGCAGGTAGTAGAGATCGGCCCATTCGGGCTGCATGTTCAGCGCCTGCTGCAGGTGCTGCCCGGCCGGCTTCCATTGCTTCAACTGAGCGTGAGCCAGCGCCAGGTTATGTTCCAGGGCGGCGCCGCTGGCCCCCAGAGTGCTTGCCTGTTGCAGCGCCTCAAGGGCTTCGCTGGCTCGCCCCGAGCCCAGCAAGGCCCACCCTCGCAGTTCCTCGCGATAGGCCGAGAGCGCCAAGGGGGCCAGCAGAGGAAGGGCCTCCTCAAAGCGGTTCTGACGATTGAGAAGGCGGGCATACAGCAGCCGGGCCTCGGGGTGCTGAGAATTGCGGTCCAACAGGCGGGCCACCAGCGTGCGGGCCTCCAGGTCGTGGCCGCGTTGGGCCAGGCTGGTGGCCAGATTGAGGGTGGCCTCGGGCAGGTCCACCTCGCGCCACAGCGCCTCGGCGGCTTCTGCGTGCCCGGAGCGCAGTTCGACCACTCCCTTGAGCAGCTTCCAGTGGGCGCTCGCAGCCTCGGGTTGGGGTTGGAGCTGCTGGTCGGCTTCCGCCGTTCGTCCCAGCAACAGCAGGGCTACCGCTGCATTGAGGCGATAGTCAAGGCGGCTTGGGGAGGCCGCCAGTAGATGGGGCAGCGCCTGCTCGGGCTGGTTTCGCCGCAGCCAGGAGAGGCCCACCAGGTGACGGTAGTCGGCATCGTCGCCCGTCAAACTGACGGCCGCCAGTTGGGCGGCCAGCGCGTCGACCTCGGGCCAGCGTTGCAGGCCGATCAGGCACTCCAGCAGGCCGAGTCGCACGGGACGATCGGTGGGCTCGAGCTTGAGGTAGCTCTGGAAGGCCGGCAGCGCTTCTTCGAAGCGACCCAACTGGTTGAGCACCTGACCCAGAAAGGGCAGATACTCAATGCGTCCCGGGTCCTGGGCCAGCGACTTCTGGTAAAGGTCCAAAGCCCGGCCCAGCTGTCCCTGGCGATGCAATCGTCGGCCTTCTTCAAAGAGGAAGCGCGCCTCGCGCATGGCCGCCGTCTGGGGCAGCATGTTCTGGGTGCGCCGCAGGGGCTGCCCCGGAGTCAGCGGCTGGGCGCTCAACGCGCTGCCCAGGAGAAGCCATCCCAACAGGGCGCGCTTCACGCCGCCAGCTCCAGGCCCAGGGCCACACCCTGGACCACGTCGACCACCGGAACGGGGTGAAGGTACTCGGCCAGCAAATGCAGGAAGTCACGGGGCGGAAAGGCCCAGCCGTAGGGCGAGTAAGGGTTGGCCACCACGAAGGGCAACGCGATGGGACGATGCACCCAGAGACGCCCGCCCCGAGCCCGAAAACGCTTGAGGTCGGCGGCCTCGATCAGGGCCATGGTGGCATCCTGAACGATGATTTCCAGGCCCTCCAGGGCCTGCAGCAGAGCCGGGGTCAGCGCCCTGCCCAGCAGCAAACGCGCCTCGGGCCCCGGTCGGGTGGCCGCCAGTCGCTCGGCGGCTCCCAGCGCGGTGGGCAGTTCCACAGGCACCACCGCTCCTTGCCTCGACCACCAGCCCATGCCGCGGGCGTCCAGCAGTTGGCGAGCCGGTTGGCTGAGGTCGGGATGGGCCGGCAGGCGAAACAACTCCACTCGGTGGCGGGTCTGCTCGAGCACCACCTGCATATCGGGGTCCAGAGCGGCGCCGCTGACGATCAGGGTGGCCTCGGTCAAGCTGGGGGTGGCGCTGGAGCGGCGATCGAAGGCTCCGTCGAAGACCACCAGCTGCGCGCCCAGGTCAAAAAAGCGCTCACGCAGCCACAGCAGGTCGCTGCCCAGGGCCGGGCCGGACAGCTCCCACTGGGCCTCGCACAGTGCCTGGGCCAGCACGATGGGTCCCAGGGCTGTGCGCATCTCGGTGACTTCCTCCACGCGAAAGGCACCTTCCACCGAAGGCAGGGCCCCCTCCACCGTGCCCAGCCAGGTGCCCGGCGCCACCCGAATGGGCGGCTTGGGGTGGCTGCTGATGGCGTCGACCAGTTCGCCGTCGCGACCGATCGAGGTCAGGGCCAGGGTCAGACCGGTGCTGCGGGCTTCCTCGACCAGAGCGTTCAGGGCGGTGGTTTTGCCCACGTTCTTGCCCATGCCGATCAGGGCCAGGCTGCGGGCTCCGCCCAGGGCCGAGAGCAAGCCTTTCATGAAGAGGCCAGCAGGGTGGGCGCGTAGCGCCGCGTGAACAGCTGGCGCAGCGGGGGACAGTCGCGCAGCACCTGCAGGGTGGTCAGGTCGTGGCCTTTGGCAAAGCCGTTGCCGATCAGCAAATCGACGTCTTTGCCCAGCCCTTCGGCCCCCAGGGCGGCGGCCGTAAACGAGGTGGCCATACTGAAGAAATACACCGTGCCCCGCTGGCGCAGAGGCAGCACGCTGCTCATTTCGGTGCCGGGAATGTTGACGCAGTTAATCACCAGGTCCAGTTCCTCGCCGCCGGTGGCCGCCAGCACCTGCTGCAACACCTCCACCGGCTGTTGGGCGTCGGCGTCGAGCACCCGGTGGCAAAAGCCCAGTGCCTCGAGGTCGGAGCGCCCCTGAGGGTGGCGTTCCAGCCCCAGCACCATGCCGTGGGGGCCGCAGCGTCGGCGCGCCTCGTAGCAGCACAGCAGGCCCGACTTGCCCCCTGCCCCCAGCACCAGCACTTTCTGGCCAGGCTGCACCATGCGGGCCACCTGGGCGGCCGCGCCGGCCACGTCGAGGGCCGCCAGCGCCACCTCCTGGGGCAGGTCGTCGGGCAGAGGGCACCAGATGCCCGATTCGAAAATGATGGCCCGCCCGCGAATGCGCACCTGGTCGCTTTCCGGAGATATCTCCAGGATTTCGTCGATGCGCAGGGGGGTCAGCGACAGCGACACCAGCGTGGCGATGCGCATGCCCACCGTGGGGACATGCCCCTGGGCGTTGGGCCGCCCCTGCAGGGCCGAACCCACCTCGGAAATGGTGCCCATCAGCATGCCGCCCGAGCCGGTGACCGGGTTGTGCATCTTGCCTCGCTCGGCCACGATCGACTCGATCTTCCGGGCGATGGCCTCGAGGTCGTGGTGGCACTCTTCCTCGATCTGGGTGAAGCTGGCCGAGTCGATGTTCAGGGTGGTGACGTCGATGGCGATTTCTCGGGGGTCCAACGGGCTCTGATTGTCCAGCTTCCAGGCCGCCTGGGGCAGGCTGCCGCGGGGCTCCAGCGAGCGATGGGTGCCGTAGGGGCAGCTCATAGGTTATTCCTCGAAAGCACTTGCCGTTGTGCTGCGATTTCAGCCCGCCTTAATTGTTGCCTCGGAGTCAACTGACTGTCCCGAGATACTTGCTCCAAATGTTCGTCCTCAAGTATCAATTGCTTCAATTTACCCAAATCGTCCCTATCGGCTTGAGGTATGAGATAGATCTTGATTTGCGGGAGATACCCAGGCATCCCGTTCACGGGTGGACAGTCTTGGAACATTGGAATCTCGACTAGATCTCCGACGCCTCTAATCGCGTCAGACTGACTCTGCAGCAGATGAGCTAAGACTCTGCTGTCACAAGAGAGAATTGCCTTCGAGCCTTGAGGTTGGTTGCCGCACAGGGCTCGGAGTTCCCTGAGCTTCAAGCCGATCTCTTCAATCAGAAGTTTCAACATTGCATCGCGACTAGCTGTAATGCTCCTTACCTCTCGCATCTTTTCTTCCAAACGCTCGCGTTCGCGGGCCACCACCTCGGGCTTGGCCCGCTCCACGAAGTTGGCGTTGTTGAGCTTGGCTGCAATGCTGTCGTGGAACTTCTGGGCCTCGGCCCGCTCGGCTTCCAGTCGAGCCACCTCGCGCGACAGATCGAAGTCGGCCGGGAAGGGAAGGAACACTTCCATCTCGCCCACCCGCTGCGACAGGGCCTGTTGGGGACGCTCGTCGGCAAAGCGCAGAGGCTCGGCCATGGCCAGCGATTCGATGACGGCCTGATTGGTTTCCAGCAGTTCGCGACCCTCGCCCGCCAGGATGACCACTTCGGCCTTTTGCCTGGCCTGCAGCCCCAGCTCGGCGCGCAAATTGCGGATGGCCCGGATGACCTCCTGCAGCAGCTCCATCTCCTGCACCGCTTTGGGCTCTTCCCAGCCCTTTTCAGGCAGCGGCGTGTGGATCAGCGGTCCGCGCTGGCCGGGCAGATGATGCCAGAGTTCTTCGGTGAGGAAGGGCATCAGCGGGTGGCTCAGGCGCAGGTAGCGATCGACGGCAAAGAGCAGGCACTGGGCCACCTTGCGCTGTTCGTCGGGATCCTGGCGGTGGTAGAAGACCGGCTTGATCAGCTCCAGATACCAGTCGCACAGCTCGTTCCAGAAGAACTCGTAGAGCGAGCGGGCCGCTTCGTCGAAGCGATACTCCTCGACGGCCCGGCGCACCCGGCTGGTCAGCTGCGAGGCGCGGGTCAAAATCCAGCTGTCGGCCAGCGAAGTGGGCACCGGCTTTTCGCTGGGTTCCAGGCCGTCGGGGAACAGCATCAGGCAGAGGCGCACAGCGTTCCAAATTTTGTTGCAGAAGTTGCGCCCTTGCTCGTAGCGTTCCTCGGTGTGGCGCACGTCCTGGCTGTCGGTGGCCTGGCTCATCAGCCCGAAACGGGTGCCGTCGGCGCCGTATTTCTCGATGAGGTCCAGGGGGTCGATGCCCGTGCCTTTCGACTTGGACATGCGTTGACCATCACGGGTCATGATGGTGGCGTGGATGTGCACGTCGCTGTAGGGTTTTTTGCCCAGAAATTCGATGCCCAGCATAATCATGCGGGCCACCCAGAGGTTGATGATGTCACGTCCTGTCACCAGCGTTGAGGTGGGGTAGAAATAGTCGAGATCGGCGTTGTCCTGGGGCCAACCGAACACCGAGAAGGGCCACAGCCCTGAGGAAAACCAGGTGTCCAGCACGTCCGGGTCCTGTTGATAGTCGGCCGAGCCGCACTGGGGACAGGCCTGGGGGTCTTCGATATGGCCGTCGACGTGCTGGCACTTTTCACAGGTCCACACCGGAATGCGGTGGCCCCACCAGATCTGGCGAGAAATGCACCAGTCGCGGATGTTCTCCATCCAGGCCAGGTAGGTCTTGGAGTAGCGCTCGGGCACGAAGCGCACCGAACCGTCGTGAACGGCCTGGATGGCCGGTTCGGCCAGGCGCTTCATCTGCATAAACCATTGGTCCGACAGGTAGGGCTCGATGACGCTGTGGCAGCGGTAGCAGTGGCCTACCTTGTTGAGATAGTCCTGGCGCTGCTCCAGCAGGCCCAGTTCCTCGATTTCTTCGACGATGGCCTGACGCACCTTGAAGCGGTCCTGGCCCTGATACTTGCCGCCCAGTTCGTTGAGCTTGCCGTGCTCGTCCAGGCACACCAGCTGGTCCAGGTTGTGGCGCAGGCCGATTTCGAAGTCGGTGGGGTCGTGGGCGGGGGTGATCTTCAGGGCGCCGGTGCCAAAGTCGATCAGCACGGCCTCGTCGGCGATGATGGGAATCTCGCGGTTGGCCACGGGAATGCGGCAGCGCTTGCCGATCAGGTGGGAAAAGCGCTCATCGGCCGGGTTCACGGCCACGGCCACGTCGGCCAGAATGGTCTCGGGGCGGGTGGTGGCGATGACCACGTGGCCCTCTTGTCCCACCAGCGGGTAGCGCAAATGGAACAGGCCACCCTTGGACTCTTCGTGTTCCACCTCCAGATCGGAGAGGGCCGTAAGGCAATGGGGGCACCAGTTGATCAGGCGCTTGCCGCGATAGATGTCGCCTTTCTTGAAGAGACGCACAAACACTTCGCGCACGGCCCGCGAGCGGGGAGCGTCCATGGTGAAGGAGAGGCGATCCCAGTCGCAGGAAACGCCCAGGCGCTTGAGCTGGTCGACGATGGTGTTGCCATACTGTTCTTTCCAGGCCCATACGCGCTTAAGAAACTCGTCGCGCCCCAGGTCGTGGCGGGTTTTGCCCTCTTTTTTCAGCTCTTTCTCCACCACCGTCTGGGTGGCGATGCCGGCGTGATCGGTGCCGGGCACCCAGCAGGCCACTTTGCCGGCCATGCGGTTGTAGCGAATCAGCACGTCCTGAATGGTGTTGTCGAGCGCGTGTCCCATGTGCAGCGAGCCCGTGATGTTGGGGGGGGGAATGACAATGGTAAAGGGCTCTTTGTTGGGGTCGGGCACGGCCCGAAAGTGGCCGTTGTTCATCCAGTAGGCGTAGGTCTTCGACTCCACAACTTTAGCGTCGTAGGTTTTCTCCAGCTCGATCGTCTTCATGGGGCCGCACTTCCCCTCGGGCGCTCAGTTTCCTTGAGCCAGCCGACGCAGCACATAGGCCAGCCGCAGCCCGGCCTGGTTCATGCGTTGACGGCTGATTTGCTGCGTCGTCAACGCATACTCTCCGCCGGGGTCTACGGGGGGAGGATAGGCGTGCTGACGGGCCAGTTGATGGCTTTCCCGGGCCCAGCGTTCGAAGTCAAGATGGTGGACGTCGGGGCCCATCGGCTCCGGGCTGACGAGTTGCAGCAATTCGTCGTCGTTGAGTTCCGGCGGGTAGCCGCCGCAGTCCCAGAAGTGATGCAGGTTGGGGCTCCAGGACCCGACCAGTTTGCAATGATGGCCGCCCTTGTCGCCATGGGGAGTTTGCGGGCTGTATCCGCAGGCGGCGTGAAGAGGCTGGTGGATGTCGCCCACCAGGTGAATGAGAAAGGCCACCGCCTGGGCCCGCTGGCTTTCGTCGCCGGTCATCACGGCGATTTTCTGCCAGTGACCCAGGGCCCAGATGACCTGGTCGTGTTCGGGGGGCGCCGGAGGCTGTTGGCTATAGCCCGGCAGCACAATGGGCAGGTTGATAAAGTGCCAGCCCTGGCTCTCGGGCCAGCTCTCGCGAAGGCGATCGGGCCAGGTCGAGGCCCCCTCGCGCGAGCGGGCGGTGGGGTCGGGATGCTGGGCCAGCACCTCCTCGACCCACTCGGCCACGGCAAACCCCATGTGCTCCCAGGCCAGGGCTGCAATGATCCTGTGACCGCGAGCGTTCCAGGCCAGTGCTGGGGCGCACAGCAGGGCCCAAAAGAGCAGCAGAGCCCTCAAGCCAGGGTTCGTTCCAGCTGAACCATCAGGATCAGCAATTTCGCCACCCAGGCGAGTGGCCCGATTAAGAAAACGGCCAGCAAGAGCAGCGTGCCAAAACCGCGCAGGAAGATGCCGGCGAAAATCGAGACAGCCAGAGCCAGGAAGGGCAGTACCAACAGCTGCACCAGTCCGGTTTCAGATTCGCAGCCCACTTCTCGCGCCAGCTGAATCAGAAACAGATGAAAACAGAAAGCGCCGGCGAGATAGCCCAGCACGACCGAACCAGGGCTGGCCTGCAGAATGCCCAGGCCGACACACAGGGACGACAGGCCGATCCACAGTCGCTCGGCCCCGGTTCTGGCGCCCAGGCCACAACGCAACAGCCCCACCACCGACAGCGCCAGGCCCAGCAGCGCCAGCCATGGGGGTGAGGTTTCATCGACCCGGCCCAGCGCCATGCCCAGCGCGTGGAGGAAGCTGCCCCCCAGCGTAAACACCCAGGCCAGCCGCACCATTCGCAGACCACCGCTGGCCAGCGCCAATCCCTGCGGAGTGTAGCTCATCAGGGGGATTTCGCCCCCGCAACGGCGGTCCCTATGTGAGCCGCACTCGCTGATGCTGCACACGGGGGCCACGGTAGAGCTCGAATACCGTGATTTCCGGGGGAACGCCCAGGCGCACCGGAATGCCTCCAGAGCCAAGTCCGCAGTTGACATAGACCGGATAGTCGGGGGCCTGGACCCAGCCTGCCGCGTATTTCTGGCCATAGCGGCTCGGCAATATCGGAGCTCCCACCTTGGGAAAGCGGACCTGTCCCCCGTGAGTGTGGCCCGAGAGCATGAGGTCGACCCGCACGCCGCCTTGCTCTTCGGCCAGATCGGGGTTGTGGCACAGCACGAGACGAGGTTCATCGTCGGGCAGCCTGGCCAGGGTTTCTTGCAGGCGCGGACGACCTGCCCAGAGGTCGTCCACTCCGGCGATCCACAGCCCCCTTCCATGGGCCTCCAGTTCACGACGGCGATTGAGTACCAGCGCCTGATTGGTGAGAATCTGGCAGCCGGCTTCCGACATCCATCCTGGCCCCGGATCCAGACCGTGCCAGTAGTCGTGATTGCCCCAACTCAAAAGCACTCCCTGAGGAATGTTGGGGCGAAGCAGCGAGGCCAGTTCGGCGGCTTCGCTGAAGTAGTGTCCCGAACGAGAGATGAAGTCGCCAGGCAACAACACCAGATCGGGGCGCAGTTGATTGGCCAGCAGCATGGCTGGCCGCAGATGGTGGGGTCGATTCAGCGGCCCGCAATGCCAGTCGGCCATCAATACCAAGCGCAGGCCTTCCAGAGCAGGGGGCAGTTGAGGAAGCCACAGGCGGAACTGCTCGACCCGTAAGTTGCGCAACTCGTAGAAGTGGCTATAGCTTCCCAGCGCCAGCGCCCCGGCGGCGGTACTGCCACCCACCAGAAAAGCCCGACGGGTCATTTCTCGCTGTCCGCCTTTGCTGCGGCGTGGTCCCTGAATCCAACGCACCACCGGTTCTAGCAGCAGCAGCGTCAGCACCCAGCTCAGCACGTTGCCCAAGAGGGTGCGCGCGAAGGGGTATCCAAGCACGGCGGTAACGGCCCCAAAACCGGGTCCATTGAGCAGCAAGCCTGTGGCCTTCGAAGCAAAACCGATGGTCAGCCAGCGGGTCGGTAGGTGGAACCACTCCGGCAACTGGATGAGCAGCAGCCCCATCGTTGAAACCAGCCAGAGTGTCTTGCGGGGAGTCACAGGGGAATATAAGCTTTGTGTTGCAAAGTGAGTTCCCAGTGCGCCGCTGTTGGGAAGATTTTCTTTCGCTTGCCTACTCTTGAAGAGCATGGTGAGCTGGCTGGACCTGTTGTTGGTTTCCCTATTGGGCGTGTGGCTCAAGCACCAGCTGGAGTGGCTGGCCCGCTGGGGGTTTGGCGCTCAGCTCAAGCTCTGGTGGTGCCTGCGTCAGCAGCGATGGCAGGGGATCGAACAGGCGGCCAACGGGTTGCTGGCCCACCCCGGCAGTTTACAGGCGTTTCGGGCGAATGCTTTGCGTTCGCGGGCTCTGGTGCATTTGAAGAACCATCAGGAGGGCCTGGCGCTTCTGGATGTTGCGGCCGCGCTCGAATCCAGGATTGAGCCCGGCCGTTCCTGGTTTGTGCGCGGCCTGATTCTATATCATTTTGGGCGCCATCTGTGGGCACTCAACGCACTCGAGCAGTGTCTGTCGTGCACCCCCGTCTGGCAGGTTGGCCTGCGCCGCACGGCCCTCCGCTTTCAAGGCCTGGCGAGGCTGGCTCTGGGGCAGGCGGAAGCTCTGGAGTCGCTGTTGCTCTCGGGTCAATCGAGGCCCGAAGAGCGGGCTGCCGCTCTGGCTCTGGCCGGACGCTATCAGGAGGCGCTGCAACACCTGGAAGGCCCTTGCTGCCGCCAACGATTGGCAGAGTTGCTGCTCCATCACCGGCACCTGCAACCGGCTTATTTCTGGGCCCGGCGTCAACTGGAATTGGAAACCACCCGCGAGTCGCTGTTACTGGTCGGGCGGGTATGCCTGGCCCTGGACAGGTTGGAAGAGGCCCGCCGGCACTTCGCAGAGGCCCTGCTTCACAGCCCCCACCTGGATCCGGTGTGCTTGTTATGGTACTGCCTCAGTATGGGAGAGTCGGACCACTGCGGCAAGCTGATGGAATGGATTGCCAGTCTCAGCCAGCCCACCATTGCTGAAGGCCGAGCCCGAGCCGTGGGCCCCTATTCTGCGGCTTTCGCCGAAATGGCCCGCAATTAGCCCCCAGGGGGTCCCTGGCGCAGGCGCGCTCGCAGCACTTCGAAGCTGCCCCTCCAGGGGTCCAGCGGCTCCACCCACCAGGTGACTCCTGCCTCGCGATAGGCAGCTACGCGTTCGGCATCGGTTTCCGGGTGTTCGCCGGTCCACAGGCCGCAGGCGACGTCGAGCCCCGGTTTGCCAATGGCTTCGAGCATGCTGCGCAGGGCTTCGGGCGGCAGCGGCTCCTCCTGATACGAGACCGGCACCACGCCTTCACAGCGGGCGGCACGGCTGAGCGGGCCGGGGCGAAAAGGGTAGGTGGCTGCCGACCACAGCGGGATGGGCACCGGCGGCGTAGGCTGGAAGCCCCCGCTTTTCACTTTGTAGAACTGCCCGCGAAAGGCGACGGGTTTGCCACTCCACAACAGGCGCAGCAGTTCGATGGCTTCGTCGGTAATGCGCGCACGTTCGGTGAGCAGTCCAGGCTCGCCCAGGTAGATCGACTCCTCGGGGTCGGGCGCTCCCAACCCCAGACCTACGATCAGTCGACCCTGGCACAGTTGTTGCAGGCTGGTGGCCTGGCGAGCCAGGCTGGTAGGGCGGCGTCGGAACAGGGGGGTGACCATGGTGCCCAATCGCAAGCGTTGCGTGGCGAGGGCCGCCGCGGCCAGGCCCATCCAGGGGTCGCCGATCTCGGGGCCCCAGCGATCCCAGTTCATGTGGTCCCAGAGAAAAAAACCGTCCCAGCCTGCAGCTTCGGCTTCTTGGGCCAGCTCGGCCAGCACTCGCGGATCGCTGGCGGGACCGAAAGGAGCCAGATTGGTGGCAAACTTCATGGCGACTCCCGGAGTTGGCGAACTTCTTCGCGAAGTTCGAGAACGATCTGGGTGAGTTGTTCAAGTTGCTGGTTCAGCAGTTCCTGGGGCGCCAGCGGGAAGATGCGCAACAGTTCCAGTTGGACCCCTCGAAGTTGACGCACCAGGGCTGCCTTGAGCAGGCGCTGAGTAAGAAATACCACCAGGGCCAGCAGCAGGGCTCCAAGTCCTGCTGCCACCAGCGGTTCGGCCCAGGTCATCAGGCTATTCACCGCGTGGCGCACGATTTGCAGTGCCCGCAACCCCTCCCAGGGCTGCAAAGCGTTGAGAAACTGCAGTTCTTTGTCGAACCTGCGGTAACCCTGAAGGTAGCCCAACCAGGCCAGGCCCGGAGAGGCCAGCAGAAAACCAAGTGGCCAGATGCTCCAGCGCGTGGGTCCCAGCATTGGATGGGCCCAGTACTCCAGATTCCAGCTCCGCAGCCCTTCGGGTCCGGCGCTCCAGGCAAGGTCCAGTCGATGCACGGTCAACTCGGAGAAGAGACGCTCCACCTGGCTGCGCGCATTGCAGGGAAGAGCCCGCAGCGCCTGCTTCAGGCAGCGCAGTTGCCAGCCGCAGTAGAGACAACGGCCAAGGGCCGCCAGCAACCAGCCCAGACCGACGATCCAGAGCAGCTTACCGAAAGAATGCTGGGTGAACCAGCTGATCCAGCTTGAGATGACCATGGTCTCACCTTCGCGGCAGGCACCTGGGGACCCCGTTTCGAACACCTTGCGATGTCTCGACCTGGCCTGAAAATCGCTTCCTGGCGAGCCTTTCGTTGAGACGCTTCTATGGGGTAGAGGAGGCACTGCCCTGGTGGCTGGCCTGTACTCTGGGCATCCAGCACCTGTTGGGGATGTTTGTCGGCATTGTGACTCCCCCGCTCATCGTGGGCGCGGCCCTCTCGTTGAACATCGAGCAGGTGGCTTATCTGGTCAGCATGTCTCTGTTCACATCGGGGGTTACGACCCTCCTGCAGGTGCACAAATGGGGGCCGCTCGGTTCGGGGTTGCTGAGCGTTACCGGTCCCAGCTTCGCCTTTGTGCCACTGGCCATTTCCACCGGTAAAGTAGGCGGGTTGGATCTGGTTTTCGGTTTGGCGCTGGCGGGTGCATTTATGCCCGTGCTGGTGGCCTTTTCCCTGCCGCTGGCCCGCAAGCTCTTTCCGCCGCTGGTCACGGGCATCGCTATCGCCCTGATCGGCTTCACCCTGATCCAGGTGGGCTTCTTGCAGATGGCCGGAGGACCGGGTTCCGCCGATTTTGGCAGTGTGCAGAATTTTGGCCTTGGGGCGCTGGTGGTGGCCACGATTGTGGCTGTCCAGGCCTGGGGTCGAGGGTTCTGGCGCAACATTTCCATCGCTCTGGGGCTGCTGGTGGGATACGCGGTGGCGGCAATGCAGGGGCTGATCGACTTTGCTCCGGTTCAGAGTTCGGCCTGGCTGCACATTCCCACTCCGCTGATCTACGGATTGGAGTTTCAGGCCGCCTATCTGCTGCCCTGGCTGGTGGCCTACCTGTTGGTGGCGCTTGAGTGTATCGGCGATCTGACGGCCACTTCGTCGGTTTCGCGAGAACCGGTGGAAGGACCGCTCTTTGAGGGCCGATTGCGCGGGGGGCTGTTAGCCGACGGCTTGGGGTGTGCTTTCTGCAGTCTCTTTCACGCCCTGCCCAAGACCACATTTGCCCAGAATAACGGTATCATTGCCCTCACCGGCGTGGCTTCTCGCCGGGTGGGCATCGCCACGGCCCTGATGCTGATCGGCTGTGGCTTGTTTCCCAAGTTGGCTGCCTGGATCAGCGTGATCCCTCGGCCGGTGCTGGGGGGGGCCACCTTTCTGATGTTCTCTACGGTGGCTGCGGCCGGTCTACAGATCGCGGGTCGCAATGGCTTCAGCGGTCGCAACCAGTTTATTCTGGCGGTTTCGCTTGGCCTGGGGGTGGGTGTGCACAGTTCCCCCGAAGCTCTTCAGGGGCTACACCAAGGTTTGGCCCACTGGCTGCCCCACAGCCTGGCCGAGGCCAGCCGGGTGCTCCTCGAGTCGGGGATGGCTTTGGGTACGCTGGCGGCGGCACTGCTCAATCTGCTCTTGAAAGACTGGGAGCAGGAGCAGCCCGAGCACTAGATCGCTAGCCCAGATCCATTTGCTCCATCAGCCAGCTGGCCACTCGCTCGGGATGACGGCGGGCCAAGGTATGGAGCTCGCGGCAGGGGGTTCGATCGGGGTAGCCCATCAACTCCCAAATTTTGGCCTGGAACTGTTCCTGCTGGCGGGGATTGAGTCTAGTGTGCCGCGCGGCCAGCGCAATCTCGCAGAGCTCGTCCAGTTCCAGTCCGTCCATCCAGAATCGCAGCAGTGGCCGGGGCAGCTGCTGAAGGAAGATGGCCTGAATTTGGGCCGTGCTCAGTCGGTGTCGGGCCAGTTGATCGGTGTACCAGTGAAGTTGACGCAGTACCTGCTCGACAAAATCGGGGGCTTCGCTCAGGGCGCGCTCGAGAATTTCGTGGCTATCCTCCACCGGAATCGCCAGCGCTTCCATCAGTCGCAGCGTAAGTTTTTGGCCCGATGCCAGCGATAACTGAGGTAGGTCCTCAATGGCGTGGGTGACCTCTTCGGCTGCACGTGGGGATAGATGCTTGAAAATCTGACCCGTGATCTCCGAGGGCAGGCTCATCAACAGTACCGCGACCTCTTCCCGGCTGCAAGAAGTGGAAAAGAGTCGACGACTTGCCTGGCGAGGGTTGCGCAGGATACCGATTTCCAGAATCTCGTCGGCGACGATGTGGCCGAACAGGCGCCGCATCACTTCGTGGCGGCATTCCAAAAGTTCGCCTGGTTTGGGTGCGGCTAACTGCCGCAAACTCTGGAAAAGGCGCTGACGGCAAGCTTCGCTTATCGAGTCCAGCAAGGCCAGCCTCAGACGGGCCGAGCAATCGAACTGGAGCCAGTACAATGGGGCAGAGTCGCTGTGAGGCATGCTCTCAGGCTATCCTCTCCTCTGCAGCTCGGCAGTGAATCGGCACACATGAAAACGGGACCCGCAGGCGGGTCCCGTTTCACAAGCTGAGCCAACTTCGGGTTCAGGCTGGAACGACGGCCTCTTCCTCTTTCTGCGGGGTGAGATAACCCAGCAGATAGCGGTCGGCGCACTCGAGGACGCGCTGGGTGAGGTTGGCCTCTTCGCGGCGCTTCAGGTAGCGATGGAGTTCGTCCAGTTGGTAACGCACCTCGATGTTGAGGTTGCGAAACTCCAGTCCGGCCCGGAAACGCTTTTTGCCTTCGGGGCGGCACCAGGCGACACGAGCCTGAACTTCGATGAACTCGAGTTCGGAAATCTCGGTTTCCAGGCGCAGCCGGACGATTTCACCGACGTCAACAGCAGAGCGGGTTTCGATCTGCATGCCCGTCGAAGAGAGGTCGACCGAAATGGCGCTGTAGTTGGGAAGGTCGGGGGAGAGCACACGCAGATGGCAGTCGAGACGCTGGCCACGACGCAGCGCCGAAGAGTCGACCTGCTTGCTGACGGGCTCAAAGGGGAGTTCCTCGCGCAGGGCGGCTACATAGGCTACCTGACCGTGGGCCACCGGGCGAGCCTGGTGAACAAATACTTTTAGGGGCACCACTCGGGTATTGCCTTCGGCAGCCTGCAGGCTGACCCGAACCGAAGTGTCCTTACCGACCTTGAGTTGGCGGCTGCTGGTGAAGACCACGTGACCGTCTTTGGCGTCGACCAGTTCGACAACGGGTGGGCTGGAGAAGAAAAACATCGGGCCTCGCTCTCGTGCAGGCTGTTCTGCACAGTTTTAATTACTCACCAAGGTATACGATCGTGGGCTAAAAAAAAACCGAAAGAAGTTACAAGTATGAAAACAAAGCAGACAACTTCTGTTGTTGCCAGATCGAGCGGGGTCTGTAACATGTTGGCAACATCATTCACGAAGTGTTTAAATCTGGTTATCTTCTTGCTAACGAATCAGGAGTAAGCTGGCAACAAGAGATTCTGCGGAGGTGCCCGTGTTTCAAGTCAACATTTCCCTTTCCGGTGCTGGTGGTCTCAACAACCCGATGATGGGCGGAGCCCCGGGCTTCAACCCGATGATGGGCGGCAACCCGATGATGGGTGGCGACCCCAGCATGGGCGCCATGGGCGGCTGTGGCTGCGCCGGTGGTATGGACCAGCGCATGATGATGATGCAGCAGCTCAACATGCTCGAGCAGATGCTGGACATGATGATGATGATGATGGGTGGCGGCGGTCACATGGGCGATATGATGGGAATGCCCGGTATGGGCGGTTTCCCCGGCATGGGTGGTGGCTTCCCGGGTGGTGGGGGCTTCCCCGGCATCGGCGGCGGCTTCCCGGGCCTGGGTGGCGGGGGCTTCCCCGGCGGCGGTGGTGGTTTCCCCGGTGTTGGCGGTGGATTTCCCGGTGGCGGCGGCGGCTTTCCTGGAGTAGGCGGGGGAGCACCCGCCGGTCCGGTCCCCGGCGGCCAGGTGGGCCAGGGTGGCAACGCCGCCGTCGATCTGGGTCGGCGCTTCCTCGGGCGCGACAGCTGGACCATCAAGGGTCAGCTGCCCCACTTCACCGCCGCGGGTGGGCGAACCAACAACTGCGCAGATTTTGTGAGTTCCTTGCTCGAGAGCACCGGTGGGCTTCGCGGCCACTACGTCAACGTTCGAGGCTTGGAGGCCGCCCTCAAGCGTCAGGGTTGGCGGCAGGTTCCGGCCAATCAGGCCAAGCCGGGTGACGTCTGGATCAACCACAGCCGCGGCCATACCGAAATGGTAACCAGTCACGGCGGAACCAGCACCATTGGCTCCAACAACATTCGTCAGGGTCATCAGGTGATCTCCGAGCGGCGTAAAGATCCGCGCAGCGGCGTCTACTACACCCGGGGCTAGGGGATGAACTTTCCCGGCAGTCCTTATTTCGTGCTGGAGAACTTGCTCGAGGAGTATCGTAACGGCCGGCGCACGCCCGAACAGGTTCTGGCCTCGCTCGACATCTTCGACATGTTTCTCGAGCAATATAACGAGGGACTTCAGGCTCTGCCGGTAGAGCCTGAAGTCCTTCCCGAGGGTGAACAGAAGCTAGAAGAGTGTTATCAGGGCCTGCAGTGCTTTGCCGACGCCTCAGCCTGCTTTCGAGACTATCTCGAGAGCGGCGACGAGGACCTGGCGGCCCAGGCTCTCGATATCGCCCGCCAGGGTCACGAGTCCCTGGAACAGCTTTATTTGACCACGGCTAAGCGGGTGGAAGAGCTGCAGAACGAGGTCGGATAGCCTCCGAAGCCTGGTTGGCGGAAGGAACCCGGCAACTGCGAAAGAAGCCGCCCCCGCCATGAGGCGCTTGCTGATCGCGGGAAGTCTCGCTTACGACTTCATTTTGCATTTCCCCGGCCTGCTTGGAGAGCGCCTGAGTTCTCTGCGTATTCGCGATGCCTGCAATATCACGTTGCCTGCCAGCACGATGGGCCGCTATTTCGGGGGCTGTGGTGGCAATGTTTCGTATACGCTGGGTCTGCTCGGCGAGCCCCCACGCCTGCTCTCTATCGGTGGCGATGACCTGGGGGAGTACCGCCAGCACCTCGAGGCCGTTGGGGTCGATTTTTCTTGCGTTCGCCAGGTCGACCACCTGCACACCGCGACCTGCGTGATCATTACCGATGATTCTCAGAATCGCGTGGTGGGTTTTTTTGGCGGCGCCACCGATCTGGCTTCCGAGCTGGATTTGCAGGCTTGCCTCGATGAGACCATCGGCGGGTGCATCATCGTTCCCGATGACGGCCCGGCCATGGTGCGCTTCGCCGAAGCCTGTCGCAGCAGCGGATTGCCCTTTATCTTCGACTTTGGTTCCCAGGCCTCCGGACTCAGCGCTGAGCAGCTTCGCCAGGGCGTCGATCAAGCCGACGCAGTGGTGTGCAACGAATACGAACTGTCGATATTTCAGGCCAAGACCGGCTGGAGTCTCGAGCAGCTCTGGAAGTGCACGCCCATGGTGGTGGTCACCCGTGGTGAGCACGGCAGCCTTCTGCACCCAAGGGGTCAGGAGGTGGTCGAGGTACCGGCCTGTCCCCTGAGGCGACCCCCCGCCGACTCTACGGGCGCTGGTGATGCCTACCGGGCAGGCCTGGGCCTGGGATGGCTGCGGGGGTTGCCCTGGGTCGATTGCGCCCGATTGGGCTCCACGGCCTCCGCCTTCGTCCTCGAGTCGGTAGGTACTCAGGGCCACCGATTCAATCGTCAGGAGTTCATTCTTCGCTACCAGGAGAACTTTGGCCCCTGTCCGCTTCTAGAGCTTCCAACGCCCTGAGGGCGCCGTGCCAGCGCTCTTCCCAACTTCCTTGAAGCACGGCGTAGGGGCGGTTGGCTCTCTGCAATAGCTCCAGGCAGCGCAGGTGAAAAGCTTTGCGATTGTCGGGGCGATAGCGCACACAGTCTGGCACCCAGGGCACGTCCACGTCGCAGACCAGAGTCAGCTCATAGGGCCCGCCTTGACCCTCGAGCCTCGGGATCTGGCCGAACAGTTCCTGACTCCACAGCTCGGTGGCCAGCGGATCGGTATCGCAAAATAGCCAGCCGTTGCTCAAGCGGGCCAGGGCCTGCTCGGAGGCTGCCTGGCCCCTGGAAATGATGGGCATATCCTTGAGTTCTACCCGGCCCTGGCGGGGCTCCAGCCAGGTGCGGGCGAATTCCGGTACCCACAGGCTGCAAAAATGGCTGGCCAGCTGTTGAGTCAGGGTGGATTTTCCCGTTGACTCGGCCCCAAAAATACTGATGCGGCGGCAATAGTAGGCCCGCACACAGGGGGGCAACAGCGACCAGTGGCGGTGGGGGTCGCTGCGAATCTGGGTGGCGCTGATGGGAATCAGCGAACGCTCCCCATTGCAGGGAACGAAGGTCGCGCCCAGTTCCTCGGCCAGGCGAATTCCATAATCTTCCGAAGCGAAGACCAGGTCGATGGGACGGTCGACAACGCGTTGCAACGAATTGCGCCAGATCTGCCAGAAGTCTGGATGCTGGTGGGGAAGTTGCGGATTTTCGTCGGTCAGGTGGACCACCCGGGCCCCGGGAAACAGCTCGCACATCCACTGATAGCGAAGCTCGCCGGGGATCGGTTCGCAGGCCAGGCTGCCCACGACTACGGTGAGTTCGTCGGCAAACCGGCGGGCAAACTCCACCAGATTCAGGTGCCCCTGATGGGGCGGCATGAACTTGCCCAGCACTATCCCATGCATCGTCGCACCAGTTCCTGACCTTCCGGAAGATCGGGCATTCCCAGTGTCTTCAAGGCTTCCAGTTCAAACTCCAGGCCCTCCATGGGAAAGAGATCCATGCCCTGGAACTGGCTGCGGAACTCGGGGTGAGGATGCAACCGGGCCAGGGCCAGCTGCGCCGCACCCTGGTCGGCAGACTGCGGCGACAGGGCGAAGAACTCTTCGGCAGACACGCTTTTGAGGGGATACCCCTGCTGGCGCAGGTGCGCCACGATGTCTTCCAGGCTGGCGCCACGGGGATGGGCAATGTGCACGGTTCCCGGACGGTCGGCCCGAAAGAAGCGCCAGCTGGCCTCGGCGGCCCAGTCGACGGGAGTCAGATCGAGGCGGGGCCGAGTGTCCTGGGGATGGCATCCCAGCTCGACCAGGCCCCGCACGAAGCGTTGCAAGAAGTCGCGTGGACTTCCGCACAACAGGCCATAGCGATAACAGAACAAGGGCACTCCCGAGTTGCGCAGGCAGAATTCGGCGGCCCACTTGCTCTGGGTGTAGCCGCCGAAGAGAACCACTTCCGGGTCGAGCGGGGCCTGCTCCCGGGCCCGTCCGCGAAACGAACTGTGGGCGAAAATGGAGAGCGTCGAGGCGAAGTGCAGCGACTTGGGTCGACCCCGCTGGCAAAATTCGATCAACTGATGGGTGGCCTCCAGATTGCAGGCTCTCAAGCGCTCGAATGGAGCCAGCATATTGATGTCTCCGGCGCAGTGAATCACGCTGTCGATGCAGTCTTCCAGCGCTTCCAGCCGCAGCTCCTGATTGAAGTCCTGCTGCACCAATGGATAGCCCTCGGGCCCACGGCGGCCGAGCAGGGTAATGCGATAGCCCTTGAGGCGTTGTAGCCAGGCCGAGCCCAGCATGCCGGTGGCTCCGGTGAACAGGATGTGGCTGGCCGTGGGCTTCTGGGCCGGCGGTTGATAGGGGGTGGTCGGCACAGCCAGGTGCTTTCCGGCAACCTCTAACGGCGTGGCCTGGAGCCACTCCGTCAGCTGGGCGGGCTGGCCCCTGGACTGAAGCAACGCGATGTGCTGCAGCGCCTGCAGTGAGTCCAGCGGGGCCGGTGCGGCCGGCCGCAGGGCCTCGAGATCGACCTTGCCGCTGGGGAGCAGTGGCAGAGAAGGTCGCCGTTCCAGCCCATCGGGAAGCATCCATTTGGGGAGCCGCTGCCGCAGCCGATCAGCCACTTCGTCACTGCTGAGCGGGCCTTCAAAGAAAGCCAGCAAGTGGCCGCCCTGGGCCAGCACCGCCGCCCGCACCACCCCGGCTATGGCCAGCAAGTGTTGCTCGATTTCCTCGGCCTCGATTCGGTGGCCGCGGATTTTGAGTTGTCGGTCGTTGCGTCCCAAAAACACCAGATCGCCGTTCTCGGGCTTCACGCGGTCACCGCTGCGGTAGTAGCGTCGGCCGTCCAGCCAGGGAAAAGCTGCGGCCGTGGCCTCGGGCTGATGTCGGTAGCCGCGAGCCAGCAAAGGGCCGGCGATCCAGAGTTCGCCCTCGACGATGCGGTATTCGGTGCCCCCGATCGGCCGGCCCAGGTAGGGCCGGGTCCAGGACGCATCGACCTGGCGAAGGCTGGTGCAGATGGTCGCTTCGGTAGGTCCGTAGACGCTGACCACCCGAAAACGCTCGGCCCAGCGCCGGAGGCGCTCGGGATCGGAGGGCTCTCCGCCCACGATGAGGGTCTCCAGACCGTCGGGAAAATCCTGGGGTTCATAGGCTCTCAGCAGAGCCGGGGGCAGATCGAGATGGGTGATACGGCGTTGACGCAGCTGCCGGGGCAGCTCATCCCACACCTGGGATGAGGGCACCACCAGGCAGGCGCCTGACAGCAAGGCGGTGCCGAGGTCGGAAAGCGAGGCGTCGAACTGGATCGACAGCAGCCACAGCGAGCGAGCTCGAGGGGTGAGCCGGAAAGCCTCGATTTGGTCCTCGAGCATGGGTAGCAGGCCGCGATGCTCGATTTCCACCGCTTTGGGACGGCCGCTGCTGCCCGAGGTGGCGATGACGTAGGCCAGGTCGTGGTAGCGACGAGGCCCTGGAGCACCCTGGGGCAGCCGCTCCAGGACCAGGTCGGGGCCTGCCGCTGCCTTCAGTTGTAGCAAACGCTCCTGGGGCAGGCCGGGATCGAGCGGGACGAAAGCCAGCCCGGCCCACCAACAGGCCAACAGGGCCACAACGTAGTCCTGGCCTTTGGGCACTTGTAATCCCACCAGTTGACCGGGCTGCAGGCCCAGCTCCAGCAAACCTGCGGCCACTTCGCGCAGTCGCAGGCCCAGTTCGGCATAGCTCAGAGAGTTGCCGTGCTCGTCTTCGAGAGCCGAGAGTTGGCCCGGGACCTGCTCGAGGCGCTGGAAGAAATCTAGCAACGATAGTCCTCCAACACGCAACCCCGAGACCGATTGTCGCAGTTGGGTGCTCCACGTCCGGCTTGGTGATGCGGGCGATGCACGATGCGCAGGTCCAGGCTGAAGCGAATCTCTGGGCTCTGGTTGGGCAGCGTCTGGTGGAGGTGGGCGGCAGAGAACCATAACAGTTGAGCCCGCTCGAGCCGGACCGGCCGAGGCGGGTCGTGCAGCTCTTCCAGGCAGCGAGGGTAGTGAGCCTGGAGGGCTCCCCCGGGTTGCTGAAATCCGACGTGACGAAAAACGTCATAGTCGAATTTCTCGGAATCGTTGTGCACGGGCCGGTTAAAGGCTTCGGGGTAGAATGCAAAACCATTGCGTTCGTCCACCCGGTGCAGCGGTATCCAGAGATTGATCTGGGCCTGGGGATTGGCATACCAGGTGTCTCGATGGGCGTAGAAGGCCGGCCGGGCCGCCTCGAGCTGGTGGGAGCCCGGAGCCACACCACGCAGGCGCAACTGGTCGATGCACAACGGCTCCAGCGGTAGCCCCTGCTCGGCCAGCAGGTTTCGACAAAGGGGGGCCAGACAGCCCTGCTTCAATTCTTGGCGAGCGGCCGTCAGCGCCTCGAAGAAGCCGGGTTGTGGGCGGCGAAGTTCACTTCCGAGGTGGCGAACCAGCAATTCTTCAGCCGCCTCCACAAGGGCCAGGCTGGCCGGGCTGGCAGGGCGCTGGAGCAACGCTCCGGCATACAGTTCGTCCCAATTCATCGGGTCAGGCTCTGCTGCAGATAGTAGCTGCTCAGAATCCAGATCAACGGGGGTTGCCAAAGATGGGCTTCGGCTGCCGCAGCCTGGCGCAGAGTGTGCAGCCGTTCCAACAGGGCCAGGCGGTCCACGAAGGGATGGTCGACCTCCAGCGCCAGCGCTTCCAGATGATCTACCAGGCCCTCCAGGGCCGGTGCCATAAAGGGGTGCTTGCGGCGTTCGAGCAGCGCCCGCGGCAACAGGTCGGCCATGGCCTGGCGCAGCAAGTATTTCTCCTGGTCGTGACGGATCAACCAGTCCAGGGGCACGCGGGCCAGGAATTCGCTGAGCGAAGTATCGAGAAACGGCAGGCGCCCCTCAACCGAGTGGGCCATTTCGCAACCGTCGCCCAGGGTGTGAAGAATGTAGTTGGCCAGGGCCGACTGGTTCCACAACAGGGCCGATTGCTCCAACCGGCTGCGGCCCTGCCAATCGCCATCGGCGAGCATCTCCAGATAGCAGTCGCGCTCGCGGAAGGCAGCCAAAAATTCGGGGTGTAGCAGGCGCTGGATGCGCAGCCCCAAAGCTGCTTTGGCCTTGAGAAATTGAGGGCAATGTCCCAGCACAGCCTCCAGGGCCGCCGTGCTGAGCCCCTCTTCGCCACCCACCATAATGCCCTGGGAAAAGGGGTTCTGGCGGCAGATGTCCTCGGCTCGCTCGGGGTTCAGGTCGATGCGAAAGTGAGGGTAGCCGTAGAGCACCTCGTCGGCCCCTTCTCCGGTCAGGCACACCTTGTAGCCCCGAGCGTGAATTTCTCGCTGCAGCAAATACTTGGCGCTCAGATGGGCATTGATGGCCAGGCCTTCCGCAGCCACTACGGCCGGTCGCAGGGCCGCCAGTAACTGTTGAGAGTCGAGGGCGATGACCCGCAGTGGAACGCCTCGCAGTTCGGCCACCTGCGCGGCCAGAGCCTGTTCGTCCAGCGGGCTGCCCGGGAAACTGACGTGGAAGGCTTCCACCTCGGCGCTGGCCTGCTCTGCCAGGGCCAGCACGCTGGCCGAGTCGATTCCGCCGCTGAGCTGGCAGGCCACCGGTTGGGCCGGCAGCCGGGCCCGCACCGACTCGTCCAATCGCTGAGCCAGCTGCTCGGGCCAGTCCGCCCCTCTTTCGTGAGCATCCGGGCAGCGTCGAGGCAGTTGCCAGTAGGAGCGAATTTCCAGGTTGCCCGCCTGCCAGCGAAGGAAGTGGCCTGGCGGCAGCTGGCGAACCGACTCAAATAGGGTTTCGTGGGGTCCTACATACTGGGTGCAGCTGGCCCGATAGAAGCTGGCCGTGTCCCAACGGGGCCGATAGCCCACCCCCTCCATGGCCGCAACTTTCGAGGCGACCCACAGTTGCCCGTCCTGGTGACGATAGACCAGTGGTTTGATGCCGAACCGATCGCGGGCTGCCAGCAGCAGATCCCGTTCTGGATCGTAGAGAATGAAGGCGAATTCTCCTTGCAGTTGCTCCAGGCAGGCCAGGCCGAGTTCGCGGTAGAGGTGAAGCAGAATCTCGCTATCGCTATGGCTGCGAAAACGGTGCCCGCGGGCCATCAACCCGGCCCGGATCAGGGCATGTCCATAGAACTCCCCGTTGACGACGGCCACGATGTCGTTCTCCAGGGGCTGGTGGCCGCCCACGGGGTCGACAATGGCCAGACGACGGTGCCCGAGGGCCACGCGGCCATCTTCGGAAAACCAGCAACCCTGACCATCGGGCCCTCGCGACTCCAACCGTTGCAGGGCCCGGGCAAAGAGCTGACGGTCGACGGGGGCGGGCCCGCACTGGCTAAGGATTCCACACACTCTCGTCGACCAGTGCCAGAAAACGCTTGCTGCTCTCGTCGCGTTCGGCCTCCGAGAAGAGCAACGGCCACTCTTCCAGGGGGTGAACCGGCCCGAGCAGGCTGCCCAGGTCGAGGTCGGCCTGTTGCAGCAGCGCCATGCTCTCGGGAAATCCGCCATAGTTGACGGCCGTCAGGCGGAACTCTTTGGGAATCAGGGTCAGCAAGTCCAGCTGCAGGGGGCGAGGATGGCGGGTTTTGACAACCCAGTGTCCACCGGGCTTGAGCAGCCGCATAATTTCGGCGGCGTCCTCGGGGGTGGCTCGGGTTTCCACGGCAAAGTCGAAGGTGTTTTCGGAGTAGTCCCGGGGATTTTCTACAACTTCCAGTTGTTGGAACCCGGACAGTTTGAGGACGCGCAGCGTGAGCTCGGCAATGCGGTTCTTGCCGTAAATCATGCCGCGCTGCTCGGGGTTGAGACCGGCCTTGAGCACAGCCAGACTGGCTGCCACCGGTTCGACATAGGCCCCGGCCTGAAACGACATTGAGTCGGGCAGGGGATAGACCATCTCTTGCGAGACCACCACTTGTTCGGCGAAGCCTCCGTGCACGTGCACACCCAGCATCTGGCGCTTGGGGCAGGCCGAAGCCAGTTGACGGGAACACCATTCGCAGTAGCCGCAACCCTGCCAGGGAAAGACGGTGACGCGCTGTCCGGGGCGCAGTTCTTCGACCTCGGCCCCGACCTCTTCGATGATTCCCGAAAATTCGTGACCCAGAATCAAGCGTGAGGGGCCGGCGATTTCTCCACGGGCGGCATAGAGGTCGGTGCGACACAGGCCGGCGATGACCACCCGGATCAGGACTTCCCGGGGATGTTGCAGGGTGGGCACAGGGCAAGGTTGGATGCCGATTCGACCCGAGTCTTTCAGAAGCGCACGCACTCTGGCGAGTTCGCAGCTTTGCGCCCACCCCCTCTCCCTTAGCGAAGGGTTCTCCGGTGCCTGTCGAACCCATGCAACGAGAAGCCGATGACCCGACTGCAGTTGAGCAACCCCTTTATCCTCGACCTGCGCTCCCTGGCCCTGGTGCGCATCGGTGCCGCCCTGCTGTTGTTGCTCGATCTGGCCATTCGCTGGCCCGATATCGCCGTGTTCTATCTACCCCAGGGGGTCTGTCCTATCGAGGCCATGCCGCATTCCCACTGGACCATGAAGCATCTGGAGCTCTACCGCTGGGTGTCCCAGGCCTGGGGTGCCACCGGGGTTTCTGCTCTGTTCTTGCTCGCCGCCGCTGCCGCCATTTGTTTGGGATTGGGTTTCTACTCGCGAACTTCAGCGGCGATCAGCTGGTATCTGCTGGCTTCGCTGCAGAACCGCAACATCTATCTTAACGATGGAGGCGACCTGCTACTGCGGGTGATCCTCTTGATCTGCGTGTTTCTGCCCATCGGTGCTCGCTGGTCGTGGGATGCCCGCCGCAAGGCCGATTGGCAGCGCCTGCCCAACGCCTACTTCAGCCTGGCCACGCTGGCCTACGTGGTGCAGGTGTGCATGATGTATTGGATGGCCGGGTGGCTCAAGCAAGACGAGAGCTGGCGGGTTACCGGCGACGCTTTGTTTCTGGCTCTGAGCATCGATCAGTTCAGTACCGGACTGGCTCAACAGCTGCTGGGCCACCCATCGTTGTTGCGAGTGCTGAATTTTCTTACTCTGGCCCTCGAGTTCTGTGCGCCGCTTTTCTTGCTGTGCCCCTACTTTCAGGCTTATGTGCGCCTGCTGGGTGTGGTCTTGCTGATGGCCTTTCATCTGGGGGTGGCCAGTTGTTTGCACCTGGGCCTGTTTATGCCGATCTGTCTGGTGGTGCTCTTGGGGCTGCTGCCCGGGCTGGTATGGGACCGACACGCTTCTTTGCCGGGCCCGGAAGGTCCCTGGCCGGAGCGCCTGCCTTCAGGCTATCAACTCTCGCGAGCCTCTCGAGCCTTTCTGGCCACGGCCGTGTTTTTTGTGGTCGTGCAGAATGCCTATACCGTGCCCGACGCGCGCATGTTGGCCGGCGGACACGAATTACGCTGGATTTTGGGTTACGGGCGGGCAACGGGCTTGATGCAGAACTGGACGCTTTTCGCTCCTCACCCACTGAAGGAAGACGGCTGGTTTGTGGTCGAGGCTCAACGTGCCTCAGGCAGCAAGGTCGACCTGCTGACGGGACGTGCTCCCACCTATGCGAAACCGGCGCGGGTCTCGGCCCAGTTTCGCAATCAGCGCTGGCGGCGGCATTTTCAGAACCTGTGGATGCGCTACAATCCACGCCACATCCCGCTGTATTTGCGTTGGGCTCAGCAGCAGTGGAACCAGCAGCAGGCGGACCAGGACCCCGTGGTGTCCACCCGACTGGTGTTTGTGCGCGAAGTGACCGAACTTCCTGGAATTCCGGCTCGAACTCAGCCCGTGATTCTGGGGGAATACCCCAGTCAGTGGCTATCCGACTGAAGGTTTGCTATATTTATGGGTATGAATGTTCGTAGAAGGCCTTTTCGCTGATGCTTCCGCTCCAGAATTGGAAGCGCCGTGGTATGGGTTTGCTGGTTGTGATGGGGGCCTGTTCGATTCTGGCCCTGTTCACGGGTGCCATGTTGCTGACCACGACCCGCACCATGGCTGCCGTCAATGACGGTGAGAAAACCGACAAGGCCCGCTACGCTGCCTATAGTGGTATTCAGACGGCACTGGCCCGGCTGAACACCCCGGGAGAGTCAGGCTGGTCGCATCAACTTCAGCCCGACAAAGGCGGGGCGGTGCCCCCCCTGGCAGAGCCGATCCCAGCCGACTATGAAGACCTGATTCTGGTAACCTTCGCCGGCGACCCCGACGTAAGTGCCGTGGTGGGGGTGTTCAACAACTCGGCTGCCTGTCCGGCGGCTTATCGAAGCGCCGCCACGCCCGACGGCACGCCGATTCCCTTTGGACAGATCTTTATCTCCTCGTCGGGTATGGTTCGGGGCAAGAAAAAGGTCGAAGTGACCACGGTGGGCTCGTTGATCAGTGCCAGTGGCTACAACTTCGATAAGGCACTTTTCAGCAGCAATGCACTGACCGTGGCCTCGGGGGTTATCGACTGTTTTGATTCGGCCCGAACCACGGCCCCCACCGGACACGAAACCCTGCCGCTGGACCCCGCTTATAGCGGTTTCCCCTTTTTCTACACCCCCTATCTCGACCCCACCGCCGCGGGTACCTGGGGAACCGCCCCCAAATTGACCGCGGCCCCCGTGGGCAGCGATACGGCCATCACTCTGGGGGCGACTCCCGGCCCAGGACCTTCGGCGACGCCTGGGCCCTCGGCAACGCCAGGCCCCTCGGCCACGCCCGGACTTCCCACGCCGGGGTCGGGTGTGGCTCTGGTCGACGGCAATGCCGTCACCAAGACTTCGAGCGATCCCGTGGTAAAGGCCGCCAATGCTGACTATTTGGGCACCCATACCACCGACGATACCAGTATTCCCGTGACCTTCATTCCGCCCGGTGCCGAGCCACTGACGCTGCCTCCCTCGGGGGTGGTGAACCTTGTGCCCGGAAAAACGTATGTCATTGACAAGTTGGATGCCGACGGCCTGAACTTCCAGATCACGACCACTCCGGGTGTGACCCCTCGCCCGGTGACGATTTACGTGGAAGAGAGCATCGACATCGAGGGAGGAGCTCAACTGAACTGGGGAGGCAAACCCGAATGGCTGCAGATCTACCTTCAGGACAGTGCCTCGGCAACCCCTGGTGGAGGGCAGGCTCGCTTCAAGGCGAGTAAGGGCTCCTTTGTTTTCGCCGGCGGTGAGGCTCAGGCCACGGTCGACAACTGTGAAATCTTTGGCGCTTTGATGGCCAAGGAGTTGACCGTGGGCGGAGACTCCAAGGTTCACTTTGACACCCGTCTGGCCGAAAAGCTTCTTGGCAAGACCGACTTCAACACGCGCCAGACCTTTAACGGCACATCTAACGCCACGGCCTCGGTGGTCGAGGTGGTTCAGACTCAAACCTATCCCCAGCCCGACCCCCTGCCGCCGGGCGGCTGCGGCTGCGGATGCGGGTGCCTGATGGCTCAACAACAGTGTCTTTAGGTCGGGGTCTGCGCGGGGGACATAATCTGCTTGAAGTCATGGTGGCGGTCACGATTTTTTCGGCCGCTGTGCTTTTGTTTGTTGGGGTTTGGGCCAGCTACTACCAGGCTCAAACCCTTTCGCGCAGTCGCCTGACGGCCTCGGCCCTGGGACGGGCCGTGCTCGAACAGAAAATCGCCACAGGATTCAATGCCTGCGTCAGCGACCCCGGGCCCACCACCGTTCAGTCTGTCTGTCAGGTGCGGGGGAAGCAGGTCGATACCGAATTGACCTATCAGTTTTACGCCGAGGACAACATCATTCCGTCGATTCATCCCACCGATCCGGCTTATCGAAAACTGATCGTGCGGGTTGTCTGGCGTGACGCGGCAGGAGGTCAAAAGAGGCTCGATTATGAGACCCATCTCTACCGCACCAACTGATCGTCGCCCCCGGGGGACTTCGCTCATCGAGATCACGGTGGCCTCGGCCCTGATCTTGATGGTCTTCCTGGGGGTGTATCTCATCCTCGACAAAGGGCTGAGGTTTTATCGCCTCAACAGCGATGCCAACGACCGCCAGCGCGAAGCCCTGGCTTTTCTCTCACGGTTGAACACGGTGATGCAGAACTCGCGCAGCAGCCTGGTCTATCCCGAATGTGCCACCGCTCCGGTGGTGGCTGCCCCCACTCCAACTCTCTACGACTTTGCCCTGGGCATTTCTTGCGCGGTGGCTCTTACCCCGGAGGGTAAGGCGCAGTTTGAGGCTCCCCCCCAGGAGCGGCTGTTGTGGCAGGGCTACGTGGTGTTCTTTCTCAATCCCCTGCGAGAGTTGCGATATCTTCGCCGGGAGAATTCGGCGATTCCGGCGGTGGGCGGCCCGACCCCCGACCCGCAATCGCCCCAGGCGGTGGGTATGGTGCCCTCGGCCCTGATGACGGCCTCGCCCAGTACTCTCTTGTGTAAGGAAGTGACTCGTCTGGCCTTCACGCATCACCACAAGGACGAGGACCTGGGCGGGGGTCGCAAGCTTCGCTCCGACTACTTCGACGTGGTGTTGGAATGTGGAAAGCAAAATGACCCGCTGGGATATTGGATTCAGTTACGCACGGCCTGTATGCCTCGCAATTAGCCTGTCGCTCCTGGGGTGCAGCTCCGGGCCGCCACAGGCAGACCCCTCGGACCGCAGGGCAGGTCGTGACATCTACCTGCGCGACTGCGCCTCGTGTCACGGCCTTGAAGGAGCGGGAGATGGCCCCATTGCGGGTAACTCTCGCATCCATCCGCGCAACCTGCGTCGGCCTCAGGATTATCGTCAGGGCACCAGTTCCCAGGCGATTTACCTCAGCATCAAAGGCGGGGTGCGGGGTACAGTCATGACCCCGTGGGAGGGGCGCCTGAACGAACTGGAGCTGCGCCAGGTAGCGGCCTATGTGCGCAGCCTGCACCCTCAGCCCGGCAATGCGGAACCAGAGCACAGGGGTGGGAGCCCCTCTGGAACCCCCACCCCCGCAACTACTGCACGTTGATGAAGCGCGGTTTGTGCGATTCTTGCTTGGGCAAGGTCAGTGTCAGCACGCCGTCCTTGTACTCGGCCTGGGCTGCATCGGCGTCGACCGGAAAGGGCAGGCGGAAGGTGCGGCTGAAACTGCCGTGGGCCCTTTCGCGCAACAACATGCGTCCCTGTTCCGGGGCCTGCTCGGCCGGGATTTCGGCCTTGATGGTGAGTAAGTCTTTTTCATAACTCACCTGAATGCTGTCTTTCGAGGCGCCAGGAACCGAGGCCTTGACCACGATCGTTTCCTGGGTTTCCATGACGTCCACGCTCATGGTGGGGAAGCGCTCGGGGCGCACGAAGCTGTCCTCGAGCAGGCGATTGAAGGCGTCTCGCAGAGACAGCCCGTTGTTGGGTTCAAAAACGCTGAGTTGCATCTGAAAATTCCTCCTTAGCTTGGCTTCAAGGCGTGCTTTCAGCATATTCTTCCCCCGTTAGAGCGTTTTTTGAGAAGTACAAGCGTTTTGTTAGAGCCCCCAGGAGGGGGGTATGCGGGCCAAGAATCGGTTGCCATCTGCGGGGGGTGGAGGTTGAATGACACCGTCCTGTATCCTTGGAACCGGCAGCTACCTGCCCGAGCGCATTGTGAGCAATGAGGAACTGGCCTCGTTGATCACCACTTCCGACGAATGGATTCAGCAGCGCAGCGGTATTCGCCAGCGTCGCTACGCTGGCCCAAGTGAAACCCCGGCCTCGATGGGCACCCTTGCAGCCCAGCGGGCCCTGGAGGCAGCCGGTATGGAGGCGGCCGAGGTGGACTTTCTGATCTGTGCCACCCAGACGCCGGAGTATCATTTCCCGGGCACTGGCTGTGTCTTGCAAGAACGACTGGGCCTGCGCAACGTGGGGGCACTGGACGTGCGCAACCAGTGCACCGGATTTCTCTATGCGCTTTCCATTGCCGACGCCTACATTCGTCTGGGCATTTACCGACGAGTGCTGGTGGTCTGCAGTGAGCTGCACTCGCGGGGGTTGGAGTTCAGCGACGAAGGCCGTCAGGTCACCGTGCTTTTTGGCGACGGAGCCGGGGCCGTGGTGCTGGGGGCCAGCCCCGATGGCAATCGCGGGCTGCTGTCGATCCGGCTGCACAGCGATGGCAAATTCGCCCGCGATTTGATGGTCGAAGCCCCGGGCTTTGTATTTGCGCCCCAATGGGTCAATGAGGAACTGATCCGACAGGGCAAGCACTACCCGCGCATGAATGGCAAAGCGGTGTTCAAGGAAGCGGTTCGCTGTCTGCGCGAAACCGTGGCCCATACCCTCGAGGCCAACGGCTGGACGGCTGACGATGTGGACCATTTCATTCCCCATCAGGCCAACCGACGGATCAACGAAGCGGTGGCCGACCACTTTGGCATTCCCGCCGAAAAGGTCAACCACAGCATCGAAGTGTATGGTAATTGCGCAGCCGCCTCGGTGCCCATCGCCCTGGACGAGTGGGTGCGCAATGGCCGTGTCCGGTCGGGTGACCGCATCGTGATGGCCACCTTCGCGGCCGGTTTCACCTGGGGCGGGGCTGCCCTTCGCTGGTAATCAGCAGGGGGCTGGAGTGGCCGGTTGCGAACACCACCCGATGAACGTTTTGCTTGGAGTCTGCGGTAGCATTTCGGCCTACAAGGCCCCCTGGATTGTGCGCGAGCTGCGGCGCCGGGGGGCCACGGTGCGTTGTTTGCTGACCCCCGATGCCACCCGTTTCGTCTCGCCGCTGGTGCTGCAGAACCTCAGTTTGCATCCGGTGCTGGTCGACCCCTTTGACCCTGCCCATCAAGAAGAGGGTTCGTGGCACGTGCACTGGGCTCGCTGGGCTCAACGAGCGCTGGTGGCTCCCTGTTCGGCCAATACGCTGGCCCGGTTGGCTCAGGGGCGGGCCGACGGGGCGTTGTGCCTGGCCATGCTGTCGCTGCCTCGAGATACGCCCTTGAAAGTGGCCCCGGCTATGGACCCCGATCTCTGGTTGCATCCGGCCACCCAGCGTAACGTCGAGCAGCTTCGCAACGATGGTGCCGAGGTGCTCGATCCCGAGCAGGGCGAGCTGGCCAGCGGGCTGGTGGGTCCGGGCCGGCTGGCCGAACCGGAGTGGCTGGCGGAATGGGCCCTTCAGGGCCCCGTGTCCCGCCCACAGGTGCTGATCACCGCCGGGCCGACGCGCGAAGCCGTCGATCCGGTGCGCTATCTCACCAACCATTCCACGGGCAAAATGGGCTACGCTCTGGCCCTCGAAGCGCGTCGCCGGGGCCATTCGGTGGTGCTGATCTCGGGGCCCACCGACCTGCCCGATCCGGTAGGGGTTCGCGTGATCCGGGTAGAGAGCGCTCAAGACATGTTCCTGGCCTGTCAGCGCGAGGCGTTGCATAGCCAGGTGATCATCAAGGCCGCGGCGGTCGCCGATTTTTCGCCGGTTCGAGCCAGTGTGGCCAAGCTGAAGAAGGAACAACTCGGGGCCGAATGGAGTCTGTCCATGCAGCGTACCCCCGATATCCTGGCCTGGCTTGGTGAGCACAAGCGCCCCGGCCAGGTTCTGGTGGGCTTCGCGCTCGAGACCGATGACGCCGAGCAGAATGCCCGGCGCAAGTTGGTTGGCAAGAACTGCGATATGGTGGTGCTCAACCACGCACTGCGCCCGCGCAGCGGCTTTGGGGGCGACGACAACACCATCAGTTTGGTGACGGCTCAGGGCCAGCTGGATCTGTTGCCGATGTCCAAACTCGACTGCGCCCGGGCCATCCTCGACTCGCTACCGTGCAGCTGAGGTTTCCGGTTGCCGGGATGCACTGTGCCGGTTGCACCGGCCGGGTGGAGCGCCTGTTGCAGAAGCGCCCGGGGGTAGAACGCTGCCAGGCCAACTTCAGCACCGGTTGGGTCGAGGTCGAAGGTACCCAGTTGCCTCTGGCAGAGCTGTTTTCGGCGTTGGAGAAGGCTGGCTTTCCGCCCCTGCGCGAGCGAGCGTTGGTTCAGCTTCAGCCCGAGCCCAGCGACCCTCAGGCCGTGTTGCAGTGGTTGGGCTCACCCCCCGGGCTGCTGCAGGCCCATTATCTGGCGGGCCTTCAGCAGTTGCAGTTGGAGTGGGTTCCCGGGCTGTTTCGCCCCGAACAGGGTTTGGAGCCGCTGCGTTTGCGGGGCTATCAGCTCCGTTGGGAACGAACTCAGGCCCCTCAGGCCTCGCCCTGGCTCCGAGCCTGGACAGGGTTGGCTCTGGCGGCACCGATGTCGCTGGCCATGCTGGCGGGCGAGCACCTGCCTGCCTGGCTGCAGGCCGTCCTTACCACGTTGGTTTTGCTGATCCACTGGCCTATGCTGGCCACGGGCCTGCGCTCGCTGACGACGATGGACAGCCTGGTCAGCCTGGGGGCTGGGGCTGCCTATGGGCTGAGCCTGTATCTTTGGTGGCGGGGTCAACACGAGCTCTACTTTGAATCGGCAGCCATGGTGGTGGCCGTGGTGCAGTTCGGCCGGGCCCTGGAAAGCACGGCGCGCAGCCAGGCCGTCGAGGCCCTGCAGCACTTGCAGCAGTTGCGTCCGCCTCGGGTGCGGCTGTCGTTGCAGGAAGAGATCGACCTCGACCAGGTGGTCATCGGTCAGCGGCTGCTGGTGCTGCCCGGAGACCGCATCGGTTGCGACGGACGTGTGCTGGAGGGCGAGTCCAGCGTGGATGAATCGTTGCTCACGGGCGAGTCCGAGCCTCAGTTCAAGGGGCCAGGCTCGGCGCTGGTGGCGGGCACCGTGAACGGGTTGGGCAGCCTGTGGATGGAAGTCGAGAAGCTGGGGGCGGAAACTCGCCTCGAGCAATTGGCTGACTTGATGAGTCAGGCCCAGCTCAGCAAAACGCCGATGCAGCGGGTGGCCGATCGAGTGACGGCCGTGTTCGTGCCGGTCATGCTGGGCCTGGGAGCCTGCACCTGGCTCGGCCATTGGGTGGTCGGTGGCGACGCTCTGATGGCCCTGGTGCCTGCAGCCACCGTGTTGGTGGTGGCCTGTCCCTGTGCGCTGGGTCTGGCCACGCCGCTGGCCCTGGTGGTGGCCAGCGGTCGCGCCCTCAGGCTGGGGATTTTGCCGCGCCAGGCTTCCTTGCTGGAGGGGTTGGACAGGCTGGATCGCTGGGTGTTCGACAAAACGGGCACTCTGACGTTGGGTCGTCCTCAGCTGCTGGCGGGCCAGCATTCCGATTTCGCTTTGCAGCTGGCCGCCGGCATGCAGGGCTGGTCCAACCATCCACTGGGCCTGGCTCTGCTGCAGGCCTGTCGGGAACGCCAGCTGGAACCCCTCGTGCCCGAGCAGGGCGAAAGCCTGCCCGGCCTGGGTGTGAGGGCCGTGTTGCAGGGTCAGACTTACGAATTGGTGTCCAGTCAGCAGGCGGGCAGCCACACGGCTTCGTGCTTGCGCGGGCCCCAGGGCGAACTGGTGGCCCAGTTTGAGTTTGTCGATGAGCCGCGCAGCGAAGCTGCCGAGGTGCTCCAGCAGCTTCGCCAGATGGGGAAAGAGACGGTGTTGCTCTCGGGCGACCGCCCCGAGGTGGTGGCCGCACTGGCTGCACAGCTTGGATTCGACCACCACTTTTCGCGCCAAAGCCCCGAGCAGAAGCTCCAGTGGATCGAGCAGCATCCCTGTGTCTATGTAGGAGATGGTCTGAATGACGGGCCGGCTCTTCAGGCTGCCGCGGTGGGGGTGGCCGTCAGCGGAGCCACCGATCTGGCTCGCCACTCGGCAGGCATTCAGTTACTGCGGGCCGACCTGCGGCTGCTGCCTGAACTGCTTCGGCTCAGCCGCAACACTCGACGGGTGATCGCCCAGAATCTGGCCTGGGCCTGTCTCTATAATGCCCTGCTGATTCCTGTGGCGGCCAGCGGAACCCTGAACCCCAGTTGGGCCGGCCTGGCCATGGCCTTCTCCAGCCTCAGCGTGGTGCTGAACTCGCTGCGGCTTCGAGGTGCCTGAGGCCTTCCAGGGCTCGCACCGTTCCAGAACCCTGCTCTTCCTGGCTGAGGCCCGTCAGCGGCCGGGCGCTGGCCTGAAGGGCCTCGCGCGCCTGCTCGACCGTCAGGTCGGGATAGGATTGCTTCCACAGAGCCACCACCCCCGACAGGGCGGCGGCGGCGTGTGACGTGCCCACCTCGCTGAGGTAGCCGCCATCGGGCCCTGGGTGCAACCAGTCTTCGCCGGGGCTGGCCACGGTGGGCTTACATTCGTCCTGGGGGCGAGAGCGATTGGAGAAATCGGACAGTTGCTGGCGACGGGGCGAGTAGCTGGCCACCGCCAGCGACCAGGGGGTGGCTGCCGGGATTTGCATTTCGGCCGGTTGCGGCCCCAGATTGCCGGCCGAGGCCACCGGAATCAAGCCTTCTGAGGCAGCTTTGCCCAGGGCTTCGCGGATCTGGTCCAGTTGTTGCGGGTCGTCGCCAGCATCGGCCGTGAACGACAGATTGAGCACCTGAATATTGTAACGCTGGCGGTTTTCCCGAGCCCACTCGATGGCCTCCACCACCTTGCTCATATGCACCTTGCCCTGGGCATCGGCCACCCGCAGGATGGCCAGGTTCGCGTTAGGAGCCACGGCCGGATATTCGCCGTCTTTGCCGTGTCCTGCTATGATGCCGGCCATGGCCATGCTGTGGTGGTGGGGGTCGGGGGTATCTTCTCCGATGAAGTCTTTGCTGACCACCACTCGGCCCTGCAGGGCCGGGTGTTCGTACGACCCCGTGTCGAGCACGGCCACCGTTACGCCTTCACCCGTCAGGCCTTGTTTCCACAGTTCGGGGGCCTGGGTGGCCTGCAGGTTGTTCCAGTGAGGCTTGTGGGGGCTTTCGGGTCGTCCCGGAATCAGAGCCGCCGAAAGGCCGCCCACGGCCGCTCCCAGAGCCACGCCCAGCAACGGCGGAAGGCCGGGGGCGGTGAGTTGCAGCAGTGAGCTGCTCAGGCCTGCCAGGCTGCCAACCATGGCCTGGCGCTTGACCAGATCGGAGGCTCGGTAGGCGGGGTAGTGGCCTGCTGCCAGGAGTTCGCTGCTGGCGCCCACAGCTGCTCCGGCCGTGGCCCCGGCCAGGGGACCATAGAAGGCGCCCGTCACACTTCCAGCGGCCACCGTGAGGCTGTCGGCCACCGGCTGGCGCCAGTCCACGGGGGGCTTCTGGCGCGGCTGCAGGACGGGGTGAATGTTGTGGACCTTCATCGCTTACAGATTAGCCTCGGGCGCTGAAAGGAGTCTCAAAGACGCTGCATTTTTCTCAGCATCCAACGGAGTTCCGGCTCGACGCGATCGGCCACTTTCTCGTAGCCAAGGTCGTTGGGATGAATGGCGTCGGCCTTGAGGTCGGCCTGAGTCATAATACCGCTCATCAAATTGGGCACGAAGCCGGTTTTCAGCTCTCGGGCCAGCGCCTTGTAGTGCTTGCCGGCTTTGTTGCCAAACAGGCCGCTTTGCACGCCGATCAACAGCACGGGAGTGCCCTGGGCCTGAATGCGTTGCACGATCTGGCGAAGCTGCGAGAAGGTCTCTTCCAACGGTCGCTGCTGCAGAAAATCGTTGCCGCCGAGCTCGACCAGCACCAGGGCGGGTTGCAACTGCAGCACGTCCTTTTCGAGGCGATCCAATCCGCCGCGGGTGGTGTCGCCCGGCACCCCCTTGTTGACGATGTCAACCCCCAGGCGGCTGCTGAGCACGGCGATAAAGCCGCGCCGGGTTTCCGAGCCCACCCCGGCCGTAAGGCTGTCGCCAAGGGCCACAATGGGTCCCGGCCGGGGTTGAAGATGACGAACCGAGCGCGGCCACCCCCACCACAACAGCAGAGCCAGCACCGCCAGCAGAAGGGGTGCGAGGCGTTTAGGGTCTTTCAATAAGCCCCTGCTCGGAAGTGTATTGCGGGTAGTTGGCATCGGTGGCGGAGTGATGGTGGCCCTGGCAGAAGAATTGAAAGCGGTCTGGAGAGGTTCCCGAAGAGTAGCTTGGCGAGTAGGTGTCTTTGCCTGCTGAAGGACAGGTTGGCAGGCTGCGCAGATAGTCGGGCACCACTTCCGAGAGGCGCTCGGGATAGTGCCCACTGTGATCGGTGGACCACATTTCCAGGGCCGTGGCCAGATTCTTCTGGTTCGACTTACAGGCGGTCAGTTGCCCCTGACCTCGGGCCTTGATGAAGTTGGGGATCAGCAGTGGGGCTCCCAGTCCTACCGACGCCCCCAAGGCCCCGGCCAGGCCTCGATTGGTGAAACGCAGTCCGCCAGCCTCTACCTGCAGGGCGCCGAGGTCGGCTTTGGGCTTATGGGACTTCAGCCAGTCCCGCAGCGGACCGGCTTCGGCCTGCCCCTCCAGGGCTTCCAAGAGCCGGGCGCTGTCGAGGAAGTGTTGGGCTACCATTCCTTTCTGGTGGTCCTTGGCGAATTGCCTGGCCTCAGGATTGGCGGCCATCGATGGTTGCTGGCCTCCGCCAACCTGCAAGATCGTCTTCAAACTTTCCTCGGCCGAAGGCCCGGCACTGATCACCAGAGCTGAGGGTTTCTTGAGAAAGGTCCAGCATACGGCCTGGCCCCGGCTCTGGCTGCGCCAGGCGGGCTGACCCTCCAGTTCAAATTTTTCAGCCCCAGTGCTGGCTTTGCGATTCAGTTGTTGCAGCAGTTCGCTGGCTACCGAAGCGTCCTGAACTCCCAGCCAGAGTACGCCCCGCAGCGCCTTGTCCGATTGACTTGCCCGGGCCCTGGTGGCGTCCTCGCCTGGCCCCGGGGCGTTCAGGCCCTGGACGGCCGTATAATGCGGCAGGTCGGGACCCATGCCGTGGTGGTTGCCCTGACAGATCACGGTGAAGTTGTCGGGTTGTTCGGTTCTTTGATAGGCGTAGGTGGTTGTGCCGGCCGCCGGACAGGTGGGCAGTGTGCGCAGGTAGTTGGGCGTCAGGGCCTGCATCTCCAGCGGGTATTTCCCGGAATAGTCGCAGGCATACATCTCGAGAGCGGTGGCGTAGTTTTTTAAGTTGCTTTTACAGGCCGTGGTCTGGCCCTGGCTACGGGCTTGCTGGAACTCCTGGGGAAGTGCTTTGAGGAATGAAGCCAGATCGAACCCCCAGGCGACTTCGCCCGTAAAGGCGCGCTGGATTTGTTGGCGGCGTTCGCCCTGGGGGTTCAGGCCCACCCAGCTTAAAGCCATGGTGGTGCCGGTGCGACCTTGGGGCGCTAGGCGGGCCACCTCGAGCAGCGCTTCGAAGGTATAAAACAGGTCCAGGCTCTGGAAATAGGCCCAGTTCTGGGGGTGAGCCTGGCTCAGTTGGAGAGGGCGCCCGGGGGCCTTGAGCCACTGACGTGCCAGAGGGCTGTCGCTTTGGGCGTCGAGGCCCAGAAACAGTTCGCTTTGCCAGCCCTGGCCCTTGGGATACATCCCGCCTACCAGATAAGGCAGGCCGCGCAGCGACTTTATGGTGTCCGAGTCGACATAGGGGCCGCGCAGCTTGTCGAGGGTGTTCCAGGTAGAGTCGAGGCGGTAGTAAAAGGCGGCCCCTGGGCCCTTGCCCAGTTCGGGTATCTGCTTCCAGGCCTGCTGGAAAAGGGGTTCCTGGTCGAGGGTGTTCTTGTGTTGTTCACCGGCCTCCAGGGCGGCTTGCAGGGCCGACTGGCTGGAGGCCAGGTAGAGGGCGTCGGAGCCGAGGCTGGCCCAGCCGCCTCGCTCTAACTCGAGCAGATTGCAGCCCGCAAAGGGGATGTCTTTGGCTCCTTGCTTGCGGGCCGTTTTCAGCCAATTCTCCAGCGGTGCACGGTTCTTGAGCTGGCACACCAGGATAGCCTCCAGGGGCGTGTCTTTTCCGCTGGGGAGAAAATCGCTGCGGTCTCCTTTGGGCAGCAGGGCCAGTTGCGCTGAGGCTGCGTAGGTGTCGAGCAGTTGATCGACAGACTGTCCTGTGGAGCCTTCCCACTTCGAGGCCAGCTCTTCGACTTTGGGGTTGGCTTGCCGCCAGGCTTTCAGCTGTTGCTTCAGCTGATCGGCCTGCAGCTGGTCCTGCAGTTCGGCTCCGGCCCAGAAGAAACTTCGAGCCGGCGCCTCGCGAGTCAGCTGGTCCAGACTGTGAACAGGGCGACCCAGGGGGCCCTTCGACCACCACAGGTAGCCGGCTCCAGCCAGGCTACCGGCCAGAATTCCGGGCACCAGAACTTTTGCCCACTTTGCCGCCATGTGCCCCCCTACGAAACCGAGAATGGTGTGAGTTTTCTCAGAGGAGGGCAGGGACCCTGGCGTCCGCAGGTGGAAATTCTGGCAGATGTTTCGACTGTCTTTGTTGATCTGGCTACTGGCGGTGGTTGCCGCCGCCGACATCGAGATTCGACGCGGCGGCTCGAGCTGGGCCACCGTCGAGGACGATGGAACCATTCGCATCGCGGGCAGCTCTCAAGGCAAGTTCGAGAACGACGGCACCGTGAGGGTGGGGGGCAGTTCGGTGGGTCGCATCGAGCCCGATGGCACGATTCGCCGTCAGGGCAGTAGCATCGGCCGCGTCGAGAGCGATGGAACCCTGCGCCTGAACGGCTCGTCGATCGGCAGAATCGAGAGCGATGGCACCATTCGCCGCGATGGTTCGTCCTGGGGCAGCGCCCGCCCCTGCCGAGATTTCCTGGATGTGCGCAAGGTTACCGCCGTGCTGTTCTTCTTTGGCAGCAGTCCAGACTTTCTCTCGCGTTAGGGATAGTAGCCGCCGAAGTGTTCGGGTCGGATCCAGGCCACCAGTCGCGTGCCTTCCGAGCAGCTGAGGATTTCGATCAGGGCTGCGTTGCTAAAGTCAGGTAGCTTTTGCACATGGGCCACCAGTTGCTCGATGCCCACGGCCTGATAGGGTACCACCGTGGACGACTGGGGCCCGATCAGCAAAAAGTATACTTGATCGGAACACAGTAACTCGACACGCTGCAGTTCGTGGTGAAGCAGCAAACTCTGAGTGCCATCAGCGCGGCTCAGGAGAATGCCGTCCGAGTTGACTTCCACTTGCGCTTGAGCCATCGAATGGGGTTCGGGTTGGGCCAGGTGGGTTCCTGGGATTACTAGTATCTCTAGTATATTCGGGGGGTACGGAGTTTGTAACAATTTGTTAATATTCTCATAGGATTCCAAACTTGGCGGAAAGTTGGAACCGATGGGAGAGTGGCATGGATAGACGCAGGCGTCGCCGTCGCGGCATTTTCATCATCGCTGTGTTGTTTCTCATCGTCATCGTTTCGATGTTCGTAGGCGCAGCCATGGACCTGGCCCCCTGGGCCTTCCGGCGCTCGGCCAATTCTTCTGATCTGGCCCTGGCCCAGCGGGCAGCCCGCAGCGGCATTGAATACGCCCTGGCCCGGCTTAAACAGAACCCCGACTGGAAAGGCTCCGATGCCTATCTCCTGGCGGTGGACACGCCGACCCTGACGGTGGTGGAAGAAAAAGGCAATATATTTGGGCTGCTGCGCAATGGCGACAGCGTGGCCCAGTTCCGCATTCGCTTCAACTGGCAGGACGGGGGGGCGACGCGCGACGGGTTCGGCGATGCTCCGGCGGCTTTGGAAATCGCCTCGCCGCTGGTGAGTTTCAACAATTTTACCAGCGTGGTGCCGCGTCAGGCGCCCAAGGCCGACGGACCCGGTTATTCGGTGCCGGCCACGCCCAACGTGCATACGGTGGTGCCGCCCTTTGGCGTGTTCCTCTCCTGCGAGGGGCGCACCGGCAATTGGTTGCGCGGAGCTACGGCCACCAACCCCAATCCCGCCCCCCCGACCTTTCACCGCATCACCCAGGTGCGGGTCGAAACCTGCTACAAGGTGAACAACATCGGCCAGGCGGTAACCCCGGCCGTGGTAGCCTCGGCGGGCACCTTCAAGGCCACCTTGCCGGCCGGAGGCACCGTGCAACTCGACTCGGCCGACAATGCCGTGATCGGGCGCATGCGCTCGCGCACCAACCTGGAGTTTGTGGGTGGTGCGGCCGAAAATTTGAAGGCCCCCGACGGCAAATCCGGAGAGTTTCGCCAACAAACGGGAGAATCGGGCATCAACGAGGCTGCCAACGTGGTAGGCGTGGCCGAATCGGCCGCCGATGGCATGTATAAAATCAGCTGGGGGCAGGTCAACCAGGCCGTCGATAACGGCAGCAATGCGCTGCGGGGCGGTGTTTATACGGTGTGGCAGGACGGCACGCTGCACTACTACGACATGACGCTGGCCCAGTACAAGACGCATATGTCCAACCCGGCCAATCACTCCGACCCCGGGGTGGTTCCGGCCCCGCTGCCCAGCACCATGAGCATCGACACCTCGGTAGCTGGCGAGTTTCGTTTGAAGGTCACGGGCGACACGCTGGTGACCCCCTCGGCCGGCAACTCGATCAGCGAGCTGGCCATCATCCCCAAGAAGGGGGCCGACGGGGGTGATGGGGCTGGCGGGGACGACTATGACTCGAATCAGGTCCACACGGCCATCACAGCGCCGGCTTTTTGGGAATCGGGTGACAATGAGTTTGACCCTGAGGCCATGGGCAACCAGGCTCTGGCGGATCTCATTCAACGCGTAGCCACCCAGAACGGTCACCCGATTGATTCAGGTACGTGGAGTCTCAGCCCGAATCTAGTCCTCGATACAGACTCTAGTGGGTCGAACGCCGACCCTGAATTGCAAAGAACGTCGGGTCAAACGGAAAGCGCAACTCGCAATGCTATCCGGGATGATTTTATGCCCTATATGATGAGCTATTTGGCCAGTTACGGCACTCCGGCGGACTTTGCTACGCTGGCCAGTCTGGGGGTGAACCCGGGCGGAGGGGGTATCGGCGAGATTCCTGCCATCCCCGACACCACGGCCCCCCAGAATATCGTGCTCGATTTTGAGCCTGCTTCGGGGTCGGCCTCGGCCGTGCTCAGTGGGGCCTCGGACATCAACCTGGGATCCCGGGTCGAGGGCGAGGGCGGTTCTATCACCTCCGAAGGCAATATCAGCATGGTGGGCCTGGGCGTAGATCTGTCGGCGGCCACCAACCCCAACGAGGGCGTCAGCCTGTATGCCAAGGGGGACATTCTGATTTCGACCTTCGATAAGGCCCTCGACAAGTATCACGACGTGGGCCTGAAGGGCGTGGTCTACTGTTGGGGCAACCTGACTGCCTTGCTGGGCGACACCGCCAAAACGCCCGACAAGTGGGGCGACTTCCAGCTCACGGGTGCGCTGGTGGCCTATGGCAAAGACCCGGACGACACGGTGACGGTGCCGGCCAACGGCAAGGTGAATCTGACCGCTGCCTCGGCCAATCTGAAGTTCGACTCATCCTATCTCTTGAGCGTCATGAACGCTCTTCCTCCGGGGGCGGAGCTCGGACGGCTCTGGTGGCTGCAGCAGTAAGCCGACCACGGGGCTTCTCCGTGGCTGAAGTATTGCTGGCCCTGGCGCTGATCACCATCACCATTCTGGCCTTGCTGGGAGTATGTATCTACAGCCTGAGCGCCGATCGCAAGTCGCGCGACGTGGTAGGAGGACAGATGGTGGCCGAACAGGCTTTGGAGCGGCTGGTCTATGCTGCCGAAAGCAACCCGGGAGCCCCCTTCTGGGGGCACAATGACGCCTTCAATGTCTATGAGCAGCAGGTGGTGACTCTCACGCCGACCGATTATAGCGTGGTGACGTACGTGACCGACGTCGGCGGATTTCCCGTTGGCGGTCGCCTCAAGCTGGTCGACTGCCAGGTGAGCTGGCAGGGCGTGCCCCAGGGAAAGGTCAGGCAGGGGCAGTTGCGGGTGCGCACCAGCAGGTTGTTGCATGAGTAAGCGTCGGGGTTACACCATGATGGAACTGATGGTGGCGATGGCTCTGGGGGGTTTCATCGCTATCGTCACCGCCCTCAGCTTCCGCAACGCGGTGAAAGTGTTCACCAGCAATTCGGGTAGCGACGCCGCCATGCGCGACCTGGTCAAGGTGCGTCGCACGCTGGAGAACGAACTGCCCCTGGCCAGCGTAGCCCCAAATCGCATGCAAATCGGCAATACGCCAGCCAGCCTGGGAGGTGGTGCCGACGGCAGCTACCTCAACTTTCTTTCGGCCATCAACAGCACTACGGGCGAGATGGAGCTGATCAACGACGGTTCGGGCAACCCCTGGTTTTTTGAAAACATCTTCTACTACGTGACGGTGCCTCAAAATCACGATGCCATGTATGGCGTGAGTTGCACCGGCGGAAACGAAGGGGGCTTCGACTACAACTGTCCCCACAAGATCTTGTTGCGGGGCGTGGCCGACGAGAACCCGGCCACCACGCCGAAAGACAGCACCACCGAAGATGCTCTGCTGCCGACGATCAGTACGCTCCTGGTTCGGCCTACTGGTTTTCCCAAAGGGGCGGCTTTACGCACGGTGGGGGCCAACCTGCTCACCTTTCAGGTGCAGCGCAACGGGGCGGAGCTGCAGATCGACCTGCGGGCCGTGTCGCTGGCCGAGGCCAAAAGAGAGGTGCCGCTGGGCAACTACTCGTTCCGCACGGGCCGATATACCATCGAGCACCGCTTTTCCGTGTTCCCGCGCAACTGAGGTCAGGCCAGCGGGGGCTGAAACTCCACTCCGTAGCCCCGGCAGACCTCCATCAACCGTTGCGGGTTGGGCGGGGCTCCGGCCAGGTCGCCAAACATGGCTTCCAGGCGTCCGGGAACGACCGTGACCCACACCTTGCCCGGATGCGGACTGAGGTTGCGATAGCCATGGCGCTGGCCGCGGGGCAGATTGATAATGGTCCCTGGGCCTACTTGAGACACCTGGTCGTCGAGGACGACCTCGAAGGTGCCCTCGACGATGAAGAACACTTCGTCCTCGTGCTGGTGAATATGGGGCGGTACTCCGCTTCCTGGGGCCGCGGTCAGTTCCAGCACGCAGTAAGCTCCGTTGGTGGCTGCCTGAGACACGACCAGGCGAACCGGGTCGCCCAGCACACTGTAGATCGGGCCTTCTTCGGGTGTAACAATCATGCCGGGGCTGTTCGGGCTGGGGTAGAGTCTCTCCTACAGGCGGGCGGCGTAGCGGCTCAGGGCTTCTACCTCGGCATAGATGGCGTCGCGCAGCTTGGGAAAATCCTGCGGGTTGATGCCACCCACCAGTTGCGCCACCTCTTCGTCGGCTCGATAGCGGCCCGAGGTGGCCCGCCACAGCGCCAGCTGAATAATGGTGGCACGGTGGTTGGTGTAGGTCGGGCTTTGGGGGGTTTTCACCGGGTCACTTTCCCGTTCCAGCAGCGCCTGCACCACCCGCAGGGCAGTGGGATAGCGACTGTCGCGGTCGGGTTCCAGGCGATAGACCAGGGGAAAGCGCTCGTCGGGTAGGGGCTTTTTGCGGTCCAAGCTGTAGCCCTGAAACTGCAGCTCCTGAGGGCTGTCGGGGTAGAGGAAAAATTCCTGTCGGTCGGTCAGGATCAGGGGGGAAAATTGGGTGTTCTTCTTGGGTTTGAAAATCATGCCGGGAAAGAAATAGCCGTGGATTGGACGTCTGCCTGTGTTCTCCAGGCGAACCCGCAGGCTGGTATAGCCCGTTCCGATCATCCGGAGCTTGAGCTGGCCGTCGCGCACCAAATTGCTTAACGAGCGGCTGTAGCTGTAGCCAAAGTGCACGGCCATGGGGGTTTTGAGCACGGCCTGGGGGTCCTGTTCCGGCGCGGGAGGCAGTTGCTGCAGCAGCGATGGGTCTTCTGGGGGGACCACCTCGATTTCGATGGGCCCTTCCTGGGGGGCCGCGGTGGGGGTGGGGTCGGGTCGAGTTGGAGGCACCACGCGCACGGCCACCGGTTCTTCGGTCTTGGTCGTGGGCTCGGGGTCTGGATGAGGGGGTCTGGCGATCGGTTTCGGTGGGGACGGCCGGGGCGAAATGGGACGGCGGACGGCGGGTGGTGGCGGCCGGAGTGGAACCGGGGGTTGAACCTCACGGGCCTGGGCAGCGGCGATTCCCAGAGGTTGGGGCGGGCGGGTTTCAAGTCGCACCGGTAGCGACGGAGTCAGCGTGGCCTGGGGCCGCACGGCCAGTGGCGGGGGCGGCGCAGGAGTAGGGGTAGGCTGTTCCACGACGCCGGGAGAACAGGCCAGCAGCCAGCTCCCCAAACCCAGAATGTAGAAATGCCTCACCCGAAGGTCTTCTCGTCGTCGGTTGATGCCCCTGGCAGAGCCAGCAATCCTACCACTCCCACCAACGAGGCGAAGGCCACGTAGTAGGCGGGCACCAGTGGGTCTCCGGTGCTTTTTACCAGGGCCGTGTTCAGGGCGGGAGCCAGCCCGCCAAAGAGCATCACGGCCAGGTTGTACATCAGCGAGGCTCCGGTCGAGCGCACCTGCACCGGAAAGATTTCGGTCATCAGCGCTGGCATCGGCCCCACCAGAAAACCCAGCAGGGCGCCCACGGCCTGCACAGCCCAGAGGTGGCTCAGGTCGGGTTGGGTTACCAGCCGGTGCATGGCCAGATAAAAGAGCAGGCTGAAGGCCAGCAGAGTGGGCAGAATGACCGCCCGCCGACCCCAACGGTCGGACAGGGCCCCCGACAACGGGGCCAGGCCCAGGCTGACGCAACTGGCGCCGATCAGCCCGAGCTGAGCCTGGGCCAGAGGCAGTCCCAGCTGCTGGGCGGCATAAGCTGGCAGGTAGATGGCCGTAACATAGGTGATGGCCGTGGCGGCGGCGGTCAGGCAAAAAGTGGTCAGCAGAGCTCGCCGATGTCCTCGCATGAGCATTAACAGGGGCCCTTGCTGGGGACGATTTCCTTGCTGGAGGTGGCGCTGGAAAATGGGCGACTCGTCGACCTGGTGACGAACAAAATAGCCCACAGGGCCGATCAGGATGCCCAGCAGAAAGGGGATCCGCCAGCCCCAGCTTTCCAGTTGCTGGGGGGTGAGGCCCTGGTTCAGGGCGTAGCCGCACAGGCCCCCCAGAATGAAGGCCAGCGTCTGGGAAACGCTCTGGCTGCTGCCATACAGGCCACGCTGGCCGGGCGGCGCGAATTCGATCAACATGGCGCTGGCGCTGCCAAACTCGCCCCCGGCCGAGATTCCCTGGATCAGTCGAGCCACCAAAATCAACACAGGAGCCAGCAGGCCCACCTGGGCATAGGTAGGCAGCACACCGATCATTCCTGTGCCCACGGCCATCAGGGTGATCATGAACACCAGCGCTTTTTTGCGTCCGAAGCGATCGGCATACAGTCCGAAGAGCAGGCCCCCGAGGGGGCGGGCCACGAAGGCTACTCCGAAGGTGGCGAAGGTTTTGAGCAGAGCCGTTGAGGCGTTGTCGGAGGGGAAGAACAGTTTCGAGATCACCAGGGCCATCAGGCCGAAAATGGTGAAGTCGAACCACTCCAGGGCGTTGCCCAGGGTAGACGAGATCACCACCCGGCGACGCATCGACATGGCGCCTCTTTCGACCCTTTGATGCAACACTTCCTGGCCTTTTTCGCAGTGACCCTGGTGGGTGTCACCCTGCGCCTGCTCTATGGCCTGGAGATCCATCCTGCTTCCCAGTCGGCCTTCTCCGACATGAAGGCCAATCTGGTCAACGCTCACCAGATCTACAAGGGCCTGGAGTCTCCGGTGGTGGCTACCCGCCACGGACTCTACACCTTTCTGCTCAGCCCGTTCTACCATCTGGAGCATCCGCTGCAATCGATGAACCTGCTGATGGTGTTGCTGTCATGTGCCAGGCTGCTGACCATCGGTTGGCTGTGCCGACAAATGCTGGCTCCCGCGGCGGCGCTGGCCCTCTATGCTCTACAGGCCATCAATCCGCTCGAGATCGACGCCGGCGCCTGGCTTCTCGATACCTCGCTCTACGGCACATTGTTGCTGCTGCTGGTGGGGATGTGGTGGCGATGGTCTCTGGTGGGTTCCAGCCGTGGACCTCTCTGGGGCGTGGCCATCGGAACAGTGGCCGCTCTCACCTTGCTGACCCGCGAGAACCTGTTGCCGGCTTTGCCGCTTGGCTTGCTCTGGATGCTTCGGGTGAGGGGGCGCGCAGCACTTCGCGACGCTCTTTTTCTCGTGCTGGCCCTGGTCATCACGACCAGCCCGATGCTGGCCCGCAATTTGCGGCTCACCGGCCATCCGTATCTGGTCACCAGCCGCGGGCCCTATAACCTGTATTATTTCAACAGTGGCGTAAAGTTGGTTCGCATCGAAAATTCGCGTCAGTCCCTGCGGGTGATGAGCCCCTTGTTCCAGTTGAATCGCTTTGCTCCCTGGTACGATTTGCGCCGGCTGGCACCGCTGCCGTTCCGCCAGCAAGAGGAAGTACATCGGGTAGAGACCGAGGATGGAGCCTACTGGAAATCGCGCTTCTGGGGGGGGCAGACGCCTGGCAGGCTGCTGACGAAGGGCCTGCACCTGGCCTATTTGTTTCTGGTGCCCCCCTGGCCAGGGGCCTGGGAGGCCAGCCTGGCCCCCTGGCTGTATCCGTCCAACCTGTTGTTTTGCCTGCTGGTTGCCGCCGGAGTGCTGGCTCGTATTCGCCGCCCCAGGCTGGACCGCGCCGACTGGTTGTTGCTGGTGTTTCTGTCGGGGCTCTTGGTGGCCACCTGGATCACCTTTGGCGAGGCCCGCTACCGCACCCCCTACGACCCTCTGTGGTTGATTTTTGCCTTACGTTCCTGGTTTGCTGTCGAGGGGCGGGGCTTGGGGGCGGAGAAGGAGGAGGTGCATGAGTAATCTTCCGGCCCCGCGCGATCCGAATTTGTTGCCGTCTTACCAGGAGTCCCTTCGGCCCTATGCTCAGGAGGTGCTGTTGCTCGAGGTTGAACTGGCACCCCTGGCCAGCAGCGAGTTTTTGCAGGCCACGCCGGCCGAGTATCGCTTGAACCTCAGGGTGCAGGGGGGGGATGTGCTGGCGCTGACCGAGGGAGGCACGGCCCTGGGACGGCTGCAGTTGGAAGCTCAGGCCCGGCAACTGCTCACCCGCTTGCTCGAGACCGGAAAGCCGCTCTTCGCCAAGTTTTCTCCTCCTGGCCAAGTGGGGCTGTGGCTGGGCGACCTGTAAACCTGCGCGCTCGGCTGAAGGCGGTCCGAAAGGAACTGAGCGAGCTCCTTTTCGAGCAGCAACACCTGTTGCTGGTCGTAGGGCCCAACCTCGAGGCCCGCTATCAGCAGGTGATCGGACGCTATGAAGCCGAGCTGGCCCAGCTCGAGCTGGAACTGCGACGCACGCGCCGAGCCCTGGAACTGAGCCGCGCTCGCGTGGCCCTGGGCGGCTCGGTCGACCCGCTGGAGATCGAGTCGCAGCTCGATCTGGAACTGGCCGACTATCGGCGTCAGGCCGAAGAACAGCGGGACCGACTGGAGGCGGCCGAGCGCCGACTTCAGCGTTTGCGTTCTCCTGAAACCAGCGCCGCAGTGCGAAGCCTGTACCGACAACTGGTCCGTCGCCTGCACCCCGATCTCTTTCCCGAGCAAAGCGAGCAACAACGTCAACTCTGGTTCGAGGTGCAGCAGGCCTACCAGTGGGGCGATTGGCAGAAGCTGGAAATGCTGCTGGCGGTGTGTGACGAAGAGTTTTCCGAAACTCCTGAGGAACTGCTGCGCCTCGAACAGCGACGAGCGCGGCTCAGTCAGGACTTGCTCGAACTGCGCCAGAGCTTCCCGTTCGTTCATCAGCAGGCGCTGGGAGACGAGAACTGGATTCAGCAGCGTTCGGCCGCGCTCAAGCTACAGATTGTGCTGGCTCGCCAGCGCCTGGAGAAGCTCCGCATTCTGCTGTCCGAGTATCAGACGTGAGCTCGTTTCGCGGTCTCCCCAAGGCCTGTTGGTGGCTCTCTACGGCCATTTTCGTCAACCGTATGGGGGCCATGGTTTTCCCCTATCTGGTTCTCTACTTCCATCGCAGCCTGGGCTTCCCATTGGAGATGGCCACCACCATCGCGGCCTGTTGGGGCCTGGGCAGCTTCCTGGCCGGGCCGCTGGGTGGGTGGGCGGCCGATCGTTTTGACTGCGTTCGCTTGCTGGCCGGTGCCCTGTGCCTGACGGGCATATTGATGCTGGCTTTCCCGATGATCGAGCGTCCCTTTGCGCTGATGTTGTCCACCGCATTGCTGGCCTTGCTGGCCGACACGGCCCGTCCCAGCACGTTGACGGCCATCGCCCGGTTGGGCGGCGAGCGCAGCCGGGATGCTTTTGCGCTGAACTATCTGGCCATCAATCTGGGCATGAGTATCGGTCCTACCCTGGGGGGATTTCTGGCTGAGCGGAACTACCGCTGGCTGTTTGTCGTGGACGGGGTGACGTCGCTGGCCGCGGGGGTGCTGTTGTGGTTGAGTGGAGTGCGCTGCAGCCCCCAACCGTTGAAGCTGCCTCTGTGGGACTGGAACATCGGGCCGCGAGCCTGGCGATTCTTGCTCTTTCTCTCGCTGATCTTCTGGATCTTCAGTGCTTTCTTTGCGGCTGTGCCCGTCTACATGGTGGAGCAATTGCATCGCAAGGAACGCGAATGCGGGTTGCTCTGGCTGCTGAACACCCTGCTGATCGTGGCTCTGTCCATGCAGGTCAACCGCTGGACGTCAGGCCATTCCCTCAGCCGGCTCTTGAGCCTGTCGGGAGCGGGTCTGGTGGTCAGCTACGGACTGCTGTGGGCCCTGCCTCAACTGGGAGGATTGGTGGTTTCACTGCTGATCCTCACCCTGGCTGAGATGCTGCTCTTTCCCGCCGCCAACGCCTATTTGTCGGCCGTAGTGGCTCCTGAGAAGCTGGGACGGGCCATGGGCTGCAATGCCATGTCGGTCAGCCTGTCGTTCGCGCTGTCCAATCCTACCGTCGGATATTTCCTGGGCCGTGGCGACCCCGCCGGGCTTTGGCTGTTTCTGGCGGGGGTGGGGCTGATCGGCACCCTGGGGTTTCTCGGACTTCCGAGCCCCAAGAAGGCCGACCAGGGCCATTGAGCATGGGTTAGCGAAATTCGCGCTCGCAGCCGCGAATGCATTCGAGCAACTTGTGCAACTGGGGCATGGCGATCGAATACAACACCATCCCTTTGCAGCGACGTGCGCGCAGCAGTCCCAGCGCTTTCATCTTGTTGAGATGTTGGGAAATGACCGGCTGGGTCTGTTGCAACGACTCCTGGATGTCCGACACCGAGGCTTCCTGAATACCTTCCAGATACTCCAGAATTCTCAGGCGGACGGGATGTCCAACCGTTTTGAGCATGCTGGCGGCAAACTCGAGATGCGCCCCTTGCAATGAATGCTGAGAAGTTGTCACCCAGGCAGTATAACACGACTTGACAATACTCTGATATAAGAATATATTGTTAATGTTATATATTGACCTAGAGGTGTCTATGTGGGGTCCGATTGTGGGTGCGATTCTCGGCTACTTTGTGAGTCGCTGGTTGGGCAGCACCGCCAGTACCTGAAGTTTGCTTTGCAATCCCTGGATCGCAACCGCTTACGGCGCGTTCCTGGGAGTTCTGCTCAGTTCGGGCAGAATGTAGGCTGACCAGGATCAGTGTGGGTCTATTCCAGTTGCCTAAACTGGAGGAAAAGATTGGAAATCGTTATGGAACTCCCCGGTTCAGAGATCACCGCCCCGCGCAACAAGGTGTACCCGCGTCACGTTCGCGGTCGTTTTCGCAACTTGAGGAATTTCTTCAGCTTTGCTCTGCAGGCGCTGCTCTTCCTGATTCCCTGGTTGCAGTGGGAGGGAAGGCAGGCCGTTCTGGCCGACCTGCCGGGGAGAAAGCTCTTTCTCTTCGACCTGGTGCTCCATCCCCAGGACACCTATTTCTTGCATCTGCTGTTGATCTCGGCGGCTCTGACGTTGTTCTTTGTCAGTGCTATCGCCGGTCGAATGTGGTGTGGCTATGCCTGTCCCCAAACGCTATTTACCCAGTCTTTTATCATGGTGGAGCGTTGGTTTGAAGGCGATCGGGCCGCCCGAATGCGTCTCGACAAGGCTCCCTGGAGCCGCGAGAAGTTGCTGCGCAAGCTGGGCAAGCGCTGTACCTGGGTGGTGATGGGAGCCTGGCTGGGGCTGACCTTCTCGGGATACTTTCTGCCCATTCGCGACACGGTAAGCCAGATGGTCAGCGGTCAGATGCGCCCCAGCACGGCCCTCACCGTGGCATTTTTTACCGGCATCTCGCTCTTCTTCTTTGGCTATTTCCGTGAACAATTTTGTTGCTACCTGTGCCCCTACGCCCGCTTTCAAGGGGCCCTGCTCGACTCCAACAGCCTGATCGTCGGCTATGATAGCCAGCGTGGCGAGCCCCGAGGCAAGGTCAAAGACCCGCAGAGGGGCTCTTGTATCGACTGCTCGGCCTGTGTGCAGGTGTGCCCCACCGGCATCGATATTCGCAAGGGGCTGCAACTCGAGTGCATCGCCTGCAGCGCCTGCGTGGACGCCTGCGACGAGATGATGGACAAGGTGGGTCAGCCGCGAGGACTGGTGCGCTACACTTCGCTGAACGCCCTGGAAGGCAGGCCCACCCGAGTGTTGCGCCCGCGCACGGTGATCTATTCGCTGTTGCTGACGGGCCTGGGTTCCCTGTTGGGCTATCTGCTCTGGCAGCGCGCCCCCCTGGGAGTGGATGCCATCCGCGTGGTGCGTCCCGGAGGCCAACTGGCCTCTACCACCCCGGATGGCCACGTGGCCAACGTGTTCAAAGTTAATCTGATCAACCGCCGGGCCGAACCGGAAACCGTCTGGCTTGAGGTCGAGGGCTTGCAGCGAGCTGAGATGGCCGGCTTTAACAATCCCGTGGAACTGAAAGGGGGGCAGGTGCTCGAGGCTCAGGTGATGGTGCTGGTGCCCCAGAACCACCCGCGAGGAATTCACCACTTCCGATTTCTGGCACACAACCAGCGCAATCTCAAGAACTCTCGCGAATCGACCTTCATCGTGCCGTGAAGTGGAAGCTTTGCCTCGTCAGCCTGGCCCTGGGCTTCATGGGTTGTGGAGAAGATCGGCCGGCGCCCGGCAAGTCTCCGGACAGCCCCGCACGGGGGGTCTCCACCGTCCGGGTCGAAGGTCGTCAGCGCGGCGAACAGCGCTTGCTCACCGGTTCGCTGAAGGTTCGCCGCGAAGCCACTCTTTCCAGTAAACTGCCGGGGCGGATTCTCTTTCTCAAGGCCGAGGAGGGCGAGGTGTTGTCGGCCGGCTCGGTCGTGGCCGAAATCGATCCGTCCGACGTCCTGGCTCGAACTCACCAGGCCGAAGTGGGCCGCCGCTCGGCCCAGGCCCAGGTGGAGGTCTATCAGGCCGGCGTCGAGCAGTCGCTGCGCTCGCTGGATCAGGCTCACTGGCAGCTCAAAACCCTGCAGCAGCAGCAGTCCGAGGCCAGGGCACGGCTGGAGCTGGCCCGGGCCGATCACCAGCGCTACGAGATGCTGGCCGCCGAGGGAGCCATCCCTCGTCAGCGGGCCGAGCAGGCCAGCACCGAGTTTCGCGTAGCCCAGGCCCGCTGGCAGCAGCTGCAAAGCCAGCTGGGTCAGGCCCGCAGCGGAGTGGCTCTGGCTCAGTCGGGTGTGACGCAGGCCCGTAGCATGTTGGAGCGCAGCTATACCGGTGTGGCCGAGGCTGATGCCGGACTGGGGGTAGCCTCGGTCGACCTGGATGACGCCCGGGTGGTGGCTCCCTTTCGCGGAGTGGTGGTGGCCAAAATGGCCAACCAGGGCGAGCTCAACACTCCCGGACGACCGCTGTTGAGAATTCAAGACCTGGACAGTCTGGAAGCCTCGATTCCGGTGCCCGAGTCGGAGGTCGAGAGGGTGCAGCCAGGCAGCTCGCTGCCGTTGGAGATTCCCGCCCTGAAAAAGCGCATCACGGCCAGGGTTCGCCAGATCATCAGCAGCACCGATCCTGCCAGCCGCAGCTTCGAAGTTCGCCTTCAGCTGCTGGGCCGTCCAGGGCCCCTTTTTCCGGGCATGGTGGCCCGGCTTGCGCTGTCCGGGGGCCAGCGTGAACACCTTGAACTGGATGCCAGGGCGCTGGTGCAGCGAGGTCAATTGTCGGGAGCCTTTGTGGTGGGTCCCGAAATGCGTGTGGAGTTTCGCCTGGCTCAGGTCGGGCCGGTTCGCGAAGGTCAGGTGCCCGTGCTCAGCGGCCTGAAAGCGGGCGACGAAGTGGTGATCAACCCGCCCGAAGACCTGCAAGACGGCCAGAGAGTTGAACGTCGGTGAGCGACTCCCTGGGAATGGCCGGACGCCTGGCCCGGGCTTTTTTGCACTCGAGCCTGACTCCGCTGGTGATTCTGGTGTCGTTGCTGCTCGGCCTGGGCGCCACGGCCATTTTACCCCGTGAAGAAGAGCCGCAAATCACCGTTCCCATGGCCGATGTGCACGTGGCCATGCCCGGAGCCAGTGCGGCCGAGGTGGAGCAGCGTCTGACCTATCCACTGGAGAAGCTGATTCGGGAGTTGCCCGGGGTTGAGTATGTCTACTCCACCTCTCGTCCGGGTGGGACGCTGGTGATTGTGCGATTTCTGGTGGGCACCAACAGCGAGGACGCCACCGTGCGTCTCTACAGCAAGCTCTACGCCAACCTTGACCGGATACCCAGCGGAGCCTCGCCGCCGCTGATCAAATCGCACTCGATCGACGATGTGCCGATTCTGGCTTTGACCTTCTGCAGTTCCCAGCAGGGCGCCTACAGCTTGCGAGCGGTGGCCGCTCAGGTGGATGAGCAGCTGAAACGTATCGACGACGTGGCCGAGACCCGCCTGTTGGGTGGCTTACGCAGGCAGTTGCGCGTCGAGGTTGAGCCCGAGAAGTTGGCCGCCTATGGGCTGCAGCCCACGGCTCTGGCCCGGCTGCTGCAGGCCGAGAATGCGCGGCGCTGGAGTGGACCGGTGAATCACCAGAATCAGGCCTGGATGGTGGAAAGTGGGGCCTTTTTCGAAACGCTGGCCGATCTCGAGGCGCTGGTGGTGGGCAGCTTTGAGGGACGTCCGGTGTATCTCAAGGATGTGGCCCGTCTCGAAGACGGACCGGAGGAGCCCATGGAACTGGCGTTCCACGGTACTCCCGAGGGCGGACTTCAGCCGGCCTGCACCCTGGCCCTGGCCAAGCGCCGGGGGGCGAATGCCATCCGGGTTTCCGAGGCGGTACTGCTGCGGCTCGAGCAACTGAAGAAGTCGTTGATTCCGGCCTCGGTTCAGGTTGAAGTCACACGCAATTACGGCGAAACCGCCGCCGAGCGCTCGAATGAGCTGCTGGTTCACATGGCCGTGGCCGTCGTGTCGGTATCGATTCTGATCTGGGTGGCCCTGGGACGGCGCGAGAGCTGGGTGGTGGCGATCGCCATTCCAGTGACTCTGGCACTAACTTTGGCCACCTTTGTGTTCTACAACTTCACGCTCAATCGGGTCACCTTTTTCGCGCTGATCTTCTCGATCGGCATCCTTGTCGATGACGCCATCGTGGTCGTGGAAAACGTGGTGCGCCATCAGCGCCTGCCCGAGAGTCAGGGAAAATCGGCGGCTCAGGTCGTGCTTGAAGCCGTGGCCGAGGTAGGCAATCCCACCATTCTGGCCACCCTTACGGTGGTGGCGGCCATTTTGCCCATGGCCTTTGTGCGCGGATTGATGGGCCCCTACATGTTGCCCATTCCGCTCGGGGCTTCGGCTGCCATGCTGTTCTCTATGCTGGTCGCCTTCACCATTGTGCCCTGGGCGGCGCTGCGCCTCCTCGGGTCGGGCACCGCTGGACATGCCGACCACGAGAAGGAAGATGCCCTCACCCGGCTCTACCGCCGCATGATGGGGGCCTTGCTGCACGACTGGCGGGCTCGCTGGGGGTTTTTGGGGCTTACCGGGCTGATGCTTTTGCTGGCCTGTCTGCTGGTGCCGCTGCGAGCGGTGGTGTTCAAGATGCTGCCCTTCGACAACAAAAGTGAGTTTCAGATCCTGGTGGACATGCCCGAGGGCACGCCTCTGGAAGAGACGCAGCGAGTGTTGCGCACGCTGGCCGAGCCGCTCAAGTCGCTACCTGAAGTGGTCAACTTCCAGCTCTACGCAGGCACCTCGGCTCCCTTCAACTTTAACGGGTTGGTGCGTCACTATTTCCTGCGCCGCGGCCCTCATCTGGGTGACATTCAGGTCAATCTGTTGCCCAAGGGCCAGCGCAAACGGCAGAGTCACCCTATTGCCAAGGAAGTCCGAGAAAAGCTGCAGCCTCTGGCACAGCAGCTTGGAGCGGTGGTCCAGGTGGCCGAAATTCCCCCCGGGCCTCCGGTGTTGCAAACGCTGGTGACCGAAGTCTATGGGCCTTCGGAGGCCGGGCGACGGAAGCTGGCCGAGCAGGTCAAGAAACTCTACGAGGGCACCGAAGGGGTGGTAGACGTCGACTGGTATGTTGAGCACCCCCAACCGCTGTTGCGATTGTTGCTCGACCGCAATCAGTCGGGCGCGCTGGGTGTGCCCGCCGGCGAAGTGGTGGCCAATCTCGACCTGGCCGTGCAGGGGCAGCCTCTGGGCCTGCTGCACATCCCGCAGTGGCGCGAGGATGTGCCCGTCGTGTTGCGCTTTCCGGCCTGGTATCGAGGCAATCCCTCGGCTTTGCTCGATGTGCAGCTCCGGGGACGTTCCGGTAAACCCTCGGCGCTTTCCAACCTGGTGACAACCGAGGTGTCCGAAATCGGGCCCGCCATCTATCACAAGAACCTCCAGCCTGTGATCTACGTCACCGGCGACGTCGCCGGGCGGGTAGATAGCCCCCTGTACAGCATTCTCGATGTCACTCAGGGGCTGCAGAAACTGGCCTCGAAACCGCAGCTCTACTTTTTCTCGCAGCCTACCTCCGATGAGCGCTATGCCCTGAAATGGGATGGTGAGTGGCAGGTGACCTATGAAGTCTTTCGCGACTTGGGACTGGCCTTCGCAGTGGTTCTGGTTCTGATTTACGCCCTGATCGTGGGCTGGTTTCAGAATTTTCTGACCCCGCTGGTGATCCTCACCGCCATTCCCTTCTCGCTGGTGGGCATCATGCCGGCCCACTGGTTGCTGGGCGCCTTCTTTACCGCCACCTCGATGATCGGTTTCATCGCGGGAGCCGGCATCGTGGTGAGAAATTCCATTATTCTGGTCGACTTCATCGAGTTGCGACTGTCGCAGGGGCACCCCCTCGATCAGGCCGTTATCGACGCGGGGGCTGTGCGCTTCCGACCCATGCTGCTCACAGCCGCAGCCGTGGTGGTGGGTTCGGCGGTAATGCTGTCGGACCCCATTTTCAATGGCCTGGCCATCAGCCTGATGGCGGGTGAAGTGGCTTCGCTGCTGCTCTCGCGAACGGCGGTGCCGGTGCTCTACTATATGCTTTGGAGTCATCGCCAGCATGCTTAGCCGTGTGCTTGTGACCTGGGCCCTGCTGTTGGGCTCGCTGGCGGCCGAACCTCTCACCCTGGCCCAGGCCCAGCAGAGGGCCGTGGAGCGCCATCCCGCTTTGGGCCGAGCCCGGGCCCGCCTGGAAGAGGCTCGCCATAAGGTGCGCGAGGCTGAGGCCGGTGGCAATCCGCGGCTGGATTTCCAGGCTCGCTACCTGTTCGTGACTCCCGAATTGGGGTTTTCCACCCCTCAGGGCTCCCTGCCGTTGGTGGTGAACCACAATTATCAGGCTGGTGTGGTGCTCGAGCAGGCACTGGCCACTTTCGGGCGGGTGCACTGGGCGCGTCAGGCGGCCGAGCTGCAGGTGCAGTCGCTGCAGGAAGACTGGCGTCGCGAACAACAACGTGTGGCCTATCTGGTAGCCATCGGCTACAGCCGCCTGCAGACTGCCGACCACTCGATTGCCGTGGTGGAGCAAAGCCTGAAGGCCCGTGAGCGGTTGCTGCAAGACTTGGCCGTGCGCGAGAAAGCGGGCGTTTCGGCTCACTATGAAACGCTGGTGGCCGAGGTCGACCGGGCCCGCGACCAGCAACGCCTGGCCCAGGCCCGCCAGCAGAGGCAGCTGGCCCTGAGCCAGTTGCAGAGCTGGCTGGAGCTACCCCGCGAGAGCGAGCTTGAGCTGGAGCCGTTGCCTGAGGTACAGCTCGAAATTCCCCCTTTGAACGAGTTGCTGGATCAGGCCCTGCTCGATCGCCCCGAACTGAGGGCCATTGAAGTCGGTTTGCAGGCGGCCGAGGCCCGGGTGGCTCTTGAAGAGAGCCAGTCGAACCCGCTGCTGGCTTTGCAAACCCGCTTTGATGGGCGCAATAGCACCGCCTTCCAGACCGGTCATCAGTGGTCGGTTGGGTTGGACTTTCGCTGGCCGTTGTTCGATGGTGGGCTCAGTTCGGCCCGGGCCGACCAGGCCCGTGCTGCTCGCACCCAGCTGTCCGAGGGTCGCCGAGAGATCGAGCGCATGGTGCGGCTCGAGGTGGAAGAAGCGGTGCTGCGCTGCGGCACCGCCGCCCAGACTTTGGCCCTGAGTCGCACCGCCTTGAAGAGCGCCCAAGAGGCCCATCGACTGGCCGAGTTGCGCTTTCGTGCGGGGGTGGGCACCCACCAGGAAGTGCTCGACGGACAGGCGCGGCTGCGCGAGGCCCAACAGGGGGTGTTTGAGGCCCTTCAGTCGCTGCGCGAGGCTCATTGGAGCCTGGAACTGGCCTTGGGAAAATGAGTTCTTGCCGCCCGTCCGAAAGGTCTGGGCTGGAGTGGAGGTTGCATGAAAGTCGTCATTGTGGGAGGGGTCGCCGGCGGAGCCTCGGCCGCCACCCGGTTGCGTCGTCAGATGGAGAAGGCCGAAATTGTGTTGCTCGAACGTGGGCCCGAGGTCAGCTTTGCCAACTGCGGGCTGCCCTATTACCTGGGCGGGGTGATCGAAGATCGCGAGCAACTGCTGGTCACCACGCCCGACAGGTTGCGTCAGCGCTTTGGCCTGGACGTGCGCACCCAGGTACAGGTGGAGTCCATCGATCGACCGTCGCGCAAGCTGACGATACGCAACCTGCAAACTCAGGAGGTGTATGAGGAATCCTACGATCGCCTGATTCTGGCAACCGGGGCAGCTCCGATTCGCCCTCCGATGCAGGGGCTGGACCTGCCCGGCGTGTTCCAACTGCGCTCGATGCAAGACAATGACCGGATTTTTGAGCATCTCAAGAATGCCCGCTCGGCAGTGGTGGTCGGTGCCGGTTTCATCGGCCTGGAGATGGTCGAGAACCTGCGTCATCGAGGCCTGCAATGCTGGCTGGTGGAACTCAGCCCCCAGGTATTGCCTCCCCTGGACCGTGAAATGACCTGGCCCATTGAGCAGGAGTTGCGCCAGCACGAGGTCGAGTTGCACCTCGGAGATTCGCTCGAGGCTATCGAGCCCCAGGGCACTTCCCTTAAGGTCACCCTGCGATCGGGAGCCAGCTGGCTCACCGACACCGTGATTCTAGGCGTGGGAGTGCGTCCCGAGAACGGCCTGGCCCTGGCGGCCGGGCTTGAAGTGGGCCCGCGAGGGGGCATTCGAGTGAACGAGCAAATGCAGACCAGCGACCCCCACATTTATGCCGTAGGCGACGTTGTTGAAGTGACTGATTTTGTTACCAGGCAGCCCGCCCAGATTCCCCTGGCGGGGCCGGCCAATCGTCAGGGAAGACTGGCCGCCGACGCCATCGCGGGCAAGCAGGTGGCCTATCGGGGCACCCAGGGAACCTCGGTCGTGGCGGTGTTCGGGCTTACGGCTGCGGGCACCGGGGCTTCCGAGAAGAGCCTTCGAGCCTTGCACAGGGAGTATCGCAAAGTGTATGTGCATCCCAATCAACACGCCGGATACTATCCCGGCGCCCGCTCCCTGACGCTCAAGCTGCTCTACGATCCCTCCGATGGTAAGGTCTTGGGTGCCCAGGCGGTGGGCCCAGACGGGGTGGACAAACGCATCGATGTGCTGGCTGTGGCCATCCAGGCGGGCCTGACGGTGTTTGACCTGGAGGAAATGGAACTGGCCTATGCCCCGCCTTATGGGTCGGCTAAAGACCCTGTGAATATGGCGGGTTTTGTGGCCGCCAATCAGTTGCGCGGCGATCACCCTCAGGTCAGCGTCGAAGAGTTAAGCGCCGACGAGCTCGTGGTTGATGTGCGCACCTCGCAGGAGTTCGCCCGGGGGCACCTGCCCGGAGCCATCCATGTGCCGGTGGACGAGCTGCGCGGACGACTGTCCGAGTTGCCTCGCGATCGTTCCCTGGTGGTGTACTGTCAGGTGGGGATGCGCGGCTACCTGGCTACCCGAATTCTCCTCCAGGAGGGCTTTTCGGTGCGCAACCTCTCGGGCGGATATCGCAACTACGAGCTGTTCGGCAAACCGGCTCTGGGAGCGGGCGCGCTATGAAAGGTTTCTGGTCGGCCCTCTCGGCCTTTTTTCAACAACGTTTGGGTTCGGCGCCCGCCCCCCAGGTGGCACCCCCGGGGCCGCTGGAAGAGGTTCTGGGGCCCCTCGATCAGCTGCGCCAGCAGGCGCTGAAGACGCGCGCCGATGAGGACGCCGTGCGCCAGAAGGCGCTTGAAGCCGAGCGCAATCAGACCGAATTGCAGCATCGGGCCATGCTCGATGACATTTTGCATCTGCACCAGCGCCTGGGCACGGGCTTCGACGAAGCTCAACTGCGCGAGCTTTCCGAGCAGTTGAAGGGTCACTGTCTCGAGTTTCGCAGTCAGAGTCCAGGGACGCTGGTGCAGTGGGCGACGGCCGCTATCGGAGCGCGCTTCCATCAGGAGTCGCTGGAGTGGGCCTGGGATGAGTTCGAGCGCCGACGCCTGCAGGCCGGAATAGAATGGCCCCTGCCCGGGGGGTTGGCTCCCCACGCCGATGCTGAAGAAGTGGAATCTCACCGCCGCCTGCAGTACAGCCTGAGCCAGCGCCAGTTCGTGCAGGGAACGTTGAGTATTCTGGCCGATCTGATGCTGGGCATCGTGCCTTCCTGGCGTTCTCTGTATCCCGAGCGCGGAGGCACGGTGTGGGCGGGCACGGTCTACGAGGCCGTGGCCGGGGCCCTGGCCGGGGCGCGCTGGAGGCAGGTGGCCCACTGTGCTTCCAGGCATCAGGGTGAAATCGAGTCTCTGTTGGCGCGGGCCCTGGGCACAGAGCTCGATGATATCGAACGCCGATTGAAGCAGGGCGTTTCCAGCCTGGCCGAGGCTCAGGAACTGTCGGAACAGGCCGTGGCCCGCTGTCGTCAGGTGGCGCCCGAGGTGGTCTGGCAGTTCCTTCAGCCCCTGCTGCCGTCGATTCTTGAGGGTTGATCTGGAACCCGGTTGCATAGCATGCTGAATCTGTGAGAAACGATCTACCCGGAAAGATCCTTGTGGGTGGCTTGCTGGGCTTGTGCCTCGGACTTGCCCTGGGTGTCAACGTGTTCACGGCCGCTGGCGGAGCTTTCGACCCGGTTGCAGCTTTATGGCTCTCTTTGCCGCAAGTCTATCCATTGGCCTGTCTGGGCTTGCTGCTGGGTATCTGGTTGCCGCTCCTCCGCTTTCGAGAGTTTCGCCCCTGGCTGCTGCCCGGCCGCCTGCGCCAGGGCAGCGCGCAGTGGAAGCGAGTTCGCGAGTCTTTTCCCCCTTGTCTGACGCTGGTGGTGGTGCTGGCTTTGCCGATTGCCTGGTCAGTGTATCCAGCGCTGGGTTTGTTTTGCGCCGGTTTGGGAGTATGGACCTACTTCGGCTATCAGGTCTGGGAATGCGAGTGGGGTGGTCGAGTCGAGAGATTGCATCGTTTTTTCGGCTTGCAGTGGTCCTCGCGCCCTGCCAGGGTCGTGGCTCAGGTCGACAGCGATCCGTTCTCCTCTGCCAAACTCTCCACACGTAGACCGGGCTTGCCCCAACAAGAGGGCTTTCGAACGGATGAAAAGGTGGTGCGAGCTCGCCAGCTCAAATCACTGCTGGGTGGGCTGCTGATCTACGCTGCTCTCTATCTAGCGCTGGGTCGAGTCGTGCCTCTGGAAACTCAAGTCGAATCGACATTGGCGGCGGCTGGATTGTTGCCCTGGTTTTATCTCGCCTACCGACTGGTGTATTCGGTGTTACCCACAGGCGTGCCACGAGTCGAATTGCCTCAACCCCTTCGTCGCGGCCAGCCTCTGATCGAGCAGCAGAGTGCTCGTTCGGTGGTTCAGTTCGGCTGTGGTGTATTGTTTTTTTTCTTCGGCGGCTTCTATTTTCTGGTGCTGTTGATCGCGGCGCCCGTCTACGCGATCATGCTGATAGCAGAGACCCTGCATCTCTCTCCGGCGCCTTTCCTGGGCGGGATGTGCCTGGCCCTGGCCGTCTCTCGCCTCGGTCCAAAACGACGGACCTACTTTGAGTTGGAGTTGGGAACCCTTCGCTTGTGGAAGCATTGCGTCAGTGAGCCCTACCAGTTCTCGACCTCTCCGGGTCAAATCGTGGCTTTGGGGCTCTGGAGGATTCCTGTTCGCAAGGTGTTGCCGGTGGCCTATTTGTCGAATGGAAAACACGAAGTGTTGACAAAAATCGGGCTTCAGGAAGACTTTGCCTGGGAGCAGGTACTGCGCCTGGCTACGACGCTGTTGGTGCCGGCTGTGCCGGCGAGTCTCTCGACCGATCCCAACCAGGTGTGCGGTTGGATCCGGGGGAACTCGTTCGAGCAGCAGGTTCATCCCTGGCAACAGCCCAGGAAATCGTCCCAAGGAGAACCGGGGTTGCGGCCCCCGCTCGACTAGACTCGTGCCGGGAGCCAACCAGATCGCTGAACTTCTTGAAGGGCTTCGAAGCGAGGCCGAATTTGAGTCTGCCGGTCGATTCACCCTGGATTTCCAGCAGGCCCTCAAAAAGATTGAGGGACTGTCCCAAAGTTACCCGGCCCGCTGGTTGCTTTTCGGAGTTCAGGCTGCGGTAGCACTGGCTGCGTCTACGGTGGAAGTCAGCCTGTCTCATCAACGCTGTAGCCTGGTGTTTCAACCCCACATGGAGGGCGAGTGGCTGCAGCTGCTCGAGAGCCCACATCTGCTTACGGGTGCCAGTTCGAGCTGCGGACGGGGCACGGCCTTGCTCTCCTCTTGTTTGCTTTGGGCTCGGGCTCTACAGCCGCGCCTGCTCGAGGTTTCCCTGCGCTCACCCCAGCAGAGCTGGTTGCTGGAGTTTGAAGCCGAGGGTGTGCGGGTGGGAAAGGCGGAGCGCCCGGGCCCGTCCCAACTTTGCGTGCACATCGATTTTCCCGACAAGTCGCTGACCCGCACGGTTGAGCTCAGCCAGCAGCTCTCGCAGCGGCTGTGTTTTTGCCCGGTTCCCGTGGTTCAGGAAGGACGCAGCCTGAATTCCGGTATCTTCCCCCAGCTCGACAATCTGTCGGGCTGGTACGTACGCTGGGTGCTGGCCGAGCCCACCGGGAAGAGTCGCCTGGCGGCTTTGCACCCGCTGCGCTTTCCCGCGCGGGTTCTGGGATTGGTTGGGGACACTCGCCAGCATCCCGATCCCGAGGTGGTGCCCGTGGTTGCCCAGTGGGATGTGCTGGCTCCCGAGGGGGCCAGCCTTCGAGAGCAAACTGCGCCGATTGTTCTGGTGGATTGGATCGATGCTGGTCGGCAGCGACAGATCGGCCTGGAAACGAACTATCGGCCGGTGTATTTGCCACCCTCGTGGAACCAGCAACTCCTCGAGTGCCGGGCCTTCTTTCATCGCGGTCGCCAGTCCAGTTCCCGGTTGTGGATTGTTCAGGACGGGCTCAGTCTTGAGCCCGTGCCACTGGCCTCAGATCTTGGAGGCTGGTCGGTGGCTCTGGCCTCTCAGTCGCTGAAAACCGATCTGACCGGATTGCGATTGATCGAAGACGGAGAACTCGAGCGCATGGTCCAGTGGGTCGAGGGACACCTTCGAGCCATCCACGTCCAGCAGTATCAGGCCTTTTTGCGGGGAGAATAAAAAAACCCCTGATTTCTCAGAGGTTTGTTGGTTGCGGGGGCGGGATTTGAACCCACGACCTCCGGGTTATGAGCCCGACGAGCTACCTGGCTGCTCCACCCCGCGGTAACATGGGCACCCTATCTCAAGCGCCCGCGATTGTCAACCCCCCGGAGACATTTCTACCTGACGAAGCGGTAACAGGGCTTTCACACTCTTTTCAGGCCGCTCACCTAATCTGGTTACAGGTTCGATGGCCCACAAATACAGAGGCCGGTGAAGGAGTGAGGAGGTTCCCGTGAGCGCAGTCAAGACCGAAGACAAAGTGGAATATCGCTGCACCTGCGGTCGCACCTTCGCTCACGAGATCAGCCTCAAGCGCCACTGCTGGGTAACCGGACACAGCGCCGAGGAAGCCACGGCCGCCCCCAGCGCCGCTGCCCCCGTGACAGCCGCCCCCGCTCCCGTTGCGGTCGAGGCTCCCGTCGCCGTGGTAGCACCCATCGAATTGCCCTCCATCGCCTCGGTCGACGCGGTCGACGAGGCCCTGCGCATCCTGCGCGAGAAGCAAGCCGCCCAGCAGGCCTTCGAAGCGCGTCAGGCCCGCGAACGCCAGGTGCGTGAACTGGTGCACTGCGCTTCCAAAGTGGTCGAGTCGGGCGTTCAGAAAGCCACCGAGGCGTCCCGTCAGGGCGCAGCCGTAATGACCCAGTCGGCGTTGTTGGCAGTGCGGATGCTGGTGATGATTCTCATCTGCGGCGGACTGCTGCTTACCGGCATGGGAGTTGGACGCCTGCTGGCCACCCCGGCCCAGGCTTCAACCGAACTGGCTCCGGCAGCCCAGCGCCAGTTGATCGGCCATCAGCTTCAGCCCTGAACTCAGTGGCCGAAGGCGCCCTTGATGGTCTTGAAGAGTCCCTTGAAGCTCTTGGCCAGCCAGGCTTTCCAGGCGATCGGCAGCATGGTGTAGAGGAAGTAAAGGGCTACCAGAAACAGTAGCTTCAGTCCCCAGCCCACCAGCGTGCGAAACAGGCGAGGAATGCGATCGCGTTCTTCCTCTTCTTTGAGCACCTGAATCCGCTCGTTCGAGGACAGTCGCTTTTGATAGCAATCCTGGCTACAGAACTTGCCCAGCTCGGTGGTTACCGTGCATTCTTCACAAATCGGCTTCAAGCAGGCCGCACAGCGAGTGTCGGTGGCGCGATCCTGGTGAGTCAGGCAGAAACTGAGGCGTTGCTCGATTTTTCTGGCCATACTAGGTCAGGTGGCTCTCCGGCCCGGTAACCACGTCGACCAGCCAATCCTGGCGATCTTCGCCCTCATCGATCGGGCGCCCGGTGTCCCTGGCCAGGATGACGAAGAACTGTTCGCTCGACTCCTTGATGTGAATGACCTGATAGCCGAGTTTGCCCAGGCGGTTAAGGTCGTCCTTCAGGGTGTCGGGAGAGGCTTTCAGGGTATCGTACTGCCAGAGTGTGGCCATGGGTCCTCCTAAGTGTTGATCCAGCTCAAGCAGGTGATGGCAGGAAGGGCGGAGCGAATCTTTCCCCAGGTGGAGCCGAGGTCTCGACTCAGGAAAAGATCGCCAGCCTGGTTTCCCGCCAGCAACGAGTTGCCAGAGATGACCAGAGCGTCGCAGCGGTGGTTGGCCTGGAAGGGAATACCTTCGCAGACTTCCCAGCGTTGGCCGCCATTGGAACTTCGATAAATTGCCCCGCCACCTTGCGGACCGCGGTGGGCAGTGAGAAAAAGTATCTCGGGGTCTTCGGGGTGGATGGCCAGGGCCCCGGCGTGCAGATAGGCCAGCCCGTGGTTGCGCGCCTCCCAGTGCTCGCCCATGTCTTCTGAGAGAAAAAAGCCAATCGGAGTCACTGCATACAGCCGGGAAGGGGCGGCCGGATGGAGGGCCAGGTCGTGAATCTGTCGCCCCACTCCCTGGATGCGTTCGTGCCAACTCTGGCCGACGTCGCCACTGAGGTAGATGCCGCCCGTACAGATAGCAGCCACCAGCACATTGGGATCGCGCGGATGAAGATAAAGTCGCTGCAGACGCGAGCGATAGGGTGGGGCGGGGTGGCTCCAGTGTGAGGAACCGGGGTGCTGGCGCAGCGCCGGGAGCTCTTGAAAATGCTGGCCTTCGTCCAGGCTCAGATGAAGAGACACCGGGGCGGTGCCGCACAGCAACACCGAGGCTTGCTGGGGGTGAGTGGTGATGCTGGTCAGGCAGGCCCCCGAGAGGCTGTTGACGGCGGGATGCCATTCGCGCAAGTCTTGACTGGATGCCAGTCCATTGGCGGCCGTGCCCGCCCACAGGCGGCTGGAAGCGCGGCAAAGGCAGGTAATGGCCCTGCCGGTCAGCCCCTGACCCAGTATCCTCCATTCGCTCCCCTGGGGAGCCAGCACTTGCACCCCGTTGCTGGTGCCTACGGCAATCAGGTCTGACATAGAGGCCGGGCTTCTCCTCCCTGCGAGGAAGCCCTGCCGAGGCAACCAGGGGCTGAACCGGGGCAAGAAGAACCAGGGGCCATGAGCAACCAACTTCTCCTGGCTATCGACCAGGGCACCACCGGCACTACGGTGCTGGCCCTCGACTCCCAACTGCGCATTCAGGGACGCAGCTATCGGGAAATTCCTCAGATCTATCCCCAGCCTGGCTGGGTCAGCCACGACCCCGAAGCCATCTGGCAAAGCGTGGTCGAGGGATGTCGTCTGGCGGTTGCGGCTGCCGGTCGAGAGATGGCCGACGTGGTGGGTATTGGCATCACCAATCAGCGAGAGACCAGCGTGTTTTGGGAAAAGTCCTCGGGCAAGACACTGGGCCATGCCATCGTCTGGCAGTGTCGTCGCAGTGCGGCCATCGCTCAGAAGTGGAACGAGTTGTGGGGCGACGAGATCGCACGGCGCAGCGGATTGGTGTGCGACGCTTACTTTTCAGCCAGCAAGATCGCCTGGTGGCTGGAGCAGCATCCACAGCATCGGGCGGCGGCCGAACGCGGAGAGATTGCCTTCGGAACCGTCGACAGCTTTCTGCTAAGCCGACTGTGTGGGCGCCACGCCATAGAGATTTCCAACGCCAGTCGCACCATGCTGCTCGGTTTGGACGGGCATTGGGACCCCTGGCTGCTGCAGCAATTCGGCATCCCCCAGGGCATGTTGCCCGAAGTCGTTGAGAGTGCCGGACAACTGGGCCTGGCCCACTCTCAGTGGTGGGGGCGAGAGATTCCCATCCTGGGCATCGCCGGCGATCAGCAGGCAGCGCTGTTCGGGCAGGCCTGTCTGGAGGTGGGTCAGAGCAAGAATACTTACGGAACCGGGTGCTTCATGATGATGCAGTGTGGCACTCAACCCGTGGCCTCTCAGCACCGGTTGCTCAGTACCATCGCCTGGAGCATCGGCGGCAAGATTCACTACGCTCTTGAGGGCAGCATTTTCTCTGCCGGTTCAGCTGTTCAGTGGCTTCGAGATGGTTTGGGCATCCTGCAACAGGCCTCCGAGAGCGAAGAACTGGCCCGTTCTGTGGCCAGTTCGGATGGAGTGGTGTTCGTGCCAGCCTTCACCGGATTGGGTGCCCCCTACTGGGACAGCCAGGCTCGTGGCAGCCTCTTTGGGGTTACCCGGGGCACGACCCGGGCTCACCTCGTGCGGGCCGTATTGGAGTCGGTTGCCTACCAGGTACGCGATGTGCTGGAAGCCATGGCCTCCGACCTGGGTCGCAGCACGGGCACCCTGAAAGTTGACGGCGGGATGTGCGCCAACAACTGGTTGATGCAGTTCCAGGCCGATCAGTTGGGGGTGGCGGTCGAGCGCCCCGAAATCGTCGAGTCTACCGCCTTCGGTGCCGGTGCCCTGGCGGCCCTGGGCCTGGGCTGGCTGTCGTCCCCACAGGATCTGGTTCAGCGCCGCCAGGTTGAGCGGGTCTTTGCTCCCGCTGCCAGCGATCCTCAGGGCTATGCGCTGTGGAAGCGTGCCGTTGAACGTGCGTCGGGCTGGATAGCCTAGCGCATTCGATAGACGTAGGTGGTCATTTTCAGGCCCATGCCCGAGCCGATGGCAAAGCGACTCAAGTTTTGCAGGTAGACCGGGTCGAAAACGGTGGACACCTGAGTGGCATTGGTGACAGCGATTTCGTTGCGGGCCACCAGGCTGCCGCGCACGTCCAGGTTGCCACCACCGGTATCGAGGACCACCGATCCTCGAGCGTACATCAGCCCGGTCCAGCGGGCGTCGCGGGCGTTCATGCTGGCGGTGAGAGGATTGTTGGCGGGGTTGTCTGAGCTGGCGTGGGTCATCATCGCGCGCAGGCTGGAGAAGCCAAGCCCGGCAAATTGACGGTGGTAGTAGCCGATCTCGGCCCGAAGTTGACCATTGATGATTTCGTTGTTCAGGGTCACGTTTGCCCACGAACTCGGCGGAGGCACCGTGCTGGTCAGATCAGAGGTGGGCAGGGGATCGCCCGCATCGTGGGCACGTTGCAGTTCCCGCAAAAATTCGCGCAAGCGCACATAGCGACCGGCGCTCATGCCAAACTCGGTGATCGAAGGGTGCATGGGTTGGGTGTCATCCATGAACATGTCGTAAAGCCGATTGAACTCCACCTGAGCCTGGGGACCGTCGGTGGGGTCTAGCAGCACCGGAAACTGGGCTTCGAGTTCGGCTTTCAGTTCTGGCAGGTTGTTGTTGATGGGAGCCCGCTTGATAGAACCGGTGCCGATGGAGGCGTCGTCCACCGGGTCGTTGCCCCCCTGGACGTGCAAGTCCTGGTCGGCGCCCGACAATGAGGCGAACTGATTCAGGGGGCGGTCGCCTGAGTTCCAGGGGCCCGCCCCGGGGGCGTAAGCGTTCATAGATTGAGAAATGGCCGCCAGGTCGACGGAAAAGAAGTCGGCGCTGGTAGGATCGGGCGGCGTGACTTTGATGTTGCGCTCGGCATACAGGGTGACGTCGGAGTCGGGGTCGGCCGACATCTGGCTTTTGCCGCGCATCAAGATACTGCCAGCCGTGGTGCTGTTGCCGGTGGTCATCACCGAACCTTTGCCCGAGAGGCTGCCGTCGATGTCGAGGTTGCCGTTGGTCACCTTGATGAAGGTGCCCTCGGAGTCCCAGGGCAGATAGCCGTGATTGTCATACCCGAGCAGGATGGAGGGCTTGACGCCGGCCGGCGCGCTGAACGACGTGGGTCCGCTGAATTCCACCTGTTTGCGGTCTTCGAGAATCAGGCGATAGTTTTCGATTTTGCCAATGCGATGGGGGCCACTGCGGAAGTCGCCCACCTGGGGGGGGCCTCCGTTGATGCTGATGGCGTTGGGGGCGGTGAACTCGTAACTGCCACCAGGCATGGTATAGCTCGAGTGAGCCGAGTTGCTCATCATCGCCTGTACTGATGAGGGCGACAGGTCGGGTGGGCTGCCCACTCCGCTGTTGGGGTCGAACTTGCCGTTGGAATGCGAGTTGGCGGCCCCCACCGCCAGGTCGTCGGGAGTATCCACCATGTTGATTTGCATCTGACCATCGCCCAGATCGAGCACCTGTTGAACGCCTCCGCTAGAGGCCTGGATGGCAGCGTTGCTGGCGGCCACCCCGTTGGCGGCGAGAAAGCGAACGTTAGGGGTGCTGGCCTGGCCGCTGACGATCATTTTGGAGCCCGACTCCACCCGGTTCTTGCCGGCCACTACCGAGTTGATGAACCAGGTGCCCGAGCCGGTGTCTACCGCCAGGGTGCCGCCACATTGGAACGAGGCCTCGGTCTGGCGTTCCACCCCCATAGTGACTTCCAGGGTTTTGACGACCCCGCCCGAGTAGCCACGAATCTGCAGCAGAGCCTCCCCCGGGATGACCGTGCGATTGGGGCTGAAGCCGGGAGACGGGCAGCTGTTGGAGAAGGGGCTGGCCTGAGTGTAGTTCAGCGATACCTGGAGCGGCTGCAAGGGCTCCAAAGTCCAGCTTGCCGGGGGGGCCAGGGGGGCAGCGGCGATCGAGGCATCGTTGAAGCGCCCGTCATTCAGCGTGGCCAGCGGCTCGCCAGGCTGCCACAGGTTGATCTGGAAGTGGCTGTCTCCATTGCCCAGCACGCCCACACAGGCGAAACTCTTGGGCGAGCTGGCGGATCCGGCACCGAGCCGGTCGTCTTCGTAAATCCGCAGGCCCGGAATGCTGAGGGCAAGATTCTTGCCGCCCTTGGGGGTGCCCCATCCAGGATCGGCCTCGAGCCGCATGCGGGCGTAGTCCAGTCCGCTCAGGGCTGCTTGCCTTGCCAGATGGCTTTCTTGAGTCTGACTCTGAAAACGGATCTGTTCCAGGTGCACCGAAAAGAAAGCGGTGGTGAGCATGAGCAGCAAAGAGGACAGCACCAGCGTCAAGACAAGCGCAATAGCGCGCTGGCGGCGGCCCAGGCGTTGTTGCGGCGACGTCACGAAACCCCTCCCACTCACCTTGCTAGAATAACCGAAAAGCTGGTGGTTTGCCATTCCCCCGGCCAGGGGGGGCGATCGGGCTCCTAGTAGGAGCGGTTCTTGGGCAGCAGCCGGATTTTGAACTCCAGGATTTCATCGCGTCGCCCTCCGCCGGCAGCGGAGCGCACCTGGCCTCGAAGTTTCAGTTCGATCACAATGTTTTTGCTGCTCTTGGTCACTTCGAAGGCCAGCAGGCGGGTGGTCAGGGCGCGGCGGCTGCGAACGACACTACCACCGATGTTGGTGCCGCGACCGGGAGGTGAAGCCAGATACGTTCCCAGGTAGGTTGAAAACATGGCCCACCCCTGGCCCGAGTGCGTGCCCGAATCGAGTTCCAGACGGGTCAGGGCTCCTTCGGCCGCGGTGCTGGCGTGGTAGAGGAAGTGTCGATTCCACACCGGCCAGCCATTCAGCGGACTGTACACGTTGGGGTCATACCAGTCGATCATGCCGGGAACGCACAGCAGATGGCGTGGTTGGGTGCTGCTTCCGTTGGCCAGAGCAACGGTGGCGGTTCGGGTAGGGCCGTTGCCCACCTGGGTACCGGCGTGGCTGGCCGACTCGACGTCCTCTCGCAGGCGCACCAGACAGGCCTGAGCCTCGGCATGCAGATCGGACCGATTGGTGAGAGTTTGAAAACTGGTGAAGCCAAAGCGGAAGATGGAGAAAGCTCCCACCGTTGCCAACAGCAACAAGGAACAGCTGAGGGCAACTTCCAGGATGGAGTAACCAGACCGCGGCCTCAAGGAACCAGCACCCTGGGATAGATGAACCTTTCCACTTTTACCCGGCGCAAGCCCTCGCCGACGTGAACCTGGGTGGGGGTTTGAGCATTCCACCAGGCCTCGATGGTTACGTGGTAACCACCCAGATAGCGGGTGCTGCCGGTGGTGACTCCTGAGAGCGGTTGGCAGACGACCGTGTAGTAGAACTGGGTGCCCAGGTTGGGGTCGAGCACGTAGGCTCCTTCCGTTCCACTGGTCGAGGTGAAGCTGCCCGATTCGGCAAGTTCCTCGAGCTTCTGGTTGACAAAGGTCAGGCCGACCAGCGTTGAGGTTGTCTTTCGGCTCGAGGCAAATAGCGAAGTGAAGACCCCCACACTGCCCAGCAATAACAACGCCAGCAGCCCGAGCGCCATGACAATCTCGGCCAGAGTAAAGCCTCCCGCTCTCGCCACCGAGTTAGTATAACAGACTCGGTCGAGTTTCATCGGGAAGGAATGAAAGTTGGTCTCAAGAACACCGGGCCACCCGTCGCCCAGGGCGGGCCACCAGAACATAGGGAGACCACATTGAGCCAGGCCGTGTCCGACCGAACTTCCGCCGACCCCAGTCCCGGGGGCAACGAGCTGCCCTATCGAAGGGTATTGCTCAAGCTTTCCGGAGAGGTCTTTGCCGGAACCGTTGGCTTCGGCATCGACCCCACCATTGTGGCCCAGTTTGCCGAGGAACTCAAAGAAATTCGCAGCCTCGGAGTCGAAGTTGCGGTGGTTGTGGGGGGCGGAAACATCTGGAGGGGCCGGATGGCCCCCAAGATGGAGCGGGCCAATGCCGACTACATGGGCATGATCGCCACGGTGATCAATGGTCTGGCCTTGCAGGACGCTTTGGAAAAGATCGGAGCCACCACCCGAGTGCTCACCGCCATCGAGATGAAGGAGGTCGCCGAGCCTTTTATCCGTCGTCGGGCGCAGCGCCATCTGGAGAAAGGCCGCATCGTGATTTTCGCGGGCGGCACGGGCAGCCCATATTTCACTACCGACACCTGCGCCGCCCTGCGCGGCCTGGAAATCGGGGCCGACGTCATTCTGAAGGGCACAAAGGTCGACGGCGTCTATGACAGCGACCCGGAGAAGAACCCGCAGGCCCGCAAGTTTCAGAAGTTGCCCTATATCGACGTGCTGCAGCAGGGGCTTCAGGTGATGGACGCAACGGCCATCTCGCTGTGCATGGATAATCGCCTGCCTATCGCCGTCTTCGACATCACCCAGCCGGGGAATATCAAGCGCATGATATTGGGGGAAGCCATCGGAACCATTGTCAAGGAGGATGCCTGAGTATGTTGGACGAGAGTTTCTTTAAGGACATTGAGGAACGCATGAAAAAGTGCCTGGACTCGATGCTGCGCGATTTTGCCAACGTGCGAACGGGCCGCGCCACGCCCGGCATGGTGGAAAAGATCCCGGTTGAGGCCTACGGCTCAGAAATGCCGCTCAACTCGATGGCCACCATTTCGGTCCCCGAGGCCCGAACGCTGGTGATTCAACCGTTTGACAAGTCGCAGATCGGCAGTATCGAGCGTGCCATCTACAAATCCGAGTTGGGGGTGACCCCGCAGAATGACGGTCAGGTTGTGCGTTTGATGTTTCCCCCACTGACCAAAGAGCGCAGAAAAGATCTGGTCAAGGTCGTCAAAGCGCGTTCTGAAGAGGCCAAGGTCGCCCTGCGCGGGGTGCGCCGCGATGCCTTGGAGAAGCTGAAATCCTTTAAGGATCTTCGCGAGGACGACCAGAAGAAGGCTCAGGACCGGCTGCAGAAGCTTACGGACAAGTCGGTGGCCGAGGCTGCCAGTTCCACCGACAGCAAAGAGAAAGAAATCATGGAGATTTAGTGGACTCGGACCAGCCGGTCGACTCCCGCGAGGAGATTCTGGGAATGGAGTACGGGGAGGCCCTGGCAATTGCCAGGCCTTTTCGCATTATGCTGACCCGCCCCCCGCAGGCTGTATGTGGAGTGGGCCGCTTGAGGGTGGTTGGTCAACGCCACGAGTCTCAAGGTTGGTGCTGGGTCCTAAGCTATACAGGTTGGTTGCGCCGAGGGTCTCGTGACTGAGCGAGAACTGCTGGCGCAACTCGACCGAAGCCGTATGCCCCGCCACATCGCCGTCATCATGGATGGCAATCGGCGTTGGGCCCAGGAGCGGCGCCTGCCCGTTGTGATGGGGCATCGGGCTGGTGTCAAAGCCTTTCGCCTGGTGATGGAGACCTGCCGAGAGCTTGGAATTGAGTGTCTTACGGCCTACGCCTTTTCGATCGAGAACTGGCGACGCAGCGAAAGCGAAGTGCGGGTGCTGATGCAGCTTTTTGAGCACTATACCCGAGCCGAGAGAGACAAAATGGTGCGGACCGGAATCTGCTTTCGAACCCTGGGTCGCTGGGACGACCTGCCGGCCTCGGTGCGCACCGAGTTCGACCGCACCCGGGAGGCCACCGCTCACAACCGCTCCATGATGTTGAACCTGGCCGTGAACTACGGCGGGCGTGACGAGATTGTGCGCGCCTGTCAGAAGCTGATGCAGGTAGGTTCGGAGGGCCGACTGGCTGCTCCGGAGGTCAATGAGGAGCTCTTCTCCACTTTTCTCGACACCGCCGACCAGCCCGACCCCGACCTGATGATTCGAACCAGTGGTGAGGTTCGCATCTCCAATTTCTTGCTCTGGCAGACGGCCTATACCGAACTCTATTTCACTCCCCTGTATTGGCCGCAAGTCAGCCGGACGCTCCTGCTTGAGGCGATTTTGGAGTATCAGCATCGCCATCGGCGGTATGGAGGCGGATAGATGACATCAAAGGAGAAGTGGGCCAGCCTGGCGCCTCGTGTCTCTACGGCCCTGGTCCTGGCTCTGATCTCGTTGGGACTGATCTGGTGGGGCCGGTTGCCGTTTTTTGCCGAGGTCGTGGTTCTGGCCCTGGCCGGCAGTTGCGAGATTTTCGATTTGCTTGAACGTCAGCGTTTGCGACCCCTGCGGCGCAGTGGCACGCTGGCTACCTTATTGCTGTTGCTGGCGGCCTGGACGACCGGTTTGAGTGGCCTGGCCCACGCCACCTTGCTCAGCTTGCTGGTCATTCTCATGCTCTGCGTGCTTCGCAGCGGCGTGCGCTGCTCGGTAACCCTGGATGGCGCCGTCACCGTGCTGGCGGTCATGTACATCGGTTGGCTCTTCGGTTTTTTGATCTTGTTGCGAGGGTTGCCCCACGGTGCGGCCTGGATCAGCCTGTTGGTTTCGCTGAGCGCCATGACCGACACCGGTGCCTATTTTGTGGGGCGGATCTTCGGACGTCACCCCTTGTGGCCGGCTTTGAGCCCCAAGAAAACTCTGGAAGGGTCGCTTGGTGGTCTGATCCTGCCTGCCGCACTGGGTTACGTGCTGGTGCCCTACCTGGGACTGGACCCCTTCCACGGAATTTGCATGGGGGTCGGCGTATCGCTGGTGGGTCAACTGGGCGATTTGTGGGAATCTGCGCTCAAGCGTGAAGTAGGGGTCAAAGACGCCGGGGAGTTTTTGGGCAGCCACGGCGGGGTGCTGGATCGCTTTGATTCCCTGGCCTTCGCCGCGCCCTTTTTCTACCTGTATCTAACTTATGTGTTGATGTGAGAGGCTACGTGAAGAAGTTATCCGTGATCGGTTCCACCGGCTCAATCGGTTGCCAGACACTCGAAGTTGTGGCGGCGCAGCCCCAGCAATTGCAGGTCGTGGCTCTGGCCGCCCGTCGTTCGCTTGACCTTTTGGTGGAGCAGGCCCGGCGTTTTCGCCCTCAGGTGGTGGCGATTCTCGACGAGGGCTTGTTAGACCAGCTGAAGCAGCAATTGCAGGGCACGGGCATCACCGTTCTGGGAGGCATGTCGGGGGTGGTCGAGGCCGCCCGCTGGCCCGAGGCCGACTGGCTGGTCAGTTCGCTGGTGGGCATGGCCGGGCTTCAACCCAGCCTGGCCGCGCTTCAGGCCGGTAAGCACCTGGCTCTGGCCAACAAAGAAACGCTGGTGGTGGCAGGAGAACTGATGATGCGCACGGCCCGCGAGAAGGGGCTCAGCGTACTACCCATCGATTCCGAGCACTCGGCCCTCTTCCAATGCTTTCAGGGACAGCCCGAGAAGGCCCTGGCGCGGGTGATTCTGACGGCCTCGGGCGGACCCTTTCGTCAGACGCCTCGCGAGCAACTGGCCGATTTGACCGCAGCCCAGGCCCTGAAACACCCCACCTGGAATATGGGAGCGAAAATCACCATCGATTCTGCCAGTTTGATGAACAAGGGCTTCGAGGTGCTCGAGGCTCAGCATCTCTTCGGTCTGAGTCTCGACCAAGTGGACTGTTGGGTGCATCCCCAGAGCATCGTGCATAGCCTGGTGGAATACCACGACGGCTCGGTGCTGGCCCAACTCGGCCCCCCCGATATGCGCACTCCCATCAGCTATGCGCTGAGCTATCCCGATCGCTGGCCGCCCATGTGGTCGCGGCTGGAACTGGCCCATATGCGCTACCTGACCTTTGAAGAGCCCCGCTGGGACGACTTCCCCTGCTTGCGCCTGGCCTATCATTGCGGTCGCGCCGGGGGCAGCCTGCCTGCGGTGCTCAATGCCGCCAACGAAGTGGCCGTAGAGATGTTCTTGAAAGACGAGATTCGCTTCGGCGATCTGGCTCCGATCATCGAACGCACGCTGGAGGCTCACCAGCGAGTGGAACGGCCCGATCTTGAGGCACTGCTCGAGATTGATCGTTGGGCACGCCAAACGGCAGGGACTTTGAAACTTCGCAGTCAAGCATAGCCTATGACTATCCTGGTGGGCGTGCTGGCCGCCGTGCTGTCTTTCGGCTTCATCGTGTTCATTCACGAAATGGGCCACTATCTGGCGGCCCGATGGGCTGGCATTCGAGCTCCTTACTTCGCCATTGGATTTGGGCCGAAGCTGGCCGCTTTTCGGCGCTGGGGCACCGAGTTCAGCATTCGCGGTATTCCCCTGGGCGGCTACGTGATGATGGTGGGCGAAGACCCTTCTCGAGACGGGGAAGAGGGCTGGCATGCCACGTTCAGCCAGGCGGTGGGCGAGCTGCAGTTTCCCATCACACCGCGCGAGGCGCTGCAGCGCATGGTGGAGCCCCAGGCCGAGGTTGAGGAGTTCCTGCGCTCGCTCCCTCCCGACAAGAGCTACGCCTCCATGGAGGACCTCGAGGGCAACTTTAATTTCAAGTCGACCTGGCAGCGCACCGTGGTGATTCTGGGAGGGGTCACCATGAATTTCCTGGCCGCTACCTTGCTGCTGTTGGGCCTGGGGCTGACTGTGGGCCTGGGGGTGATTCAGGAAGAGGTATTGCCCCGAGTGGCCGAGGTGGTGCCGGGTTCGCCTGCGGCGGCTGCCGGACTGAAGGTGGGCGATTCGCTGGTCAGGCTGGACGGCATGTCGGTGGTGAGTGGGGCCGACTTCGTATCCCAGATGTCGATGAAGGTCGGCAAGCTCGTCAAGATGGACGTGATGGACTCGAGTAAGCGAGCCAGTTTGCTGGAGGTGACCCCCGATCTGTCTCTGGCCGACCACTACTTCTTCCGGGCTCGGGCTGGCTCGGGAGCCACGGAGTTGGTTCGGGTGGAGGGTGTTTCGCTGCCCTCGGGGCTCAAGCTCCCCTTTGCTGTGACCCATGTCCAGGGTAAGCCTCTCACTCAGGGCCTGGTCGAGTTGCGGGGCTGGGCTGTGGGGGCCAAGAAGCTCGAACTCCGCGGGCCTCAGGGCAGCTGGACCTTAGACGAAAAGACGGGCTTCAATCCCCGCGCCGTGGTGGGCGTGCGCCTGGCCCGGGTGACTTCCTTCGGTTTCGAGAGCCGGGCCACCAATGAGGTTGTGGGGGTTTTGCCCAACAGTCAGGCCGAACGGGCTGGAGTGCGCAAGGGCGATTTGCTCTATCTTTTCCAGGGTGTCGAGGTCAGCGGTGGGGAAACCCAACTCGACGCCTGCCTCAAGCGTTGTTCCGAGCGAATTCTCGGCCCGGGTGAAGCCTTCAAGCTGGTGGTGATCCGCGACAAGGCGATCAAAGATCTGCTCGTCGACGAGGTGCCCCTGGCCAGCGCCCAGCAGTGGGGAGTTCAGCTTCGTCCGGTCACCACCGGCCTCGTGCTCACTTCGACGGCCAGGGTGCTGGGCATGATCTTGAGCGTGCCCTTCCACCTGGCCAAAGGGCTCTATACCGATCTGTTCGGCACCTTTAGCGAACTCAAGCAAAGCAGCACGGGCCCCATCGGCATTATGCAGCAAATCTTTGAGGTCAGCGACGAAGGCTTGCCGGAGCTGCTCTTTTTGGTGGCCATTCTCAACGCGTTCATCGCGGTGTTCAACCTGCTTCCCATTCCGGCCCTGGATGGCAGTCGTTGCCTCTTTATCTGGTTGGGCGCCCTGCGTGGCAAGGCTCTCGACCCCGAGAAGGAGGCCCGCATCCATCTGGTGGGCATCCTGGTTTTGCTGACTCTGGCGCTGCTGGTCAGTTTTCAAGACGTCAAACGGCTGATCGCCGGCACCAGCCTGATGAAGTGATCGAACGCAACATCGTATCGCTGCGCAAGTCAGCAGCGTTGTTGCAGGAGGCCACCGAGGCCTGGGCGTCCGGATGGGTGCTCGAGCTTCCCAGTGAATGCGGCGCTGTGCAGGTGCATGCTCAAGGCAGCTGGACCCTCGTGCACCAACCCCCTGCTGGCAATGCCGACGTGGCCGCTGTGATGGAAACCTTCTGGCCCGGACCGCTGTGTCTGCGGCTCGTCTGTAGCCAGCGACGAGGTGATTGGTGGATGCCACATCATCCGTTGCTCAGGGCCCTGTTAGAAATCACCGGCGACATGCGTTGTGACCCACCTGGACAGGGACAACGTCCTGTCCAGCTGCGTTTGCGATGGAAGCTGCCTTTGCTGCCTGTGGCCTGCAGCCACCTCGACGCCAGCGGCGAGCCCTGGCGCTGGTTGCGCAGCGGATTCGTAGAGCGTCGCGCCGTCGAATGGGTGGCCGGTCGGCCCACCCTGCTCAGCGAGTGACCCGAATGGTGGTGGTGGTGGCAATTCCTGGTTCGCGAACCACGAAATTGTCGCCCTGGCGCTCGATGCTTGAGTAGCCGCTGCCCAAGGAACGCTCGGTGCTATTGATGCCGTTCTCGCCGCGTTCGATGTGCTGCGAGGCCAGACCCATGGGATGCGTCACTTTGATTTCGCGGTCGTTGAGACGCTCGATCCGGGTTCGCGAGAAGCCGCCGCCAAAAGGCTGGACCGTAATTTGATTGCCGTCTTGGGTAATGCGGGTATCGACCAGCCCCGAGATGCCAAAAGGGTGCACCGTGGTGGTGTTGCCCTGGCGAGTGATTTCAATGCGACTCAGGGCCTCGAGGCCGCGAGGCGCCCAGCCCTGAATGGTGGTTTTGTTGCCCTCGCGCTGGATGACGATTCGGCTGAACTTCTGAAATGGGCTGAAGCTGCCCAACTGCAGGGTGGTCTGGTTTTCGGAATCGCGGGTGATGGTGTGAGCAAATTGCAGGGGGGAGCGGATGGTGACCTGATTGCCGCGCTGGGTGATGGTGGAGCGGCTCCACGACCCCAACTGCCCCTGGATTTCCAACTGGCTGAAATCCTGGGGAATCAGCGGTGCGTGGGTGAGTCGGTCGGGCACCAGGCTCAGGTTCAGTCCGGCATCGAGATACAGCCCGTTGCCGAGGTAGACCCCAACCGGCTGCAGCGGATCGTTTTCCTCGCGGGTGGTGGTATCGCCATCGCTGTCGGTGTCGGTTTCGGTATGGGTCTGACGGATGATGTCGACGCGACCGGCAGCTTCAGGGATCACCTCGAAGCGCAGGGCCTGAGCCGCGTCTTGTTCCGGGGTTTGGGGTGCCACGGTGGCCCCCAACTGCTCAGGGGTCAGCGAGGTGCCGCATCCGCTGAGCAGCGTGCAGGCAACCGTCAGCCCCGCCAGTGCGGCCATCCCCAGCCAGCCGCGAGAGCTGCGGGGCGGTCGCGAGGCCGCGATTTCCACGGAGTCTTGCGGGCTCTCTGGACCTTCTGCTCGATCTTTGGGAGCGGCGTTGCGCGGTAGATTTGGCAGCGGGCTCAGGCGTTGCAGGCTGGAGATGTTCATCTCCCATAATTATCCGGCTCAACTCAAAAAAGCCTGAAGGCCTCAGTAGCATTCATAGCGGGCTCGGGTGGCCCATTCCAGCAGTTCGGTGCCGGGCTCCAGGTCGAATTCTTGGCGCAGGGCCCGAGTGATCTGTTCTACGGTGCGCAGAGCTTCTTCGGGCCGGCGCAACTGGCAAAGCGCCTGGGCCCGAAGCACAGCGGCCTGCTGATGGGTGGGTTCCCACAGCAACAGTCGCTGCGTCCAATCGGAAACCGAGGCCCAGAGAGTCGATTCGGCCGCTCTTTGGCTGGCCAGCAACAGACCCTGAGTCAGCTCGAGTTGAAGCTGCTCGCGGCGCTCCACGGCCCAGTCGTGGTAGCAACCGTCCAGATAGGGGGCAGGCGTGAGAGCCAGCAGACGGTCGACCTGGTCGACCAGGTCACGGGGGTCGCAACTTTTCAGCCTGCCCAGGATGGCCTCCACCTCCCACAGGTCGTGCCAGGGCTCCCACTGGGGGTCCAGTCCCAGCAGCACCTCGCTGCGAGTGAAATAGTCCAGGTCGGCCGGGGCGCCCTCGGGACGCAAGGCACGACGAAGGTAAAACAGACAGTTGGAAAGTCCCTTGCGCCCGCGCTCCAGCTCTTCGGGCCAGAAAAGTTCACGCACCCGCTCTTCCGGCAGGAGCCGGGGGCTGCCCGCCAGATAGGCCAGTAACCAGCGGTTGCGCTGCCCGCGGAAAGCCTGTTCGGAGATCACTTTGCCCTGAACTCTCACCTGGAAGGTGCCAAAGGAGCAAAGGTGCAGCGGCGGCAGTCGCCGGGCGACGGATTGACTTTGCGCCTGGCGAGCCGAGCGTTTCAGCCCTTCATCGCCATCCTGGGCCAGCACCTGCAGCCAGCTTGACGGGGTGCCGTGGGGGCTGCTTTGGGTTCGTTGAAACAGGTTGGCTCGCTGCTCGGCCGTCAATCGGGCCAGGGCCGGAACCAGCGCCCCGGCGCACTGCCGCCAGGCTTTCTCGAACGTTCTTTCTTCGGGTTGGCGGAGACCTTCATTCAGTAAAGGGGGGCCCAGCCAGCCCAAAGCACCCAGCAGCCGGTTCTCTGAGGCGGGCTCCAGCAAACGGTTCAATGATTCCACCGGAGACCAGTGAGGAGGTGCCTGGCTGCTTACCCAGAGGGCCAATTGACAGAGCGCCTTGGAGTCGCCCCTCAGCACCGGAGCGGCCTGTCTTAGCCAATGAACCGCCTGGTCGCGGTCGCTTTCCATCAGCAGTGAAGCCGCCTGTAACTGCACCTCGGCCAGAGCCGAAGGCCCCCACTGTTCGGCCTCGCTCAAAAGGTTTTTCAGCCTGCTCAGCCTCAAGGGCCTGGCCTCCAGTCCGGCCAGTAACAGTTGGGCCTCCGCGCGTTGAGGACCCTCGGTCTTTTCCGAGGCTTGCTCCAGCAGGGCCAGTGCCTCCTGATGGCGGCCCAGTTGCAGCAGGCCACGGGCCACCTCCAGCAGCGCTCGGTAGTGTCGCTGCTGATCTTCATCGGTGATCAGGTCAAGGGCGAAAAGTAAGTGAGGATCCACCCACCCCGACTTTCGCTCCTCTGGGGCACAGAAGGCCAGCGCCAGAATGCGGGCACCCAGAGGGATTTCTTCTCCGGCCAGCCCGCCTGGGCCCCGTCCGTCCCAGCGCTCTTGCCAGAGTTCGAGGGCTTCGATCAGATGGGCCGGGCCCCCGTTGAGGGGGCGGTTCAGGCCGCCTGCCAGAAAGGCCGCGGCCAGTTCCAGTTCGGCACTCTGCCCGCTTTGCAGTTGCAGGGCGGTGGCGATTTGCTGAACACGCCGAGCCTTGTTCAGGGCTTCCTCGGAAAAGAGTTGGGACCCGAGCCAGGTCAGGAGTTCACGCAGTTTTGACTCGCGCTGGCGGGCTTCGGACCGGTGCTGGTGGAGAGCGGCCAGACGCTCGACCCTCATTAGCAACTCGTGCATTTCGAAAGGCTTGCGCAGATAGTCGCCGACTCCCAGGCGGATCGCCCGGATAGAATCTTCTTCGGTGGCGTAGCCCGTAATCACCAGACAGGCCAGCTCCAACCCGCGCTGGCGCATGCTGGCAAAAGTCTCCAGGCCGGTCATTCCCTCCATGCGAACATCGAGCAGCAGCAGCTCAAAAGTGGATTGACGCACCGCTTCGAGAGCGCTCAGGCCATTGGCGGCTCCACATACCTGGTAACCTTCGTCGCTCAGGGTTTCACAGAGCAATTCGCGGAGATTCTCGTCATCTTCGAGCACCAGGATCCTCACGAGGCGGGTTCCTCGGGGCTGGCCGAGAGAGGCAGGCGCACTTCAAAGCGGGTTCCCACCCCGGGGCGCGAATCCACCTGGACCGTTCCCTGATGCTGGGCGACCAGCTGCGAGGTCACCGAGAGGCCCAGCCCGGTGCCTTTCCCCACCTCCTTGGTGGTGAAAAAGGGCTCGAAGATGCGCTCTTTCACCTGTTCGTCCATGCCGCATCCCTGATCTTGAACCCTGCCCCACACTCCGCCCTCCCAGCGTCCCGTGGAAATCAGCAGTTGTTTGCCCGTGGCCCCCGGGCTGAGCATGGCGTCGCGGGCGTTGAGAATGAGGTTGGTAAAGACTTGTTGCAGTTCGTTGGGATTGCCGGTAATGGCCGGAAGTTCCCCGTATTGGCAGAGCACCTCGATGCCGTCGATGCGCAGTTGATGACCCACCAGCTGGAGGGTGTCGTCGAGAACCGCGTTCAGATCGGTTTCTCTCCATCCGCTGCGAGCGTCTCGCGAGTAGAACAGCAACTTGGAAACGATTTCTTTCATCTGCTGAACGGCCTTGCCAGCGCGTTCCAGCCTGGCCTGAGCGCGATCGGGCTTGGTGGTCAGGCTCATTTGAGCGGCCTCGATAGCCAGGGCCACGGCACCGAGCGGGGTGTTGAGTTCGTGGGCAACGCCTCCGGCCAGCTGGCCTACGGCCGCCATTTTGCTCGACTGAACCAGTTGGGCCTGAGAATCGCGCAGCGCTTGATGGGTGGTCTTCAGCTCGGCGTACAGCTGAGCGGTAACCAGAGCCGAGCCCAGCTGGTAGGACAGCACGGCCAGAATGTCCTGGTCGGCCCGACTGAAGCGGCCCAGGCTGCGAGCCAGGACGATACCCCCCAGGCAGCCCCGCTCGGAAAGCAGCGGCACGGCCAATCGAGCCGGCTGCTCGAGGAGCAGGGGCAGGCCCTGCTCGGCCACTTTTTGGGCCAGGGCCTCGACGTCCCCCGGGGGAGACCCCTGGCGTATCTGGTGGTTGCCACTGCAGGCATAAAAAGCCTCGTGTTCGACCAGGGGTTTGAGTATTTGGGCGGCGCTTTCGAGCATGGCCTGAGGCTCACGCAGTCGTATCAGCTGGGTAACTCCGTCGATCACCAGGGCCAGGCGTTGCACCAGGGCTTCGTTCTTGGCCGCCGCCGCCGCCTCCCCCCGCAGGGCCTCTTGCAGGGTTTGATACCAGCCAGCGGCCTCGAGGGCCAGCACCGAGTGCCTTGAGAGCACCTGGAGGAAGTGCCGATCTTCAGGGCTTAACCTGCGTTCCTGAGCATGTCCTAGATAAAGACTGCCGCGCTGACCCAGCGGAACTCCCACGGTCCAGCGGTCTTCGGGAAAAATGCGCTGACCCAGACCGCTGGGGGTGCCGAGCTGCAGTTGTTGGGTTCGCAGCGCTTCCTCAGCTGCGGGTTCACCGCTTTGTGTCAGGCTGGCCGTTTCCAAACGCTCGTTGTGGGGACTGAGCCAGGCAACCGGAACCAGTCCCTCGCGCTTCCAGAACAACACCACGTTGTGAACGCGAAAGCGTTGCTGGATGCGAGCCACCACCATGTCGGCCACGGCCTGAAATACCGGACGTTGGGGAATGGTGGCCAGCATCTCCTCGACCATCTGATAGGTCTCCAGGCGTACTTCCAGTTCGGCCTGGGTGCGCTGTTGGGCAGCCCCCGTAGCCTGCAGCCCCTGCTCGAGTTGCTCCAGGCCCACCTGCTGCTGGCGCAGCCCTCGCTCGCGCTGGCGCTGCCCGATCTCGTGCTGGCTGGAATCGACCCCCTTCACCACGGCACCCGTGGCCGACACCAGGCACTGCATCAGCAAGGCCTGCCCAAGACGCAGCATGGGCAGCGGGGGAAGCCAGGCGCTGAAGCTGGCAGCCAGGGCCAGGCCCAGGCCGATAGGGCCCAGTCGGGCTCGATACAGGGACCAGTCGCGGGCCACCTCGCGAGGCAAACTGGTGGCCAGGTAGGCGGGCTGGAAATGCCAGAGCAGCCACCAGAGGAAGGGGGCCAACCAGAGTCGTCCCAGAGCCCCCTGGGCCAGCCCCAGCGCCAGCCAGAGGGGCTGGATTTCGGCCAGGGATTCCAGCAGTAACAGGGCGCCCTTTTGCTGGCTGCGCAGGCCGCGGATCAAGGCGGCTCCCAGGGCCCCAAAGGCAGCCAGCCAGCAGTGGTCGGCACCCTGCAGGGCCAGCGCCAACCACAGGCCGCTGGCGGCTGAAACAAAGCCAAAGCGAGGCAGCGCCGGAGCCAGCCCCTCGAGAACCAGCCCGGACAACAGGAACACCAGACTGGCCGAGTCGAGTGAGGGGGCCAGGGGGCGTCCGAGCAGCCCCACGCCCACGGCCATTCCGGCCAGCAAAATGGGCCAGCTCACGCCACGGCTCCGAGCACCTGATACAGCGGCACAAAGAGCGAGACCAGGACGAAGCCGACAAACAGCCCCAGAGCGCCCACCAGCAGTGGTTCCAGCATTTGGGTAAAGGTGACGATGACTTCGTCGATCTCCAGTTCCAGCATTTGACTGCTGCGACTCAAGGCGTCGGGTAGTTTGGCGGTTTGTTCGCCCAGGTCGACAAATCCGTGAAAACAGGGCGGCAAGAAAGGGATGGCTCGAAAACACTGAGAGATGGGGTTACCATCTTGCAGGTCCTCGGCGGCCGTGCGCAGATACTGTGCCAGATACGGGTTGGCGCAGGCCTCGGCGGTAAGTTCTAAAGCGGCCAGCGCCGAGAGTCCTGCCCCCAGCGCCGTAGAGAGCAGCCGCGACAGACGCAGGGCCAACACGCGGCCGAAAAAGGAGCGGGTGAAGCGCCATCGGAGCAAGGATTCATAGAGAACCAGCAGGCCAGCCTCGGTGCGAAAATACTGGTAACCCAGCGCCAACAGCGTCAACCCCACGAGCAGGCCGCCTCCCCAGATATGGGGTTGCTGTAAGGCTTCGGTCAGTCCCACCAGCAGTCGAGTGTACCACGGCAGCGTCAGGCCCCCGCTGGCAAAGAGCCCGTTGATAAATCGGGGAAGGATATGCTGCACAATGAGATAGGCCACGGTCAACGACATGGCGCTGACGATCAGCGGGTAGGTGAGGGCGGCCTCAACCTTCTTGCGCAACATCAGCTCTTTCTCCATGTGTTCGGCTGCCTGTTGAAGGTTCTCGGCCAGTTGCCCGGTGCTCTCGCCCACCTGCACCAGCCCCACCAGCAGGCCGTTGAACTGGTCGGGACTGTGCTGCATGGCCTGGGAAAGGGGCTGGCCCTCGTGAACCTCTTGCTGGCAGCGTTGGTAGGCTCGGTACAGACGGCGGTCGAGGGGCTGACGCAGCAAGATGTCGAGGGCCCGACTGATGGGCACACCGCTTTTGAGGAGCAGCGCCAGTTGACGACACACCATCACTCGCTCCCAGGCCGAAGGCGGGCGGGCCGACTCCCACCAGCTGTCCCACAGGGGGCCGGGCTTCAGAAAGATGTGCTGAAAACCCAGGCGTTCCAGCTGCTGGCGCGCGTGCTGCTGGTCCAGCCCCCACACCCTGCCCAGCTGGCTTCTCTGGCTTGAGTCCATGGCACGATAAAGAAAGACAGGCATCAGTAACCGGTCTCCACCACCGTTGCCAACCTCTGGTTGTGCGGGGGCAGGGGCTCCAACTCGAGCCTCAGCAGGCGGCCGCCATAGTGGTCGCCCGGGGGGAGGCGGCGCACCTTTAGAGCGACCACTCCGGGGATTCGCTGAGGAACGCTTCCCATCATCGGTTGCTGGGTGGACGGCCGAGCCGGATCGTAGTCATTGCGATACAGGACATGCACCAGTTGCTGGCCGTCCATCAGCCAGCCACTGACGCGGGGCTGGCCCGAGGCATCCGAGGTGGCCACAACCAGCGCCGGTGCGTCGATGCCGGGGCGTTTTTCAGACAGATCGCTCAGATCGGGAGAGTAGAGAGTTCGCCCCAGCCTGAGCTCGCGCTGAAAAGATTGAAAAGCGGTAACCCATTGGCGGATTTCACTGTTGCGGTCCATCGTCTGGTTGCGCGAGCGAACTCCGACCAGTGCCAGTTCGCCGCAGACGAGAAGAGCTAGCAGAAAGAGCGATGAGCTGATCAACAATTCGGCCAGCGTGATTCCCCGGACTCTCACGGCGCGGCTCGGGCGCTGGCCACCGGTTGGCCGGGGTCGAGAATGAGGCGCAGGCTGGCCAGTTCTCGAAATCCGTTGCGGATGAATCCGCGAGAAATCACCGTGCCATTACTTTCAACCGTAATTTCGAAGCCGTGGGTGGGGCTGGATTCGGGCAAAAACTTCGTCACAGTGCGAGGGGCGCCGGGTTGAGGAGCCAGCAAGTCGGTTCGACTGCGCTGATATTCCAGGCCCGCTTGGGCCAGATACAGCACCTGTTGCCGTCGGTCTTGTTGGGCCGAAAAATGATAGTCGGTTTCGATGAAGCTCAGAAAGGTTAATCCAAGCAACAGCAGGAGCGAGCTCAGGCTGAGCACCGTGATTAGCGCCATTGCTTGTCGCTTTTTTTGCACTGACAATGTTGTCTCCCGACCCCAGGGTAACATTCTCTGCGCCAGCCAACTCATAAATCCTTGCTTGGACTCAGTAGGCGCCTCGAGCAGAGTGTCGTATAAGTCGCCTATGGACTGGTTGCGTAAGCAGGTGTCCCTGGGGCAGCGGGCCCCCTTTCCTGGTTTCCCCGGCGAGCTCGACGATAAGACTCGCGAAGAAGCGTTTACGGCGCTGCTGGCTCACTTCGACCTGCATCAGTCGCGAGGTCAGCGGGGTTGTGCCCGCGAGGTATTGGAGCTGGCCGGAGCCCTGGCTGAGAACTGGCCCGATCTCACCTACCGCTGGATGCGTAAGTGGGCCCGCTGGTTGGAGTCGGTGGGTCGGCGTAACGAGGCTCTGGAGTTGCTCCTGCATCACCTGCGCCGGCTGCGCGGCAAACTGGCCAACCCCACGCGCAGTGCCGAGCTGCGCATGGAGCTGGGTATCATGCTCGACCGGGCTGGGCGCAAAGAAGAGTCCTTGAAGTTTTTTAAAGACGCGGCCCAGCGCTACAAGAAGCTCAAGCACAACTATAATCACGTGGCAGCCCTGTTCAACAGCGCTTCCGTGCTGCACGACCTGGGTCAATTCGGGGATGCCCTGCGCTATTGTCGCAAGGCCCTGGCGGAAGGTGCGGCCAGCCACAACGATCTCTCCAGTCATATCGCTTTGCAGATGGCCAATTCCACCGAGCAACAGCAGCAGTTTCAGGAAGCCTCGACGTTCTATCGTCAGGCCGAAGAAAGCTATGGACAGATTGGAAATCGTCGCCAGCAGAGCGATATTCTCTATCGATTGGGTTGGCTGGCCGTGCGCAGCAAGCGACTTCCGGAAGGAATGCGCTTTCTGCGCTCCTCGCTCGAGTTGAAGCGCGAACAGGATTATGCTATCGGCCTGACCTGGTATCACTGGGCGCGGGCCGAGGCCTATCGCTCGGGAGGGGCGCTCAAGAAGGCGTTGCAGCACTACCGCAGCGCTCTCAACCTGGCCTTGCGCGCCAATCAGGACGGTATTGCTGCCCACTGTCGGGTGGTGTTGTTCCGTCTGCATTCCCGGCCCGACCAGAGCCTTTCCCTCTATCTGCGATATGGCAACGCTGCGGCCGCCGACAGCATTGTGAAACAGGGTCGGGCCGGTTTGTATCTCGACCATTTTAGCGACGGCTATTCCTTGGACGTGTTTCGCGAGCCCGGCGATTCCCCGCGCGCCGGGCTGGACCGCAAGTTGCTGTCGCGCCTCGTCAACGACCTCGAGCGAATCACGCGGGCCACCGGGGTTCTTCCGGGGGCCAGTCTGGAGCGCCAGCGAGTGGCGCTGAGTCGCTGGTTGGAGCGGCAGCAAAAGAAATAACAGGGTATGCTACCGCCTCAACGAAGGGCTCGAGATGCGGAAATGGATTCAACTGTTGTGTGTTCCTCTGGTCGCTGGCCTGGCCTGGTGTGCCCCCGAGGCGGTTCTGCTGGTGGCCTTGCAGCGCGAGGGTGTAGAAGGGATGGTTTGGGACTTTAGCAGCGTTTCCATCGGCAAGCAGTCGTATCAAACCAGCCTGCAAGGGATCGGCAGTCCCGGTGCTGCTCTGATCGTCTATAAGATCGACGGCAAGTGGGAGACCTTCGAGTCCTATATCGGTTACACCAAAACGCAGTCGAGCAGTCGACGTTGTAAGTTCGAGGTGGGCGCCGACCAGCAAACCCTCTATACCAGCGAAGTGGTGAAGGGGGGGCAGGAAGCCGAGTTGATCCGGGTTCCTATCAAGGGCAGAAACCTGCTGATGCTCAAGATTGAGGCTGTCAGCTACGACGGAACCCTGGGCGCTTGTTTCGCCGCCCCCAAGTTGCGCAATGGGATTCCCCCTGAGGAGCAGCAGATGCCCTATCGCATTGAGATCAATGGCTTGCGCCTGCCCTACGAGCGCTTTGCCGCGCCTTCATCCGTGCCCGTTGAGTTGCCTGTCAAACCAGGGGAGAGCACCTACCAGGTTAAGGTCATCCACGACCAGGAGAATCGGCGAATCCAGGTGCAGACCACGCCCTGATGCAGGTTCGGGTCGGCCTCAATGCCGTGATTGTGGCCGTTACTCAGGATACGCCCAGGGTGTTGACGGTCGATTGGTCCGATCTGGCTCAGGCGGTTCAGCAGGCCTCGTCAGACACCGTGGCAGCCCTTCCTTTCGGCGACCTCGATGCAGAGGGGGATCGCACCCTGGAGCTGGCTCTGCGGCGCTGGGTGCGTCAACAAACCGGTCTGGAGCTGGGCTACGTCGAGCAGCTGTATTCTTTCGGCGACCGTTTCCGGGACCCCCGCGAGTCGGTGGCCGGGGTGCGGGTGCTGTCCATCGCCTATCTGGCCCTGGTGCGCGAGGCCGCCATCCCCCCCAGCATTCCCGCGGTCTGGCGCAATGTCTATGACTTCCTTCCCTGGGAGGATTGGCGCAGCGGAGAACCGCGAGAGTTGATGTCTCGAATCGCCCAGGGTCTGGCCCCCTGGCTCAGAGGTGGTGATGGTCAGCGCCGTTTGCGGTATCAGATGACCTTCGGCATCGAAGCGGGTGCCTGGTCGGGTAACCGGGTTTTAGAGCGCTACGAGCTTCTCTATGAGGCAGGCCTTGTGCAGGAGTCGCAACCGGATCTCACCCCCTGGTTGGGCCTGCCCATGGCGCTTGATCATCGCCGAATGCTGGCCACCGCGCTGGCCAGGGTACGGGGAAAATTGCGCTATCGACCCGTGATTTTCGAGTTGCTTCCCGAGGAATTCACGCTGCTTCAGTTGCAGAAGGCCGCCGAGGCACTGGCCGGGGTGGCGGTGCACAAGCAAAACTTCCGGCGCCTCGTCGAGCAGGGCGGTCTGGTCGAGGGCACCGGACGGCAGACGCGCTCGGTAGGACGACCGGCCGAGCTTTTTCGCTTTCGCCACGAGGTCTTGGGAGAGCGCCCCGCGCCGGGTGTCGGTCTGCCCCGCATGTAGTCAACATAGAAAAAAGCCGGTCCGAAGACCGGCTTTCTACAAAGTCGAGGTCGAAGTTCAGGCCGTGACGAGAGTTGCGTCGCTAAGACCGCAAGTCTGGTCGATGACGTTCTCCATGTTGAGCACGTCGCAATCGGTCACGTAGCTGAGCTCTTGGGCCAGGACCTTGCGAGCTTTTTCCAGCATCGACTGATCTTTGTGACCCAGCTTCTTGGAACGAGCCAGAACGCTGAGCGACTTGATCACTTCACAGGTTTGGAAGATGTCCCCGCTCTTCATCTTTTCCAGGTTCAAATTGTAACGCTTGGTATAGTTGGTGGGCAGGTCGCAGCTGCAGGACTTCAGGAAGTCCAATACGGCAGTGACCTGGCTGGCCTCAATCAGAGGGCGAACCATGCAGTTCTTCTGGTCGACATTGGCCATGATTTGCAGTCTTTCGAACGCCAGGACGGCGAAACGAGTGACATTGCCGAGGATTTCTTTCTCCTCGATCGACTCCACGACCCCCAGACCATGCAGCGAATGGATAACTTTACTGCCTACTCGGAACATTGAGACCTCTCTTCTCAGGTCACGGCGAGCCGCGGCCCGTAGCCCCCTCCTCTCTCGGGGAGGGTTGCGTTGCGGATGTGTGGGGAAGTTTTTCTACTTTCCCAACCCCACCATACAGCTGCCGCTGGTCGGTGAGGTTAATGAATTGTTACTGCTCAACCGGAACCCCTGTACTGCCCTGGGCTCCTATTCGGTGCCTCTTGGCGTGGTAAGAGCTGCGCACCAGCGGGCCCGATTCTACGAAGCGGTAGCCGAGCTCAAGTGCGAACTCCCTCAGTTGATCAAACTCTTGAGGGGTCCAATATCGTTCCACAGGCAGATGTTTCATGGTTGGGCGCATGTACTGGCCGATGGTGAGAATGTCGGTTCCCTGGGCTCGGATGTCGCGGATGGTCTGCTCGACCTCTTGGGAGCTCTCGCCCAGCCCCAGCATGATGCCCGACTTGGTGAGCATTCCCGAAGCGTGGGCCTGGCGATAGGCGTGGGCCCGGGCCAGAAGCTCCAGGGTGCGGGGGTATTCGGCCCGGTTGCGCACCCTCCAATAGAGCCGGGGAACGGTTTCGGTATTGTGGTTGAGCACATCAGGGCGGGCAGCCAGTACCGTGTGAAGGGCCTGTTCGTCTCCTTGAAAGTCGGGGATCAGCACTTCGATCTTGGTTTGCGGGTTGCGGCGCCGGACCGCCTCGATGGTGCGAGCGATGTGGCTCGCTCCGCCGTCGGCCAGTTCGTCACGGTTGACCGAGGTGATTACGGCGTGCTCCAGACCCATACTGGCCACGGCCTCGGCGACGTGTTCGGGTTCCTCCTCGTCGAGGGCTTCCGGGCGGCCTGTTTTTACGTTGCAAAAGCCGCAGGCTCGCGTGCAGGTGTCGCCCATCACCATGAAGGTGGCCGTGCCTTCACTCCAGCACTCGTAGATGTTAGGGCAGCGGGCTTCCTGGCACACGGTGTGCAGCTTGAGCTGGCCCATCATATTCTTGATCTTGGCGAAGCTCTCGGTGGTTTGCAGCCTGATTCTCAGCCAGTCGGGTCGTTGAGGCTGGTCCTTCCACTCCGGATCACGGGGAATGGCCAGCTCAGAACTTTCCACCCCCACCACTCTCAAGGGTAGGTAGTTTTTGTTGGACGTGCTCTGAGACAGCATACCGATGGGGCTCCAATGAGTGCAGTTGACGGGCAAAGACCTGGCTGAAGTGGTGGCAAAACCGCTCTTCCAGCTCTTTTCGCCCAGGGATCTTTCCCAGGATCTGGTGCAGGCTAATCATTTCCACGCCGCTCAGGCCGCAGGGCACGATATGCTCGAAACCCGCAAGGTCGCTGGCGTAGTTCAGGGCCAGCCCGTGCGAGGTCACCCAGCGGCTGGCGCGTACGCCGATCGAGGCCAGCTTGTGCAGGCCCCACCACAAACCGGTAAGCCCCTGGCGGCGCTCCACAACGACGTCCCAGTCGGCACAGGTTCGGATGGCCACTTCCTCCAGGTCGCGCAGGTAGCGGTGCAAATCGCGTCGACCCTCTTCCAGTTCTAGAATAGGATAGGCGATCAGTTGCCCGGGCCCGTGATAGGTAACCTCGCCTCCGCGACCGCAGCGGGCCAGCCCAATGCCGCTCTGGCGCAGCTGCTCGGGGCTGGACTTGAGATAGTCGGTTCGAGAGGCCCGTCCCAGGGTAATGACCGGCGGATGCTCGAGCAGCAGCAGGTGATCGGGAATCTCGCCCTTCTGCCGCTGGCGAACCAGCTGCTGTTGAAGTTCTTCGGCTTCAGCGTAGTCGAGGCACTCCCAACAGCGGAGGGTGCAGGGGATCAGAGCAGGCTCTCCGGGAATTCCTGAAGGAACTTCTTGATGCAGGCCATGAACTGATCGGCGGTGGCCCCATCGATCACCCGATGGTCGAACGACAGCGCCAGGTACATCATGTGGCGGATGGCGATGGCGTCTTCCTCGGTGACCACGGGGCGCTTGGTGATCGTCCCCGAACCCAGGATGGCTACCTGGGGCTGATTGATGATGGGGGTGCCATACAGGCTGCCAAAGATGCCCGGATTGGTCAGCGTGAAGGTGCCGCCCTGAACGTCATCGGGGGCCAGTTTCTTGGCGCGGGCCCTTTCGGCCAGGTCGCTTACCTGGCGGGCCAAGCCGGCCATCGACAGTTCGTCGGCGCGTTTGATGACCGGAACCAGCAGGCCCCAGTCGAGGGCCACAGCCATGCCCAGATTGACGGAGGATTTGTAGCAAATTTGCTGGTCGACAATCGAGGAGTTCAGAATGGGAAACTTGTTCAGGCCCTCCACCACGGCTCGCATCAGAAAGGCGGTCACCGTGAGCTTCAGTCCGCGTTCGGCATAGCTGGCCTTGAATCGCTGGCGCAGTTTGACCACGTGGGTCATGTCGACTTCGAACACGGTGCAGACGTGAACCGAGGTCTCACGCGATACCACCATGTGCTCGGAAATTGCCGATCGCATGGGAGAAAAGGGCTCCAGGCGGTCGCCGGGCTGGGGCTGGTAGCGAAATTTGTCGGGTGTTGTGGGTCGGGCCACGGTGGGCTGGGCTGCCACCGCCGGGGTGGGGCGGGCCAGAAAGTCCAGCAGGTCCTGCTTGGTGACCCTGCCCGAGATGCCGCTGCCCTGCAGGGACGACAGTTGAACCCCGTGCTCGCGAGCCATCTTGCGCACCACGGGCGACGAGCGAACGCGACGCAACTCCTCAACACTGGCCGTGGCAGACAGCGAGGTCAGGGCGGATGGAGCGGTTGGGGTGGGGACGGTTTCCGCGGAGGGACTGGAGGCGGGTTGCGTGGTGGCCTGGGGAGCTGGGGGAGCGGCGCTGGCGCCTGCCTGGGCGCCGATGTGGGCCACGACTTTGTTGACCTCCACGGTTTCCCCGGGCCCAAAGAGCGTTTCCAGCAGAAAGCCGGAAGCCGGCGAGGGGATTTCGGCGTCTACCTTATCGGTGGAAATCTCAAAAAGCGGCTCGTCCTTCTCCACCCGGTCGCCGGGCTTCTTGAGCCAGGTGACGATTGTGCCTTCGGCGATACTTTCGCCCATCTGGGGCATCAGAACAGGGGTGGTGGCCATAAGAACTCCTTCAAATCGAATCTACGGGCCCTTTCTTGTCCCCCTGCTGGCTCCCTCTCAGGGCAGGCGATGGACGCCGCCGGGACCTCCATCAAGGAAGGACTGGATGCGGGGATGGTTGTGGGCGAAAATATAGTCGGGCGAGTGCACCGCCAGCCCGTTCGGGTCGGAACTGGTCGCCAGCCCCCAGAGATAACGAGCGGCATTGGCCGCAAATAGGGCGGTGGAGAGGGGGGCAAAGGGGTGGATGAAGTGGCGGAACATGTAATGCACCGGATCGCGCTTGCTGCCGGTATAGTAGATGTTCTCGGCTTTGACCCCTGCCCGGGTAAAGTCTTTCAGCGAGGCTGCCGAGGCCAGAGAGAGCAGACGCACATTCTCGGCGATCTTTTCTCCGAACCCCTGTTTCTTGAGCAGCGTCAGGGCCATGGCGGTTTCAGCCCCGCCCCCGCTGTGGGTCATGAGCTGCACCTTGCGGTCGGCCAGCAAGGATTGCTTGAGCTGGTCGTGCACCGACTTGACCGCGGGGTCGATGGTGTAGACTTTCTTCTGGGCCCACTGCAGTGGGACCATTCCGGTTTGCACCAGCTTCAGCATGCTTAACACTTTGGCGATGCGCACACCATCTTTGAAGCCCGAAGGGCCCGAGCCTTCGTGAATGCCGATGACGTCCTGGCCAACATCGGCGCCGACTTCGCTACGCCCGTGCAGAAAGTGGCGGATCTGGCGTTGCTGTTCGCCCCAGTCCTGGTGGATGCCGTCGACATAGATCACCACGCGACCGTCTTTGACCGCCGATTCGGGAATGTCAGGAGGCAGACTGTCGGTGGTCTGTCCCGAGTACTTCAGCACTTCCACCGATCCGTCGGCCGACTGGCGGTAGACCACGCCCCTCAGGTGAGGTGGTTCCTGGCGTGAAGCCTCCCAGGCGTCAACGAAGTTCTGAGGATCGTAGGCCTGCTTGGGCGCTTCGGGCGACTTTCCAGCCTGGGAAAGTGGCAGAGGGCGATGAGAAGGTAGGGCGGCTACTTGCATCCCCATGAGTGTGCCAGGGCGATGGCCCCTTCCCAAGTGAGGTTTTGTTACAACTGAGGCGGGACTGGAATAATTTCAGGGGCGCGGCGACCAGACCCCAGGTAATCAAGCCTGGAGGGTACTGCGATGAAGAAGACGTTGATGGCCGGCCTGCTGGCCTTAGGATTGGTGCACGGAGGGGTGGGAGCCAAGGCCAAGCCGGACAAGCCCGCCGGGCCCAGGGTGAAGGTGGCCATCCTGCTGGATACCAGCAACAGCATGGACGGCCTGATCGGGCAGGCCAAGAACCAGTTGTGGAAGATCGTCAACGAGTTGAGCAAAGCCGAAGTGGGGGGCAAGACGCCTCGTCTCGAGGTGGCCCTCTACGAATATGGCAACGATGGTCTTGCCGAGAAGCAGCACTATGTTCGGCGGGTGCTTCACTTTACGGGCGATCTCGACCGCGTGTCCGAGGCGCTTTTCAGCCTGAAAACCAATGGCGGGTCGGAATATTGTGGCGCCGTCATTCAATCCAGCCTGAAGGAGTTGGAGTGGAGCAAGAACTCTCAAGACATGCAGGCGATTTTTATCGCCGGCAATGAGCCTTTCAATCAAGGATCGGTGGACTATCGCGAGGCCTGCGCTGCGGCGCGTCAGAAGGGCGTGCTGGTGAACACCATTTTCTGTGGCGATCGCAAGGAGGGCAGCCGAACCTTCTGGGAAGAGGGAGCCAGGCTGTCGGCCGGACGCTTCCTGGTGATCGATCAGGATCAGAAAGTGGCCGATATTCCCACCCCCTATGACGACGAGTTGCAGAAGCTGGGCAGCGATATCAACAAGACCTATGTGCAGTACGGACCGTCCGGCGGTGTGGGTGCCCAGCGCCAGAAGGCCGCCGACGAAGCGGCAGCTTCCGAGGCTCCCAGCGTGGCCGTCAATCGCGCTGCCACCAAGGGAACCAGCAACTACAGCAATGGCGAGTGGGATCTGGTGGACGCTCGCAAAGAAGGCAAGGTGGACGTGGAGAAAATCAAGGAAGAGCAACTCCCTCCCGAATTGAAGGCGCTCAAACCCGAGCAGCGAGTGGCTTACTGGCCTGGGGCACACTTTCGCTCACGAAATAAAGGAGTCGGACCAGTCGGCCTCG